>JBAQWV010000124.1:0-27667 GCA_049299095.1 Anaerolineae bacterium | reverse complement strand
TCGCCGCCGATCACGATGTCCCACTCCGGGTGCCACGTGGTCTCATCCGCCGACAGGGTGACCTTCACGATGCGGTCCAGCCACACCCGGCCCGAGGTGTCCCCGGGCTCGGTGGTGCCGATCCGGTCCGACAGCCACATGTGGCCGAGACCGTTGTCGCCGAGCATCCATGGGCACGAGTCGATGATCTTGACCTGATGGGTGAAGCGGCGGCGCGTCACCCACAGTCCGGTGCGGATCGCCATGAGCGAGGCCAGCGTGTACGCCTGATCGGCGCCATCCTGGAAGAACTCGAACAGCCGGTCCCAGCCGGCGTTCTGGCCCCGCTTGAAGCTCTTCGTGGCCGTCCACGCCAGGATCGTGTGCTCGTAGATCGGTTTCAGGAGGGTGTCGATCGCGCCGCCGATGGACCCGACGCCGTACCCGGCGATCGTCAGGTTGTCGCCGACGATGTCGCCGATGGCCTGGATGATCGCCGAAATCGCCTCGTTGACGCCCGGCATGGATTGGCCGCCGGTCAGGATCTGCACGCCCCTGGCCGGCCTGATCCCGAAGTCGGCGGATGTCACACCGGGGGTGATCCCTGGCTGCAGGATGACGTACGGCATCGACCGGTGCGTGGACTTGACGCCGATCTGCAGGTACTCGGTCGGCATGGGCATGCCCGACACCGACACCGCGAACGTGTCGAGGAAGTCAGAGGCGAAGTCCTGCACCGTGTGCGCGAGCCCGGTGAACAGGTTGCCCTCTTCCGAGGTGCCCCCGTGGTAGCGGCCGGACTTGTCGACGATCGACACCACGAGCGTCCCGTGGCGCAGGTTCGCGCCCGGCCACGGTTCGTCATCGCCCTCGAACCAGCGGTCGAGCTGTACCGACAGTTCGGCGTCGGCCAGGGACGCCGCGAACGCTTCGTGCCAGGTCTTCATGCGGATGATCGGCAGGGACCACAGCGCGCCCCCCAGGGCCGACTTCACGTACGACTGCGGGTTGACGACCATGTTCCACGACCCGATGTCCCAGTCGTCGCGCCACTGATTGATGTCCAGCGGGTCGTCCGGCAACGTCAGGATCGACGTGTTCTCACGCAGCAGGTTGAGGAACAGGGTGGTGAGGGAGCACCAGTCAGTCGGGCCGAGGAGTACCCACGCCTTCATCTGGATGAACGCTGGCAAAAATGGCGTCGGCCAGCAGTAGATCCACTTCAGCTTCTCGTAGTCGTGACACCACGTGGCGACGACGATTTGGTCGCCGTCGCTGGTCTCCTGGATGTGCACGTCGTCGAGGACGCCGCACCAGCGGGCACCGACGTAGTCGGCCGAGATGAACGGTGCTTCGCCTTCGCCGCGTTTGACTCGGCCCCAGATGTCGACGAGCCAGCGGGCTTCCTCTGACTCGGCGAAATGGGTCGTCGACCCCATGCCGGTGTCGTTTTCGACCCACTCGAAGCTGTAGGCCAGTTCGTTGTCGATGACGTGGGTCATCGCCCACCCGGAGGTCCACAGCCGCATGACGGGTGTTTCGCGGCGCGCGTCGCGTTCAGCGCGGCGCGTGGTTTCGGTGGCAGCGAGGATCGCGTCGCACTCGGCGAGAAGGTCCTCCGGCGCCATGGACATCACACCGAACATGCGCGGCTGCACGCGTTCGGCCACGTGCAGGTCAGCGACCTGGCGGGACCGGATCGCTAAGGCTTCTTTCGCCTCTGCGGTGGCAAACAGACCCATGTGCTTTAGACCCTTCCCCATGGACGCCGGTAGCGGCGTGGCTGGATGAGCTTGATCGCGGCGCCACCAGGAGGCACCGATACCGCTTCGACGTAGACCGTCTGCTCCTGCGTGAATGGCGGCAGGAAGTGCTGCGGGTAGTCGCCGGGGGTAGGCATGGTCGCGATCAGGTTCGTGTCGTGCTTGTCGCGGACCTTCAGCTCGCCCGGGGCGTAGTTGACGACCAGCCCACCATTGGCGGTGGTGAGGGCCGGGTACAGAATCTTTCGGTCCGGATGACGGCCACCCGGCGCCCGGTGCCAGGGGCGGCCCTGCCACGAGTTGTCGGGGAGCCGCCACTGCGCGACCGTCCCCGACCAGAGGTGGTGCATAGGTACACCCGTCGGATTGGAGATGCGGATCGGCTTCACGCCCGGCTCGGTGAAGACCAGCGGCACCGGTACCGGCGCCGCCGTCCAGTACGGGTCATAGGCTTTCAGCGTGACCTTCCAGATCCACCAGCCGCGACGATGTGGGTCGATCGTCAGCTCGTAGCTCGACGAGGAGAGCACGACGTCCAGCCAACGCGGCCCGTCGTCGCTCGTCGTCCACTCGATGCGTGCCAGCGTCGACTCCGGGTACCAGAGGTCCAGCTCGAAGCTGAAGGCTTCACGGAGTGCGCCGTCAATTTCGCCGAACGCGCCGTTCCGCCACTGCTCATGCACGGATAACTCGATGGTGAACGTCAGAGTTTCGGTCTTCACCGCCCGCAGGATCGCGCCATCCATCCGCACCGGCACCCGCTCCAAGGTGCGGATCTTCGACTCGATGAGTTCCCCGAACCCGCCCTCGACGAGGGTGACGCCCTCCTCGCCGGCATGGTCACCGTGCACATGCCAGACCTGGCCCCCGTCGCATCCGATGATGCGGATGTTCGAGCGAGGCGGAATGGTGTTGTCGCAGTTCATGTTTGGATGTACCTCCGCATGGCCCGCTTACGGTCGGCGTCGATCTTGGACTGGACCTCATGGGCGATGGCGCGGGCGTCGCCGCCGCCCTCGACGATGATCTGGATGGGCCGCACCGCGAGGTCGCGGATAGCGTCGGCGAGGAGCTTGGTGTCCTTGTCGTCGCCGCTCGGGTTGTCACTCATGTACTGGTTCGCCGTCGCGAGCCACGTCGGCTCGAAGTCGAGGCCGAACATGTTCAGTCCGGCCCCTACCTGCCCAGACACGGCCTTGTTCAGCGATCCCATAAGCCCGTCCGACAGTCGCGACCGCATGGCGTCGTCGCCGAGTTCGGGGTGCTGCGCCAGGAAGTCGTCAAACCCGGGCTTGGTGCCCCAGACGGCCAGGTTCCCGCCGATCTGGGACGGGGACCCCGACAGGTCCGGTAGGTCGGCGGCCGCCTGAGTAGGGTCGCCCGCCGGCGCAGGGGCCCCGGGGCTGCCCGGGGTGGTCCCCAGGTCGTCCGGGTTGGTCACCTCGACGGGTACGTTCCCGGCCGGGGTGACCGGTACCTTCCCGGCCTTGGCGATCAGGTCGCGGGCCTCGGCCTGCTTGGCCGCGTAGTTCGAGCCGTCTGCGAAGCCACTGCGCTGCACCGCCTGTGCGCGCTGCGCGACCGACATCTGCTCGCGTCCCTGCACCTCGCCGAGGCGTTCGTAGTACTTCCCGATCGCGTACGTCGGGTCCATCAGCTCGTCGACGTCGCCCCAGCCCATACCGACCTGCTGCTGCATGACACCGACGCTCTTGTGATCGGACCCGACGGCATCGTGATCGCGCTGCAGGCTCTCGGGCACATTGGAGTTCGCGTAGTTCTTGCCGCCCGATTCGGCGAGCATGGTCGCGACGGCCGACTCGATGTCGTCGTCCGACATGTTCTTCTCACGCCCGACCCGGACGACCTCGGCGACCATCTGCTCCTTCGTGGCACCCTTCCGGAGGTTCGCCGAGCTCGACGGCGTGGAACCGGTGGCGAGCGTGCCGCCACTGTCACCGCCAGTCGACAGACTCGACGACGACGATGACCCGCCGCCGCCGATCGACGCCGGCCAGTTCTCCACCCACACCGGGGTGAGTCCAGCGCGCTTCGCGTCGGCCGCCGAGTTGGCCTTCGATCCGCCGCCCGAGTTACCCCACGACGACGATCCGCTGCTGCCACTACCGCTGGTGCCGATACCCGACCCGATCGGGGTTCCGCCGCTGCTGCTGCCCAGCGACGACGTGCTGCCCGTGGTGTCGATACCCTTCGAGCTGCTGGACGTGTCGACGCCAATGCCCTTCGACTGGCGGGTATGCACGTGGTCTTGGTGGCCGCCCCAGTCGGCCGAGTAGTAGCCCGGCTGGTCGGTGCCCGGCCCGACACGCTTCCCGTCCGCGACACCGATCTTGTCGCCGGTCTCCGGGTTCGACCAGATCACCTGCTCCAGGTCACCAGCGTTCGACAGCAGGTACTCGGCGAACTTCTGCATGTCGCCGACGCTGCCCGACCAGTCGATGCCGCGGTTTTGGCCGCTGCCCTCCTGGTGCCCGGCGTACGTCGAAGGCTTCACATTGAAGCGGCGCCCGAGTTCGTATACCCACTCCGGGAACCCGGTGCCGCCGTACGGAATGTTGGTGCCGGCGGGGAGCCCGTAGGGCTCGCCCGCGACGCCGCCACCCGCGAGGCCACGGATACTTGCGGCCCCGCGGATCCGGTTCAGGTACCGCAGGAGAGGCAGGAATGCGCGCGTCGAGCGCGCGTTCATGACGAACTCGCCAGCCGACACGCGCGCGGTCGGCATGCCGTCGGCGCCGACCCCGAGGACGCTGTCAGAGGTGCCCGTGCCAGGCCCGCGGATGAGGCCACGGACCAAACCGCCAGTCCGCATAAGTGGGATCTTCGGGACCGAGAAGCCCTTGCCGCCGATACCTGGCACCCAGTCCGGGGCCTTGAAGGACAGCTGGCCGACGGTGTTGTTCCAGAGGTTCGCGATCCCGTTGAACACGGTCTTCGCTGCGGACCGGATTGGTTCGAAGATGGCGTCCGCGAACTGGCCGATCTTCCCGGGCAGTTCCCGGAAGAAGTCGATGACGGCGTTGAACTTCTCGACGATCCAGTCCTTGACCTCGCCAGCCTTGTCGGCGGCGCCCTGGAAGAATGCCTTCACGCGGTCGATGACGCCGCCGATGATGTCGACGGCCTTCGAGATGGCGTTCTTGATCCCGTCCCATGCGGGCACGATGATGTTGTTCCACAGCCACATGACGACCGCGCCGACAGCCCGAAACACAGCCATCCACGCGTTGATGTAGCCCTGCACGATGGCGACGACGACACCGATTACCGCCTTGATGCCATTCCACGCCGGCATCATGACGTTGTTCCACAGCCACATCACGACGGCGCCGATCGCGCGGATCACGGTCATCAGGACCGAGAAGTAGATCTGTACCGCGGCCCACCAGATCCCGATGACGGCCTTGATGCCGTTCCAGGCGGGCATCATGACGTTCTGCCACAGCCACATGACGACTTGGCCGATCATCTGGAACGCGGCCTGCAGCGGCGGGAACACGTTCGTCTGTAGCCATCCCCAGACTGCGCCGATGACGGCCTTGATCGCGTTCCACACCGTCTCGAAGATCTTGCGGCCAGCTTCGGTTTTCGTGAAGAACAGGGCCAGGGCGGCGACGACCGCGATGACGGCGACGATGATCATGCCCATCGGGGACATCGCGAACGCCATCTGCAGCAGCATCCATGCCGAGCGGACCATGTTCACGACCTTGATGACCTTCGAGAACGCCATGAACGCGCCGACCATGACCAGCAGCGACGGGGCCATCTGAATCAGCAGTGGGATCAGTGGCGTCACCCACTGCAGGACCTGAGCGAGGACGCTCGCGAACATGCCGATCATCGGGGCCAGCCCGGCGATGCCTTCACCGATGGCCGCGATCACCGGCACCAGGACGGGCCCGAGTTTCGCGGCGAGGTCAGCGATGATCGGTGCGACGGTGGTGCCGATGACCTGAGCAATCTGCAGGAACACGGGCACGATAGCGCCGACCGCGGTCTGCGCGGACTGGAAGAACGTGGTGAGCGCGTTCTGCCCTGCGAAGGAGTCGACCCAACCGTGGACCTGTTCGAGCGCGGTCAGCCAGCCACCGAACATGCTGCCTGCGTCCGCGGCGCCAGCGGCCCGGAAAACGCCGCCGATGATGCCGCCGAGTTCACCGAGGATGTTCCCGACCTGCGAGGCAAGTCCGATCATGCGCTCGAAGAAGTCGTTCATCTGCCCGGACTCTTGGGCGCGCATGAGGAAGTCGGACAGGTTGCGGGCGGACTGGCCGAGGTGGTCGGTCATCGGCGCGAACACGGACGTCGCCGACGCGCCGATCGCCGCGAGCCCGGGGACGATGGCAGCGAACGCGGCCGCCAGGTTGCCGCCCATCCGCCCGGATTCGCCGAGGAGTGTGTTGACCATGGCGGTACCGCGGGCGGTGTTGATCATGCGCAGCGCACCGTTCGCGCCGTCGTTGAAGCCGTCAGCGACCGACAGCAACGCGTCTTTCAGTGGTTGCACGAAGCGGGTCAGGGCAGCGATCTTCGGGCCGAGTCCGGCGAAGAACGACTCCTGTACCGCCTGGGAGACACCGAGGCGTTCCCACTCGGCTTTCATGCCGGCGACTGCGCGCACCACCGCTTGCGCCGCGGGGGTGAGCTTCTCCATCGCTGCGGCGAACTCGTCGGCCTTCGCGGGGTCCATGGCGGCGCTGAACGCGGTGCCCATCCCGTTGAACGCGACTTTCGCGGTCACTGCGGCCACGCCGAGCGCGGCGACACCGGCCACAGCACCACCGGCGGCCGCGGCGCCAACGGCTGCGAGGCCGACGCCGAGCGCGCCGACGATGGGTACGAGCGCGCCGACTGCGAGGGCTGCGACGCCGCCGATCGCGGCGAGTTTCCCGATCATCGCCATCGGGCCGAGGATCGACGACCCGAGGCTTTTGAGGGTGCGGCTCATCGCGGTCAGCGGCTTGTTGTCGACACGCGTTTGGATGGTGACCGGGTTCGCGTGGGCCTGCGCTTTTAGTGCGGTGGTGGTCCGTTTGAGGTCGCGGGCCGCACCGTCGGAATCGATCTCGACATCGACGCGCACGTTCCGGTCGATCCGGTCGAGGTTCTTGTTGACGGTCGTCGCTGCCCGCGCGCTGCGGCGTTCCATCTGTGACATCTGCCGGTCGTACGCCGACTCGATCCGGTCGAACGACTTCGCGGCGCCAGCAGCGAGCTTGTCGAAGTTTCGTTGCGCTGCCCGGGACGCGACCTCGGTGGACCGCTTCAACCGTTGGATGAGTTCCTGGTCGAGGTCGCCCCAGTCGAGGTCGGCTTCGACGTGCGCGGTGGCCCACGGTGCCGTCATGCTGAGCCCTCCTGAGGACTACAGCACTCGGCCCAACCGCCAGCAGCGCAACTTCTGTTGGTGTCAGGGTATCTGGTCGGGCTTGGGGATCGTGGACGCTGAGGGATCGGGCTGGGAGCGGGAGGGCCGCGCGTTCACCAGTCCGTACAGGGCCGGGTCGAGTGGTTTCGCGGCTTCGGCCTCGATGATCCGCGTCGGTGTGCGTTCCATGTCGCGCACAAACTTCTTCCACGCCTGCTCGTCGTTCCCGAGTCGCTGCTGCCACCACGCGTAGGCGGTGTTCGTGGCCCGCCCGGCCGGCAGCGTGGTGAGGTCGACGCCGCGGCCCATGAGGTCACCGTCGATGGTGGGCCACCCGCCGAGGGTGTAGGACCACACGTGCGCCGCTTCCCACCGCTTCCATCCGGTGACCCGCTGCACGAGGGTGTCGGCGGCCTTGTCGAGGTCCGCCAGCGTGACCGGGGTGTGGCGGGCGATGATCTGCTCGAACAGGGCGGGTTGATCGGCGGGGTGGGTACAAACGGTGGTGCACCACAGTCCAGCGCCTTCCGAGTCGGTGCGGGTGATGGCGCGCGCAAGGTCGATGGTGGACGGCACCTGGACCCGCAGTGCGCGCCCGTTGAGGGCCCAGTGTGCGGGTGTGCGGGTCCAGGGCGCGCCGAGCACCTATCGGGCGTTCTGGCGGCGGGCAGCTCGGTTCGGCCCGGGTCCGGTGATCGCGTCGCGGTCGACGGCTTCCGGCGCCCAACGGTCGAAGATCGCGGCCGCGATGTTCCCGAGGAGCTGATCATCGAAGTCGTTGCGGGCGTCGAACATTCGGGCACGGATGGCCTGCACGCCGGCCGAGTCGACGCACTGATTCACCAGGTTCAGGAGCGTCTTGACCTTGTCGGCCGGGGACGCCTCACCCGACGACAGGTTCGCGCCGACGAGGACCAGCAGCGCGTCAGACGGCTGGTAGACGTAGTGCACGTTCCCATCGATGGTGACCGCGAACTTCTCCGGGTCACGCTGGCGGCCGGTCGTCGACGTGAACTGCAGATCGGCGGGCACGTCCACATCAAGTCGCGGGTCGGGGCTCGGCTTGAACTCGTCGAGCCCGGCCGGCGCGGCGGGCGGGGCAGCCTTCTTCGCCGGTGCGCGCTTGGCGGTGGTCTTCTTCGCGGGGGCCTTGGCGGTGGTCATCTGGTCTCCTACTTGACTCGTTTACGGACGATGCCCATGACCGACTCGATGGCGTCGGCTAGGAACGGGTCGGGCTTCATGCCCTTCACTGACTTCGCGAACACGTAGCCGCGTTTGTCTTTCGCGCGGGAGTTGACGCCGGGGCCATCCCACTTGAACTTCAGTGCCTTGCGGGTTGTCGGGGTGATCGGCGTGGCCTTCGGGCCGTAGATGCCGGTGCCGGTGTGGAAGTACTCGGCGTACGGCAGTGGCGATCCGACGATGACGGTCGCGGTCGTCTTGCTGGTCTTCGTGACGTGCGTGATCGACGCGCGTAGCGTGCCCTCGTCGACCGGGCACCGTCGTTTCGCTTCCGCGGTGATGGCCTGCCCGACGTCGTCCGCCCACTTCCGGGCAGCCTTCTGGGTGGCTCGCTCGTACGTGCTGCGGTGCAGCTCCACCCGTCCGGCCATGGTCAGTCTCCGGCGAGCTTGCGGACGCGCTTCGCACGGGGCGACGCGGCCGCGGCGGCGGTCTGCTCCTCGTTTCCGAGTGCGTCGCGGGCTGTGGCCGCTTCGGCGTCGGCGTACGCTTCCGCCGCTTCGCGGGCGTCTGCGTCGACGGCGTCCTTGTCGACGCCGGGGATCGGGTCGGGCAGCACCCGCAGACGGCCTTGGCTGATCGCCGCATCCACACGCGCCGTCCGCTCGATCGTGACCACCGCCCCGTCGTCGAGGCCGAGTACCGGCTGGATCGCTTGGACCGTCACTTCACTCATGACCAGTACGTTACCGTGTCGTCATTACGTCCCGCGAGGATCTCCGGGCAGCTTGGGCGAGTCCGGTTCAGTCATGGCACCCCACCCGATCGGTACCTGCACCTCCATACGCGATCCGTGTGCGCCGCCCTGCGGAGCGATCGGGCGCCACGACTTCACCTGAAACTCCAGCAGCGCGTCACCGAACGCGGACTGCACCGCACGCCGCATCGCTTCACCGTCGTCGAGGACGTCACGGGCTGCGGAGTCGACCGCGACCGGGTCGGGAGCGGACCCGTCCGGCATCGTCGGATAGCAGCGTTGGACACCAACGGTGAGGTCCAACGTCCACACCAGGACCCCGCAGTTCCCGCGTGCCGGTTGGGCCGGGGTGATCGCACCGACCCCCACCCACGCCATCGAGCACCACTCGATCGCCGGTTCCGGGTGCGGATAGACCGCGATCCGTTCGACCACGCCCGCCCGCGTGTCCACCAGGTTCGCCTGCAGGTTCGCCAGCAGTGTCGCGGCGAGCCGGTACGGGGAGCACTCCATCATCGCCCCCGAACCATGCGAGGAGCGTCCGGGGACGTCACCCGCGCCGGACGCTTCGACCGGTACGGGTTGACGGCCATGATCCACAGATCGACCGACGGGACCCCCGTCACCCCGTTGGTGAACCACTCCCGAACATCCGCGAGCTCGATGGACACACCCTGCCGAGACACCGACGTGGCGCCCGCCGGGAGAGCACACTCGCCGCTAGTCATGCCCGCCAGGAACTCTGCGGCCAGACGCCCAGCCGCGGCCGCCCCGTCGTCGGGCACCACGATGCCGCGCAGGTAGCGGATGGTGAATGCGCCAGGCTCGTCGTCCCCGGCGTGCAGGTCCTGATGAGTGGGCCAGGTGCCACCGTCGACGCGGTGCAGCCACCGCTGGTTCTCTACCCGCCACACCGACGGATCAACCGGGATTCCGTCGACAATCACCTCGGTGACCTCTGCGACCGGGCCAGGTAGCGCGACGCGGTCGTAGCCGACTTCGCTGCACCCCGGGGAGCAGCCACACGGGCCCGACGCCGATGGATTGCCCAGCACTGCGCCCGGCCACCACACGGCGCCCGCGCGGCCACGGTAGATACTCGGCCGCGGCCCCGGCTGAAAACACGGCCGCACCGTCTCGGGGCACACCCCGAACACCTGCCCGGTCAGCGCCCACAGGACCCGACCGGCCAGCGCAGTCGCCGCAGCCTTCGCGTCGCCGTCGGCGGCAGCCCACTTACTCGCATACTCTGCCGGGATCGTGGCCGGCCATCCACAGAACGCCATCTCTTCTCCTCACATACGAGACGAGGACGCGCACTACCCAATACCGGGTAGTGCGCGTCCTCGTGGATCGGTCAACGCCGGTTACGGGCCGGACGGGGTGGGCAGCAGGACCGCACCATTGGTCGGGGCCGGGGGTGCCACGGTGGTCTGCAGCAGGATCGCGTGGTCGGTGGCGGTGAGAGCGTCAGCGAGGGGCGCCGCAGCGTCGGTGTCGTCGCGGACGACGTTGTACGGTCCGACGCCCCACCCGGTACCGGGCTTGGTCTGCGACGTCAGCGTGAACTCGGCGGCCGAGACCGCGAGTTCGAGGTCACCGACTCGGCCCGACCCCAGGAACGGGAGGCAGAAGTAGCCGAACGGCTGCTGCCCGCCCGCGCACGCCTGGCCGGGTACGTCGGTCCACACTTCCAGGCCCACGCGCGCTTCGAGGGGCCGCGACGACAGTCGCAGACCGACGGCGTTGCCCTCGGCGTCGAGGACGAGTGGCTGGCCGGTGATCATCGACCATGCCTCGGGGTCGACACCACAGAACTGCACCTCCGTGGACAGGTACTTGATCTGGTCGGGATCCTTGTGCTGGAAGCAGATGTCGCCGTTGCCGTTCTTCTGCACGGTGTCTTCGCCTTCCTCGTACTCGGCGGTGATGGACACCTTCACCAGGCCAGCCGAGACGAGCATGGACTTGTTGTCGACGCCGGTGATCGGGACGCCACAGGCGTCGAGCTTGGTCAGTCGGAGGACCTTGGCGTGGATGGACGGCCAGACGGTGTTGGGCATGACGCACCTCTTCGAGGGTTGTGCTTGTGCCCGGCCCAACCGCCAGCGGCGTTCTTTTGTTGTGTGGCTACTGCGCGGTCTTGGCCGCGGTCTTGCGGACCGCCCGCTTGGCTGGTGCCTTCGCGGGCTTCGGTTCGGGATCGTCGTCGGCCTCGGGCGTGTAGTCGCCGGTACCGACCGCGGCGGCGAGGTCGTCGTCGACGACGAACGCGAGACGCCCGCGCGGGTTGATCGTGCGGACCCGCTCCGGCTGGTCGCCGGCGGCTTCGAGGAGGGCCTTTGCCAGACGGTGCCGGTCGGCGTCGTCCTTGGGGATGATCGTGGGCATTACGGTGTCACCTCTTCCAATCGCAGTTGCACGGTCGCGGCGAGGTGTTCCCACCCCGCCAGGTAGTAGCGGTCCGCGATCGCGACGACACCGTTCGTTTTCGGGTCGAACCCGCTGCGCACATTCACGTCCGAGCGGCGAACCTGCACAGCGGCGGTCACCGCCATCCATGCGGCGCCCTCGTCAGCGGCGGCGTCGGCGGGACCGGTCGCCGGGTACGCGCCCGCGGCTACCGCCGTGCCGAGCGCGGTGACGAGCCGACCGGACCGCTCCGACACCTGGTCGTGCTTGACCAGGTACGGGATCGCGGCGCGCGGCACGTGCAGCACACCGGTGCCGCCGTAGTTGGCGTACAGCCAAGCCTCCACGGCGCCGATACCGGCCAGGATGGACACCGGGATGCTACCGGCGGGCGTTGCGGGCGTGTCGGCCATGATCTGCGCCCACACCTGCTTTTCGACCGCGAGGCCCTCACCTGCGGTGAGCTGAGCGCGGGCATGCGCTTCCATCTCGTCGACCGTGGTGCCGGGCAGCTTGCAGAGCAGGCCCGTCGACACGCGGACCGCGTCGTCGGTCAGCCATTCGGGGCCGTCAGGCAGGTCGGCGGGATCTTCGACCGGGGTGCAGTCCAGGTCGGTGGTCGCCGCCAGGTGGGGGCGCGCGGTCGACGGGTGCGTGATCCCGGTGATCCAGCGCTGCGGGTCGCTGATGATGTCGGCGGCCGCGAGCAGACCGTACCGGGGCGGCGTCAGCGTCGGGGCGGGAACCAAACTCGGGGCTGCCATCAGAATGTCCTCAGTTCAAGAAGGGGTGGCCGTGGGGGCCGAGTCGGGTACCGGGCGGGGGTGCCGGCGGTACCCGACTCGGGCGTCTCACTACGGCGTGGCCGGAACGATCTTGCCGTTGGCGTCGAGCGCCAGGCCGGTACCGGTGGCACCGTTCACGCCCAGCGCCAGCTTCACCTTCCGCGAGCTGTAGGCGCGCTTGGCGACCAGCAGCTTCTCCTCCATGAACATCTGCAGGAAGTCGTTCTTCTGGATTTCGGCGGAGTCGTACACGACGTCGAGGTTGATGACGTCGCCACGGCCACGGACGAAGGTGCCCGACACGTAGATCAGGGCCTCCACGGCGGCCGGGTACTCGGTGATGGCTGCGGCGCCACCGAACCCTGCGGCCGGGAGGGTGGTGTAGGCGTCCTGCCAGTCGTAGACCCACTGGACGCGGCCACCGCGGGCCAGGATCCACTGGGCGATCACCTGGTCGGTGACGTTCTCCAGCGGGATGCCCTCGCGCAGGCTGTAGTCGGCGCGCACCATTTCCTTCGCCCACATCGGGAGGACGACGTCGAGGATCAGGGACTCGGGGGCACGGTACTTGTACCGGTAGTCCACGATCTGCAGGCCGATGCCGTTGAGGATGGAGCCGGTGGCCGATGGGCCGATCTTGCCGGTCAGGTCTACGGCGGTCGACGCGGCGGCCATCCGCTTGATCGTTTCGGCGTTGAAGCGGTGCGCGTGCACCGCGGTCACACCAGCGATCGCGTCCTTCGTGGTCTCCGGGTAGGCGTCGTTCTGCAGGAACCCGACGGTCATGCCCGAGTACATGACGTCCGAACGGACATCGGTGAACGTCGGGCAGGTCGGCCGGTACAGGGCCTTGGTGGTGTTCGCCTCGGCCTGCGCCTCGGTCTGCACCAGACCGGCGTTACCGGCCCACACCGTCGAGAAGTCCACGCCCTGCGTGAAGTTGATACCGCCACGCTTGACCTGCACCTCCGCGATGTCGATCAGGCCCGCGTTCGGGTCGGCCAGCATGGGAGCCAGGTCGTACAGGGTCTCCGACGGGGCGCACCAGCCACCCGATGCGACGAGACCACCTTCCATGCGGGACTGGTCGCCGGCGTGCTCGATGACGCGGGTGTCGTCGCCTTGGCCGGACGCGACGAGGTCGTCGGGGAAGTCGATCTTGATCTGCGCGACGCCGTCCTTGACGTAGCCGGCCCCGCCGGTGGGCATGCCCGAGACTCGGGCCTGCACGGCGGCCACGAGGCCATCCATGTCGAGTCCGGCGCCGTTCTCGACTCCGCGGACACCGGCGGCCGCGGTGATGGACATGCCGGGCTGCGGTGCGGGCGGTTCGGTCTGTTGGCTCTTGATGGACCCGAGGTCGAAACGCTTGCGGGGTGCGGCAGCGGCGGTCACCGGTTCCGGGGCCGGGGCCGGGGCTGCGGTGTCGACGGTGTCGGCGGCCGCTTCCTCAGTGGTGTCGGTGTCGGCGGTGGGGGCCTCGTCGGCGGGTTCGCTGCCTTCGGGGCTGTCGGTGCCGAGGACCTTCGCGGCCAGCGAGTCCCGCTGTGCGCGCAGTTCGTCGGCAGCGGCGGCGGCTTCGGTCTGCACGGTACGCGCGGTCGAGATGACCTCGCCGAGCAGTTCGAGACCGTGCACGCCGTCGGCGTCGACGGTGTCGGCGGCGTTGAGGTCACCGAACTTCGCGAGCGCGTCGTCCAGGAGGGTGTCGACGTCGCCGGGGGTGACGCCGTCAGCGGCCAGTGCCGCCTTGATGGTGGTGACACGCTCCTCAGCGGAGGCGTTACCGCCAGCCTGAGCGGTGTCGAGGATGGCCTGCAGATCGAGAGTAGCCACAGCGAACTCCTTGGGTGCGGGGGTGTTTTCACACGTGCCCGGCCCAACCGCCAGCGGCTTTCACCGATTAGCGTAGCGCGCTATCGGGCTGTTTGCGTGACCTGCGCCCAGTGTCCGCCGTTGCGGTCGACATCCTTCTCGGCTTCGCGTTGGGTGAGGTACCGCTTTACGGTGCCGTCAGCGCGGTGCGCCGTGTACACCACGACGCGGCGCCCACCACCACAGTTACAGCCCATCAGAGGCCTGCGTCGCGCGGGTGTCGCCTCCGCCGGCCACCCGGTGGGCGTCGTTCCAGACGCGGGCCAGGAGCGCGGTGTCGCCACCTGCGTACGGGTTCCACTGTCCGTCACCGGACTCGGCGTAGGCGCGGCCAGCGGCCGCGGCTTCCCTCACCTGCGCGGTGGTCGGTTTCACCATGTTCGTCATCGTAGGTCCTTCCTGGCCTGCGACCCGGCGGCCGCCAGGTCGCGCGTCTGCGTCGGAAACTGCGCGGCCACCCGCGAGTCATGGAGCTTGCCCTGCTCAGTGACGCCACTCGGAGCTCGCACAAGCTCGAACGCACCATCGAGGTCTCCGGCACGGATCAGTGCCCGATACTGCTCCGCGAACTCTTCGGCCTGCTCAGGTGTCGCGTTGAGTGGCTTCGGAGTGAGGATCAGTAGGTCGCCTTGCGTTTCCGGTAGCCCGGCGGCCTCCGCCATGAGCGTGAGGTTTCCGTCGATCTTCTTAGCCTGCTCCACAACCTCGGCACGATTCTCTGCGGACCGGTCGGCGTCTTCGGCGGCCTCCATCAGCATGTCTCGCATGTTCAGGTATCGGCTCGCCTGGTCAGTGAACCGGCCATAGTCATCGGGCGAGCCCGGGACTACCGGTGCGGTCGGTGGATCGGGGACGGCGGGCGTCTCGGCTGGCGAGTCCGCGTCGGCGGTCAGCCTTTTGGGTAGGCACCACCCGCCGTCCGCCGGTTGGGGATGGTGTAGCCGAGTGCGCGCATGGCGCGGGCGTGCGCGGCCGCCGACGCCGCCAACGATTCGGGGTCCTCGTACGGTTCGGAGTGCCGCCACGTCTGCCCGTCGGTGTCGGACCCGTCGTCGTAGTAGGCGATCCCTCCCGCGAAGTCGACGAGGGCACCACCGTACGCGCCGGTCGCCGGGGCCTGGTCCTCTTCGAGGCGCCCGGTGCCGTCGAGTCGGGGCGGGATGTCGGTGTCGGTGATCGGGGTGCCCGGTTCCGGGGCCGGGGTTTCGCCGAAGTCGTCGACGTCGGGGTCGAGTCCGTCGACGGCCTGGAACGTGTCGTCAGTGGTGGGCTCCGGTGCTGCGGGGGTTTCGTCCACCTCGGGGGCGGCCGAGTCGGGCAGCAGTTCACCGTCGGCGCTGCGTTCGACGGACTGCGGGGTGTCGCCAATGTTGTCGAACTCCGGGTCCGGCGCCGACGCCTCTTCAGCCGGGGCATCGTCGGCCGGGGTCTCATCGGGGGCGTCAGGCCCGTCCGGGGCCTTCGGCGGCTTCTCGTCATCGCGGTCGGGATCAACCAGCTTCGCCAGCCCCTTACCGGCCGCGTCCACCAGATTCCCCGCGGTGTTCTGCACGTCCTCGATCGCGTCCGGGATCAGATCACCCACCGACAACCCGAACCGGGTCGCGCCCTCCTGCGTGCGGACACGACGCTTCGCGCCAGCCGCGGTCAGTTCCTTCCGCTGCCCCGGGTAGATCCCGAACACAGCCTTGAACAGGTTCGCGGCGAGCCCATTGACCATGTGCTGAGCCTTCGGCGGCAACTCCGAGCGGAGCGCGCGGGTGAGCGCCGTGTACGGGTGCGGCGACGTCGACCACCGCGCCAGACCAGCACCCTTCGTCCAGTACCGCTTCAACGCCGCCGGCAGATGACCGGGGATACCGGAATCGACCGCCGCGGTGAGCGCTTCGACGTCGTCGGCGGCCCGCGCGGCCTGCACCCGCTCCACCTCGGCGACCGCGCGGGCCCGGCGATCCACACCAGCGGACGCCACAATCGCCTCCACCTGGGCGGCCACCGCTTCGCGTCGGCGTTGCATCGCGAACCGTTCCCCGACGGCCGCCGCCACCAACGCCTCAATCTCCTCGGTGGTCGGCGGGCTGGCCGGTGCTACAACTCCGGCGGCGACCAGCGACTCGACACCACCAGCGGCCACCAGTTGCTCGGTGCGGGGCACCGGGAACCCGGGAACGTTCACCGCGAGCGCAGCCACCAACTCCATGTGCCCGTTGACGCCACGCCAATCACCCGACACACCCGACCGCCGCAGCTCGTCGACCCGCTCCGGGGACGTACCCGGCACCAGACGGCCAGCGAGCCAGATACCGTGCTCGTCCTCCCCGGCACGTACCGCGGCCACGACAGCGCCAGTGTTGTCGTAGTGCGCGGCCGCCGCGACAGCGTCCTGCCCAAGCGTCGCGTGCCCGGTCCCGATCGTCAGCTTCCCCACCGGCAGATCCCCGTCGGTGGTCTTGACGACACCCTGGTGGAAGTACTTGTAGCCACTGGCCGAGGTCGGCGGCGTCACGCACCGGTCCCCGTACCCGATGTGGCATGTCCCATGCGACGCCAAATGCCCGAACACGCGGCCGTCGGCGGTCACCGTGAGCGCCGTCGGACCGTCCAGGTGCGGGTCAGCGAAATCGTTCTTGTCGTAGACGATGCCGGCGGCAGTGAGGGCAACGAACGTGTCGGCCATGGCGGACTCCCGAAAGGTCGGGTGCCCGGCCCAACCGCCAGCAGCACACAAGTTGGTTCGGCTACCAGTATCCACCACCAGCAGCGGTAGGAGGGGAACCTAGTCTCGGTCCTGCTGTCGGCGGTCGTACTCGTCGCGGGCCCGTTCGTACACGCCGTCATCGGTGCCGACGTGATCAGCCATCAAGTCCAGGAGCGCGTCGTCGTCGAGGGCCGCGAACTCCGCGTCGGGAACAGCGTCCGTCGACGGGGGTTCCGGTGCGACCGGCGGGCCGTCGTCCTGGCGTCGGTCGTACTCGGCCAGGAGCTGCTCGTACATGCCGTCATCGGAGCGCACCTTCTCGGCCATCAGGTCGAGGAGGTCGTCGTCGCTGTACGAAGCCAGGTCCGGGACCGCGTCGTTGACTGGCAGTGCACGGTCGTCGGTGAGTTCGACGTCGACCGGGGCGGCCGGTGCGGTCTGGCCGTGGTCTTCGCCGCGCGCTTGAAGGTTGTCGGGCAGTGCGCGGGATTCGCGGCCGGCGACGTCCACGATCGCCTGCTCCACCTTGTCGGGGTCGTCGGGGCCGATCCGCACCCCCTCGGGCCGGACTTCGCCCATGCTCCCGTCAGGGCCTTGGAGTGCGTCCTGCAGCGCGTTCGGCGGATAGATCAGGAGGGTGCACCGGCAGTTACGTACGATGAATGACGAGGCTAAATACATTCCGCTACTCGTCTGAACGGTGAACAGATGCCCGCTAAAATCACGCACGTCGACATTGATCACCTCATCCAGCTCTACGAGTCCGGCCAGGGAGCTCCCCAGATCGCTCAACAGCTCGGGGTATCGACTCCGTGGGTCAGCAAGAAGGTCAGCGAGCTCGGCATCTCGCGCAGCCGCGAGGACGCCAGCCGCCAACGACGCAGCGTGTTCGACACCAAGCCCGCTATCCGCCGCTACCTCGGCGGCGAGTCGGAGCAGGCGATCGCTCTCGACCTTGGCGTCACCCGCGCGGCCGTGCGCCGCGCCCTGGTCGAAGGCGGTCTCACTCCCCGGAACCGGAGTGACGCCATGTTCACCCGTATGGCTCAAACCTCCGCCGAGGAACGCTCCCGCCTGACTGCCTCCGCCCATGACGCCGTTCGGGGAATGACGCGATCCGACGCCGAAATGGAGGCCCGCGCGCGAACCGCGCAGCGGCTCGACTGCCGGGTATCCCCGCTTGAGGGCGAGTTCGCGGAGCTTCTGCGCGTGCGCGGCGTCGAGACGGTGCCGCAGCTCGCTGTTGGCCGATACAACCTCGACCTCGCCGCTTGGCCGGTCGCCGTAGAAGTCCACCATGCTCCCGCTCACCCGATGGTGGCGCACGCCGGGCGCGGCGTCGAGCGCACGATGCACCTCGCCGATCGTGGCTGGCACACCCTGTACGTCTGGGTCAGCCCCCGCGCCAAGGTCAAGTTCACCGATCGCTGCGCGGATGAGGTTGTCGCCCTGCTCCAGCTCGCCGAGTCGGACCCAGCCGCGTTCGGTGAGTACCGGGTGATTCGGGGAACCGGACAGGACGCCACCGGACTTCATGCGGACCGTTACCAGCGGGCCGACGTACGGCGTGCGAATTGAGGCTTCGAGTCCCGGCGCGTCGATCGGGGTGTCCGCCGGGAAACAGTTAATCGTTTCGTGCGGCGCGATCGTGATGGGGTCGCCGGGGTGGTCGAGGAGGAACCCTCCGACACGGAACTTCGCGGACAGTGGCACGGTCTGGCCGTCGGCGACACGATGGGACACGCGGGTGCGGGGATCATCGGTCGCCAGCCACCGCTTGAACCAGGTCTCACCGGTGTCGGCTTCATTCTGGCGGGCCGCGGCCAGCGTGCCCGCTTCGACGGCGGCATGCGACTCGGTGCGCGCAATCCGGCGGGCCTTCCACCGCCACCGCGTTTCCTCGGCGTCGTGTTCCTCCCACAATGCGCGGCGCTCGGCGCGGAGCTCGGCCACGTCGAGTTTGTCGAGACCATGCCCGGCCGGGTCGTCGAGGGCCTTCTCCACTTCCACGATCCGGGCCTTGATCGCACGCTGGTCGGCGTCGATCCCCAGCACCATGCCGACACGGTCGGTGATCTGCTCGATCGTTTCGGCACCGGCCAACGCTTCGACGAGTTCGGGCCGGAGTTCCTCGAACGCGCCATCAGGCCAGATCCGCAGCCGATCGGCGACGGTCTCCATGAACTCCATCTGCGGGGCGAACGAGCCCTGGTCGCGGTTCTCTAGGCGCGTCTGCTGGAAGGCGTCACCGAACTGCACGGCGACGGCGGGCAGCACGTTGTTGTCGACGTGGCGGCGCCATTCGTGCCAGGCCTGGCGGGCGGCGTCGACCGCAGCCTCGGGGAGACCGGCGGCGGTGAGTCCCCGCTGCTCCATGAGGGTGGTGATGATGGCGTACCGGCAGGCGGTCAGCCATGCGTCGACGGCGGCCACAACGACCGATTCGAGGTCTTGGGCGGCGAGGTGGAGGTGACGGTCAGCGGCTTGACGCAGCAACCTATCCGGCGGCGACGGCATCGACCTGGGCGAGGTAGGCGCGGAGCGCGGCAACATTGTGCGCGCGTTGGGACAGCATGCAGTCTCGCACGTACTGCTGGCACGCCTGCATGTAGAGGCGCGCGTTGGGGACCGCGGACTCGTCGAGGACCGTCGGCAGGCCCCACCAGTCGGTGAACTTCTCCACGAACCGGTCCATCTCCGCTTCGGTCGCGGGCGGGTCGAGGGACAGGTACAGCAGGTCATCTGGGCAGCCCTGGTAGCGGCCGCGTTCGGTGCGGCCGCGGTGGTTCCGCACCATCTTCGCGGCCGCTTCGAGGGTGAGGCGGGCGGCCATGCTGCATGCCATCAGCACATCGTCGCATGTGGTCATCGGCTTGCCTCCGTTTCCCCGGGGACGGGGGGCCCGTTGTCAGGTTCTGGGGCGACGACCGCGGAGTCAGTGCTCGCGAGTTCAGCGCCGGGCGCGGTCTCGGTGTCGGCGGCCGCCTCGTCAGCTTCCTCCGGGGCACCACCGATCCCGGGCACGACGAGCCCGAGTGCCGGCAGTAGCTTGTCGGCCCAGTCGGGGCGGGACTGCAGGAGTGCCAGCAGCAGTTTCCGGTCCTGCTCGACGTCAGTGGGCGCGTCCTCGTCGTCGAACCCGTTCTCGCGGCGCAGTACCGCCGCCCCGATGACGTCCTTGTCGTACAGGGCTTGCGCGTCCTTCGACCGGTCCGGGCGCACGAGGAGTGGTGTCGCGTCGTACCAGATCGAGTACAGGTCGGGGTCGGGGACGCCCTGCTCGACGAGGAGTGGCCGCAGTAAGCCGACGGTGAGCGCATGGCAGACGACGGCCACGATGGGTTGGACCGCGAACTTAATTTCGTTCTCGTCGACCGCCCACGCACTTTGCCCGGTGAAGAACACATGGCCCCGGCGTCGCACCATAACGGTGTGAGTGTCGGCCACCGTCGGGCACCAGACCGTCCCCGTGTACGTCTCCATGCTGATCGTGTTCGCGCGGGGGCGTGACTCCACGCGCTCGGACACCGACACGGTGTGCTGCTCATGCGTGTGGAATCCCTCGACGTCGCGCGTCCGGCGTGTCGTCGTGTACCCGGCGAGGATCGCAGCGCGCTCGAATGCGTCGAGCATCGCCGGGTCCTTCTGCGCGAGCACCCGCGTTTTGCCCCGCATCCTCCATCCATCGCCGCGGACTGCGGTGTCCATGAACAGGAGCAGCTGGGCGTGCGTCAGGGAGTCGATGAAGTCGAACGACACCATCCGGTGCGGCGCGACCTCCACGAGAGGAGTCCACGCAGCCTTGGACAGCACGAACCGGGTTCGCCGTCCCTCGCGCACCTCGCGCCACCACGCGACCTGCTCCTCGGCATTCGTGGGGCGACCCACCTTGGCCTCGGTCCGGGCAGGCCCATACATCGTAGTGAGTGCGCTGCGGATGCGGGCACAGTTGTCGGCGTTCACCTCATGCGACTGGTAGATCGCCACCCGGTGAGGCGTAGCAGCGCCCTCACGGTAGGACAGGCCGCCCTCAGTGAACAGCCACGCGACGAGTTCAACGAACGCGTCGTCGTACTTCGCGACCGTCGGTAGGGCGTGCAGTGCACCACGCGCAATTTTGATCGGCAGCTGGTTGCTCCCCGAGTACCCGCTCGCCATATCGGCGATTTCGGCGCTCGTCATCCACTCACGGTCCCAGCGCTCTCCACCGTCCGTGCGCTTCCGCACAACCGGCCAGCGGTGCCCCATCGTCGTGAGGGAGGAGTGGAATCGGCCCTCGACGGACAGCATGGGCTCGTTCACGACTTCGGCCCGGTACAGGTCGACGACGGGTTTCCAGACGGACAGCCCGGTCTCATGGTCGAGGGACAGGCACTCGTCACCGATCTGGATATCGTCGACGCCGACCCACCCGCGGCGGGTGTAGACCTCGGACTCGGTATCCATGCACCAGTGGTTCGACGAGCCTTGCCCGAGGAGTACCGACGGGTCGGAGTCCATGCCGAGGCCGACTCGGCGGATCGATTCGTCCCGCAGGTCCGGCACCTGCTGATCGAGTTCGGTCGCGAACGAGATGTGCCGAACCTTGTCCAACGAGTCACCGTTGCCGGTCAGCATGATGGGCACGATCGACGCCGCCGAGTCCCGGTCCTTGATCGGAGTGACCATGTAGTCGGTCAGCTCGTCGGCGAGGGAATAGTCATCGTCGTCGTCGCCGCCCTGCGAGTGCATGGACTGCAGGTCGTCGGGGATGAGGAGCACCCCGGCGCCGGCGAGGCGGGAGTCCATTTGGGCGCTGATGTACTGCGACATGGCGCGCAGTTCACGGGCGATGGGGAGGATCGCGCGGACGGGTGCGTCGGCGCGGCCGCCCCACTGGGGGTGCGCGGTCCAGGTGCGGATCAGGATTTCGTCGTCACCGAGGTCGCGGGCCGGGTCGACGCCGTTGTTCAGTTTCCAGCGGCCGGGGGTGCCGGTGAGTTCGGAGACTGAGTGCGCGTCCCACGTGAGTGCCCCGGTGTCGGGGTCTTCGCGGATGACCTGCAGGGACTCGCCGTTGTAGATGAGGTGCTGCGCGGCTCGTTTCAGGGTCTGCTCGGTTTGGCCGAGGTTCGCGAACAGGGCGTGCCCGAGGGCTGCGCCGATCCCGTCATCGATGGGCATGACGTCACCGGTGGGAGTTTCCTTCTTCCCGACGTACAGGCGCACTTGGGAGCAGGACCGGGCTTGGCGGTCACCGATGAAACGCAGCTCCCCGGTTTCGTCGCGCAGTTCCCACGCCTCGGTCTGCCACGGTTCGACGGGGGCCCGTTTCGTGGTGGCGGGAGTGCGGCCGATCTGCTTCTTCGCGAGTACCTGCGCGGACGCGACGACGTAGTCACCGCGGGTACCGGTTTCCCCGTTCGGGCCGCGTTCGATGGGGATCTGCTTCACCTGGGCGCCGGCGGGGACGCGTAGTCGGCGGCCGATGGGTTCGCGGCGGAGGTAGGTGTGGGCGTTGGAGTCGGTGCGCATGGGTTATGCCTCCTGGTCGGCGGGGTCGAGCCAGCGGGAGGTCCATCCGGCGAGGAGTGAGGCGGTGCCGGCGAGCGCCGCGATGGTCCACCAGTGGGTGTCGGCCCACCAGTACCCGGCGAGACACACGCTGGCAGCGATCCACACGCTCATGCACCAGGTGCAGGTGATGAGGGTGGAGATGGGGTGGTCGGGGCCGAGGCGGACGACGATACGTGCCCGGATCGGGTAGGTGATTTGGTCGGCGACGATGAGTCGGGTGAGTCGGAGGATGAGTCCGATGGTGAGGAGCGCGGTGAGCGTGGGCAAGGTTTGCCTCCGGGTGCGTGCCGTCAGGACGTGATCGCCTCATGGTAACGCCCTCCCGGGTTGGTGCTGCGGATCTGGGAGGGCGTTAGTGGGGTGGCTGGCCGCGGCCTAGCGTGCGGTGGTCACCAGAGGATGAGGCAGGCCAGGAGTGTGACCGCGACGATCGTCCAGAGCGCGGACGCGATCGCGACGTAGCAGCCGGGTGTTTCGGGGGTCATGAGACGACGACGAGGGGTTGGTCGAGCCAGGCCAACATCCTGTTGATGGGCTGGTCGGGGTCGCAGGCTGCGGCACACACGACGGCGAGGGCTTTGACGTCGTCGGGCGGCATGACCGCGAGGGCTTCCCACACGTTCTCCCCGTCGTGCACGGCACCGATGAAACGGGCTGCTGCGGCGCGCATCGCGTTGTCGTCGAAGTCGTTCTCCGGGTAGGGGCGGGGCCGGACGGTGAAGGCGTCTTCGGCGGGTTGGGGCGTCCAGGCCTTGCGGTGCTGCTGCACGGTGCGGGGGCTGATGCCGAGGTGGTCTCCGATTTCGGCGGCGGACCAGCCGCGTTCGGTGAGTTGGTGGACGACTTCGCGGCGTTCGGCCGGCGTGAGCGGCACCTTGTAGCCGTTCAGGATGGATTCGACGTTGTGGGGGTCGTAGCTCATGGGTTCTCCAGGAGGTCGTGGTTTGCGGCCCGGAATTGCGCACCGTACTGGGCGATCCAGGAGTGGGCGGCGCGGCGGGCTGCGGGGGTGAGGGCGGGGTCGGTTTTGTAGGTGCCGTCGCGCATGAGGAGTACGGCGGCGAGGGATCGGGTGTGGGGTAGGTCGATCGCGCACGAGGCGGTCGAGCCACCGGTCGAGGTCGCGCTGCGAGATCCACCACGGCGACCGGGACGACGGCGACCCGCTGCCGCCCCAGCGTTTCGCCGGTGACCCGAATACTCCAAGTCCCAGTCGGGTCCGTATGCGCGGCGCGCAGCAGCCTCGGCAGGATCAGCCACGAGACACCGCCGCCCGGAACGCCTCAGGCGACACCCCGCCAGGCACACGGCACGTCCGACCATGCGCAATGAACGTGCCCCCACCGCGCCGACGACTATCCTTCGCCGCACGCGACGACAACCACCGCGCAGTCACGTTCGCTGGACTGCCCCCGCACTCCCATCGGCCGTCAGGTGATGGCTGCGGATCCAATGCCACCCACTTGCCTGTGGCAGACACTTTCGCGAACACGATTTCTCGGCCGCACACTTTGCATTTCGAGGCAGCCATCACGCGGCCCGACTTGCCCGAGCTTTGCGATTCGATCGACCCTGCTGATCCCTGTGGCAGACCTCGCACGCCCAACGCCTTTACGGCGCGTCGAGCCATTGAGTCGGCCTGGTCGCGAGTCGCCGCCACGTCCCACCCAGACCCAAGAACCTGACCGACGATCTGGGCTGCAATCACGTCTTGCGCGCTCACATCCTTCGCGCTCATGCCGGCACCTCCCCACGCAGCGCGGCGCGGAGGGCCTTCGCGAGCGCCGACGCCATCGACCCGCCCCACGACTCCAACTCGGCGGCCAACTTCTCGACGCGGGCGACCATCACGGCCACCTCGTCACGCTCGGCGCGCAGTTCGGCCACCTGCTCCCGCAACTCGTCCCACTCCGTGATCGCGAAATCCAGGTCCTCGACCGCCGGCGACGCGAGGTTGTGCGCCTCATCCAACGCCCGCGACAGGTGGAGCAGCGTCTGCGCCAACTCCGCCAACGTCTGCTGATTCGGTTCCTGCTGTTCCGTCATGCCACTTCCCTTCTCGTCTGAATCCGTCTGCTGTTCTCCTGCCGGCACCCCTCGCACAACCCCGAGGCCCGCACCGACTCACACCCCACGCACAGGCCCGTGGTGTCGGGGTCCCAGTACGGGTTGTTCGGATGATTGATGTGCCCGTACCCGGCCGGTTCGCTGAACGTCACGACCGGCCCCGATCGACCCAGTACGCGATGACACACGCGACGATCAGCGCGAAGAACAGGGCGACGACGACCGCGGAGTCCGCCGCAGTGTTCCCGCTCATCGGACGGCCGCCGCAGCCAGGATGCGGGGGCACCCGAGGCGTCGCTCACCGTCGGGCCATTCGACGTCGACCTCGATGAGGCGACTGTCGGGGCGGTCCCCGGCGCGGACAACGCACCGCATGGTGCGCCGCTCACGCGGCCACAGGTACTCGACGTGCGTGGTGCCGTAGTCGAGGACTTCGACGACGGTGAACCATTGCGTCGCGGCGTACACGCGCAGGACCGTGTCGGTCGGGTCGAGGATCAATGCAGGCATGAGGTGGTCTCCTTCGGGGGGCCGCTTGGCTGGTGTGCGCCAGGCTCAAACGTCACAGTAGCATTGCAACGTCACGCGGTGCGACGTTTTGAGGCCAGCCCGCCCCGCGGCGTCGCACCATCCCGACGGCGCGACGCCGGGTTCGCGATTTCCCCGCCCCGCGGCACCGCCGGCATCAGGTCCGTCACCGCATGCACGCCGGCATCCAGTGCGCCAGGCGACCACGTCGACCCCGGCTCCCACATCTGGAACTCGGTCGCGACCTGCTTCAAGCTCCCGCCCCGAGCGAAGAAGCAGCGGCCCGTCTTGATGGCCTGCGCGACCGGCTCGGCACGTAGGACCTTCGAGCGGCGTGCGGTCACCTCCACCACCAGCGGGCACAGCCCGACGACCACGTTGTCGCGCGCCAGATGCTCCCACGCCTGCGCGATCAGCTGCTTTCCCATGTCGCCGCCGAAGTTCTTCTCCACCACGATCCGGTCCGCGTCCTGAGCGTGGGCGACCCGGCACACCGCCTGCGGCCACTCGGCCGCCGACATCTTCGCGGTCGCGTCGTCGAGGAACCAGGCACGCCGCCGACTATCGAGCCCCACGGTCACGATGCCGACGGTGTCGCGGCCACCACCGGCCGGGTCCACGCCGACGGCCACACGTTTGAACTGGGCGGGCGCGTCGGCCGTCGCTGCACGCACGTCGTCCTCGGACAGAAGCGCGCCGGCCACACTGAACGGCACCCCTTGGTAGAGGGCGTTCCAGTCACGTTCGGTGGATCGGGTTCTCTGTCGAGCCCAGTGCGCCGCCAGCTCGGCGACATCGCCTTCGGTGATCCGCGGGTGCGGTAACGGTTCCCCCGCGGCCCGGCCGAGCGGGTCCGCCCAGATGCCGCGGTCGCGGTCCTCCGCGAGCGCGAGCGCCGGCATGTGCAGCACCACCCACTCGCCACCTTCCTCGACGCGGCCGTCGCGGTCGAGGAGCCGGCCGACGAGGTCGTCCTGGTGCCAGCGGGTATTGGATACCTCTAGCCCGTTGGCGATGAAATTGTGTGTGCGGTCAACCTCAATGTCGTACACGTCCTCTCGGCCGGCGGGAACGATCTCGGTGACCTCATCAGCTCGTATGGTCCAGGTAGTCAATGGCGGCGCGGAGAACGTCGGCAGTGTGTGCGCGTCCGACAACGAGATTGCAGTCGTTGCAAAGCAGCCCGCGGACCCTCCCGGTGTCGTGATCGTGGTCGACACAGAACACCTCGGACCAGTGCCCCGGCCTGGCGACCTCATCGGGTAAACCTCGACAGATCGCACACCGTCCGCCCTGCTCGGCGAGTCGCCGATCGTATTCCTCGGGTGTGATCCCGTATCGGCCTTTGAGTCGAACTTTGCGTCGACTGGCGTGGCTAGCGGACGGCGGACGGTGCCCGTCTGCGTACCGCTGTTTGCTGTAGTGCGACATGCACATGCCCTTGCATCGGGCTGGCCGGTCGCATCCGTCTGCTGTACAGAGAACGCCTTTCCAGGTGCCTCGTGGCATCGCACCCGCATGCCCGCCCTTAGTGATCCCAGTCGCACCCATACGCCTTCGCCCTTCTCATTGATCACCCGGAAAGGGTGCCGCTCGTTAGCGCGAACGATTCGCCCCGATTTCATCCTAACTTCTAGGATCTGATCAGTACCTTGGTTGGCCCAGTTGCGCACGACAGACGTCGACAGTGCCCCGTTGTCGTAGGTCGCGATTTCGTCGCCGGGCCGGACGTCGCGCAGCGGCTTCTCGGTGCCGTCTGCCATGAGAACCGGCGTGTCTCCGGTCATGCACATCACGATCACTTCACGGGCGGTCGGTGAGCGGCGCGCGGACCAGACCGACGAATACCAGTCCCACACGGCCTTTCGCATGGTCGGGCTGTCCGCTTCGGCGCGGCCGGCGAACGGGTCGTCGATGATGCCGAGGTCCATCGGGTGGCCGGACAGACCGCCCCGCACACCGACGGACCGGAGGCTCCCGCCGGCGGTGAGCGCCCATGCCGCCTTCGTCGACTGCGTGGGCGTGAGTCGGAGCCCGTAGTCGACCCCGTAAGTGCGGACCATTTCTCGGACGGCGGCGCCGTGGGTTTGCGCGAGGGACGCTGCGAAGCTGGCGAGCAGGATCGCGTCGCCGGGCCGGTTGGTGAGCCACCAGAACGGGAACGCTCGCGAGGCGCGCGACGACTTCCCGACCTGCGGTGGGGTTTCGATCATCAGTCGACCGTTCTCGCGGCCCAGCAGAGCGGTCAGCTCCTGGTCCATCGCGCGGGTGTGGGGCCGCTCGACGGTGCGGCCACCGTCGCACGCTGCCGCCAACGCGCCCGGGGTCGAGGCGGTCGGTAGTGGGAGACCCGCGCGGGCGACCTGTTCGGCGAGGCCCCGCTTCACGGCCAGCTTCTCCTCGAGAGAGAGACCGGCGAGGATGCTCATTCGGGGGTGCCCTCGGCCAGCGCGTCCAGGACCGGGGTGTCGAGGTCGTCGACGCCGGCCGCGTCGGCGTCCGCGCGCGCCTTCTGCCGGAGTTGTTCAGCGAGGCCCGCGATTTCGCGGTCGATGTCGGAAACGGTGTGCACGGTGACCTCGGCGCGTTGCGGCTGGTCCAGGCCCATCAGCTTCGTCATCGAGTCCAGGACCTGACGGCCGGCGCTGATCAGCTGGGAGCGGCCGACTT
>JBAQWV010000123.1:0-5264 GCA_049299095.1 Anaerolineae bacterium | reverse complement strand
ATTGATTCCGAGCGAACAGGTTGAACAGGCGAGCGAAACCATCGGCTATTTTATGGCAATGTTTGAGTTTGAGCGTCGATTCTACTGGGAACAGGTAGCATTAAGCGGCATTTTGTTGCGTGATTCTACAGGGGCCGACACATTAGGAGCAAGCATGACGAATTTTGGTGATGCACTCGCCCCAGTTAGAAACTATTTTGATATTTTGGCCGATAGGTTTGTTGGTGGAACACTACCAACACCAGCGTACCTAACGATAGCCAATACAACACCTGTTGGCGGAGGCCCGTTTACGCCACTCATCACAACGATTAGAATAGCGCACAATCATCGATCAAGCCCTTTCACATATCCGTACCAGCTAGAGGCAGAGGTTGCAAGTGCGATTGGCGGGGCAGTTCCAACACCGCCTACCCATACGGCCAATTGGGTTGGCACGAGTGAGGTGATCGCGTTTCAATGGGCGGGTGCGTTTCCCTCACTCATTCCACAAGCGATGATAACAGATGCAAAATCGAATTGGTTGCGGTGCATCATTGCAACAAAAAATCTTGCCTCACCAATCCCTCTTGATGCACTGTTCAGAGTAGAGATCAGTGTCGCTGGAGTTTCTCCGATCTATACGTCGGCACAGGTATCAAGGCAATTTGGAGAACAAATTATCGATGTGGCGATTGCACAGCTATCAAATTATCAACTAACTGCATCATATCCACTACACATGAAATTGTTTGTCCAGTACCCCACGAGTGCAGGAGCCAATCAATTGGTTTTGGATTGGATGCAATTGTTGCCCGTAGATTCGTATCGGATTTTACGAACACGCTCAGGCGAATTGGGCATAACCGAAACTCTTAAAGACAATCAAATTGATGGGACATTAACACAAGAGTTTTTTGTTCCATTCCCCACGCTATATGAGGCAACCCCTTACTATCCTGAGCATGGTAAAATTATGCTCATCCCAAACAAGGATCAACGGATATACATGATAGCAAGCGGAGCTTTCAACGACTATAGCAGAAGCAAAACATTTTCGGCTTCTGTTGCATACCGTCATCGGAGGCTAACGATATGAAGCCGATATTTTATAAACTGGATTTTGGGGCCGCTTTTCCGATGGTTGCCAACAATAACTATATCGTTAAATCTCTATCTTACTCGGCTATTGGCGGTTGCGAATTTGCTGAAATCCAAGTTGTTGGTGATTGGAACTCTACATACTCAGAGCTACAGCGCATACGGCAACCCGTAATCATCCATGATAACGCTGGCAACTACCTTTGGTGGGGATATGTTGCAGACATTCGAGTTGGGCCGACAGGTGTAACCGTTGATGGAATGGCGAATCGGGTAAGGGCAAAATACGGATCGCTTTTTACCGCTTGGTATAGCGATCCTGTGTCGGTTGCAATTTTTGGGACAAAGGAATTGATCGTAGAGGCTGGAAACGTTCCTTTGGCTCAGGCAGATGAGCTTGCACGAGCGACGCTAGAAAGAACAAAAAACCCAATTGCTTATAACAACTCCGTTGGCGCAGAACAAACGCCTATCGCAACGCTTTATTGTCGTGGATGGTGGTCAACACTTGACTGGATAACCACACCCGCCCCACTTTTGCCTCTGGATAGTGCAACGGTGATTGCAGATATGATATATCCAAGCGAATTTATTGGCGGTGTGATGTACATTTTGCCAACGGGAATCACTGCTGATTATCCAACTGAGGGGCAAAACACGCGGCAAGCGGTTGAAAAACTCATCTCTTATGGTAAAATATCCCCACGAATCGGGTTGAAGGCCTCAGTGACGATGAATCGCAGAACTTTGATAGCGGCAGAGGGCGATCCAGCCAAACCGTATCGCCTAACGCGCTACGATGAGTACTCAAGTCCAAATAGAACGCCTATTTATAAACCAGTTTCTCCGATTGAGATCGTCGGCAATTGGTGTACAAGAGACGACGGCTATGGTAGAATAAACTATAGATATGGGGAATCGTTTTTCATTTCCCGATCAACATATAACGTTAGTGGGAACAAAATCGACATCTCCACAAGAGGCGTTGATCAAGGAATAAATTCGATATGAAAAAGAAATTTACAGTGATTATGATTATATGCGCTTTGTTTTTGGCGGTTGTTTTCGCTTCTAAATCATCTGCTGATGAGCAGATGTTTCGATTTGGGTGCAGAGATTGGACACGGGCGTGGACGATCTGCCTACCAATCGTGGTTAGCGAGTAGGGATAAAATTATGCGTTCAGCAGTAACGAGCCTTCTGTTATTTTTGGTAATTCTTGCCGTTCTGGTAATATTTTTTCGGCTGGTAGGTGTGATATGAACGTAGCTCCGCCAGACGGGTTTGGAACAATACAGACATACGTTGTCGGCCTACTTCTCGCCCTTATATCAGGGCTTTTAACGATTGTTAGTCGCCTATACACAGAGATTGGGCAACGCGACATTATTCACAGACAAGAAACGGAAGCCCGTGAGAAAATCCACCGTGATGATATTGTTGCGATTAACGAAAAGTGGAACACGGTGTTATCAGGCAGAAAAGCGGAATTTGAGGCGAATTTAGCCCGTGATGATGAGCGTTGCCGAAAATTGGACGATGAGAGACGGCTAGAAATACAAAAACGAGATGACCGCTATGAGAAACTGCTTGTGCAGATGGGGGATCAAAACAAGGTTACAGAGAGGCTATCACAACAGTTAGGTGAACAAGCCAAGCTCATCGAAAAAATATCTTTACAACTCAATCGGCAAAAACCAGCTTGACAATCGCCTGCTTTCGTGATATAATCTATCTTGTGTTCATTTTGTTCTCCTTATATCTCCTTGTTAGAACTTTCCCAGCACCCCTGCTGGGATTTTTGTTTTATTACGCTAACCGCTTTGGCAACAATGAATCGAGATTGATAATGTGATTTTGGTCAACATATCCATCATAGCCATAGATATGGCCTGTGCTGGAAAATTGCCATATCGCTGGTTGCAATCCGTGTGGAAGTTCAATGCGGTTGTTGGTGTTGGTGTAGTGCGCTTGAAGAATTGGCCGATCCCCGATGATCCATTGTGGAACATCTTCCAGCGTATTGGCACGACTATAGATCGCAATGGCGGCCCCAGTTTTAACCTCATATCGTTCAATGAATCGTTTGAGATCATCAGGCGATGGTGCTGGTGCAATGGTCTCATAATCGACGATTGCCATGTGCGTAGGTGTTGGAGCCGACGAAATTTGTTTGAGGAACGTGTCAACCTGTATATCGATGCTCACCTCACTATCGGGCAACAGGAAGTGGTATGGAGAGAACGACACACCCTTGTCTGCAAGTGCCTGTGTGTGTCGTTTGTACGTGGTGTCTGCATATCCACCATAACTAGCTCGGATGTACGCATATTCAACGCCTGTAAAATCGTACACTTTCATATCTTGCCACTGGCTCATATCGATAGCGCGGCTATAAATCGGCTTTGGCAAAGGATTGATAAACACCAACTCTTTCGGCTCACGATAGCGATCACCTAACCGCCCTATTTTTCCTGTTGCGGGATCGGCGATCTCCCAATCGAGAACATCGCCGCATGAATCGGTGATCAGTACCCAATGTTGATCGAAAGCGGCGGTTGTTGGGGTGATGTCAACCATCGCAAAGACGGCGATTCCGCGCTTGTTATAGTCACGGCATTTTTTGATCCCAGATTGATTGAGAGGCAACCAGCCATCAACCTCTAATCGAAATGGCTGGAAGCGCGTCGCCCAACGACCAGCGTTAGGGCTAAACCCCGTAGAAGGATTGATCACGTTCTGTTTGTGCAGAAAATCAATCCATTCACGAGGATCGGCGCTATCAATAATTCCGTGATGTTTGCATAGTTCTAACAGGCAGTGAGAGAGGCAAGCGTAACCCTTGCGGCCTCCCCACGTTCTCCCGCCGCCGATCTTAATATCGGCCCAACGCGGATCGTTTTGAGATGAAAATTCATTAAACATTTTTAATAACCTTTTTTTGTTCGTTAAATCTGAACCAAAGGCTATTATACAACAAAAAAGGCGGGTTATCCCCGCCTCATTTGCAACTATTCAACATCCAAGTTTAGGAAGTGCCGCATGAATCCCTCTGGATTCAGCTTGTTTGCCTTGCCAACTGAGATGATGTTGGACACTGTTCCCTCATCGAGAACACCCCAACGAAGCAGTTCGTACAGTGGCCGCACCATATCAAGCCACGCTTCCTCTTGAACAGTTCCCTTGCCCTTATGAACCTTCTTGAACACTCCCTCAACCATGCTGTCGGCGTACTCATCTTGTTTCTTGGATGAGTAGCGGCCATTCCCAACGTATAGCCCGCCGCATTTTTCGATATTTTCTTGTGTTACAATTAGTGCATTCGTGTTCATGTTTTTTATTCCTTATCTTTGTTGGTTGCTTAATTGCTAACCATGAATAGAATTATAACCTAGAATTTTACAAAAGTCAAGCGTTTTAGCGACCAATTTCTAAACTGGCTATGGACAAATTCCTGTGCCATTCGCTGAGGCACAAATAATCCTCAATCATTCCCCATGTGGTAGTGCGGTTATATCCATAGTAAATCGTGGTAAGCACTCGGATCACAGCCTCAATGAGGCGTTTCGGGGGGTTAATTTTCATTTCTTTGGGGGTGGTGTTCGTCCTATCCTTGATAATTCGCATACCAAGAATCTTGATCATCGGATGGACTGATACAAGCGCGGAGGTTACGGCCCGCAAAACCTGATCCCATTCCAAAACAATGTGAACTAACTTGTAGCTCACATTGTGCAACAATTTCTCTACATCCTCACGAGCAGCACTATTGTTAGCCAAAATTTGGCGAACAGATTCCTCTCTATCATGCACTAGCACCATGATAAGATCGTCGGTAAATTTAATTTCCTCATTCGCCGCCAATGCATTACGAACTATTGGTTCAGCATCATTGGCAAAAAACATTGCCAACGCCTCATCGACGATCTCTCTTCCCGCTATCACCATTCTCACGAGTGCGTTCTCACGCAATAGCGAGTAAATAATCTGCCAATCGTTAGTTGTTCTCGCCAACTGAATTAAATCTTTATCTAAACTCATGTTTTCCATTTCCTTTGCAGTGGCCTTATTTTGGCCGTTATCGCATTTTGATTATTACTTGTGTAAACACTCAGATAAACCGCAAAGATGTAACCTATAGGCATTGTGGTTTATCTGAGTGAACTGCGCTAATTGTTCTGTAT
>JBAQWV010000122.1:0-3476 GCA_049299095.1 Anaerolineae bacterium | reverse complement strand
CCGCTGCACCGGTAGATACCGACAGCAGCGCACATGCCATCTCCCTGCTGGCGCGGTTGGGGCAAGAGGTTCCCGCGGCAACCCTCGCCACCCTGCGCGGCGCAGGCGCGGCGGGCGCAGGGTATCGTACCTATCAGCACGAAAGCAACTGGTCAGCCCCTGCGGCCGACATCAGCGCGGCTGTGTTGCGCGCCCTGCACGATGCGGGCGAACTCGACGCCGCGGCGCTGTGCGCTGAATGGCAGACGCTGCTTGGCCCCCATCAGGCTGCCGATGGCTGGTGGCAGGGCTATTGGTGGCTGTCGCCAGCCTACACCACCGGCCTGGTGCTGGATTTGTGGGCGCGGGCAGGCTGCCCTACGCTGGCGCAGCCCATCACCCCGGCCTGGCCGCGCGGCAACGCCTTCGATCTGGCCTGGAGCGTGCGCATCGCTCACCTGTCGGGCTGGGAGCTGGCCGAGCCACTGGCTTCGCTGCTGCGCTTGCAGGCGCACGACGGCGGCTGGCCCGCCGCGGCCATCCTACGCGTGCCACCAGAGCGTGCCGGTGCGCCCGCGGTTACGCTACACGCCCGCGATGCGCGTCGCCTTTTCGTCACCGCCACTGCGGTGGCTGCGCTCAGCCGGACACAGGATTTGGGAAGTCGCCGCCAGCCACTGCCCAAATCAGCGGATCACCCGCGGCGTTCCGCTGTCGGCCAGCACACAGACGCGCTCGTCACTGCGCTGGCCGCGCGCCTCGGCTTTGCCACCGCTGACGCGACCACGGGCGCGTCAGCCTGGGCTGCGCTCACCGCCGAAAGCTTTGCCGACCCAGCGCCCTGGCCCGCGGAGCAGCTAAGCGCGCTGTCGGGGGGCATGCCGCTGGAGTTTTCCGCCACCGTGGGGCCGGACGCTCCGCCCGCCCTGCGCAGTGCGGTGGAGGTGGGCAATCCCTATCTGCCGCCCTACCGTCGCGCCCGCTCCGCCGTGGACGCAGTGGTGCGCGCGTCCGTGCAGCTCGGCTACGACTCTTCATGGCAGCGCATCCGCCCCGCGGTGGATGCGTTGGTGCGCCCTGCGCTGACAGACCCCACGGCACGGCGCTTCTGGGTGTGGGGCGGGCTGGATCACGCGGCGTTGCCGTCCGCGCCGCCTGCGTTGAAGATCTACCTCAACCTGCTGCACACGGTGGATGGCGGCGCGGGCGCGCACACAGCGCGGCAACGGCTGGAGCAAGCCCTGGCCGCCGCGCAGATGCCGCTCAGCCCGGCTGCGCGCGCTGCGCTCGATGCGCTGGACGCGGTAGGCTTTCTGCACGAAGCTGGCTTCGGCTTTACGCGCGACAAGCTGGCTTGCAAGGTCTATTACGAGCTGCACGGCTGGCGGCCTGCACTGGTGCAGCAGGTGCTGGTGCTGGCCGGGCTGGCGCAGCAGCCGGTGGAGGCGCTGTGTACAGCCATTCCCGGGCTGTTGCCGGAGTCGCTGGCCGCCAAGCAGCGTGCGGGCATTGCCCTGCGCCTGCATCCCGTCAGCGGAGAGATCATCGAAGTCACCACCGCGATGGCCTATCCACCCGCGCTGCTCTCACCCGCGGAGACACTACGCCGCACGCGCGCCTGGCTGCTCAGCCTGGGCGGCTCCCTGCTGAGCTATGACGCGCTTGCTGAAACGCTGTTGCCCGGCTGGGCCGCGCGGCCGCAGGGCCGCCTGCATAGCCTGTTTACCCGCTCGGTGTCTGCTGAGAAACAATGGACGACGATTTATTTGCGCCCTAATCTGGAGGATATGGTATGACTACGGATGTTTTTTATCACAGCGCCGAGCTGCGCTGGTTCCTGCCCGACAACGGCCAAATTGGCGCGCTGCTGCATTGGCTGAAACTCGACAATACGTTGCCGGTGCTGGTGGAGGGGGAATACGACCCAAAGGCGGTGGCGGGGCCGTTCGTCAAGCAGGAACGCCTTCGTACCGATGAATACCTGCTGCTGCCTGCCAAGGATACCGTGGGCGTGAAGCAGCGTCAGGGCCGGCTGGAGGTGAAGGCGCTGATGCAACCGCCGCAGCCGTTTGCTCACGCCGATATTGCGGGCTTGTGCGACGCGTGGGTGAAATGGTCGTTCAATCCAACTAAACCGACCGCGCAAACGCTGGCAGGCGAGCTGGATGCGGCCGGGCCGTGGGCGGCTGTCGAGAAGGTGCGCTATCTGCTCAAGCTGTCGCTGGACAGCGGACAGCCGGTGCTGGTGACGCCGGATGAGCGCCCCGCGGTAGGCTGCAACGTGGAACTGACCACGCTCACCCTGAACTTTACCACGCAGCCGTGGCTCACGTTCGGTTTCGAGGCCTTCGGCGCGCCAGATCAGGTGATGGGTTATTTGCAGGCCGCGGTGCAGCATTTCTGTGGCATGGCACGGCGTTCGCCGCTGGTGCTGGATGCCACCACTTCAGGCAGCTACCCCGTCTGGCTGGCCGGGCTGGTGTAAGGGCTATCAACCGGAGCGAGGCAGATCAAATACGGCGGGCAGGACGCGTACATAGCCATTAGCGGTACTGCTCGATCTCCTCGTGCATCAGGGTCAGTTTGGTCACCTCGGCGATGTGTTTGACTTCGGGGGTGGACAGATGCATCGGTAGGTCATGCTTTCGTTCGGTCGTGTGTTCGCAGGCTGCTGTGCGGCACTTTACCACAGGATGGGGGGATTGCGGCGATTCATGCGGTTGACACTGAGCGTCCTTGACACCGTGGGCGCGGTATGATTAAATAACGACACGGCGGGTGTAGACTTGTGATCGAGCCGGGAAGGGATGCGACTAGCGAGGGAAAAACCGATGTCAGCAGCAGACCAGACAAGCAGGGCCGCTCTACCAGCAATTCGAGTGTTGATCGCCGACAGCCGGTCGGTGGTGCGTACCGGATATGCCAGATGCCTGGAGTCAGCCGGCAGTGAAGCGTTGATCGGGGACGCTATAGACGCCGACGGGCTGCTGGCGGCCGCCAGCCAGTTGCGGCCAGATGTCATTCTCGTCGGCATGACTGTGCTGGCAGCCAGGTGGTCGAAGGCAGTCAGATGGACGAGCAACGGCCCTGCGGTCCCACTGGTGGCAGCCCTGCCGGAACTTCATGACGGCTATTTGGCGGTGGCTGCTTGGGCCGAAGCCAAGGGCTACGTATTGGAAGATGCCAGCCCTTCAGAGCTAACCGACGCCCTGGGCAGCGCGGCAGCCGGGCAGAGTTTCTGCCGCAACGGGGACCGCCAGCGCGCATTGCGCTGGGAGGAGGAAGTTGGCCGGCCTTGGCGCAGCCTGACCGACCGTGAGCGCGAGGTTTTCCACCTGTTGGTGCGCGGCATGGGCAATCCGGCCATTGCCGATGCGTTGACTCTCGCTCCCAAGACCGTCGAGCACCACGTGGGCAGGATCCTAGGCAAGCTGGGTCTGGCCTCGCGAGCCATGGTGGCTTCCTGGTACTACGACCAGTTTCCAGCTATCTTGCGG
>JBAQWV010000121.1:0-7143 GCA_049299095.1 Anaerolineae bacterium | reverse complement strand
CACCCAGCCTTCATTGAGCACACCCTTCACCAATTCAATCGCACGCGGCCATAGCGGCGTTTCCAGCCCCTCCTGCACCGTAAGCGTTCGACCCGCGTCCTCCTGGAACAGATCACCCAAACGCTGCGCCTGCCGCGTGACCATCACCACTTGCTGGCCCTGCTCATGCAGCTTCTCCACCTCGCTGACAATCTGGCGCACCTGGCCGCCGAAGCGCGGGCCGGGCACGAAATGGCGCGCCAGCGGCGAGCTGACCGGCGCAGTGCGGCCTTCGAGATCGCCATAACCGAGCAGCAACGGCTGCCGCGCCGTCAGCATTTCCTTCAACTGTGCCCAGCTCAAATGCGGTGGCAGGGGGTTGCCCGGCAAGTCGCCGCCGGTAATCAGATCGCGCTGCGTTTGTGCAGCCTGTGCTTCCAACTCGGTAGCCAGCACCATCAAGTCGGCTCCGTCGTCCACCACCACCAGCGCGTCCGCAGGCAGATGCTCCAGCACGCTGGCAGGCTGCGAATACAGGTACGGGATGTACCATTCCTGGCCGCGGAAGCCAGTGCCTTCGCTCAACTGCCGCCGCTGCGTGTCCAACTCGTGGCGCGCGGGCGGGTGCATGGGGGACAGATCGAGCGCGTCCAGGCGTTCCTGGGCAGCCGCGCCATAGCGCGGCATCGCTTCGCTGGCTGGACCGATCAACACCTCGCGCAACGCGCGCGCCTCCGGCAGGGTGCGTTGCGTGGTGGGATCAAACAGACGCAGGCTATCAATTTCGTCGCCAAACAGCTCAATGCGCACCGGCCAGGGCAGGTTGGGCGGCCACAGGTCAATGATACCGCCGCGCCGCGAAAGCTGACCGACTTCCTCAACCACCGCGTCGTTGCGATAGCCCAATCCCAGCCAGCGCGTCAGCGTCTCGTTCAAATCCAGCATCTGGCCAACGCGAAGGGTTTTCAGCGCCAGCCGCAGCTCGCGCGCCGGCAGAGTTTTCTGCATCAAGCTGCGCGTGGACGCCACCACCACCAACGGCGCACCCTGCCCCGCGTTAGCCAGTGCAGTCAGCGTCGTCAGTCGCTCTTGCCGCGTTTCGCGCGACCAAACCACCCGCTCATAGGGCAACGGGTCAGGGTCGGCCAGCAGGTAACGCGACACACCGCCAGCCGCCGCGCGGCTGGGTGGCAGCCAGACAGCCAACTCATCATAGACTTGGCGGGCCTGCTCGCTGCGGGCCACCCAATACAGCAGCGGACGTTGGGTAGCCTGCGCCAACCCGGCCACCACTGCCGTGCGCGCCGCGCCATACAAGGCCAGCGGTACACGGTCATGTTGGCCTGCGCGCACCTCCTGCACGAACTGTCGGTAGGCGGGAAGCTGGTTTAATAGACTGGTTATACCGGAAAGGTTCACACGCGCCTCAAAAACTTTATGCAAAGGATTCGGAAGTGATCCATCATTCCAAATCAGCCAACAGGCTCGAAAGCCTCTGCGTTAAGATGCAGGATCAGCCACTTGAACGTTATACGCGTTCATGGTGGCGACTACACCCTGCGTCAGCCAGGAATCGCACGCGTCCGCAGCCAGTGCGCGCACACGCTCGATCACTTCCTGCTGCTCGGTGCTGAAATTTTGTAACACGTAGGCAGCCGGGTCCATGCGCCCCGGCGGACGATCAATCCCCACGCGCACGCGGGCAAACTGGTCGCTGCCCAGCGCGGCAATGATGGATTTCATGCCATTGTGACCACCGGAGCTGCCACCTGCGCGCACCCGCAGCGTGCCCAACGGTAAATCGAGGTCGTCGTAGAGCACCAGCAGGTCGGCCGGTTCCAGCTTGTAAAAACGCATCAGCGCGCCGACGCTGGCCCCGGCATCGTTCATAAATGTTTGCGGCTTAGCTAGCGCCACCCGTTCCTGGTGCAACAATCCCAGCGCCACCTGCGCCTTGCCTTGCTTGCTGTCGAAATGCAGGGTGTGCCGTGCTGCCAGCAAATCCACGATCTGGAAGCCAACGTTGTGCCGGTGTGCCGCATATTGCTTGCCTGGGTTGCCCAGGCCCACGATTAGTTTCATAGATTCGATTCAGACGTCAACACAAACGGGGGCCAGTCACTTGGACTGGCCCCTGCAATGAACAAAGGGAAGAGACTGATCGTCGGCCAATCAGCCGAACAAAAACTGACTTATGGCGTGAAACGATACCAGAGCCAAGTCAGCAGACGGCGTATGCCAAAGAAAATGCCGACTGCCGCGAAAATCGAGGCTGCCAGCCCGGCGCCGCGCATAAACGAAGAACCGAGTGAGCTACCTTCCACCACATCTCCCAACGACGGGCCGCTGGAGTTGTTGCCGCCTGTGTCATTGTTGGCCACGGCGGCGGCGGTTGGATTATCTTCGACTGCGCCTGAAGGCCGCGGGGTGGGCGTAGGGATGTTGGGCTGCTCCACAGTGACGGGTGTTGGCGTGGCTGCGGGCGTCGGAGTTACCACGCTGTCAATCGGCGCTGGTGTCGGGGTTGCTTCTTGTACCGGCACCGAAGTCGGAATGTCAGCAGGTACGGGTGTTTCAGGCGTAAGTTCAGGGGTAGGAGTCTCGGGTGTTGGGGTAGGTGTATCGGTTGGAGGGGTGGTATTAGCCACAACGACATTGCGCGCAAAGGCTTCGTCGTAATTGCCATCCGCGCGAACCACGCGCAGCCGCAAGCTGTAATTGCCATCCGGCAAGCCTGCGGTCTCCCAGGAGCCGAGGAAGCCATTGCTCACCGGCGTGGTGTGAGCATCACCGATGAAAATCCAGCTTTCGCCTGGTTCTACTGTGTAATACAGCTCATATCGCTGAAATTCAGGATGTACGGCGGAGCCAAGAATTTGCACCGAGCCATTCACTGCTGACCCACCGCCGGGCGATGTAATCACGGCTGCCATTTCCTGCTGAAACGGCAAGCCCTGCTCGATGGCAACCGCCGGTTGAGCACAGACAAGCAAGCAAACAACTGTCACGAAAACAAACAGCCGACCGGCAACCGCTGCTGATCGCTGCACTAAACTAAGCGCCATGCACGCGCCTCCATCAAACAAAACTATAAAAGCATAGGCAAGAAAGGGGCAGGCTGTCCGGAGAACAGCCTGCCCGCGTCATAAATTTAGTTTAGCACATTTATGCTGCAATGACAAGAACTATAAAAGAATTGTAAGCTTTTGTCCGCGCCTTAAGGAATAAAACGCTGCACCACCATGCTGGCGTTTTGTCCGCCAAAGCCAAACGCGTTACACATGCCCACATCCACCTGCCGCGCTTGCGCTGTATTGGGCACGTAGTTTAAGTCACAGTCAGGGTCAGGCTCATGATAATTGATGGTCGGCGGCACAACGCCATTCTGAATCGCACCGACAATCGCTGCCGCAGAAATCGTGCCGGCTGCACCCATCATGTGCCCCACCATGGATTTCACTGAGCTTATGCGCGCATCGTAGGCGGCTTCACCCAAAGCCAGCTTGATTGCCGCGGTTTCCGATGAATCGTTCAGGCGCGTGGCTGTGCCGTGGGCAGCGATAAAATCTACGTCGCTACCGCTGATGCCTGCTTCGCGCATGGCGTAGCGCATGGCTTTGGCCGCGCCCACGCCACTCGGCTCCGGCGCGGCCAGGTTGTAGGCATCGGAGGATAGGCCAACACCGGTGATTTCGGCCAGGATGCGCGCGCCGCGCGCCTGCGCGTGTTCCAGCGTTTCCAGCACCATAACCGTTGCGCCTTCACCCAGGATCAGACCATCGCGCGTGAGGCAGAAAGGCCGGCAGGCAGTGGCGGGTTCGTCGTTGCGCGTGGACATCGCACCGAGACGGCTAAAGCTGGCCATCATCAACGGCGTCTGAAAGGCATCGGTGCCGCCTGCGATCATTACGTCCACCTCGCCGCGCTGCAAGCGCCGCATAGCCTCGCCCAGCGATGTAATGCCGGTGGCGCAGGCACTCATGCGCGAGTCAATTGGGCCGGTGATGCCCATGTTGATTGAGATGTAGCAAGGGGTGGTGCTGATCAGCACCGACGGGCCGAGGGTGGGCTTGATGCGCCGCGGGCCGCCTTTGTCCAGTACCAGCACTTGTTCTTCGACGATGTCGAGCGCGCCAAACGCGCTGCCCATCTCGATGCCGACGCGGTCGCTGTCCTCGTGTGCCATATCCAGCCCGGCATCAGCCCAAGCCTCTTGCGCCGCGGCCCAGGCGTACTGCGTGACCGCGCCCAGCCGCTTGGCTTCTTTGGCATCCATATAGTTTTCAGGCCGAAAATCAATCACCGAACAGGCAATCTGGGTTGGGAAATCGGTTGGATCGAAATGCGCAATGCGGCGACCGGCAGAAACGCCCCCAACTAAGTTATGCCAAGTTTCCGGCCAGGTGTGGCCGAGCGGCGTTACCGCCCCAATACCGGTAACGACCACGCGCGAAAAAGAACCATTACGGGAAGAATGACCATTGTTCTGCATGTTTTAGGCTCCAAACAAAGACAAAATGGGCTTTGGCGTCGTACACAAAGAGTAACACACAAAATGGGCGAGAGATACGTGCAAATCTGAACTTTTGCTGCTCGCCCGCAACAGGTTGCTTACTCGATCAACCCGCCCCCCAAACACACCTCGCCCTGGTAGAACACCGCAGCCTGGCCGCGCGTGATGTCGCGCAGCGGCTGGGCAAATTGAACCGCGGCGCGGTTGGCTGGCAGTGGTGTGACCACCGCCTCCACAGGCCGCGCCTTGTAGCGGATCTTCACTTGCACGGGGATCGCGTCGTGCGGGGGCGCGCCGGCAATCCAGTTGACGCTGTGTGCAGTGAGACGATCACGGCCCAGCTCGCTGGCTGGCCCCACCACCAACGTGTTGTCCGCAGGTTGCAAACGCAACACAAAGAGCGGTTCCGGCGCGGCTATACCCAATCCTTTGCGCTGGCCAATGGTGTAAAAGGGCAGGCCATCGTGCTGGCCCAGCGTGCGCCCGCTGGAATCGACCACCGGGCCAGGCTGGATCGCGCCTTCCGGCGACCAGTCACGCAGGAAACGGCGATAATCGCCATCGGCCAGAAAGCACAAGTCTTGGCTGTCGTGACGACTGGCAGTGGGCAGACCGCGCGCCGCAGCCAGCTCACGCACGCGCGGCTTGGTATATTCGCCGACAGGAAACAGCACATGCGCCAGCTTTTCCTGCGTCAGCACATGCAGCACATAGCTTTGATCCTTGGCCGGGTCAAGACCGGTAAGCAGTGCATAGTCCTTCGTCTTCTCCTCACTCCTTGCGCCTAGTTCCTTACTATTTACAGCGACGCGCGCATAATGGCCGGTCGCCAGATAGTCGGCACCCAGGCTCATGGCATAGTTGTAGAGGTAGTCGAAACGAATATGGCGGTTGCACTGCACGCAGGGGTTGGGGGTTTCGCCCGCCAAATAGCTGGCGACGGTGAAATCCACTACGCGCTGCTTGAAGGGCTGCTCAACGTTGATCAGGTAAAACGGAATGTCGAGCAGGTCGGCCACACGGCGCGCATCGTTGACGGCCTCCAGCGAACAGCATTTGTTGCTGCTGCCAGTGCCGGGGCCGGTCTCAGCCCAGAGACGCATCATCACGCCGATGACCTCGTGGCCCTGCTCGCGCAGCAATGCCGCGGCCAGCGAGCTATCCACGCCACCGCTCATGGCGATGACGATACGGGAAAAAGAAGGGGAGGAAGGATTAATGAGATAAGTCTCCGCCAGTACGTATTACGTAACGTAATTCCTAACGTAATATGAAAAGGACATCTATAAGTTATTTTTGGGTTATCCGTTACGGAACGGCGATAACTCGCGCAGGCGCGCGACGAGAGGCGGCAGCACTGCCAGCACGCGGTCTATGTCGGCGGCGGTGTTGCTGTGTCCCAGGCTGAGGCGCAGATGGCCGACCGCGTCCACGCGCGAGACACCCATCGCGGTCAGCACATGGCTCGGCTCCTGCGCGCCGCTGGTGCAGGCCGAACCGCTGCTGGCGCAAATGCCGGCCATGTCCAACCCGATCAGCATCCCTTCGGCCTCAATGCCACGCATCAAAAAGCTGGCATGGTGCGCCAGACGCTCAGTGCGATGGCCGGTGAGCGTGCTGTTAGGGATGGCAGCCAGCACGCCGTCAATCAACTGGTCGCGCAGCAGCAGCAGCCGTGCGGCCTCGCTGGCACGTTCGGTCTGCGCCAACTGCAATGCAGCAGCGAGGCCGACGATATACGGCACGTTTTCGGTGCTGGCACGACGCTTGCCTTCCTGGCTGCCGCCGGTAATCTGTGGGACCAGCGATATACCGCGGCGCACATACAGCAGGCCGACACCCTTCGGCCCATAGAACTTGTGCGCGCCTAGCGACAACAAATCCACGCCGAGATCGTCTACGCGCAGGGGCAGCGTACCGGAAGCCTGCACCGCGTCGCTGTGAAAGGGGACGCCATGCGCGCGACACAGCGCAGCCAGTTCTGCCAGCGGTTGCACTGTGCCGACCTCGTTGTTGGCGGCCATGATGCTGACAAGCGCGGTGTCGGGGCGCAAGGCCGCGGCCAGATCGTGCGGCGCGACGCGGCCCGCGGCGTCTACCGGCAGCACGGTCACTGCAAAGCCGAAGTCGTCGTGCAGATGGCAGGCAGTATCAAGGACGCCCTTGTGTTCCACCGCGCTGACAATGATGTGATTGCCCGTGCCGCGCTGACGACTCGCCAGAGCCACGCCGCGCAGCGCCAGATTGTCGGCCTCGGTGCCGGAACTGGTGAAGACGATTTCTGCCGGCGTGCAGCCCAGCACATCGGCCGCGGTGTCGCGTGCAGCGCGCAGTGCCTTGCCCGCCTCGCGCCCGACCCGATGCAGGCTGCCGGGGTTGCCGTAATACTGCGTGAAATAGGGCAGCATCGCCTCCAGCACTTCGGCGCGCACCGGTGTCGTGGCAGAGTGGTCCAAATAAATAACGTCAGACATGGGGCGAGTATACCACCGTTCAGCAGGCTGTTCAAGATGTTTGCATCCAAGGTAGTGTATGGAATTCGGTTGAAATTGTGAGCGAGGCGGAATCCGAGTAAGGTATAGGTGCAAACAAAAACCCGAAAGGAGACCGCCTCGCATGGCAAGCGTACTACCAGAACGACGATCTGTCAA
>JBAQWV010000120.1:0-42886 GCA_049299095.1 Anaerolineae bacterium | reverse complement strand
TGGGACGTGGACGATGTGATGGTGCAGAGCTGTGTGGCCCCGACAGCGGTAACGCTGGGAGCAGTGGAGGCGACATCTGCGCCGCTGACCACGCTGCCGTGGAGCCTGTTGCTGCTGGCGGCGGGTGCGGCGCTGGCGGGTGCGGCTGGGCTGCACCGTCGCCGCGCATAAGCATTCTTCGGCGACTTTGGAAGTGGCAAAAGGCTCGCTTCCAAAGTCCATCAAAAACCAAAGGCCCGCAGGTAGAAACACCTGCGGGCCTTGCTCGGTAACTGTATGACAGAACTTGTGGCCGGCGCGTGGGCCGGATTATTGTTGGGTATATTCACCTGGCAGGTTGCGGGCTTTTTCAGCGCGCGTTACACCAGCCTGCGCGCCGGATCGGCGCGTCAGCAAGCCGTGGTGATCGTCGTTGGCCTCGCGTGGGGCGCGTGGGTGGGCGCGCGCGCGGCGAGCATGCCGCTGGCCGTTACGGCGCTGTTAACCACGGCGCTGCTCGTCATCATTGCCTTGGTAGATTGGCGCACGCATTACATTCCCAACCAGTTGGTGGCCGCGCTGCTGTTCTGGGCAATGCTGCTGGCGTTTTGGCAGGGACAGCCCGCCTGGCCCGCGGTGCTGGCAGGCAGTCTGGCCGCGGGTGCCGCGTTTGGGCTGTTATATTGGCTGGGCCGCGGTGCGTTGGGGCTGGGGGATGTCAAGCTGGCCGCGGCGTTGGGCGCACTGTGCGGCTTTCCCGCGGCCATTCCCGCGCTCTTGGTTGGCATGATCCTGGGCGGCGTGGCCGCGGCAGGGCTGTTGTTCACCGGCCGCGCCCGTCGCGGCGATGCGCTGGCCTATGGACCTTATCTGCTGATGGGCGCGTGGCTGGTACTGACGCGGTTGTGGGGTCTGTGGCCGGGAAGCTGAAGGGTTTGGCGCAGACTTCTCCCCGCAGTATAATGCCCTTCGTTCGGTCTTTGAACACATTACTGAATCTGCTTCCCCCGGCGATAACAACTCGTGATAAATCTGAACCGAAAACTGACACAACTCTCCCCGACAGCCCGCATCGCGCTGGTCGCCGTGATTCTGGTTCCCTTGATCCTGGTCGGCGCACTGCTGCTGGTGAACCAGAATTCGCCCGCGGCTCCCACCCAGGTGGATGCCGTTGCGTTTAACCGCGCGCTGGCCGACGGTGATGCTGCGCTGGCAAAGGGTGATTTTACGCTGGCATTGCAAAGCTACGACCGCGCCCAGGCGGCCAATCCGGTTTCGCCCGCGCCCGCGGTCAAGCGCGGCAACGTATATCTGGCGCAGGCGCAATATGACGAGGCCCTTAAGCAGTACAACGCGGCGGCTGAAAAAGACCCCGCCTACGCACTCGCCTATTTCCAGATCGGTGAAGTGAACCGCTTGCAGGGCAACGCCAACGCGGCCATCGCCCAGTACGAGCGCGCCCTGCGCGTGAACCCAGCGTTTGCCGACGCGTACACGCAGATGGGGGGTATTTATCAGGATCAGGGCGACCTTGCCAAGGCTGAGGAATTCTACAACGAGGCGTTGCGCGCGGCCGTCACCGACCAACGTGCCCGCTCCTCCGCGTTGACGCGCCTGGGCAACCTGCAAGCCTTGCAGGGCCGCACCGACGAGGCCATCGCCCTCTATCAGCAAGCGCAGCAGGAAGAACCGACTTTTGCCGGGTCTTACCTTCAGCTTGGGCAGGTTTATCTCGATCAGGGGCAACTGGAGGATGCTCGCATTCAGTTCCAGACCGCAGTGGAGCAGGCTCCCACCAACGCCGATGCCCATTTCTTTCTGGGCCAGGTTTCCAGTCGTCTGGGCCAGTTCGATCTGGCCGAAAGCGAATTGAAAGAAGCCTTGCGGCTGGCCCCCACCAGCGTGCGCGCCTATCAGTGGCTCGGTCAGGTCTATACCACGCGCGGGCGGCAGGCCGAAGCAATTAGCCTATACCAGCAAGGGTTGGAGCAAGCGCCCAACAGCCTCGATTTATACATTTCGCTGGCTACCACCTATCGTTTGCAGGGCGACAACCAGAAGGCGCTGGAGCAATATCAAGCCGCGCTGGCGATCAGTCCTGACAACGCCGACATTTATACCGAACTTGGGGCCACCTATCAGGCGTTGGGCGACACCGCAGGCGCGCAGGCTGCCTTCGACAAAGTTACCGCGCTGGCCGCCGCGCAGCCGCTCAAGGTGGCGCAAGCCCTCACCAAGCTGGCGAACACCTATCGCGACCGCGGCGAAGTGGACGAAGCCGAAGCGCGCTATCAGCAGGCACTTATCACCGACCCGACCTACGTCGGCGCGTACCTGCAACTGGCCTTTTTGTACGACCAGCAAGACAAGCTCACCGACGCGCTCGCGGTCTATCAGCGGGCAGTCGCGGCCGTGCCCCAGGACGCCGAGGCACATTTTAAGCTGGGCCAGACCTACCGGCGCACCGGCGATCTTGCGGCCGCGGAAGAAGAACTCACCCAGGCCGTCAAGCTCGACCCCAAGCGTTACCGTGCGCTGCTGGAGTTGGGCCGCGTGCTGGAAGCCCGCAATGACCTTGCCAAAGCCGCACAGTATTACGCGCAGGCGGTGGACATCAACGCCAACGATCCTGAAGCGCGGCTGCTGCTGGGTTCCGTTTATCGTCGTACAGGCCAATCCACTCAGGCTGTGGAACAATTGACCGCACTGCTGGAACTGTCGCCGCAAAACAGCGATGCGGCTGTGCAACTGGCGCAGGCCTATACCGCGCTCGGCCAACTGGATGCAGCGCGCGGCGCGGTGGACCAGGCGCTGGCGATTGCGCCAGATTTGCCCGCGGCGGTGTTCCAGCAGGCCGAGATCAGCCGGTTGGCGGGCGATCTTGCTGCCGCCGAAGCTGGTTATCGTCGCACACTGGAGTTGGACCCTACCTACGGCGACGCACTGTTGCAGTTGAGCGAGGTCTACCAGGCGCGCGGCGATAGCGAGGCGGCATCAAAGGCGCTGAACGACGCGCTGGCCAGCAGCGCGGACAATCCTGCGGTGGCTGCGGCGGCCTTGACTAAGCTGGGGAATACGTTGGTGACCAGCGGCGACATGGAACAGGCTATTCAACGCTACCAAGAGGCGATTGCCGCGCGCCCCACCTACGCCAGTCCATATTTGCAGTTGGGCGGCCTGTACACCGCGCAGGAACGCTTCGATGACGCATTGGCGCTGTACAAGCAGGCAGTGGAGGCTGTGCCCGACAACGCCGACCTGCGGCTGCGCCTCGGCCAGGCGTATCGCCGTGCGGGGGACGCCGCAGCCGCCATCGCTCAGATTGAAGAGGCGGTGAAGCTGGCCCCAGACCGTTCACCGGCGCATCTGGCGCTCGGCGCGCTGTACGAAGACACCGGTTTGCAGGTGCAGGCGCTTAACCAATTTTCCACCACGGTGCAGTTGGCTCCCGCAGACCTGGAAGCGCACTTCCGGCTGGCGCAGGCTTACCGTAAGTCAGATATGCCGCAGCAGGCGATCCAGAGTTTTGCCGATCTGCTGGAAATGCCCGGCAGCGAGGCCTACCCCGGCGCGTACATTCAGATGGGTCAGGCCTACGAGGCGCTGGGCGATCTGGGCGCGGCTGAACGGCGCTACACGCGCGCCACTGAGATCGAATCGCAGGCCGCGTTGGGCTATTTCTTCCTGGGCGACCTGTATCGCAAGCAGGGCAAACTGGAGGAGGCGGTCAAGGCTTTCGAGCAGGCATTGACGCTTGATCCCAATCAAACCGATGCCAAGCTGCAATTGGGGTTGGTGTATCAGGCGCAGGGCGATCTGGAACGCGCCCAGCAGATAATCAACGAAGTGGCCGGGCTGCCTGATAACCCGCAGGCCGCCGCGCAAGCCTATATGCGGCTGGGCATGCTGGCGCTGGGGCAGGGGGATGTGGCTGGCGCGACAACGCAGTTCCAGGCTGCCCAGCAGGCTGATCCGGCCTTGATTGCATCCTATCTGCAACTGGCGCAGATTTTGCGCGACCAGGGACAGGCTGACGCGGCTCTTGCCCAGATTCAGGCCGCGGTGAAGCAAAACCTGAACAGCGCCGAAGCCTATCTGGAGCTGGGCCGCGCCTACATCAGCCAGGGCGAGAACCGCGAGGCGATCAAGGCGCTGGAACGCGCGACCGAAATCAATCCTGGCTATGTCGAGGGGTACATTCAACTGAGCGTGGCTTTGGAGGGCGTCGGCAATGCCGAGCGTGCCGAGATCATGCTGAACCGTGCCCTGCGGCTGTCGCAGCGGGATGAGCAGGCCGCGCGCGTGCTGGTGCGCCGCGGCGATCTGCGTCTGAGCCAGAAACGCTACGGCCCGGCCATTGACGATTTCAACACGGCGATGCAGCGCGATCCACGCAACCTGCAAGCCTATACCGGCCTCGGCGCGGTGTATCAGGCCAAGGGCGACTTTGCCCAAGCTATCAGCAATTTCCAGTCGGCACTGCTGCTGGATGACACCTACGCCGACGCGTACGTCAAGCTGGGCAATGCCTATCTGGCCGCGGAGCAGGTGGACAAGGCTACGGAAACTTATCAAAAGCTGGTTGAGGTGGCGCCAGACAACGGCTGGTATCGCTTGCTGCAAGGCGATGCCCTGACGACCGCGGGTAAGACGGACGAGGCACTGGCCGCCTATGCCGAGGCGCTGCGCCTGACGCCCGATTATGCGCAAGACCCCGCCTATCACCTCGGCTTGGCCACGGCCTATCAGGCTGCGGGGCGGTTAGATGAGGCGCTGGCCGCGGCGCAGCAAGCCGAGCAGGTCGCTCTGGCGTTGGAGGGTACTGGCGAGGGCGCACTGCAAGCGCAGGCCGATATTCTGCGCGAAAAGTCTGACTGGCAGGCGGCTACCACATTGTATGAACGGGTGTTGGTGCTTAATCCGCAGCGTATGCAGGCAGTGCGCGGTCTGGCGCTGGCGCTGGAAGGCCAGGGACGCACGCAGGAAGCGATTGTGCGCTGGCGCGACTATCTGCAACAGGCTCCGCGCGGCGAATACGCCGACGAAGCGCGCCAGCATCTGCGCCAATTGCTCAACGCCACTGGTTGAGCCTGTTTTCGATCCGTTGCACAGGAAACTGCTATGGACATTATTCAGCTTGACACGGAACGCAAAGATCATGTCAAACGGTTTATTCAGTTGCCTTTCAAGCTGTACCGCGGCTCGCCCTACTGGGTTCCGCCGTTGGAGGGCGATGTCAAGCTGCAATTGAATCGGCGCAAGCATCCCTATTATCAACATTCGGACGCGGATTTCTTCCTTGCGGTGCAGAACGGCGAGGATGTGGGGCGCATTTCTGTGCTGGAGAACCGCAATTACAACGATTATCACCACAGCCGCACGGCGTTTTTCTACCATTTTGAGTGCGTTGAGGACCCAACGGTGGCCGCGGCGCTGTTTGAGCGAGCGTTCGCATGGGCGCGTGCCCGCGGGCTGACCAAGATCATCGGGCCAAAGGGGCTTGGTGTGCTGGATGGTATGGGCTTTCTGGTGGATGGCTTTGACCAGCGCGCGGCCATGACCATGATGCTGTACAACCCACCCAGTTATCCGGCTTACGCCGAGGCCGCGGGGATGCAGAAGGAAGTGGACTTCGTGTCGAACGTCATTACTGCGGAGCGTTTCACCCTGCCGCCGCGCATTCATAGCATTGCAGACCGGATTCAGGCGCGCGGGCAACTGCGTGTGGTCACTTTTCGCAACAAGGCCGAACTGCGGGCACTGGCCATGCGCATCGGTCACGCTTATAATCAGGCCTTCGTCAACAACTGGGAGTATATTCCGATTACTGACGCCGAGTTGACGTTGGTGATCAATGACCTGGTAACGATTGCCGATCCCAAGCTGATCAAGATCATTATGCACGACGAGGACGTGGTGGGGTTCTTGTTCGCCTTCCCCGACTTGTCCGCGGCGATTCAACGCAGCAAGGGCAAGCTGTTTCCGTTGGGTATCCTGGATTTACTGCTGGAATATCGGCGCACCAAGTGGGTGATCGTGAACGGTGCGGGGATTTTGGCTGACTTCCAGGGCCGCGGCGGCAATGCCCTCCTCTATTCTGAGATGGAAAAGACAATCAAGCAGGCGGGCTTTGTGCAAGCTGACTTGACACAGGTGGCAGAAACCGCCACCCAGATGCGGCATGATCTGGAGAATCTGGGCAGCGTGGCGTACAAGAATCACCGCGTGTTTGGCCGGATGCTATAAGCACTTTTACTGCCACGCTAAACAAGACATATGCCGTTAGTGTCATTTCGAGATGACCTTTCACGGCGTTTGATATGAGCAACAAAAAACGGCAAGCCAGGCTTGCCGTTTTTGTCTTTGTTGTGTGTATAACGCGTCTTACTGGGGAATGATCGTTACCTTGCGCTGATCGCCTTCGCCGACGCTTTGCGTGGTCACATTGGGCATATTCCGCAGGGCAATGTGTACAATGCGGCGTTCGCGCGGGGGCATGGCTTCCAGGGACACCGAGCGGCCAGTGCTGATAGCCCGCTCCGCCATCCGCTCGGCCAGCTTCACCAGTTGTTCTTCGCGGCGGGCCTTGTAGCTCTCCACGTCTACCATCAGGTTCACCCAGCGGTGCGTGCGATGGTTGACCATCAGGCGTGTGAGGTATTCCAGCGCGGAGAGCGTTTCGGCGCGTCGTCCGATCAAAATACCCAGGTCCTCGCCTTCGATGTTCAGCACCAGGGGCGCTTCCTGACCGGCATCGAGAACACCGCGATACGGGACGACCTGCACAGTGGCGCGCACATCCATGCGATCCAGCATACCTTGCAGCAACTCCGCGGCCGTCGCTCCGAGGTCCTCATCGCCGTCCGAAGCGGCAGCAGCTTTGGCTGGCTTGGCTTGGACGTGTTCCGGTTCGGGTGTAGCAGTCACCGGCTTTGCGACCGGTGCAGGCGGAGCCACGGGCGGCTTGGCTACCGGCGCAGGTTTGGGCGCAGCCGCTGGCGGTGCGGCGGGCATTTCCGGCTTCGCCACGGTCACGCGTGTGATGCGCACACGCGCATCCTCTGCACCAAAGCCCAACAGACCACGACTTCCCCGGCTAAGAATCTCGATTTCCGCCTGGCCGGGTTTCAAGCCCAGCGCGGCCAAGCCAGTTTCAATCGCTTCATCTACTGTCTTGCCGCGAAATTCATCGCCTTTTGAGGTCATAGCTAGTTCTTTCGCTTTCGCATCTTTCTGCGCCGCCCGGCAGACATTTCATTGACGGCTGGGTCTGTAGACAGGTCATCGTCAACCTTGTTAACCGACTGATTGACCTTGCTGCTGGCCTTGCCGCTCGTTGCGGTTGCTTCGGCGGTTCGGCCGAAGGGCCACAGGCCTGTCCAGCCAGTGGTGAGACCTTGTTGGATGATCTGCAAGACGTTCGACGTGACCCAGTACAGCGTCAGGCCGGAGGGCACAATCAGGGTGATGTAGCCGAACATCAGCGGCATCAGCATCATCATGGTGCCGGTCGAGCCAGGCATGGCACTGGGGTTGGCTGCTTGGCTCATGCGCTGCATAACCAACTGCGACAGCACATAAACGATTGGCAACACCAGATAGGGCAGCACGTCGGAAGATAGAATATGCTGCGGTGTGAGCGGCGATATCCAGGACATCCCCCCATAGTAGGCGGGGAAGGCCAGACTGGGGATCCACAGGAAGCGTTCAGCCAGCTTGGGGCCGAGCGTCAGCAGGGCGTAATAGAACGCAAACAGGACCGGCATCTGGATCAGCAGCGGCAAACAGCCACCGGCTGGGTTCACACCCTCTTGCCGGTACAGTTCCATCTGCTTTTCGGCCAGCTTGTTGCGGTCAGACCCATACTTTTCCTGCAACTCCTTCATCTTAGGCTGGACTTCCTGCATCTTCTTCATGGAGGACATCTGTTGCCGCGTTAAAGGATACATCAACAGGCGGATCAGAATGGTCACCAGAATGATGGTCAGGCCATACGACCCCAGGCCCATCGGTGTCAGCACGCGGCCGTGCACGAAGTCAATGACCAGTGCCAGCGGTGTCGAGAGCCAGGCAATCCAGGCAGGGGCAGACATCGTTCCGTCGCCGTTGTTGACAGGCGCACAGCCAGACAACAGCGAAGCTGCCAATACCAGCAAAAGCAACAGGCTTAACGCCCGTTTGGTTGACATGTTGTTCATTACTCCAACCGAAAAATGGCTAGGGCACGGGATCGTAGCCACCCGGATTAAACGGATGGCAGCGTCCAATGCGTTTTGCGCCCAGCCACAGCCCCTTGGCTGCACCGTAGCGCTCTACCGCTTGCAGAGTATAGTGCGAGCAGGTTGGCTCGAAACGGCAATTACTGCCGAGCAGCGGCGAGATGAAACGCTGATAACCGCGAATCAGGCTGATAACCAGTTGTTTCATGGATCAATGCTCGTTCTGCTGGCATTGTCGGCGAGGGAGACAGTGTCGCGACTGGAGGGCGTATAAAGCCCTGCCTGTTGCAGAAGTCGTTCCAACGCACTTTCGATTTGGCGAAATTCCGCTTGAGCCATCGCGGGTCTGGCGATCAACACCACATCCCACCCTGTGGCAATCACAGGCAGACGTACTCTGATGATCTCGCGCATCCGGCGGCGAGTCTGATTGCGTAGCACTGCGCTGCCCACACGTTTGCTGGCCGAAAAGCCAAAGCGACTGTTCGGCAGGTCATTGGGTAGGGCACATAACACAATCAGATGATGGGTTCGGCATCTTCCCTGACGGCGAACTTGATTAAACCGATCATGTTCCCGCAGCCTGAACTCGCGCTTTAACAACTACCAATCCCGCTTGCGGTAGGTTAGGGAAGAAGCCAGGCGCTTGCGGCCGCGCAGGCGGCGGCGCTTGATCACATCACGCCCATCACTGGTGCTCATGCGTTCACGAAAACCGTGGACGCGCAGGCGGCGGCGCGCCTTGGGCTGAAAAGTTCTTTTCGACATGGAAAAATCTGCGCTCCTTTCTCAAGTTTACTCTTTTAACTACCGAAGCGGTAGAGAGTTAGCAATCAAGTTTTGGTCGTTAAACAGCAAAAAACGGGAGAGGCCAGGACCTGCTCCTCACCCGCTTCTGTCATAACGAATGAGATGTCTGTAACAGACTCGAAATATTATACTTGGGGGTCAGTATCCCGTCAAATCAAACGGGCTTCAGCCTGGGCTGCCAGGCGTCCGTCCAGCCCCAAATCCGGCGCAATCGCTTGCAGCGCGGCCAGCACAAAGCCGATGTGTTCGTCCAACGGCTCGCCCAGCTCCGCGGTGAAGTGTTCGATCTCATCGCGGCTGATCGCAGCAGCAAACGCGCGATCTTTCCACTTCTTGCGCACCGATTTCACCGTTACATCGGCCAAATCCTTGCTGGGCCGCACATACCCCACCGCCATAATCAGCCCCGTTAGCTCGTCCACAGCCACCAGCGCGCGGTCCATGCGCGTGCGGCGCGCGTTGCCGAGGTAAGGCGCGTGCCCTTCCACTGCCTGGATCAGCGCGTCCGGGTAGTCTAACGCGCGAAAGACGCGCAGCGAGGTGCGCGGATGACCATCCGTCGCATCATTCATATCGGGAAACCGTTCGAAATCGAGATCGTGCAGCAGGCCGGTGATCCCCCACAAAGCTTCATCTTCGTCGTACTTGCGGGCATAGGCGCGCATGGCGGCTTCAACTGCGAGCATATGCTTGCGCAGGCTGTCGCTTTGCACCCATTCGGTGAGCAACACCCATGCTTCGTCACGCGTTGGCAATGGCATAATTAATCCTCTGGTGCGAGCGATTCGGAAGGGGCCAAGCACGGGCCACTTCCAAACGGTGAATTTTGGGGCGCGTGGTTACCATGACGCCAGCGGCAGCCGTGCTTTGATGTCCAGGGCAGCATTGGCGCGCAGGCCCGCGCTAAAACGATAGTGCGCGGCCGCGCCGATCATAGCCGCGTTGTCGGTGCAGAGCCAGATCGGTGGAATGGAATAGGGCAACGTCATGCGTTCGGCCAGTTGGCGACGTAGTTCGCCATTGGCCGCCACCCCGCCACACACGCACACATGCTGCGCGCCGGTGGCGCGCGCGGCCGCGAGCGTTTTGCTGACCAGCGCATCGGCCACGGCCACCTGCAAGCTGGCAGCAATATCGCGGATGGTTTGATCGGCCAGGCTGGCAGCGGGCGGCGCGGTAGACTGTGCCAACGCCTGACCATAGGCTTCCGGCCAGGCGGGGTCACCCAGCGCGGCCTGCTGGTCACGCACCAGGCGCAGCACCGCGGTTTTTAGGCCGCTGAAGCTGAAATTATAGCGATGCTCTGGCTGGGTCATCAGCGCGCGCGGCAGATCGAGGCGGCGCGGGTCGCCCCCTTGCGCCACGCGCTGCACCACCGGCCCGCCCGGATACGGCAGGCCCAGCAGCCGCGCAGCCTTGTCGAACGCCTCACCGGCGGCGTCATCAAGCGTGCCCCCCAGTCGCTGGTATTGGCCATGCCCCTGCATCAGCACCAGTTCGGTGTGACCGCCGGAGACGATCAGCACCAGCACAGGAAAGGCGGCCTCGGTCAGGGCAAAGGATTCGTCCGTGGGCGGCCCGACGCGCGGGGCCAGCCAGTTCGAGTAGACATGGCCTTCGAGGTGGTTGACGGCCACCAGCGGCAGCCCGCGCATGAAGGCCAGCCCCTTGGCCGCGTTGACGCCGACCAACAGCGAGCCAGCCAGCCCCGGCCCCGCGGTGACAGCCACCGCGTCCAGCGTGGCCCAGCTCACACCGGCATCGGCCACTGCCTGCTCAATTACCGGTGCGATGGAGAGTACATGCTGTCGCGATGCGACTTCCGGGAAGACGCCGCCATAGCGTCGGTGCAACTCGATTTGTGAAGCGACGACGTTGGAAAGGATAAAACGGCCATCGGCAATCACCGCGGCCGCAGTTTCATCGCATGAGGTTTCAATGGCAAGAATACGGGTCATAACGGGTTAAATTTCAAAGGATTCTTCGGCTGCGTCCATGCTGTCAGCGTTGCCAACCGAGATAATGCGCAGCTCTTCGGCCAGACGATCCTGCAAGCGCATCTGTTCCAGTTGTCGCTGGACACGGCGCAAGTTTTGTGCCACGCGGCTGCCCTGATCGGGCAGGCGATGCGCGCGTTCTTTGGCTTCCAGCAACCAGTGCTCGGCTTCGATAAATTCACTTTGCTGCATCAGGAGTTCGCCCAGTTTGGCCGCGGAAATGGCATCCTGCGGCGCGTAGCGCAACGCCTGCCGCAGGCGCAGAATCTCGCGTTCGTCGTGGTCGCGGCGTACCAATGACAGACCAACATCGAAGATGGTGGCCGGGTCGTAGCGTTCAGCGCGGTGGCGGATCATCGCATGGGCGCGCGGGACGATCATGTCCAGCCGCAGCGCAACCCGCATGTGCAGCATAATGGGCGGGTTGTCGCCTTCGATCTTGATCGCAACTTCCTCCCCGCCGGCTACGATGGCGTTTAGCGGCATCTCCTGACCAGCCACAATCACCCGTTCCAGGTATTGGGGTTGGTCATTCATGTTGTGAATGCGCAAATGCCCTTCTTCAAAGGTGATGGCAATGCGGTCCGCGATTTGGTGGTTATCCTGTCCGTTCAGACGCACTTCGCGCGGCAATGGGTAGTAAACATCCAGCACTTCGAGGAAGTCCGCGGAATATTCCTTTAACATGCCAACATGTTCATGAACTTCGTTGTCTTCGACGACTTCGACCACGACGCGCGTGCCGACGAATTTTTCCAGCAGTGCATCGTAGCTGGTGCCGACGTAGCCGATCACATCTTTGCCGATGCCGCGGATGTAGGTCTGGCTGGTGTCGTTCATCAGGGCGGCCCCCCGCCGGCGCACGCGCCCCAGCGTGAGGGTCAACGCCTCGGAGAATGAATCGGATGCGGTACTTAGGAAGTTGCGCAGACCGCGCGTCGAACGCCGAAATATGCCGGGGTGCAGCGACTTGGCAACGCTCCGGGCGCGCTGCTTTTGCAGCTCCTCCGTTAGATCGCGCGCATAGCGATAGATCGCCTGAATTTCGTCATATTCATCCTTGTACAGGACGTAGCTCGTTTCCATGTGGTCGTCGTCCTGCACATCGCTGCGGTAAATCATCTCGAAACCGGTGGCTTGCAAGTGCATGTCGCCCCAAATGACGCGGTTATTTTTGCGCTCCACCGTGATGTGGTAACCATCAAAATCGCGCAGACAGCGATCTTTATGTGCAGAGCGCAGGTATGCGCCGATGAGAGTAGCGAGAATAATGACAGCCAGCGTGATAATGAAAGACCAATCTACCAAATCCGTCATAAATGCTACCTCGTAGTCATTGATATTGATCAAACAGGCGACAAATGAGCAACAAGCCACATGCTGCGCTTATGATAGCGCGTTTCATACAACATAAACGTAAGCTAAAGCGGAATTTTAAAGCAAAGTACCCGCGGAAGCAAGAAAACAAAAACAGGGCCAGCCGGTTTAATGCGGATAGCCCTGTTTTTAGTTCAGTGAACTGCGGCGCTGCTTACTGCGCGTTGGCCTGGCTGTTCATGATTTCCAGCAAATCGCCGATGCTGCGCGCGGCCGTGGCGTGATCCAGCCCGGTTTGCTGGCTGATTTCCTGCACCAGTTGGTTGTTCTGTACCGCGCTGCTGTTAAATTCGCCGCTGTTGTAGAGCGCCATCACGTCGCTCAACTCGGCACGGTTTACGTCCACTTCGCCAGCACGGTTCTTGTTTTTGCCTAGCAGCGCGTTGGCGACGAGCATCACGATGATGCTGGCGAGCTGCGGCGGGATGCCGAGCTTCTTGGCGAGCGGAAGCGCCAACGCATCAAAGGGGGAGCCTGTGTTGCCGCCGCCCAGCAAACCGCCGAGCAACCCCATTGAGGAATTGCTTTGGCTGCCGCCGCCGAGCAGCGCACCCAGCAGGCTGCCAAGACCGCCGCCACCGCTGCCGGTGTCGTAGTTGGCCGGCTGCTGGCTTGCGCCCGCGCCACCGAGCAAACTGCCCAGCAGGCTGCCCATGTCCGCTTGACCACCGCTGCCGGTGTCGTAGTTGGCTGGCTGCTGGCTTGCGCCCGCGCCACCGAGCAAACTGCCCAGCAGGCTGCCCATGTCGGCCTGACCACCGCTGCCGGTGTCGTAACTGGCTGGCTGCTGGCTTGCGCCTGCGCCACCGAGCAAACTGCCCAGCAGGCTGCCCATGTCGGCACTGCCGGTATCGGGGGCGGCTTGCTGGCTGGCGCCTGCGCCACCGAGCAAACTGCCCAGCAGGCTGCCCATGTCGGCACTGCCAGTATCGGGAGCGGCTTGCTGGCTTGCGCCTGCGCCACCGAGCAATGCACCTAACAGGCCACCCATACCGCCCATATCCATTGACTGGCCGCCGCTGCTGCTGGTGCTGCCGCCATCGTCATAGGTCGCATTAAACGGGTTTGTACCGGTAGCCTGGTTACTGGTTGCTGCCGGTTTGGGAGCTGCTGGCTTGGGTGAGGCTGGTTTGGAAGCAGCGGGTTTAGCTGTACCCTGATCGCCCTGCTGGTTCATGGCGTTGACCAACCCGCTCAAGGGGTCAGAGTTTTGCTGGGTAGGCTTGGCAGCCTGCTTGGGCTTGGTATTTTTCGGCTTGTTGCCGGATTGATTATTCATAGCGTTGGCAATATCATCAATGTTCATGGCGCACACGGCTCCTTGGGTGCAGGGTATCTCCCTTGTTGCAGGGGGTGAAAATTGCAGATCGTTGGTGTTGTCCCCAACTGAACGGTGATTGTTTGGATTTGGTTACTGCATTGTGCTGCATTATAAAACACCCCCACCCATTGTCAAACTGGCCGCGCAGAGCGCCCCGGCAGATTTGCTCCCTTGCAGGGGTATAGTGTAGAGTATAACAAACTGTTCAGGAGGCCAATAGTGACCAAAACTTATCTCATTACAGGCGGCGCTGGGTTCTTGGGGATCAACCTGGTACGCTATTTGCTTGACAAGGGCCAGAAAGTCGTTTCACTGGATGTCTTACCTTTTGATTATCCCGACGCGGTGAACCGCATCAAGGTGGTGACTGGCGATATTCGCAATTATGCCACGGTGGAAGCCGCGATGGAAGGTGTGGACATGGTGGTACACACCGCGGCCGCGCTGCCGTTGTACAAGCCCGAAGACATCTATTCGACTGATATTGACGGCACGCGCAATGTACTGCAAGCAGCTTTCGCCCAGGGCGTTGAGCGCGTGATCCATATCTCTTCCACCGCGGTATATGGCATCCCCGATCACCATCCGCTGCTGGAAACGGACAAACTAGACGGCGTCGGCCCTTACGGCGAAGCCAAGATCAAGGCCGAGGAAGTGTGTCTGGAATATCGCGCCAAAGGCATGTGCGTGCCGATCATCCGTCCCAAGTCTTTCATCGGGCCGGAGCGTCTCGGCGTGTTCGCCCTGTTCTATGACTGGGCGAAGGACGGCAAGAATTTCCCGGTGTTGGGCAAGGGCAACAACCCTTATCAATACCTGGCAGTGGAAGACCTGTGCGACGCGATCTGGTTGTGCGCGACCCTGCCGTGCGAGAAAACCAACGATGTTTTCAACATCGGCGCGAAGATCTTCGGCACATCACGATCTGACTTCCAGGCGGTGCTGGATTATGCCGGCTTTGGCAAGCACATCGTGCCGTTGCCCGAAGGCCCGGCCATCTTTATTCTGCGCTTCCTGGAAGCGTTGGGGGTGTCGCCGCTGTACAAGTGGGTGTACGAGACGGCAGGCAAGGAATCGTTTGTGTCTATTGAAAAGGCGCAAACCGTGCTGGGCTACAATCCCCAATACTCCAACAGCCAGGCGTTGATCCGCAACTATCAGTGGTATCTGGAGAACGTGGACAAGTTCGCGGCGCAGTCGGGCATCACCCACCGCACTCCGTGGAAGCAGGGCGCGCTGAAGCTGGCCAAGCTGTTCTTCTAATCGGCTGGGTGGTCTGGATGTGGCTGTTCCCGCAGAGGCCCCGGCTCAGGATGGCGGAAGTTGCCGCGTGAGTGCATGCCTCACGCGCGCACGAACATGGCCTGTCGCACTGACCGACGACTTCCGCCATCTTCCCCCGCGGGGGTCACGCATCTCCGGCGACGAGGGCCTGGAAGCGCGGGTCGTGGCGGATGGCTTCGTCGGTGCGGCCCAGATCACGGTACACATTGCCCAACCCGTTGTGGGGTGCGGCGTTTTGCGGGTCGAGTGCCATGGCGCGCTGGTACGCGGCGATGGCCTCGTCTTTTTGTCCTATGCCATCTAGGGCCACCCCACGACGATACCAGGCGCCGGCCTTGTCCGGCGCCCAGGCCACCACTTTGCGCAGAAGCTCCTCGGCCGCGGATGATGGTACAGCACCGGCGCGGCCACGAGGCCAGAGCAGTTTAATGGCTAGCTCATCCAGCGCCTCAGCCAGTTGTTGGCGCAACTCGTCTCCCTTTGCGGGCAGCCCTGCCTCCACCTGCGCAAAACTGCGCAGCGCCTGATCCTGTTGGTCGCGGTGCAGCCAGACCAGGCCGCGGTTCAGCGCCAGGATCGCGCGGCGTTCCGCTTCATCTGCACCGGCCAGCCAGCCCTTCTGCTCCAGCCCTTCCAGCTCATCCAGCCCGGCCGCCACGTCTTCTTTGAACAGCGCGTACCATTGATCCAGTGCGGCCAGCTTTTGGCAACGTGTCTTGCCGCGTGCGCTGAAATATCGTCGCCAGCCGTCCGCGGTCTGTTGCAGGCTGCGGCGCAGCCCACGGTTATACGCCAGCGCCTCGACGTAGCGCGGCACAAGCCAGCGCCAGCCTTCCTCTTCGTCCAGCCAAAACAGCCGGTCGGCCAGGCGCACCGCGTGGGTTACCCATCCTTCGTCGGTGCAGCGGGTTTCCAGGTGCGGCACGGCTTCCTCCAATGCGGCCAGTTTGTTTTGCAGCGCAGTAGCCGCGCGGCGGTTCAATTCCTGAATGGCAGGCTGGGTACGGCGCAGTTCCGGGCGCAACTCCTCACGCAGGAAATAAGCCGGTTCCGCGTGCAACTGGGCCGCCTGTTTGTAAACGCCGCTGTAATCGCGCTCCAGACGGCGCAGATGCGTCACAAAGTCATAGTCAGGGGCGTCGGTGGGTTGCAACATGGCCCGTGCCTGGGTCAGATCGCCGTCGGCCAGCGCCAGCGCATACAGCGCCAGCCGATCCTCTGGCTTGACCGCGTGTACCAGATAGCGTTCGGCCAGGCGTTGCACGATCTCCTCATGCGGGGTGTCATCGCCGGCCCCGCCGGCGATCTGCTCCATGGTGGCGCCGTTGCGCCACAAGTCTGCGGCCAGGCGCACGGCCAGCGGGATGCCGCGCGTGGCGCGGCTCAAGGCCGCCAGCTCTTCATCGTTGACCGGCCGTTCGGTAGCTGCGGCGAAATAGGCGCGCACCAGGTCAGCGGCCAATTGTGGCATGTCGTAGGCAATCAAACGGCGGAAGAACTGCGCTTCGTAGCCCTGAAAGTATTCGTTGCCAAACTGGCGGCTTTGGCGCAGGTCAGACCGGCCACTGACTACCCACACCACGCGCGGCCCCGCCGCGCGCATCACCTGTCGCAGCCAGGGGTCCACGCGATCTACGATTTCGTAGGTGTCCAGGATTACCAGCAGCCATTGCTGACCGGCTAGCTTGCGCAAGCCCTGCCCCAGCGCGAGCGCCAGTTGCTCATGCGGCTCCAGGAAGATCTGGAACTGTTTGGGGTTAAGATGGGCGCGCAGCCGTGTTTCCAGCGCCTGCTGCATCTGGGGAAGTTGCTCGATGGTGGCCTTAATACCGAGCTGGGTCAACTCCTGCACCAGCTTTTCGCCGCTATTGCCCATCGCAGGCAGGTTCTGGCGCAGCATCTTGCCCACCACGGTTGCGCCAACCTCGCCCAGCCCGCTGAAATCGCTGCGCTGATCGCCCGCGGCCAGCGCCTTGGCGGCTTTCTGCTCAACTTTGGCGCGTTCTTGCACCACGTTTTGGTAGTCCTTGAAGGACTTCCCCCACCCCTTGGCCACCGCCTCCCCGTGCAGAACGCCAAAGACCGTTTCCGGGCTGATGTGTTCACGACCCACTTGTAAGCCGGGGGTCAGTCTGGCCCGCTCTTCCCAGTCGAGCGACAATACCTTGAAATCCCCCTCGAACGGCACTTCGGTCAATGCGATATCGCGGAAGCGCCGCGCCAGGGTGGTCTTGCCCATGCCGCCAATGCCGAACAAGAGGAAGATGTAGGGTTCCACTTCGCTGACAGTGGGGTTGAGTACTTCAGTGAGGGCCGCGCGAAAGCGGTTTTGCTGTTCGTCGCGCCCTAAAAAGAGCTTTTCGTCTACGAAGATGGGCGATGTGGCAGGCATAATACCCTTAGTCGAAAGCAATAAGTTTTCCCCGCGGTGAGTGAGCTTGTCGAACCCATCGGTTTGTAGATTCCCCGTTGCAGAAGAAAATTCAGGCGGCATCAGCGCGGTTGCAACAAACTCAGCCGCAGGCTGGGCCGGTTACGACTTGCTCGCGCCCGCGGCCAGCGCCACATCCAGCGCCTGGTTCAGCGTGCGTGCGCCGATCACCTCCATGCCTGCGGGCGCACTGATGGCCGCGCCGCGGCTGCGCGGCACAATGCAACGGGTAAAGCCGAGTTTGGCCGCTTCGTTCAGGCGTCGCGCCAGTTGGCTGACGCTGCGCAGCTCGCCGCTCAAGCCTACCTCACCTACCACGGCCAAATCCGCGGGCACGGGTACGTTTTTCAAGCTGCTGGCAATCGCCACAGCCACCGCCAGGTCTGCGGCGGGTTCGTTGATGCGCAGGCCGCCCACCACATTGACAAAGATGTCCTGCTCGGCCAGGCGGAAGCCGCCGCGCTTCCCCAGCACCGCGGTGAGCAATAACAGGCGGTTGAAATCCACACCGTTGGCGGTACGTCGCGGCTGGGGGAAGCTGGTGGTCGAGGCCAGCGCCTGCACCTCCACCAGCAGGGGCCGTGTGCCCTCCATCGTCACAGCAATGGCCGAGCCAGCCGCGTTGGGCAGGCGTTCAGCCAGAAACGCCTCGGACGGGTTCGTCACTTCACGCAGCCCGGCTTCGATCATCTCGAACACCCCCACCTCGTCGGTGGAGCCAAAGCGGTTTTTTACACTGCGCAACAGGCGATAGGTCTGGAACCGCTCCCCTTCCAGATACAACACCGTGTCCACCATGTGTTCCAGCACGCGCGGGCCGGCGATGTTGCCCTCTTTGGTGACGTGTCCCACGAGGAAGACCGGTACACCCTGGCTTTTTGCCAGCCGCAGCAACTGCGCGGCGCATTCGCGCACCTGGGTCACGCTGCCCGCGGTGGAGGCCACCGCGTCGGTGTGGATGGCCTGAATCGAGTCGACGATCATCAACTGCGGAAGCAGCTCGCTGCTGTGGTGCAGAATCGTTTCGAGGTGTGTTTCCGCGTGGACGTACAGGTTGGCTTCGTCAATGTCGAGGCGGCTGGCGCGCAGCTTGAGCTGCCGTGCGCTTTCTTCCGCGCTGACGTACAACACGCGGCCCTGCGTGCGCGCCATGCTGGCGGCCAGTTGCAGCAACAGTGTAGACTTGCCGATGCCGGGGTCGCCGCTGACCAGCACCACGGAGCCGGGGACGATGCCGCCACCCAGTACGCGGCTCAGCTCGCTGCCTTCCACCGGCACACGGCTCAACCCGTCCGACGAGATCGCCGTGAGCGGTTGCGGCGCGCCGCCTTCGATGGGCACGAAGGTGCGGGACGCGGCCGCGCGCGCGGGCGCGTCCACGATCTGCTTCTCACCCAGGGAAGTCCACTCGCCGCAGTCAGGGCATTTGCCCATCCACTTGGCTTGGATACTGCCGCAGTTCTGGCAGACGAAACGAACCTTCACTTTCGACATGGCTTGCTCCAAGAAAAATGCGTACAATGGATCATTTTGATTAGAACAATTGTACGCATTGAGCTGGTCACGTCAAGTCACGCGACCGGTGTCGTTTGTGAACGAGGTAGATCAGTCGGCCAGCAGCGCCGCCAGCCGATCCACCAGCCCGGCCAGCATGGCAAAAGCCGCTTCGACCGCGGCGGGCACGCTCATATCTACGCCGGCCAGCTTGAGCGTGTCCAGTGGGTAGCGTGAGCCGCCCGACTTGAGGAAGTCACGGTAACGGGCTGCGGCTGCTTCGTCGCCGTCCAGGATGGGACGCGCCAGCGCGTGCGCGGCTGCAATGCCGGTAGCGTACTGAAAAACGTAGAAGTTCATGTACATGTGGCCGAACTGCGCCCAGGTGATGCCGATGCGGGCGCGATCCAGCGCCACTTCGCCCCCGTAGCCTTCTTCGTACAGATCGGCCATGATGCCGCTGAGGATGTCCGCGCTGAGCGGTGCACCCTGTTCTGCGCGCGTGTGGGCGGCCAGCTCGAACTGTGCCAGCGTCGGCATGATGAAGAAGTAGCGGTGGAAGTTCGACATCGCTTCTTCGATCAGTGCGATCTGGAAGGTGCGGTCGGGTTGTGTGCGGAAAAGGTAGTCGCGCACCATCGCCTGATTGAAGTTGGATGCGGTCTCGGCCAGGAACATTCCGTACTGGCCGTAGACGAAGGGCTGAGTGCCGCGCGTGTAGTAGGAGTGCATGGAGTGGCCCAACTCGTGCGCGAGCGTGCTCAAGCTGAACAGATCGTCTTGGTAGGACATTAGGATGAAAGGATGCGTGCCGTGTGTGCCGCTGGAGTACGCACCTTCTCGTTTGCCGCGGTTGCGCGCCCGATCCACCCAACGCTGCTGCAGACAGCCGCGGCGCAGCACGCTCACGTATTCTTCGCCCAGCGGGGCCATGCCCGCGGCGATCCAGTCTACGGCCTGAGCAAAGGGCACCACCGGCTTGCTGCCGGTCAGCGGCGCTTTGATGTCGTACACGCCCAATTCATTCAGACCGAGCGCCTGTCGGCGCAGCCGCCAATAGCGGTGCCAGGTGGGCAGGTTTTGCTTGAAGACGGCGATCAGGTTGTGAAAGACCTCGACCGGAATGTGGCCGGGGCCAAGCGAGGCGTGTAGTGCGGACGCGTAGCTGCGCACGCGTGCGTTGAAGACGTTTTGTTTGACGTTGGCGGTGAAGTTGGCGGCGTGGGTGTTGCGCAGCGCGAGATAGCCATCGGCGTAGCTTTCCCACGCGCTGCGGCGTACCGCGCGGTCGGCGTGGGTGATCAGCCCGCCGATGCTGGACTGGCCGACTTCCAGCGGGGTGCCGTCGGCGGCGACCGCGGGGCGAAAGGTCATGTCCGCATTGTTTAACATGCCATAGACGGTGAACGGCCCGCCGAAGGGATCGCGGGCCAATGCCAGCACCTCTTCGACCTCGCCGGAGCGCAGATGTGCCTGACGCCGCCGCAGACGATCCAGGTAATGAGCGAGGAAATGCAGATCGGGCGTAGCCGCGACCCAGCCATCCACGGTGTCGAGGCCAATTGCCAGCAGTTCGGGGTCGAAGAAGGCGGTGGCCGCGGCGAAGTTGGCAGCAAGCGTGCGGGCCTGCCCCGCACGCGCGGCCGTGACCTGATCGCCGGTGTCCACAGAGGCGCCGTTTTGTGCGTAGTTCAGAATCTTGCCGAGGACAACGGCGCTGTCCTGATAGGCGTTGACAAAGCTCAGCAGCGCGGCCGGGCCTTCAGCCAGTCGTCCACGAAACGCGGCCAACGCGGGCAACTGAGCCGTCACGCCGGCGCAGGCTGCTTCCCAGTCTGCGGGGGTTGCATACACGCTCGCCAAATCCCATGTCAATTCAACGGGGACTTCGCTGCGTGCAGGAAGCGTTGTAAGAGAAGTCATGATGTCTCCTGTAAACGATCTTGGGGCTGTTCGCGTCCAGAAATGTGAACTGCAAAATCGTGTACGGCGGGTTAACTTTTGCGGTAGTCGTAAAAACCGCGGCCGGCCTTGCGGCCAAGCTGGCCCACGGCGACCATGCGGCGCAGCAGCGGCGGCGCTTTGAAGTAGGGATCGCCCGACGCGCCGTGTAATACATCGGCAATCGCCAGTGTTACGTCGAGGCCAATCAGATCGGCCAGCGCCAGTGGGCCAAGCGGATGTCCTGCACCCAGCTTGATGCTGTTATCCACGGTGGCGGCCTCGCCCAAGCCATCGGCGTAGGCGCGGATCGCCTCGACGATGTAGGGGATTAACAGGCGATTGACAATGAAGCCGGGGCTGTCGGGCGCGGTGATAGTGATCTTGCCCAAGTACGCGCCCACTTTGCGCGCCTGGGCCATCGTCTCATCGCTGGTATCCAGCCCGCGCACCAGCTCTAGCAGGCGCATCACCGGTACGGGGTTGAAGAAGTGCATGCCCAGCACCTTGTCTGCGCGGCGCGTCACCTGGGCGATTTCGCTGATACTGAGCGACGAGGTGTTGCTGGCGATGATGGCCGCGGGGTGCAGAATGTCGTCCAGGCTGCGGAAGATGCTGTGTTTAAGCGCCAAATCCTCGGCGACACATTCGATCACCAGATCGGCAGCGGCGAGATCGGCTAGATGCGCGGTGCCGTGCAACCGGGCCAGCGCGGCGTCAGCCTCTGACGCGCTCAGCTTGCCGCGGCTGGTTGCACGCGCCAACGATTGCTGCACGCGCCCGCGGCAAGCAGGCCGCAGATCTTCGTTGCGCGCGTAGATGATCACCTGATACCCGGCCAGTACGCTGATTTCAGCAATGCCCGCGCCCATTTGTCCACAGCCAACAATACCAATGGTTTGGATGATCATGGCAAGCTCCGTTGGGAACGGTGACCAGTATACAGATCAATCCTGTATACCGTTTACTGGCTATCAGTTATTGCCTGCCAAGCGCATCAAGCGCGTTGCGCAAGGTGCGGGCGCTGGAGACCAGCAAAGCTTGTTCGGCTTGACTGAGTGGCGCGGGCAGTACGTCTATCAACCCCTGACCGCCGACGATTGCCGGCAGGGCAAAGGTGATGTCGCGCACGTCGGCCAGCTCGGCCACGGGCACACTGATCGTAAGCAGCGACCGCTGATCACGCAGGATCGCCTGGGTGATGCGCGCCAACGCCGCGCCGATGCCGTAATAGGTCGAGCCCTTGCCTTCGATGATGCGATAAGCCGCGCGGCGCACGCCGTCGTCCACCTGCTGGCGCAGTGCGTCGGTCAGTTCGATGTCGCGGGCACGCGCGTAGTCCTCCAGCGGCACGGTGCCGACTGTCACCAGTGACCAGGCGAGCACTTCGGAATCGCCATGTTCGCCCAACACATAGCCGTGCACATGTTCCGCGTCCACGTCCAGCGCGCGGCCCAGAATCGAGCGGAAGCGTGCGGTGTCCAGTGTGGTGCCGGAGCCGATCACCCGCTGTCGCGGTACGCCGAGCGGCAGGGCGTATTGCGCGGTCAGGTGGGTCATAATGTCCACCGGGTTGGTGGCAACCACCAGCACCGCGTCCGGCGCGTGGGAAACGATCTGGGGAACCATGCCCTTGAAAATGCTGGCGTTGCGGCTCAGTAGTTCCAGCCGTGTTTCGCCCGGTTTCTGCGCCACGCCCGCGGTGATGATGACCACCGCGCAGCCGGCTAGTTCAGCGAAGTCACCCGCGCGCACGACCACTGCGTTCGAGAAGGGCACGGCATGTAAAATATCTTCGGCTTCGGCCTGGGCACGCTTGGCGTTGATGTCCACCAGCACCACTTCGCGTGCGACCCCGCGCAAGACAATGGCGTTAGCTGCGGCTGCACCGACGTTACCACTGCCGACAATTCCTACTTTCATAATGAACAAACTCCTTAAGGGTTGCGAATTGAGAGCTGCGGGTTACGACCTGCGGATATTGTACCGCCAGCCGCGCTTGCCACCAAATGCCGCGCCGATGACCCTCCCACTCTGGCAGTGAAGAATAAAGAGCGGTCGTCATTTGCCTCGTCGCTGATAGACGGCTTCCGCCACGCGCAGCCCGCCGAGGGCTACGGCAGCCACCGACTGCCCCGGAAAGATGCTGTCGCCCACCATCCACAACCGCGGGCCGAGGCGCGGCCCCCAACCGCGCAGCAGGCTGGTTTGCGGGAAGCCGCCGACCCAGCCGCGTGTTCGCCGCGTAAATCGCTCAAACGTCACCGGCGTGCCGGGCATCAACAGGCTGACTGCGCCGCGCAGGCTGGGGAAGATGCTTTCCGCAGCTTGCAATAATCGCTCCGTGTAGGCATCTTTGCGCGCATCGTAGGCCGGGCGATTGTGCTCGAACAAGTGCCACCACGGATCGAGTGTGGTATGCGTGCTGAGGGTGAGCGCCCGCTTGCCCACGGGCGCGCGGCTGGCGTCGTGCGCCGGGCTGATGGAGATGAAGACGCTGTTGCCTTCGCCCAGCGGTTCGCCGCGCAGAACTTGATGATGCAAAGGCCCGTCCAGGGGCAATGCGCGCGCCTCCACGCCGAGGTACAGCACAAACGCGCCCCAGCCGTTCACCGGCTGCGCGGTACGGCGTATCAGCGCAGCGGGCGCAGCGTCGCGCAGCAATGCGCGGCTGTTCCACGGCGGTAAATTGAACAAAATCTGGTCAGCAGGGAAGATGGCGCCGCGCTTGGTATGGGCCACCCAGCTGCCATCCGCGGCCGGAGTAACCTGCGTTACCTCGTGACGAAAATGTACGTTGCCACCGTGCGCCCGAATCGCGGTCACCAGCGCGTCGGCCAGCGCTCCCATGCCGCCTTGCACCTCGACCACGCCGCGGCGGGGCAAGTCCAGGGCCGCGGCCGCGTACAGTGCATTGGCACGGGCGGCGGTGGTCTGCGCGGCGATCAGCAATTGGCCGTCCACGAACAGGCGCAACGCGGCGGAGTGATCGCGCAGGTGCACAGCCGCCGGGCGCAGCGCGTCCAGCATCAGATCGGGGCGCAGTCGGCTCAAGCCGGTGCGGGCTAAGGCGGTGACTTCGGAGAGAGATTGCGGCGGAAACGGAGGGCTTTGCAATGCCAGCGCCCACAACGCGTCGGCAGCCCGTTCCTGCCATTGCCAGAACCGATGACTACCCGCGCCAAAAGCAGCTTCGTGTTCGCCCCAGCGGCGCACGTCGCCCCAGCGCAAAATGGGCTGCTGGCCGGGGAGATGGACACTGATGGCTGCGTCCACCGGTTTGACTGGCCAGTCTGTCACCCCTGTGGTTGCGGCGACGCGCGCCATTGCCCCGCCAGCATCAAAGCCACCTGCCAGCGTGGCTCCGGCATCGAAGCGATATCCTTGATGCAGGAAGGTGCTGGCGCAACCGCCTGGATCAACGTGCGCTTCCAGGACGACAACGTCTAACCCGGCTTTGGCGAGCGCGGCCGCGGCCACCAGCCCACCGATCCCTGCACCGATGACAACGACGCGCTGGGAGGTGGTCATCGGCGGCCAGCGGTACGGCACAGGCGGCGCGCCAGCAGCACGGCCGCGCCGAGTGCCAGTCCAAGCCGGAGCAGATCGCGCCCGCGCGCCGCGGCGTGGGATGGGCGTTGCAACAGACGACGGGTGCGCCAGCCGCGGTAGGCGAAGAGCAGCGGCAAGCCGCGCACCATTCCCCACCCCACCGGCCCCCAGATCGGATGCCGTCGTAGTTCGATTTCGAGAGTGTCCAGCACGTCGGTGCTGTCGGCCGATGCCTGCACGAAGCTGTGTGTATGTTCCCAACGCCGAAATGGGCCGCGCCGCTGCACATCACAAAAACTGACTGCGGTCACATTTGTGAATTCTGCCTGCCAGCGCAGCGGTAACGGCCCTAACCAGAGGGTAAAAGCCATTTGCGCGCCTTCGTTGATGTGGGGCGGGGCTTGATGCACCTGCACCACGATGGGCGGCGGGGTGAGCAGGCGCACTGCGCGCGGGTCGCGGTGAAAAGTCGCCACGGTTTCAACGGGAGCTTGAACGCGTAGACGATGCTGATAGCGCATCAGCGCAGCAACTCCTTGAGCGCGATCACGGGATCAATGAAACGGAACTGATAGCCTAGTTGCAGCAGGTGTTGTGGCTCGGCACGCTGGCCGTCCAGCAGCACGGTGGACATTTCGCCAAACAGGGTGCGTAGCGCTATGCCGGGCGCGGGCACCAGCGTCGGACGGCCGAGTGCCTTGCCGATGGCTTTGGTAAATTGCGCGCCAGTGGGTGGATTGGGTGCAGCGAGATTGAAGGGGCCGCTGGCAGTGGGGTGTTCGATCAAGAAGCGAATGGCCTCCACTTCGTCGGCGATGTGGATCCAGGGAAAACGTTGCCGGCCTGAACCGATCTTGCCGCCCGCGAAAAAGCGGAAGGGCAAGAGTATCTTCGGCAGCGCGCCGCCTTCGTTGCTTAACACGATGCCAGTGCGAATCACCACATGACGCACGCCGAGCGCGGCCACCGGCGCGGTGGCGTTCTCCCATTGTATGCACACGGTGGCAAGAAAATCGGAGCCGGGCGGGCTGGCTTCGGTGATGACCTCGTCGCCGCAGGGGCCGTAATAACCGACTGCGGAGGCCTGGATCACGACGCGCGGCTTGACCGCGGCAACTTCCACTGCCTCGACCACGGCCTTACCGGCGTCCACGCGGCTGGAAGCGATTTCTAGCTTGCGCTGCCGTGTCCAGCGACCGGCCGCGATGCTGGCTCCGGCCAGGTTGACGATGGCGGTATCACCGTCTACCCACTGGCTCCAGCCGGTGGCTGTATGCCCGTCCCACGGAGCCAGACGTACCCCGGCAGGCAAGTTAGACGGGCGTTGCTGCGAGCGGCTCAACACGATGACTTCGTGCTGATGATGCTGTAAATCCGCAGCAAGCTGCCTGCCGATCAATCCTGTACCACCTGTTATGATCACACGCATGGCTGGAAACCTCCTTGTCATGCTACGAAGTGTTTATGTCTCTTATTCATGTCTAGATAAAGTTTATCATTTGTCTAGTTATTTGTCAATATTATTGATTAAAATGTCTAGGTAATATTGACAAAATGTCAGGGCTATGCTAAGCTATGGGCACACTCGGGTACAAGGAATAATTTTATGGATCAAGAGCAAGGACAAACTGGCAAGACCAGCGGCGAAGAACCCATTTACAATATTGGCGTTGTGTCACGCATGACTGGAATTCCGGTGGCGACACTGCGTGTTTGGGAGCGGCGTTATCAGTTTCCGCGCGCCGGTCGCACGGCGGGTGGACACCGGCTGTACTCCGAGCAAGAGCTGGCGCGGCTGCGTTGGGTGAAAACCAGTATTGACGAGGGAATGCAGACTTCGCAGGCAATTCGTGCGCTGCGCAGTCAGGAGCGCCAGGGACGTTCGCCGGAGATAGCTACACTCGCACCAGAAACATTATTGCCTCAACTTTCGGCAGGTGACAGCTTGGAGCGCGAAGGCTTTCAGCACCGGTTCACGCACGCCCTGCTGGTTAGCGATCTCGAACGCGCCGATCAAATTCTGGGCGAGATCATGGCGATTTCCTCGCTGGAAGCGGTAATTATCGAGGTGATTTCGCCAGCTCTGGTCGCGTTGGGCGACGCTTGGCGCGCCGGTCATATTGATGTGGCTACAGAACACCTGGCTTCGGCGTTTTTGCGTCAGCGTTTGAGTATGTGGCTGGCGACCGGTCCACAGGCCCAGCCAGTGCGTCCGGTGGTGTTGGCGTGTGCGCCGAACGAATGGCACGAGTTAGGCTTGTTGATGCTGGCTGTGCTGCTGCGCCGTCGCCGTTGGCCGGTGTCGTATCTGGGACAGGCCACACCGCTGCCTGACCTCACGCGCTACGTACGCGACCTGCGTCCGAACGTCGTGGTCATCTCTGCGACGACTGAGGAGACCGCGCGCGGGCTGCTGGCCTTGTCCGACTGGTTGCCCGAAATGCGCCAGCATGGACGGTTTACGCTTGCCTTTGCCGGTCGCGCCTTTACGCTGAACCCGCGGCTGCGTGAGCAAATGCCGGGAACTTTTTTGGGAACTACGTTGACTGAAGGGGTTGAAACGATTGAGCGTTTGCTGCGCGAGACCACCGCATTGACCGTCTGACCAGTTATAACAGAAAGAAAACGCCCGCTGGCTAATCAGTCGGGCGTTTTTTTATGGATCAAGTGCGGCTAGCGCTGCGGCGGGAAAGCTAGCACACGATCGGGGCGAATCTTGAAGATGATGCGCTGCTCTGTGCCTTTAGCCTCGGCGGGAGCCATGCCACCATAATATTCATCTACACCGGCATAGCGTTTGGCATGAGCGTTGATGTTGGCATAATCAGGATCTGGCACGATCTCCTCAACGACACCGCGTAGATCGAGCCAGCGATAGGGATTGCCAGGATCAATAATGGTAAGAGCAACGCGCGGATCGTGACGCACGTTTGCGGGCTTGCGGCGGCCATCGGCCGTGTTCACCAGGACGTACTCGCCGTCCCATGAATACCACACCACGGTGTTTTCCGGTGCGCCCTTGGGCGACAGGGTGGTAAGTACTGCGTAATTGGCGCCTTCCAATAAATCCTGGTAAGAAGCAGGAATAGTAACCGACATAAGGTTTGTGTCTCCTTGTCTTTCTGATTGCAAGATATGGCCTAATCTTGGCACACCTGCTTTGGTTTGACTGTAGGCGACCTACCTGAAAACAAAAGCGCGGTCAGCGAGCGCCGCGCTTGGACTGTACCCGCGTGGTGCAGGGTTACGCCTCCAGGGTGGAAATGTCGCCTGCATCCTTGCCCATCGCTCGCGCCTTCAGTACGCGGCGCATGATCTTGCCGGAGCGCGTCTTGGGCAGACTGTCTACAAACTCGATCTTGCTGGGCATGGCAATCGGGCCGGTTTCGTGGCGCACATGGTCTTTCAGCTCGTCCGCCAGCCGGTCACTACCCTCAAAGCCGCTGCGCAAAATGCAGTATGCCCAGATCACGTTGCCGCGCATCTCGTCGGGCATGCCGATCACCGCGGCCTCGGCCACCGCGGGGTGGCTGACCAGCGCGCTTTCTACTTCGGCGGTGCCAAGCCGGTAGCCACTGACCTTGATCACATCGTCAATGCGGCCAATAATCCAGTAGTAGCCATCTTCGTCCTTGCGCGCGGAGTCGCCAGTCAAATAGTAGCCTTGTTCCTTGAAACGTTCCCAATATTGGCTGACGTAGCGCGCCGGGTCGCCGTAGACAGTGCGCGCCATGCCCGGCCAGGGACGCTTGACCACCAGATAGCCGTCCTCGTTTACGCCCACCGGGTTACCATCCTCGTCCACGATGTCCGCCTCGATGCCGGGGAAGGGACGCGTGCCGGAACCGGGCTTGAGTGGCGTGGATGGCAGGGGGGTAATCATGAATCCGCCGGTTTCTGTCTGCCACCAGGTGTCAATGATCGGACAGCGTCCTTTGCCGATGACGTTGTAATACCACCGCCAGGCTTCCGGGTTGATCGGCTCACCGACGCTGCCCAGCAGCCGCAAGCTGCTGAGATCGTGCCGCGCGGGCCAGGCATCGCCAAAGCGCATCAGCCCGCGGATGGCGGTCGGCGCGGTGTACAGGATGGTGATGCCGTAGTGCTCGATCATCTTCCACCAGCGGTTCGGGTAGGGGTGATTGGGCGCGCCTTCGTACATAAAGTTGGTGGCACCCAGGATCAACGGCGCGTAAACGATGTAGCTGTGGCCGGTGATCCAGCCCGGGTCCGCCGCGCACCACCAGCGATCTTCCTCTTTGAGATCGAAAGCCCAGCCCAGCGTGGTGCTGATGTACACCTGATAGCCGCCATGTGTGTGCAGCAGGCCCTTGGGCTTGCCGGTGGTGCCGGAGGTGTACAGGATGAAGAGCGGGTCTTCGGCGTCCATTACCTCGGTGGCAAACTGGGTGGAAGCAATTGGCAGTGCCATCAGATCGTGATACCAGTAATCGCGGCCGGCCTCCATCGTCACCTCTTGACCGGTGCGCTTGACCACGATCACATGCTCAACCACCGGCGAGCGGTGAATCGCCTCGTCAGCCATCTGCTTCAGGTCAACGGTCTTGCCGCGCAGCCATGCGCCGTCAGCGGTAATCAGCACGCGGCTTTGAGCGTCTTCGATGCGGTCGGCCAGGGCCTGCTCGCTGAAGCCACCATAGACTACAGAATGGACCGCACCCACCTTGGCGCAGGCCAGCATGGCAATCATTAATTCAGGGATGCGTCCCATGTAGATCGTCACGCGGTCGCCCTTCCTCACCCCCATGCTGCGCAACACGTTGGCAAATTTATTCACCTCGCGATGCAGCCCCAGATAGCTAAGTGTCACCTTATCGCCCGGCTCACCCTGCCAGATCAGCGCGATCTTGTTTTTGCGCCAGGTTTTGACGTGGCGATCCAGCGCGTTCAGCGCGATATTTGTCTGGCCGCCGACAAACCATTTGAAAAAGGGGGGATTCGATTCGTCGAGTACCTGATCCCAGGGCTTGTACCAATCCAGCTTGCTGGCTTGCTCTGCCCAGAATGCTTGCGGGTCTTGCAGCGCGCGGGCATAGGCAGCATCATAGTCCTGGATCAGTGCATTGGCAACGATGTTTTCCGGGGGGTAGTAAACTTCATGCTCCGAGTTGATAATATCGCCGGTGCGATCCATAGCGTTCCTCCTGAGGACAACAGCAATTCAATGATGATGCAATTGTAGCACGCAGCCGGAACGCATGTCAAACGAAACGCGCACAACACCCGAAAAATACAGTGGTATGCACGCGTCTTTTCTAGCGCGCGGTTTACCGACTTGTCAGCCAGATTATGGTATAATAGCCGCTGTTGCGCCCTGTTCAGGTCGCTTTTTTATCCTGCAACTGGAGGCTTTTGCCCGTGACCAAGTCTACCCGCCGTCGCCGTGACTGGCGACGAACACTTTTCCTTGTCATCAGCGTGTTGATCGTCCTTACGATGCTGATCAGCATGGCTTTGTCGTTCGCTCCTGCCCCGGGATCCTGACGCTTGAGCCAGCAGCCAGCTTCCACGCCGGACGTGTCCGGCCCCGGCTCGCAGCCTGTGGCGCACTCGCAGCGTAGCGGGGTCGTCCTGGCCGCCCTGGCCGTCCTTTTCTTTGCCACCTCGCCGGTCCTGATCCACTTCGCTGATCCCCTCAGCCCTTACGAAAAGACCGCCGGGCGGCTGGCTATTGCAGCGTTAATGCTGGTCGTGCTGATGAAGCTGCGCGGCGAAAAGTTCAGCCTGCAACGTCGCGACCTGCCTCTGGTGGCCGGTATCGGTCTGATCGCCGCCCTGCACTTCGGCGCCTATGTGGCCTCGCTCAACTTCACCACCATTGCCCACTCGCTGGCGATTGTTTACACAGCGCCGATCTTCGTTACGATCTTCTCCGCCTGGTTTTTGCACGAGCCGGTCCGGCCGCGGCAATGGCTGGGTGTGCTGGTGACGGTGTTGGGAGTGGTGATTCTGGCCGGGCTGGAACCGAACTGGAGCGCGCGCATGGCGGTCGGTGACTTGCTGGCGCTGGTTTCTGCCGTCACCTTTGGCTTGTACTCGGTGGCCGGACGACGCCAGCGTGACCGCTATTCGCTCTTCACCTACGCCATCGCGGTGTACGGGCTGGCAGCTTTGTGGATGCTGCCCGCGGCCATCGTCAACTTTACGCCCACCGGTTATCGTCTCGGCCCGCTGTTGGCTGTGCTGGCACTTGGCATCTTTCCACTCGGCATCGGCCACACGCTCTACAATGCGGCCTTGCGCCGCACGCACGCCACCACGGTCAATCTGATTGCCACCCAGGAAGTAACGCTCGGTATTCTGCTCGGCGTGCTGATTCTCGGCCAGATGCCGCACACCAACGAAATTATCGGCGCGCTGGTGACGCTGGCAGGTATCGTCCTGGTTTTGCTGTAATCCCCGGACGACCCTTAAAAAAACTCGTGCCCAAGTTTGGACCTATCGTATGACGAACAAACCCGACCCCAATTGCCGCTATTTTTATCACGATTACTTTCGCGGCAGCGAAACGATGGAATGTCGGCTGCCCAAAAGCAGCGATTCGCTGCGCTGGGAACGCAGCATCTGCGATACCTGCCCCGTGCCTGACCTGGTGCGCGAAACCAACTGCCCGCATCTGGCGCTAGAGGGCACGATTCGCAAGCGCCGTCCCTTTGGCACGCGCATGGACGTTTTCGCGATCTGCACCAAACACATGGTACAACTGAAGGAAGCAGGCTTCTGCGCACAGTGCGCCGACGATCAGGCCGCGCTGCTGGACGAAAGCAGCGTGCCCTAAAGAGGCACAGTCACTGGACTAAGTTGTCCATTCACTTTTGTGAAAATTGCTCGTCTCTATTATCGGCTCACCCGCGCGATTGCTCGTAAGACCTTTTGTACATCCAGGACTTACACGGTTGACCTCATTTTAAGGAATCAAAACGCCGAGAAATCCTTGTTTCTGTGTCTTTGCCAGAGGATTTCTCGGCCCTGATGGATCCCGGAATCACACCTGTATCGCGAACTACCTAAGTCCTAAAATCGTCTTCCCCGCATGGTCAACGGAATGATGCCCCGGACTGACTTGTCGGCAGCAATCCAACCGGCACGCACCGCCTAGCCTGTGTGAGCCATTCGTTTTGTTAGAGTGTCTCAGCCGGTCACAATATCCTTCAGATAATCCTCGCGTCCGGTCTGTTTCAACCACTCCACGACCTGACGCACCCCTTCCGCCTGCTCGCGTGGACAGATCAGCAGCGCGTCGCCGCTGTCCACCACAATCATATCGCGCAAGCCAACGGTGGCGATCAACCGACCCGCACCATAGACCAACGTGTTGTGCGTGTCCTGCAAGAACACCGGCGCGGCCCCGCGCACGACATTGCCTTCACTGTCTCCTTCCAGCACCTCCAGCAGCGTGCCCCAACTGCCAATATCCGTCCAGCCGATGTCAGCCGGCAGCACAGCAATATCCTGCGCCCGCTCCATGATGCCATAGTCAATCGTTTGATGCGGCAAGGTTGGGAAGATCGCTTGCAGCATGGTGTCCGCCGCGGGCGTGCCCAGGCTCTGGCCAATTTGCATCAAGCCCGCATGCAGGTCGGGCATATGCTGCGCAAACTCCGCCATGATGCGATCCACGCGCCAGGCAAACAGCCCTGAATTCCAGCTATGACAGCCATCGGCGACGAAGCGCTCCGCGGTCGCCAGATCAGGCTTTTCGGTGAAACGCACCACGCGGTACACCGGCTGCCCATCGGCCGCGGGCAGCGCCTCGCCATGCTCCACATAGCCCAAGCCCGTGTGGGCAAACGTTGGCTTGATGCCCAGCGTGACCAGCGAGCCGCGCTCGGCCACCTGCGCGGCCGCGGCCAGTGTCGCGCGAAAACGGTCGGGCTTCAGAATCAGGTGATCGGCGTGTACTGCGGCCATGATCGCGTCCGCGCGCAGGTGCTGTGCCATGATCGCACCCAGCCCCACCGCGGCAGCCGTGCCACGAGGCATCGGCTCACCGATCACGTGCGCGGCTGGCAGATCGGGCAACTGCTCGCGTGCCAAATCCATGTATTGCTGGTTGGTGACGACGAGGATGCGTTCCGGTGGCAGCAAAGGCAGCAGCCGCGCAAACGTCTCCTGCAACATCGTGCCCTGGCCCGTCAGATCCAAAAACTGCTTGGGAAGCGCCTGGCGACTGCGCGGCCACAGACGTGTGCCGCTGCCGCCCGCCAAAATAACAACAACGAGGCGATCAAGTGTGTTCATAGTGCGGGAGTATAATGCAATTGAATCGTCAAAGCAAGATTGAGGGCGGTCACGGTGGTCGGGGGCCTGCGACGCGTGCGACATAGCACAAAGGAGAAAGTCTGGCGGCATCAAGCAGGCGCACGCTGTTTTGATTCAGCACGCAGCCAGTAGACACCACCAGACTTTGCGTATGCTGCCTGAATCCGGTCTTGTGTCAGTCCTCTTTGCCTTCACCGAAGACCAGACGCCCGCTATTCGCTTTTTCACCGCGCAGACGGCGAAGCAAAGCCGGTATAAAGGGCAGAATCAGCGCGCCAAACGCTATGAGCAGGATTCCCAACGACAGCGGGCGCGTGAAAAAAATCATCGGATTGCCCTGACTGATGGACAGAGCGCGGCGGAACTGAGCCTCGGCCAGCGGCATCAGAATCACCCCCAGCACCGTGGGGCCAACCGGGAAACTGTAACGCCGCATGAAGAAGCCCAGCACGCCAATGGCGTACATCGTCAAGACATCTACCACGCTGTTGGACAGGCTGAACACGCCCAGCGTGCCAAAGGTGAGAATGCCCGCATACAACACCGGACGCGGAATTGCCAGGATGTTGATCCAGATGCGGATCAGCGGCAGGTTCAGCGCCAGCAGCATGACATTGCCGATGTAGAGACTGGCGATCAAGGCCCACACCAGTTCCGGCGACTTTTGGAAAAGCAGCGGCCCCGGTTGCAGGTTATAGATTTGAAAAGCGACCAGCAGAATGGCTGCCGTGGCCGATGTGGGCAGGCCCAGCGTCAGCAGGGGTACCAGAACGCCGGAAAAAGCCGCGTTGTTGGCTGCTTCCGGTCCGGCCACCCCTTCGATTGCACCATGTCCCCATTCTTCAGGATGTTTGGAAAGGCGCTTTTCTGTGCTGTAGCTGAGAAAGGTAGGGATTTCTGCGCCGCCCGCGGGCAACGCGCCAAAGGGAAAGCCCAGCACAGTGCCGCGCAGCCAGGCTGGCCAGGAGCGTTTCCACTCCTCGCGGTTCATCCATACGCTGCCGCGCACGGGGATGATTTCCTCCTTGCTGTGGCGCAGCCGGGAAGCCACATAGAGCGCCTCGCCCACTGCGAACAGCCCCACAGCCACCACAACGACATCAATGCCATCAAGCAGCTCTGGCACGCCAAAAGTCAGACGCGCCTGCCCGGTCAGGACGTCAATGCCGATTAGGCCAATGAACAGTCCGATGAAGAGGCTGATCAGGCCGCGCAACAAGGATTTGCCGACCAGTGCAGTCACACTGACGAAAGCCAGCACCATCAACGCGAAATAATCCGCGGGTTGGAACATCAAGGCCAGCTTGGCGATGGGCGGTGCTACAAAGGTCAGCAGCAGAGTGGAGATCGTGCCAGCAACAAATGATCCGATTGCGGCCGTTGCCAGCGCCGCACCACCGCGGCCTGCTTTAGCCATCGCAAAGCCTTCAAAGGTGGTGGCAACCGAGGCGGATTCGCCCGGTGTGTTCAGCAGGATGGAGGTAGTCGAACCACCGTACATCGCGCCGTAGTAGATGCCTGCAAACAGGATCAGCGCGCCAGTCGGCTCGAAGTTATACGTCAAAGGCAGCAGCAAGGCGACAGTCAGCGCGGGGCCGATGCCAGGCAGCACCCCCACTGCCGTGCCAAGCGTCACACCCAGCGCACCCAGCAGCAGGTAGTAGGGTGTTAATGCCGTGCTGAAACCCTGCAACAGTTGATTGAGGACTTCCATAAGCAGTGTCCTCCTACAAGATGCCGCTTAACAAGCCTGCGGGTAACCGGACGCCCAGCACGCGTGTGAAGGCAAGATAGATGAAGAAGCCCAGCGCGAGACCAATAATCAAGTCACGGAGTGGCTTTCTGCTGCCCAAAATGCGGGATACTACCGGGAAGAAGAACGTTGTTGCCAGGGCATAGCCCAGAGGATGCAGCAAAAAAGCATAGATTATCAGCACAGCGAGCAGGTATAGCACAGTGGGCCAGTGCGTTGCGGCCTCTTCCTGCGCAGTTTCTTCAGCCAGATCAAAGTCAGGGAAGACAGTGGTGCGCAGTAAAAAGATGACTCCCAGCAACAACAAGCCAAAGGCAACGATGGTGGGGAAAAAGCGCGGGCCAATCACGATATAGCCCGCGCCTTGTCCGATCCTGAACGTTTGATTCAGGATAAGCGCGCCTAAAGCTAACAACATCAGTGCGGCAATCCGAGGCCCCCACAAGCTGCGTGAAAGCCCGGATGCAGTAGGCTCGGAACTCATTGCACCAGTCCGATGTCCTTCAGAACGCCTTCAATGCGTGTACGCTCTTCCTGCATAAACGTATTGAACTCAGCGCCCGTCTGGAAGAAATCCATCCAGCCGTTAGTGGTCAGCGCTTGCCGCCATTCTTCGGAACCGTGCATCTTCTCGATGGCAGCCGTTACGGCGGTAACCTGCTCAGGCGTCAAGCCGGAGGGGCCAAAGACAGCGCGCCAGTTGGCAAGCTCTACATCCAGCCCCGCTTCTTTGATAGTAGGCGCATCAATGCCTTCCACGCGTTTGTCGGCGGAGACAGCAAGATAGCGCATGGTGCCGGCCGCCACTTGATCCTTGAATTCAGATACGCCCGACACACCCGCGGTAACTGCGCCTGACAGAATGGCCGCGATGGCTTCGCCGCCACCCGAATGGGCGATGTAGTTGATTTTGTCGGGGGATACACCCGCGGCTTTGGCGATCAAGCCCACCAGGATGTGATCCGTGCCACCCGCAGAGCCGCCGCCCCAGCTAATCGCTGTGGGATCAGCTTTGAAAGCCTCCACCAACTCTCCAAAGGTTTGATAGGGTGAATCTGCGGCTACAGCAATACCTTCCCATTCCGCAGTAAGCGAAGCCAGCGGTGTGACTTGTTCAAGAGTGACCGGGGATTTGTTGGTCTGGATGGCCCCCACCATCACCAAACCGCCCACCATCATTTCGTGCGGATTGCCTTTGGCGTCGTTGGCAAACTGCGCCAAACCGACTGTGCCGCCTGCACCGCTGACATTGTACACTTGCACATTCTGTCCGGTGGTTTTGGCCAGCGCGGTCTGCATGGCACGTGCGGTCTGATCCCAGCCGCCACCCGGTGAAGCGGGAGCCATGATGTTGATACCGGTTGTGGGATAAGCAACAGCCGGGCTGTCGCTGCTTGTAGCAGGAGCCGGCGCGGCCGGCGCGCTGCATGCAGACATCAACAAGACGAGGATTAACAAAAGACTTAGTGTACGCATAGCCGTCCTCTCTGACGTATGATGGGATATGGAAAAGAGGATGCGAAGGGATAAAAGCGTTTCGCATGATTGAAGTTGTGGAAAGTATAACGTTTTCGTGGCAGCTGTCAAGCGATACTCACAAAAAACGTGCGTGCTGCGTAGGCGATCAACGCCCGCCCGACCAAGTGACTCAGCGCGCGCCCGGAAAGTTTCTTTCTTTGCCAGGAACGCCCCGACGAGAGGCCGTTTCTTGCAAAATAAAAACGTCTGACGAATCCTGAATTTGCCTGTTTCGCCGGAAAGTGTTATATTTTACCAAAGCCAGCAAAGCCTCGCAGAGTCCAGTTTTTCACCATGATCTGACCAGCAATCAGATTATCCCCTTCCTCCTTCACTCCGACTCTCTATTTGTTGGCTGTCGCCACCCACATCCGGTTAGTCATCGCTTGTTGGGTGTCCTTTCATCCTTGTGAAAGGAGGTTAACTGCTTCCTACGATTACCCCCTTTAGACACGTTACCCTTATTTCGGTTCTGGTACAATGACGTAACCTTTTTTCTGCTAGTCTTTATGCATTCCATTCAAGGAGGAATGAAATGTCTAACATTTTAGTCGGCGAAATTATGGGAACTATGCTGCTCATCCTGCTGGGTGACGGTGTTGTTGCAAACGTGCTGCTTGGCAAGACCAAGGGCAACAACTCTGGTTGGATCGTCATCACCACGGCATGGGCTTTGGCCGTTTTTGTCGGCGCGTATGCCTCGGCAGCCAAGAGCGGCGCTCACCTGAACCCCGCAGTGACGATTGGTTTGGCCGTCGCTGGAAAAACCCAAATGAGCGATGTGCCGGTTTACATCATCGGCCAGTTCATCGGCGCTTTCATCGGCGCACTTTTGGTCTTCATTCACTACTATCCTCACTGGGCGGAAACCAAAGATCCCGGCCTGAAGCTGGCGGTTTTCTCCACCGGCCCAGCCATCCGCAGCACGGTGTGGAACCTCGTTTCTGAAATTATCGGCACTTTCGTGTTGATGTACGGCATTTTGGCGATCAAGGGCGTCACGATGGACTCCGGCGGCTCCGCAGTGCCGCTCAACATGGGCGCACTAGGCATCATCCCCGTTGCATTCCTCGTCTGGGTCATCGGTTTGGCCCTGGGTGGTACCACCGGCTACGCCATCAACCCGGCCCGTGACCTCGGCCCCCGCATCATGCACGCCATTTTGCCCATCCCCGGCAAAGGCAGCAGCGATTGGGGCTATGCCTGGATCCCGGTCGTCGGCCCGATTGTCGGTGCCATTATCGCCGCATTGGTCTACGGTGCATTCCCCCTGTAATCATTACAACAGCAGCCCTGATCCAACCATGTTCAGGGCTGCTGCTTTTACAGCCAAACGCGTCTGCGGAAAACTAGGAGTAAGGGCATGAAGAAGTTAATCAACAATCCTGCCGATGTCGTCAAGGAAGAATTGATGGGCGTCGCCTTGGCACATGCCGACCAGGTACGCGTCCACTTCAATCCAGACTACGTCGTGCGTGTGGACGCACCCATCCAGGGTAAAGTTGCCATCATCTCCGGCGGCGGCAGCGGCCATGAGCCGATGCACGGCGGGTTTGTCGGCTACGGTATGCTCGACGGCGCTTGTCCGGGCGCAGTCTTCACCTCGCCCACACCCGATCAGATGCTGGAAGCCACTAAAGCAGTAGATGGTGGCGCAGGCGTTCTGCACATCGTCAAGAACTACACGGGTGACATCCTGAACTTTGAAATGGCCGCTGAAATGGCTATGGCAGAGGGCATCGAAGTCGAAAGTGTCGTCATTGACGATGACGTCGCGGTTCAGGACAGCCTGTGGACGGCTGGCCGCCGCGGTGTAGGGGCGACCGTGCTGGCCGAGAAGATTTGCGGGGCGGCCGCGCAGGCTGGACGCAACCTCAAGGAAGTCGCGGATCTGTGCCGCAAAGTCAACGGCTGGGGCCGCAGCATGGGCATGGCGCTCACCTCCTGCACCGTGCCGCATGTCGGCAAGCCCACCTTCGACCTGCCCGAAGATCAGATGGAAATCGGCATTGGCATCCACGGCGAGCCGGGCCGTGTCCGTATGCCGCTCAAGAGCGCAGACGAGATCACCGAAATGCTCGTCAACCCCATCATCAGCGACCTGCCCTTTCAGAAGGGCGACCGTGTGATCGTCATGGTGAACGGCATGGGCGGCACGCCGCTGGTTGAGTTGTACATCGTCTATCACAAGGTGGCGCAACTCTGCCATGAGCACGGCATCGTCATCGCCCGTAACCTGATCGGCAACTACATCACGTCGCTGGACATGGCTGGCTGTTCAGTCACCATGCTCAAGGCGGATGACGAAATCCTGGAATACTGGGACGCGCCCGTCAAGACCCCCGGCCTGCGCTGGGGCATGTAGATGAGCAGGCAAGTAGACAAGTAGACAAGTAAACAAGTAAACAAGTAGACAAGTAGACAAGTAAATATGTAAATAAGGAACCATTGTCCTTGGATACTTGTGTACTTAATACCTGTGCACTGATACACTTTACTGAAGTGAGGCAATAGTGGCAACACGAGACGACTTCTTTGCCTGGCTGAAATGCTTTCGCCAAGCCATTGCTGACAACAAAGTCTATCTGACCGAGCTGGATTCGGCCATTGGCGATGCCGACCACGGCGTGAACATGGATCGCGGCTTCGGCGCAGTGCTAGACAAGCTGCCCACCCTGGCCGACAAGGACATCGGCGCGCTGCTGAAAGCTGTCGGCATGACGTTAGTCTCCACAGTCGGCGGCGCGGGCGGCCCGCTGTACGGCACCTGGTTCATGCGTGCGGGCGCGGCGCTAGACGGTAAAATCGAAGCCGACGCCAACGACCTGTTGGCAGCTTTTCAGGCTGGCCTGGCAGGCGTGGCCCAGCGCGGCAAAGCCGTACCCGGCGAAAAAACCATGCTGGACGCCATGACCCCAGCAGTGGACGCCATGCAAAGCGCGCTGGCAACGGGCGCAGACATCACGCTCGCGCTGCACGCGGCCGCTGATGCCGCTGAGCAGGGTGCGAAAGATACGATTCCCCTGCTGGCCACCAAAGGCCGCGCCAGCTATCTCGGCGAGCGCAGCATCGGCCATCAGGACCCGGGCGCAACCTCCTCTGCCATATTGTTTCGCTGCGCGGCCAGCACACTGGGCGCTGCGTAGCCAGCTTCAAAATTTATCACCAGTGAATGTCAGAAAGAACTGACAGCATTTTGAACAAAGGAGTTCGCAAACATGACTAAGTATATCGGCGCGGTAGACCAGGGTACTACCAGCACTCGTTTCATGGTGTTTGATCGCAGCGGTGGCGTTGTCAGCGTGCATCAGCTTGAGCATGAGCAGATTTATCCGCAGGCAGGCTGGGTCGAGCACGATGCGATGGAAATCATCGCTCGCACCAACGATGTGATGGAAGGTGCTTTGAAGAAGGCTGGCCTCACCACCAGCGATCTGGCCGCCGTCGGCATCACCAACCAACGCGAAACGACCGTAGTCTGGAACAAGAACACCGGCAAACCCTACTACAACGCCATCGTTTGGCAGGACACCCGCACGGACAAGATCTGCAACGACCTTGCCAAGAACGGCGGGCAGGATCGTTTCCGCGCCAAGGTCGGCCTCCCCCTGGCCACCTACTTCTCTGGTCCCAAGATCAAGTGGATTCTGGACAACGTGGAAGGGGTGCGCGCAGCGGCTGAGCGCGGCGATGCACTGTTCGGCAACATGGACACCTGGGTCATCTGGAACCTGACCGGCGGCAAGGACGGTGGCGCACACATCACCGATGTGTCCAACGCCAGCCGCACCATGCTGATGAACCTGGAAACCCTGGCCTGGGATGATGAAATCCTTGGCATCATGGGCATTCCGAAGCAAATGCTGCCCGAAATCCGCCCCTCCAGCGACCCGATGACCTACGGTAAGTGGCAGGACGTGCCCGTGTCCGGTGACCTCGGCGACCAGCAGGCCGCACTCGTCGGTCAGACCTGCTACGCCCCCGGCGAAGCCAAGAATACCTACGGCACCGGCTGCTTCATGCTGATGAACACCGGCACCGAAATCGTCCCCAGCAAGAGCGGCCTGCTCACCACCCTCGGCTACAAGATGGGCAACGCGCCTGCTGTGTACGCGCTGGAAGGTTCCATCGCCATCACCGGCGCGCTCGTGCAGTGGCTGCGCGATAACCTCAACTTCTTCGATTTCTCCAAGCACGTCGAAGACTATGCCAAGCAGGTTTCCGACAGCGGCGGCATCTACTTCGTCCCCGCTTTCTCCGGCCTCTTTGCCCCCTACTGGCAGTCCGACGCCCGCGGCGTCATCGTTGGCCTCACACGCTACATCAATAAGGGCCACATCGCCCGCGCCGCACTCGAAGCGACGGCCTATCAGACCCGCGAAGTACTCGATGCAATGGAGAAGGACTCCGGCGTCCAGTTGACCGCGCTCAAGGTTGATGGCGGCATGGTCTACAACGACACCCTGATGCAGTTCCAGTCCGACATCCTGGGCGTGCCCGTGGTGCGTCCAGTGGTCGCCGAGACGACCGCATTGGGCGCGGCCTATGCCGCTGGCCTGGCGGTCGGCTTCTGGACGAATCTGGAAGACCTGCGCCAGAACTGGCAGATTGACAAGACCTACAAGCCCAGCATGGACGGCGACACCCGCGACAAGCTCTACAAGGGCTGGCTCAAGGCAGTCCAGCGTTCCATGCACTGGATCGAAGACTAATTCGACCCGATGAGCCGCCGGCCCGCGCGGCGACAGTTGATGCAGACAGCCGCGAGGCGTCCTGTTTTGAAGCGACGCCTCGCCGGCTGCAAAGCAAAGCCAGCAAAAATAACCTTCGCTGATCGTTTGGCCGCGAAGATGTAGTGCGCAAGGGATGTCACTCCGTTGCGGCCACAGCGTCTTTGCGGCCCTTTCTTGCCAGTCGCAAACGTTTGTTGTTGTTTTTCGCCCGACCTAACCGGGCTATTGCACGAGGTAATTGCTATGAGACGCATCGAGACCGAAATCCTGGTTATCGGCGGCGGGGCCACCGGCACAGGAGTCGCCTGGGATGCGGCATTGCGCGGCTTCAAGGTTGCCCTGATCGAACGGCGGGACCTGACCCACGGCACGACAGGGCGCTATCATGGCCTGCTGCACAGCGGGGGACGTTATGTGGTGAAAGACCCCCAAAGCGCGGAGGAATGCATCCACGAAAATCGCATTCTGCGCAAAACCCACGCCCATTGTATCGAGAACACCAGCGGCTTTTTTGTAGTCACACCAGAGGATGAAGGCCCTTATCCCGACCAATTCATGGCAGGCTGCCGGGCGACCGGCGTTGATTGCGCAGAAATTTCCGTGGCCGAGGCTCTGCGCCGCGAACCGCTGTTGAATCCGCACATCAGCCGCGTATTTGAAGTGCCCGACGGCACATCCGACAGCTTCCTTGCCACCCATGCCACCGCGCAGGCCGCGCGCCATGCCGGCGCCCAGATTTTGACCTACCACGAACTGCGCGGGCTGATTATTGAAGGTCCCGACAGCAGTGGGCAGCGCCGTGTCGCGGGCGCGCGCGTCCACGACGCGGCCAAGGGCGAAGAGGTCGAAATTCGCGCCACCATGGTCATCAACGCCACCGGCGCGTGGGCTGGGCTGGTCACGCAGATGGCCGGCATCACCATCAGCGTGATCCCCGGCAAAGGCACGATGGTTGCCATGAACCACCGCGCGCTCAACACGGTGGTGAACCGCTGCAAGATGCCCGCAGACGGCGACATCATCGTACCCGTTCACACCGTGGCTGTAATCGGCACCACCGACGAGCGCGTGGCCGACCCCGAAAATCTGCGCATCGAACCCTGGGAAGTGCAGCTCATGCTGGACGAAGGGGACAAGATCGTGCCGGGCCTCAGCCGCGCCCGCGTGGTGCGCGCCTGGGCCGGTGTGCGCCCGCTCTATCAGGAAGATTACGCCGGTTCCAGCCGCGACGCCACCCGCAAATTTGCCCTGCTCGATCACCTGGAGCGGCACAATGTCGCCGGATTTATCACCATCACCGGCGGCAAATGGACCACCTTCCGCTTGATGGCAGAAAAAACGGTGGATTTGGCGACCCAGCACCTCGGCGCGCGCAAGCCTTGCGTCACCGCCACCACCTCCGTGCCCGGCGCAGATCAGGGGCCGTACTGGCTGGGGCATCGCTTGCACGAAATCGAAGCAGAAAAGCTGCAAGGCGAGCTGATTTGCGAATGTGAACTGGTCACCCGTACCATGTTGGAAAACGCGGCCAAACAAAACCCCACCATCACCCTCGATGACCTGCGCCGCGACGTGCGATTGGGCATGGGGCCTTGCCAGGGGGGCTTCTGCACCTTCCGCGCAGTCGGCATCGTGCATGAAATGGGCAAGGCAGGCGTGTGGGAAGGGGACGCCGGCCACCAAACCCGTGCCGCCGAAGAATGGGACGTGGCCTACATGCAATCTCCCGCGCACAATGTTGCGGCAAGCGGCACGTTGCCGGTGGCAAGTGGCAACGCCGCGGCGCGCACGCCGCGGCTGTTCAACCCGAACCTGCTGCTGCGCGACTTCCTGCAGGAACGCTGGAAGGGCGTGTTGCCGATCCTGTGGGGACGCCAGCTCAAGCAGGAGCGGCTCGACGAACTGATCTATCTCGCAGTGATGAACGCCGACCACCTGCCAGACGAACAGCTTGCCAGCCCGGTCACCGAATTTTACCGCTTCGACACAACCCCCAACGCGAAGGAGGTGCGTGGATGACCTCTCAACTTCCCGCCGGATCCCCTGACCTACTCGTGATTGGCGCAGGCTTGAGCGGCTTGATGGCAGCTTATACCGCGGCCCGCGCCGGCCAACGCGTACAAGTGGTGACCAAGGGCCTCGGTTCCATGCACTGGACAGCCGGCACGGTGGACGTGCTGGGCTATGCCGCCGT
>JBAQWV010000119.1:0-25133 GCA_049299095.1 Anaerolineae bacterium | reverse complement strand
GCCCAGGCTGCCCGCAGCTCCGGCGTGATCTCGCCCACGAGCTGCACGGGCATTGTGAGCGCAGCCAGCAAGCCCTGGTGGTCGCTCAGGGTCACCGGTGACTGATAGCCGCGCCAGTCGCCCAGCGTCACCGGTTGGTCGCCCGCGGCGGCTTGCGCGCGGTAGACCGACCCGTATGCGCGCCCGCGACCTGCCTGCACCAGCGCGCACACGGGCTGCGCCGCGGGCAGGTGCGGATAGGCGGTTACGTCGAGCGTGGACACACCGATCACTGGCAGGCCGTAAGCCAGCGCCATCCCTTTGGCCAGGCTGAGCGCGATGCGCAGGCCGGTGAAGGAGCCGGGGCCGAGGCTGACAGCCAGCGCGCGCAGATCGTGCGGTTGCAGGCCGCTCCAGGCTAGCAGCGTTTCGACGCGCGGCAGCAGTTCGGTGGTTTGGGCATCGCGCGAGTGCCAGTTCAGCTCGGCAACCAGTTGGCCGTCGTACAGGGCAATGCCTGCGGTACGGGTAGCGGTATCAAGGGCGAGAAGCATAGGAATGGTAAATGGTCACGTTAGGGAATTACGAAGCGGTAAACTGAATACTGTAAAGTGAAGCCTGTTCACTGCTCCCTGCGGATTGCGTTCAGCAGCGTTGCGGCGCGCGCGCCGTGAGCCGTGAAAACCAGTGCGCGCCGCGTATCGCCCAGCACGGCCAACTCAACGCGCAGGTGATCGGCGGGCAGCAGCGCGGCGATACGGTCGGCCCACTCGACTACCGCCATACCACCGCCATTTAGCATTTCGTCCAGGCCGATGGCAAGGGCTTCCGCGGCTCCGCGGGTTTCATCAAGCCGGTAACAATCGGCATGGTACAGGGTGAAGCCGGCTGCGGTGGTGTACTCGGCCACGAGGATGAAGGTGGGGCTGGTTACCGGTTCCTCAATTCCCAGTCCGCGGGCGATACCACGCGTCAAATATGTTTTACCCGCGCCGAGATCGCCGATCAGCGCGACGACATCGCCGGGCTGCAACTGCGCGCCGAGGGTTGCGCCGACCTGCTCTGTGGCGTCGGAACTGGTAGTGACGAGGGTGATCGTAGTCATCGGCTCCGATTATACCGCGGCCTAAAAAAATCCCCAAGACCTTGCCCACAGGCCCGCGCGGCGCGTTTCATTTGCGGTGTCCCGCGGCGCATGGTATCATTCAGGCGAGGATTTTATGCGCATTTTAGTGATTTCTGATGTCCACGCGAACCTGATCGCGCTGGATGAAGTGTTGGCTGATGCCAGCGGGCTGCGCTGGCTGGACCAAGTCGGTTTCGACGCGATCTGGTCGCTGGGTGACGTGGTGGGATATGGCCCGTGGCCGAACGAGTGCATCGCGCGGCTGCAAGCCTGGCCGGAGCATCGCCGGGTGGCGGGCAACCACGACTGGGCGGTGCTGGGCAAGCTGGATTTGAGCGACTTTAATCCGCAGGCGCGGCGGATGGTGGAATGGACCGCGCAACATCTCAGTCCCGCTACCCTGGCTTATTTGCGTTCCCTGCCTGACCAGCCCCTGGTGCATGGCGATTTCACGATCACCCATGCCAGCCCGCGACAGCCGATTGTTGAGTACATTACCAACGGCGAAGTTGCGCGCGAAAATGCGGCGTATTTCAATACGCCCTACTGCCTGGTCGGGCACACCCATGTGCCGCGCGTCTATCGTCTGACGCAGAACCCGGCGGGCGCGGTGGTGGCCGCCGCCCACGCGCCGCTGTACGACCGCGAGATCGTGCTGGCGGGCACGCACCGGCTGATCATCAACCCCGGCAGCGTGGGGCAGCCACGCGACAAGGACCCGCGGGCGGCTTATGCCTTGCTGGATGTCGAGCAAGGCCGTTGGCTCTTTCGCCGTGTGCGCTACGACGTGGAAACGACGCAAGCGGCCATGCGCAAGGCCAACCTGCCAGACCGTTTGATTGTCCGCCTGGCCTACGGCTGGTGAGTTTATGCTTCGCTGAACTTATTGTCGCGGTTGAGCGTGCAATCAGTGCGTTGTTAAAAACGCGCAATCTTGAATGTGGAAGTGGCCCACTTCCATACTCCCTGTCGTGTTTGCTGGTCTTCGTATGGAGGATGAGATGAGAAAATGGCTTACGTTGGTTTTTGTGTTGTTGACGATTGTAGTATTGGTGGCTTGCGGCGCTCCTGCCACGCCCACCATGAACGAAGTCGCACCGGCGGCTGACATGGCGCGCCCGCAAGCGCCGTCCGCGCCATCTGATGCCGGGGGAGCAACCGGCGCTGAGGTTACGACGGAGCAGCCTGCGCCCGACGAGCGCAAGATGATCTACACCGGCAATATTAGTATTGTGGTGAAGGACCCCGCCGCCGCCATGCAGCAGGTGGAAGATTTGGCGAGCAGCTTGGGTGGCTATACCGCGCAGTCGCAGTTGTACCAGTACAACGCCGAGCTGATGAGCGGCAACGTGACGATCCGTGTGCCGGCGGATCAGTATGAGGCCGCGCTGGCAAGCCTGCGCACGCTGGGGCAGCGGGTATTGAATGAGAACAGCACAGCCAGCGATGTGACAGCGGAGTATACCGATCTGGAAGCGCAACTGCGCAACCTGCAAGCCGCGGAGCGCGAGCTGGCAGCCATGCTGACCGAAGTACGCCAGAAGCCAGAGGCCAAGCCAGGTGACATTCTTGAAGTGTACAACGCGCTGTCACAGAAGCGTGGCGAGATCGAGCAGGTGCAGGGCCGCCTGAATTACTTGCAAAACCAGGTGGGTTTTTCTACGATCAGCGTTGACCTGACCCCCGATCAGATTAATGCGCCGGTGTTGGATGAGGGGTGGCGTCCGTTGGTGACGGTGCGCAATGCGTTCCGCTCGCTGTTGACGATTTTACAGGGCCTGCTTGACCTGATCATCACGCTGGTGATCGTGGTGCTGCCGGTGTTGTTGTTGCTGGCCCTGCCGGTGGCGTTGGTGCTGTACCTGGTGCGCCGCTTGTCGCGCCGCCGCAAGCCCGCGCGGATCGAGAATAAATCATCCCTCGATAGTTAAACGAGACGCAAGCCATCATCATTTGGACAGAATGCAGCGTCTGTTCAGAAACCTGACCATCTGGTTGGAATGACACAGGTTGGCCGGTTTTCGACAAGCTCAACCGGCTTGAGAAGTTTACCAATCATAAGAACATGCGAAAGCGGCGACCCGGAAGTCCGGGTCGCCGCTTTTTATGAAATTATGATAGGAGTTACGCAGTTGATGTCATTTTGAGGAGTAAACTGATAAGAAAACCCTGTTTCTGGGCATTCGTCAGGGAACTCCCAGGCCCGCTGGCAGGCCCCAGAATAACAACTGTACTGCGAACTGCGTAAGTCCTATTACGAGTTAGGGAGTGAGTTGCAAACTCTCACGGCTTACAGGATTTTCAGTTCCGGCGCGGTCTGGAAGCTCATCACGCTCACGCGCGCGGCCACAGCCTGCGCCAGCGCCTGAAACGCCTGGCTTTGTGGGTTGCCGGGGGCCACAGCCACCACCGGTCGGCCGCCGTCCCCTCCCTCGCGGATGGCACGATCCAGGTACACGCGACCCAGGAAGGGAATGTGATAACGCTGTGCAGCGCGCTCGCTGCCTCCTACACCAAAAACGTCGCCAGCCATGTTCTCAATCATGCCCAGCACCGGCACTTGTAGCTTGCGAAAAGCGATCAGACCCTTCTCTGCGTCCTCCAGCGCCACATCCTGCGGCGTAGACACGATCACTACACCCGTCACCGGCACAGACTGCGCTAGCGTCAGCGTGGCATCGCCCGTGCCCGGCGGCATATCCACGATCAGATAGTCCAGTTCGCCCCACGTTACATCGGTAAAGAGCTGGCGGATAGCGCCGTGCAGCATCGGCCCGCGCCAGATCACCGCCTCGCCTTTGGGGATCAAAAAGCCCATGCTCATCACTTCCACACCATAGGCCAGCGGCGGCACCAGTTTGCCGCCCACCGGATCAGGCATGTTGTCGGCGGTCAGGCCCATCATCGTGGGAATATTGGGGCCGTAGATATCTGCATCAAGGATGCCCACTTTGGCTCCTTGCTGCGCCAGCGCCACCGCCAGGTTCACAGAGACGGTGCTTTTGCCGACGCCGCCCTTGCCGCTGGCAACCGCCACAATATTTTTGATCGGAATTTGCAGACGGCCAGTGATGCGGGCATCGCCGCGCACGTTGGCATCGAACTTGACCGCCACCTGTTCAACACCCGGCAGCGCCAGCACAGCAGCCTGGGCCTCGCGTTCCATCTGACCGCGCAGCGGGCAGGCCGGCGTGGTCAGCACGATGGTGAACGCCACCTGATTGCCGTTGATATGGATATCGCGGATCATGTGTAAACTGACCAGATCGTTGTGCAGTTCCGGTTCCTGCACCGTGCTCAAAGCAGCCAGAACATCTTTTTCGCTGACACTGTCATTCTTCTTACCAAACATAGTATCATCCTTCCAAAGAGATTATTTTAAAAAGGGAGGAAACAGGAGTTGCTTAATGTGTCATTCAGCATAACACAAAAAGCCTCATGTATCAAACCTCGACGGTAGGGCCTGAAATCTGGTTGATTTTTGCCCGGGATCGCATCTCCGAGTGCGAACAGGGCGTCACTTTCAAGCTCTCCCCCTCATGCACCAAATTGCCGGCAGCCAGATAGCAAAAACACAGCAAGCGGTCACTCCAACCGGCGAATGGAGGGAAGCATCAGCCAGACGACGACCGCGGCCAGGAACACCACCCCGGCGTTCATCAGCACCACGCCAGGCTCGCCTATCCGGTCGGCCAACTGGCCGGCCAGCAGTGACCCTAGCGGCATACCACCGAAGAAGGTCAACGTGTACACGCTCATCACGCGGCCGCGCAGCGCGTCGGGCACGCGCGTCTGCACCAGCGCGTTTGAGCTGTTGGCGATCACCATAAACCCCCACCCCACAACGACCAGCAAGAGCAGCGACAGCGGCAGCCAACGCGCCAACGCAAACAACACCATCGCCACCGGCATCACGAAGCTACCAATAGTCCACCAGCGCCCGCGCGCGGATGTGCGCCCCAGCGAGGCCAGCAGCAGCGCACCACTCATCGCGCCGAGGCCGCGCGCGCCCAGCAGCAAGCCGTTGGTGCGCACATCGCCATGCAGCACGTCCACTGCCCAGGCAGGGAACAGAGTGACGATGCTGACACCAAACAAGCTGAGGATCGCCATGTTCACAGTCAAAATGCGGGTCACGCTGTCGTGTGCCACAAAGCCCAGCCCTTGCCGTACCGCAGCCAACATCGAACCGCTGCGCGGTGCCACTTCCACCGGCTGAAGCTGCATTTGTAGCAGGGCCGCAATCACAGCCAGATACGACAGGCCGTTCACCATAAAGCACCAGGCCGGGCCGAACAGGGCATAGACTGCGCCGGCAATGGCCGGGCCGACTACCGCAGCCGCGTTGAACATGGTTGAATTGAGCGCGATGGCGTTGGTCAGGTCCTTGCGATCTACCAGTTCGACGACAAAAGCCTGCCGGGCGGGCGCATCAAACGCGTTCGCCACGCCGTTCAGCAGCGCCAGCACCAGCACATGCCACGGTTGCACCAGGTGCGCGAAGACCAGCCAAGCGAGGATAAATGCCCAGAGCATCATGGCCGACTGGGCCAGCAGGATTATCGTGCGCCGCGCAAAGCGGTCGGCGATCAGCCCGCCATACAGCGTAAAAACCCAGGAAGGAATTCCCCCGACAAAACCGACATAACCCAGGAAGCTGGCGGAGCGGGTCAACTCATAGATCAGATAGCCTTGGGCCGTGGACTGCATCCACGTACCGGCCAGCGACACTAATTGGCCGATAAACCATAGGCGATAGTTGGGATAGTGCAGCGCGGTGAAGGTACGTTCCAACGCGGCTGCCGGCCGAACAGAAACAATTCGCATACATGAGCACAATCATAGGCTCGGCGCAAGCGTCGGGCGAACAGGGTCGCAAAACGGCCCGCAAAAACACAGTTGCGCTAGGGGTGGCGCAGGTCAAAGGTCAAGCCTTGCTCGTTGGTGGCAACCGTAATAGCTGTACCGGCTGGCGGATCCTGCACCAACATCAGGTCGGCCAGCGGCTCGCGCAAGGATCGTTGGATAATGCGGCGCAGCGGCCGCGCACCCCATTCTGGGTGATCGTTCTGCGCCAGCAGCCATGCTTTGGCCGCATCGGTGATCTCTAGCCGGATGCCGCGCGCATCGAGTAGCTTTGCTTCCTTGCGCAGCATCAAATCGAGGATTTGACGCAGCTCGTCGGCTGTGAGCGGCAGGAAAAGCACGATTTCGTCCAGGCGATTCAAAAACTCTGGCCGGAAGAATTGGCGCACTTTCAGCAGCGCCAGCTCGCGCGTGGCCTCGTCCAGTTGGCTGGTTTCCAGCACCTCCGCGGCCAGGTTGCTGGTCAGGATGATCACCGTCTCCGCGAAGGAGACTACGCGGCCCTGTCCATCGGTCAGGCGGCCCTCTTCCATCATTTGCAGCAGCACATCCAGCACGCGCGGATGGGCCTTTTCGACCTCGTCGAACAGTACCACGGTGTAGGGCTTGTTGCGCACTCGCTCGGTGAGCTGGCCGCCGCCTTCGTAGCCGACATAGCCGGGCGGCGCGCCCACCAAGCGGCTGACCGCGTGCTCCTGCTGGTATTCGCTCATGTCCAGCACCACCATTGCATCCTCAGAGCCGAACATGAATTCAGCCAGCGCCTTGGCCAGCTCGGTCTTGCCGACGCCGGTGGGGCCGAGAAAGAGGAAGGAACCGATAGGCCGGTTGGGGTCTTTTAGGCCGACGCGGGCGGTCTTTACTGCGCGGCTGACAGCCAGTACTGCCTCTTCCTGGCCGATGATGCGCTCGTGCAGATGATCCACCATCGAGGCGTAGCGGCTGCGCTCATCCGCACCGAGGTTGTTGGCAGGGATGCCGGTCATCAGGCTGAGCGCCAGGGTCACGTCCTCGGCATCGAGCAGGGTGTCACCGGGGTCGTTGGGCTGCGCGGCATGGTGCGCTTGCAGGTTCATGCGCACAAGCGCGCAGGCCCGATGCAGCAATTGCACCGCGGACGCAGGCAGCGGCGTCGCGGTCAGATAGCGCTTGGCCAGCCGGCTGGCCGCGGGCAACGCATTGTCCGCGATGGTGATGGTGTAATCGGTTTGCAGCTTGGCACGATGCACGCCCAGAATGGCCGCGGTTTCCTTCTCGTCTGGCTCCGGCACGCGCATCAGATGCAGGTGCTCGGCCAGCGCGGGATCGCCTGCCATACGCTCGTTGTAGTCAGTTTCCACTGCTGTGCCGACGACAGTCACGTCACCGTTCAGCAGCGCCTTTTGCACTGTGCGCGCGGCCTTCAGAAATTCGCCGCGCCCGCTGAAAAAGCGCTGGATGTTGGGCAGGAAGAGTACGCCGCCCGCGGCTTGCCGCAACCCGGCTTGCACCGCGGCCGCGGTATCGTCCAGCAGTGCGGTTTCGCCGATCTGCACCACTTTGCTGACACCTGCCGGACCTTTGCCCTCAGCCACCAGCAGCGCCAGGCTTTGCACCAGCGAACGCTTGCCGACGCCGGTCGGGCCCAACAAGATGACGTGGCGGCTGCCGGACATGGACAGCAGGTTGACCAGCTCGCGCAGCAGTGTCTCACGGGCGTAGGTGGGGTCCAGTTCGCCCGCTTTGGCGAGCGCCACCAAGTCCAGCGTGGTGATGCGCCGCGCCAGCACGTCATCGGCTAGCACGCCGGACAGTGCGGTGGGGGTCATGCCATAGCGTTGCAGCAGGCCGGCGGTGCTGACACCGCGCTGCGACATGGCTGCCAGCACATGCACCGTGCCTGCGTAAATTTCGTCCATGGACTGCGCAATGGCCTTGCCTTCGTCCAGCACGACCAGTAGTTCGTCGGACAGGGGTACGCGACGACCATCCGCGGCAACGAAATCAAAGTCGGCGCTGCGCCCCTCGCGCGCCTTGACTTGCTCTTCGACGGCGCGTTCCAGATCGGCCAGCTTGAAGCCGCGCTCGCGCGTGAAGCGTTCCAGCACGGCATAGCTGGGCAGGTTGGTGCTGCGCAGGAGGGTCAGCAGCATCAGTTCGGGCGTGATGACACGACGATTGTAGACCGGGAGGCTGCGGGCCGCGTCGTTGAGGGCTTGCAGGAGATCGGGTGTGATAATGCCGGGATTAAGAGTGCCCACGATAAAAGTTTCACAATCTAGCGTTCAAAAACAAGAAGCTACCTGAAGAGGCAGCTTTTGGGCAAACACAAAAGATTTAGAGGCCGGATGGCGGGGCATTCGGCTGGCGATTGCCGATACAGATCAGTGATGAAAGCTGGCGGCCTGACGGGTGTCAGGCTTCAGGCGCAGAATCGGTGAAGACGACGGAATTGTGACCGCCGTATTCATTAGCATAATAGGCATCAGCCTGGTTGTCGTTGATCCAGTCGCCGTCACACAGATAGCGAAACTGGTGCGTTTCACCAGGCTCGACCATGATGGATGCTTTCCAGCGGCCATTGGCATCCTGCTGCATGGGCAACGCCGTTTTATTCCACGCGTTGAAGTCGCCCACCACAAACACGCTGTCGGCCCAAATCAGTTCAGGCAGCACAAAGGTCAGTCTCCATTTGCCGCCCTGTTTCGTTCGAGTGAACTTCTTTTCGATCATAACCACCACGCCAACGGTCTCGACTAAGTTCCGCCGTAGACTTCCGCGCTGGGTTGGAGACACGGTCAAGCCAGGTGTATTTTCGTCGCATCCCAGAGCTGGCTCGTTGCCAGCACGTATTAATGCTTACATCTTATCACGAATACCGGCCAGCGACAAGTATCAATTTAAGGTAACTGTTCAAGCAGTTGGATCACCACCGAAGATTTACGCAGTTGGTATCATTTCGAGGAGTAAACGATGAGAAATCTCTGCTTCTTTACCTTCGTCAGAAGATTTCCCGGCCCCGGTGGGACTCGGAATGACACACGGACTACGAATGGCATAAGTCATCACAATCGCCGGGCTATTTTCGCGTCCTTGCTGCTGCGTTTATAATGGTGGCATGGCTGAACCAACTCGCTGCCGGCTGCATGAAACCGGCATGAAACCATCATCTATTACGCTGCTTTTGCTCGTTCTTACATTGACCAGCCTGCTGCTGGCTGGTTGCACCGGGGACTCGGCGATGTCGGTCTATTTGGAGGCCAACCGCACCCAGCTCAGCCAGCCCGCGGGCAGTAACCCCGTGCCGGTGACGTTTGTTGTGCCGTCGGGAGCGACTGGCAAGGCGATTGCCCAGGATTTACAGACCGCTGGCCTGATTACCGATGCCATGCTGTTTGAAGCCTACGTGCGCGCGGGCGGGCTGGGCGGCCAACTGGAAGCAGGCGAATACACACTGAACCCCACGATGACGATTCCGCAGATCGCGGCCACGCTGCTGCACGCCACTGCGCCCAGCACCACGGTGACGGTGCGCCCCGGCTGGCGGCTGGAGCAAACCGCAGATTACCTCAGCAGCACCCAGATCGTGGATGGGGAGGCGTATCGTCTCGCCGCGCAGACGGCTGACCTGAGCAGCTTGACCGCGGAGGAGCGTCAGAAGTACAGCTTTTTGCAGTTTTTGCCCGCCGGGCAGGGGCTGGAAGGCTACTTGTACCCCGATTCGTACCAAATTCCGCGCGACGGCGCGCGGGCGATTGACCTGCTGAAGCGGCAGCTCGACGAATTCGAAGCGCGCGTGATGCCCGCGTATTGGGAGGCCGCCGCAACGCAAGGCACGGCGGTGATGGATCTGCACCAGGTGTTGACCGTTGCCAGCATCGTGGAACGCGAGGCAGTGCTGGACGAAGAACGCCCGATCATTGCCGGGGTGTATCTCAACCGACTGATGAACGGCATACGGCTGGAAGCTGACCCCACCGTGCAATATGCGATGGGCTATCAGCCAGCCAGCGGGCAATGGTGGAAGTCGCCGGTCTTTCTGGAAGAGTACAGCAGCGTGACCAGCCCCTATAACACCTATTTGAACGAGGGCCTGCCGCCGGGGCCGATTGCCGCACCGCGGCTGTCCAGTGTTCTGGCTGTGCTCTACCCCGCCCAGCATGACTATCTGTACTTTGTAGCGGAGCCGGGCGGCACCGGAAGGCATGTGTTCAGCCGCACCTTCGAGGAACACCTGCAAGCGGTGGAACAGTACCGCAACCAGTAGCTATAACCCGCAAGAGCGATCAGGAGCCCTTTGGCAAAAACCAAAGGGCTCTTAGTATTTCCTTCACGATATCTTTATATTTCTGCGATATGCTGGGCACAGTCAAGCATATTTCGCCCTTCTGGGCTTGTAGTACGGAGTAATGAACCTATGAACACAAAATTGAGCAAAACGCTGGCGGCCGGCCTCGTAGCCCTGACGATCCTGAGCAGTTGCGCCACCGGTAACGCCACGACACAAACAACGACAGCCAGCAACGCGGCCCCGGCCGCTACCGCGACTGAGGCCGCGGCCACTGTGGAGGTGAGCACTGCCACGGCCACGGCTGCGCCCACCAACACCGCGGAGCCGGCCGTCGAAGCAGCCGCGACCACTGTGCCAGTGGCGCTGGCCGAAAACAAAAACGCCAATGACCAGGTGGATGAAGCCGCGGCACAAAGCGGCAAGACCACGATCACCCTGGCGGGCGATGCCATCAGCGTAGAGGGCGCAGGCGTGCAGGTGAACGGCAGTACGGCCACGATTACCGCAGCGGGCGAATACACCCTGAGCGGAACCCTGAACGACGGCCAGATCGCTGTGGACACCGCTGATGCCGAGCCGGTCGTTCTTGTCCTGAATGGCGTGACCCTGGCCAGCAGCACCAGCGCGCCGATTAACGTCATCAACGCGGAAGAAGTGGCGATTACGCTGGCGGCGGGCACGGAAAACCGCGTGAGCGATGCGGCCAGCTACGTCTACCCGGACGCGACCACCGACGAGCCGAACGCGGCGATTTTCAGCAAAACCGATCTGATCATTAATGGCGAGGGATCGCTTGTGGTGGAAGGTAACTACAACGATGGCATCGCCAGCAAGGACGGGTTGGTGATCGTCAGCGGTAACGTCACGGTCACTGCGGCGGATGACGGCATCCGCGGCAAGGATTATCTGCTGGTGCGCGGCGGCACGCTGACGGTCAACGCGCAGGGCGATGGTCTTAAATCGGACGACGAGGAAGACCCGGCCAAAGGCTATGTGGCGGTGGAAGGCGGCGTGCTGACCATTACCACCAACGGCGACGCTATTCAGGCGCAGACCGATGTGCTGATCTCAGGTGGCGAGTTTACACTCAATACCGGCGGCGGTGATGCGACCTCGGCCAAGGGGATCAAGGGCACGGTCCACGTCACGATTGACGGCGGCTCCTTCCAGATCACCAGCGCGGACGATGCGATCCACTCCAATGCGGATGTGACGATCAACGGCGGTTCCTTCGTCATCGCGAGCGGCGACGACGGTATCCACGGCGATGCCACCGTCACCATTAACAACGGCGATGTGACCATTGCTCAATCCTACGAAGCCATCGAGAGCGCGGTGATTACGATCAACGACGGTACCATCGTGACCAACTCCAGCGACGATGGCATCAATGTGGTAGCGGCAACGGGCGAAGCTGGCGGCGGCATGGGTGGTGGACGCCCGCGAGGTCAGCGCCCTGGCGGCATGGGCGGTCAGGAAGCGACCACCTATACCGGCTCAAATTATCTGTACCTCAACGGCGGCATGGTGTCAGTGACGGCAGGCGGCGATGGCCTGGATGTGAACGGTGCAATCGAAATGACCGGCGGCACAGTGACGGTGAATGGTCCGACGGCTCAGATGAACGGTGCGATTGACTACGATGGCATCTTCCGGGCGAGTGGTGGCACGATTGTCGCCGCTGGCAGCTCTGGTATGGCGCAGGCACCGGGCCAGGTGTCTACGCAGCCCTCGGTGATGGTGTTCTTCAACGGCGCAGTGCCGGCTGGCACGCTGGTGCATGTACAAAACAGCGCCGGTGAAGAAATCTTCACCTTTGCCCCCAGCAAGGCTTTCGAGACGTTGGCCTTCTCCTCAGCGGCCTTGCAGGTGGGCGATACGATCAGCATTTACCTGGGTGGCAGCTCGACCGGCAGTGCGGTGAACGGCCTGTACAGCGGCGGTGCCTACTCCGGCGGCCAGTTGTACACCACAGTGACGCTCAGCAGCATCGTAACCCGCATCTAATTCGGCTTTGCATTAGCCCTCCGTTCCTTTAGCAAAATTTCTCCTCCTGAATAATCAGCCGCTCGTCGTGAGCGGCTGATTATTTTTGTGTCCAAACAGCTAACAAGTGTCTTATTTCTTGCACAATCGGATTAGCTGCTTGTATAATCCGGTGCATAGTTGGCATCTGTTGCCAGCCCCCGATGTCTAACGCAGATACCAATGCCTCATTCTGCGTCATTCTCATCTTCTTATGTTGCTCAAGGAGGAGCGTCTATGATTTCCCGTCGAAACCTTGTCATGCTCATGGTTCTGTTCGGCGCGCTTGCCCTGGTTGCTGCGTGTCAGGCTCCCGCGGCTCAGCAAGCGCCAGCCAGCACTGAGCTGAATGTACTTTGCACGCCACAAGTGGAATGGTGCGAAGGCATGAAGACCGAGTTCGAGAAGGCTCATCCCACCATCACCGTCAACTTTGTACGCATGTCTAGTGGTGAGTCGCTGACCCGCCTGCGCAACGAAAAGGACAACCCCCAGTTCGATATCTGGTGGGGCGGCCCGGCGGACAGCTTTATTGCTGCCAAGGGCGAGGGCTTGCTGGAAAAGTACGATTCACCCAACTATGCCAATATCCTCAACCCGGCGAAAATGGCTGACCCTGAGCATTACTGGGTTGGCATTTACGTAGGCTCGCTGGGTTTTGCCACCAACAACAACTCCGGCATTACGCCTCCCACATCCTGGGATGATCTGCTGAAACCGGAGATGAAGGGCCAAATCCTGATCGCACATCCCTCCAGCTCCGGAACCTCTTACACCACGATGTGTACTCGGCTGCAAATGCTGGGCGATGAAGCGGGCTGGCAGTGGATCGGTGACTTCGCGGGCAACGTGCTGCAATACACCAAGAGCGGCGCAGCACCCGGCAAGTTTGTGGGTCAGGGTGAAGCCGCAGTAGGCATCCTCTTCTCCCACGACATTGTGGCCGAGATCGAAAAAGGGTCGCCGCTCACCCTCACCTTCCCGGCGGAAGGTACTGGCTATGAGATCGGTGGTATGGGTATCATCAAGGGCGCCAAGAATCTCGACAACGCCAAACTATGGTTCGACTGGGCACTAGAACCAACCACGCAGGAACTCGGCCCCAAGTACAACGCCTTCCAGGCCCCGACAGTCAAAGGCGCGGCAGCTTCCAAGCCGGAGTTGCTGGATGTTAATCTGATTGATTATGACTTCCAGTGGTGCGGCGAGCACAAGAAGGAAATCGTTGACAAGTTCACCAACGAAATTGCAGGCGCTGATTCATTGAAGGAATAACCTTATTCACGGGTGGTTGGCAGTCTGGCTGAGATTGCCAACCACTTTTTTTTACCGTTCGCCAGCGGCGTATCTGCTCGCGAGCGCGCCCACCTGACCGAGCCATGCTGACGCCCGGCATCTCGCCGAGTGGATCACACTGTTCATCGCTTGCTAATCCGCCATGACAACACCTTCTTTTTCTTCGCCCCGACCCGGCCTTGCTACTTCGCTGCGCCGCCGCGCTCAGGAGTTCCGCCTGATCGGTCAGGACCCTATTCTGGCAATCGGGTTGTTGACGATTGGCGCGTTTGTGATCACGTTCATCCTTTACCCACTGCTGCGCGTGGTCGTTCAGGGCTTCTTTGACCCACAAAGCGGCCAGCTCAATCTGCAATATTTCAAGCAATACGTTGACCCATATTACGCGCCTTATCAATGGCGGGTGTTGCGCGACACTCTGATTATGGGAGTGAGCAGCGCGGTGGGGGGCACGCTGCTGGGCTTTATCTTTGCCTATGCACTGGTGCGCTGCAACATGCCCTTTCCCCGACTAACCCACGCGCTGACGCTGGTTCCCACTATTTCCCCGCCCTTTGCCATTGCTATCGCCACCATCCTGCTCTTTGGCCGGTCGGGTTTGATTACGCGCACACTGCTGGGCATTGTGCCTGGCCCCAACAGCAACGACATCTACGGGCTGGATGGCCTGGTCTTCGTCCAGATCATCACCTTCTTTCCGGTGGCCTATCTGATTATTCGCGGTATGCTGGAGCGGCTGGAACCTTCAATGGAAGAGGCCGCGCTCAGCCTGGGGGCCAGCAAATGGCACATCTTCCGCACGGTCACGCTGCCACTGCTGGCGCCGGGCATTGCCGGATCGTTCCTGCTGCTCTTCGTTGAATCGTTGGCTGACCTGGGCAACCCGCTGCTGATCACCGGCAACCGCACCGTGCTCTCCGCGGAAATTTATCTGGCGGTCAACGGCCAATATGATCAGCTCAAGGGCGCAGCGTTATCGGTGGTGCTGCTAATCCCAACCCTCACTGTGTTCTTGTTGCAACGCTACTGGGTGAACAAGCGTTCCTATGTCGCTGTTACCGGCAAACCCACCGGCGGCCAAATCCGCGTTAAAGAACCGTACATCCGCTGGCCGATGGTGATTATCACCGCGTTGACGCTGGCATTGATCCTGCTGCTCTATCTGTCCATCGCACTCGGCTCGATCACCAAGCTGTGGGGCATCAACTACACCCTGACCCTGGAACATTATCAAGCAGCCTTCACGCGCGGGCTGGATGCCATTCTCGACACCACCTTCCTCTCGGCAGTCGCTACCCCCATTGCCGGGCTGGCAGGCATGATCATCGCCTATCTGGTGGTGCGCAAAAAATTCTCCGGCAAAGAGGCGCTCGACTTCACCTCCAATTTGGGCGGGGCCGTGCCCGGCACGATCCTGGGCATCGGCTATATCCTGGCCTTCATCAAAGCCCCGCTGCTGCTGGTGGCGCTGATCTATCTCTTCTTCGTCTTCTACATGATGAGCCAGCAGGGCACGTTGGTAGAGGAACCGGAGCAAGCCGCGGGCGCGCGGCGCACAGGCTGGCGTAATCTATTGCTGGCGCTGGTCAGCACCGCGGTTGGTTATGCCCTGGCGACCACGCTCAATATCTGGGCCGGGCCAATGCTGTGGCGCTGGATTATGGCCGCCGGCTTTCTGTTGCTGGCCGTGGCGCTTTGGTTGACAGCAGGCCGCTACCGCAAGTCGGTCAGTCTGGCGACAGCTGCCATCGGCCTGTACCTGCTGGTGGATACCCTCACCCCCAGCTTGACCACGCCGCTGGCCGTCTGGGGCCGCGGCATCAGCAATCTGCAACTCAGCCGCATCGTCGTCGGCCTGGGCGACTGGATCAAAGTATTTACACAGATGCCGCCATCGGTGCTGGGCCTGACCGCCCTGGTGATCGGCATCCTGGTCATGGGCCGTTTGACCGGACGCGCCCGCCCCTGGCTGCTTGGCGCGTTCATTGCGCTCAGCGCGGGCCTCGTCTTTGCCGAAGCGCCGCTGGCACTGGTCGGCACGCCGTACATCGTGATCGCGGCCTACGCGGTGCGCAGCCTGCCCGCCAGCGTGCGCGCGGGCATCGCCTCACTGCAACAGATTGACCCCTCTATCGAGGAAGCCTCCACCAGTTTGGGCGGCGATGCGCAGGTGACTTTCCGTCGGGTGACGCTGCCGCTGATTGCACCGGCTTTGCTGGCGGGCTTGATCTTTGCGTTTGCCCGCCACATGACCAGCCTTTCGGCCATCATCTTCCTGACCACCGCCAAGTGGCCGATTCTGACCGTCTGGATCCTGAGCGAAGTGGAACAGGCCAGCATGAGCACCGCCGCGGCCTATTCTATGATCCTGATCTTTATCGTATTAGCTGCCATCGGGCTGATGTATTGGATCGTGGGCCGCGCCTTCGCCTCGCAGAATGGCGTTGACCTGTCTTCCGGCGTGGGTTGATCCCGCGACCTTAGGGCTGGCTTGCTGCCAGCGAGCATCATACACGGAACATCATGTACTTACGACTGGAAAATATCTATAAAATTTATCCCCCGCGCGGCGGCAGCGGCGAAGTGACCGCGGTTCACGATGTCAACGTTTCGATTACCAAGGGCGAATTTGTCACGCTGCTGGGGCCATCCGGCTGCGGCAAAACCACCACGCTGCGCCTGATTGCCGGTTTTGAATTCCCCAGCCAGGGCAATATCGTGCTTGATGGGCAGGTAATCAACGAACTGCCTCCCAACCGTCGCGACATGGCGATGGTGTTTCAAAGTTACGCGATCTTTCCGCACCTGAGCGTCTTTGAAAACATCGCCTATGGCCTGAAGATCCGCAAGCTGAACGGTGACGAGATCAAGCGTCGAGTGGCGCGCGTACTCGAACTGACCGAACTGGGCGGACTGGAAAACCGCGCGCCCAACCAACTTTCCGGCGGCCAGCAGCAGCGTGTTGCTCTGGCGCGTGCCCTGGTGATGGAGCCCAAAGTCCTGTTGATGGACGAGCCGCTCAGCAACCTGGACGCCAAGCTGCGCGAGCAGATGCGCACAGAAATCCGCGAGATTCAGCAACGCCTCGGCATCACCAGCGTGTATGTCACGCACGACCAAATCGAGGCGATGAGCCTGTCTGACCGCGTGGTGGTGATGAACAAGGGCCGCGTCGAGCAGATTGACACCCCCCAGAACATCTATCGCAAGCCCAAAACAGCATTTGTGGCCAACTTCATTGGCCGCACCAACTTTGTGCCGGGCCGCGTAGCCAGCGCCACCGCTGATCAGCTTGATGTGGAGGCATTGCAAGGCGTGCTGGCCGTCGCACAACCGGATGCACCGCTCCGTTCAGGGCACACGGTTACATTGGTGGTGCGCCCCGACGCCATTCACCTGACACCGACCGCCGGTCAGTTTAGCGGCGTGGTGCGTCGCTCCACTTACCTCGGCAGCCAGGTCGAATACGTTGTGGAAGTAGCCGGGCAATCGCTGGTCGCAGTGGAGAGTGATCCGCGGCACGTTGTGGTCTATCCCCCCGATACACAGGTAGGCGTCCACCTGCTAGCCGAAGCGATCTACGTGCTGCCGGGAGAATGATGCGTAAAGAGTACGTGCGAGCAGGGACTACCTACTGCGTATCAAAGAAATACGCAGTAGGTAGTATTTTTTAGCTCTCTTCGTGCTCTTTTAGTCCCCTTACATAGTCCACCAACGCCACCGTCTCGGCTGTTTGTCGCGGCGTAGGGGCGCGCAGATGCGATCGTTCGTGCAGCGCCTGACTGATCAGCGGCTGCCAGCGCGCGGGAAAGTACGTCATTCCCCAGGCCGCGGCCTGCGCTTTGGGGAGAATGTCGGCATGTTGCAGCGTGTACACCATGCGGCAGAGGGTCAACACCGCGTAGGACTGGTAGCCGGGCTGTGTCAACAAATGCGGCGCAGCCAGCACGTAGTCGCTCCATTCCTGTAGCGCGGTGCGCATCGTACTTTGCAGTTGCGAAGGGGGAATGGCATCAATTAGCGAGGCTGGCGGGGGGCCGGCCAGTACAAGGCCGTATTCACGCAGGATGTAGCGATGCACGATCCACGCCTGGCCGGTCTGTTCCCATTTCAGGCATTCCGTTGCGCCGCGTTCAAGGTTGGCAAAAAGGCTGTTGGCGGGATCGTAACGGCGCAGCCCGGCCAGTGGCACATAAAACCCTTCGATATCGCGCGCCAGACGGTGATCGAGCTGGCCGATAGCCGCGTGCATTTGCTGCAGGGCGGCAAAGGTGGTGTCGTCTAACTGCGAGGGCACCACCGCGACGAAATCAATGTCGCTGGCCGCGTCGAAACCACCGCGCGCCAGCGAGCCATCCAGATACAGTGCCAGCAGGCGCGCGCCCAGCACCGCGTTCATGCGCGCGTGAAGCAGGCGCAGCAGTTCGTTGACTTCAGGAAAAGGGGTGGGTGTTACCGTCATGGGCAGATCGGAAGCAACTCATGACCCGTTTGGTTGCGAGACCGGGTCTCTTTTCTCTTGCCTCTTTATCCCTTACTGGCTACGCCTCAACACTTTCGCCGCTGCGGGTCGCTGTGCGCTTGCGCGGCCTGGCTGCCGGCTTGGGCTTGCTGGCTGTGGAACTCGTGGTTTTCTTCGGTTTCGGCTTCGGCTTGGTGGTTGAAGTCGAACTGGCTGTCTTCTTCGGCTTGGGTTTTGGCTTGGCCGCCGCGCTGGTAGCTGGCTTCGGCTTGGGTTTTGGCTTAGCCGCTGTGCTCGAGCTGGCCGTCTTTGGTTTCTTTCTCGGCTTGGGCTTCGGCTTGGTGGCTGTCTTGCGACGACGCTTGGTGCCGGGTTTGTTCAGCGCCTTCAAGATCATGTCCACCACTGCACCCGCCTGCGCGGGATCAATGCCGAGTTTCTTGGCGACGGCCTTGGTCAGTTCGTCCTTGGCCAACTCACCCAGATCGGGCTTTTCGCCGCCGTCGAACAAATCCACCAACTCACCGAGACTAAAACGCTCGCCAGCGGTGAAATCTGCCCTGGCTGTCTCACCCGCAGTTTCCTGCTGCTCCAGCCCCGCCAGCACCTCGTTCCATGCGGTGGCCGCTTCGTGCGTTGACAGCCCCAACTGCGCGACCAGTTCGTTCAGCTCGCTGTCGGACGCGTCCTCCGGCGCCAGGTGCGGCGCGTTGTCATCTGCTGCTTGTGGCATTCCTTCCTCCTAATTACCCACCAGCGCGCGGGCAAAGAAAAGCAGATTAGCCGGACGCTCCGCCAGTCGGCGCATGAAATAGGGGTACCAGCTCGTGCCGTAGGGGATGTATACGCGCATCCGGTAGCCCTGATCGGCCAGCTCCTGTTGTAAATCGCGGCGAATCCCGTAGAGCATCTGAAATTCAAAGCGGCTGTTGTCAATGTTGTGGGCGCTGGTATAGGCCTTCACTTCGTTGATAATCGTGTGATCATGGCTAGCCAGCGCCAAATACGTGCTGGGGTACTGCGGCTGGCTGTCCAGCATCAGCTTTGCCAGATGCACCATGTTGGCGTCTACGTCCGGCTTGTCGCGAAAGGCGACAGTCGCCGGTTCGTCGTAGGCCCCCTTGCACAGCCGCAGATGCGCCATGCCCGCTGCCATCAGCGAACGAATATCTTCCTCGGTGCGGCGCAGATAGGCCTGCACTACCACGCCGACGTTGGGAAAGTCTGCGCGCAGCCGTTGGTAGATCGCCAGCGTGCGACTGGTGACGGGCGAATCCTCCATGTCAATGCGCACAAAGTTGTTGCGTTGCGCGGCCGCTTCAACAATACGCCGTACATTGCGATAGCAGAAATCGTCGTCAATCGCCAGCCCCATCGCCGTCAGTTTGATCGAGATATTGGCATCCACATCTGCTTCCTGAATGGCTTGCAGGGCGCGAATGTACTCATCGGCGTTGATGCTCGCCTCCGCCTCGTTGTTGACGTGTTCACCCAAATAATCCAGCGTGGCGGCCATGCCGCTGGCATTGGTGGCGCGAATGGCCGCAATGGCATCAGCCAGGGTCTCCCCGGCAATAAAACGCCGCGCCATACGCCGCGTGATCGGGACGCCAACGATCATATCCTGCATCTTGGGACTTTTGGAAAGGGTAATCAGAACGGGACGTAACGGAGATGTCATACCTGCTCCTTTGCCGGGTAAATGGTACTGCGTGGTATGCGCATTGTGGCGCAAAAGATCATTTTCGTCAATCGCCGCGCCCGGCCCGCACAGCTTTTGTTGTTGTTTGACCGAGCCTTGATCTTGTGATAGACTCGCGGCCATGAGCATGAACCACTTCCCTCGCCCTCACGGGGACAATGGACGCGGGGTCGTCTGGTCAACCCAGAGCTTTCATGACCGCATCCATCCCTCCGCCGAATATTGGATTGATCAGCTTCAAGCGTTACAAATCAAGTGGGTCAAATTACTGGACAACGGCCGCGGCAGCGGGCTATCCCTCAGCCGCAAACTGCTGGCCGCGGGGATATTTCCCATCGTCGGCATCCACAACGAGCGACTCAATCCGCGACGCCTTTCGACCGCCGAGCTTGCCACGATTCGCCGGTATGTAGACAGCGGCGTAGTGTATTTTGAAAGCAACAGCGAGCCAGACCGTGCGGCCACCTGGCTGCACAGCCAGCGCCCCACCGACTGGGCTGAACGGGTTGTGGATGCGTTCATTGCCGATGCTGAGAGTATTTTACAGCACGGCGGGCTGCCGGCTCTCCCAGCCCTGTACCACGCGACAGCAGCCAATCTGGCTACGTTGGTAGCCACGCGCGGGCGGGTTGATCTGTTCGAGCGTGGGGCATGGGTGGCACTGCACAACCGCAGCAGCAATCGCCCGTGGAACTATCCCAACGACGCCGTGGCGCAGCAGGGAGCCAGATTAACAACAGCAGACTATCAGGCAGCGGGCGGGGTCCAGAACGCCTGGATGTGGAGTGGTCGCTCACTGGAGGAGATCAATGCCCTGCGCCAGGCGCAGCAGCAGCCCGGCCTCGCCGTACAGGATGATCCTGCTTGCTTCAATGGCTATTTGGCGGCGGGCGAGCAGCTACGCGCCGCTTTCGGCTTTGACGTGCCCGTTATTTCGACCGCCGCGGGCGCGTGCGTGGGGGATGACATGGATCCGCGCTACCAGCGCGTGACGCCTGCCGCGCAGAGCGAGCATCATCTGGCGTTGATACGTCACTTGCAACAAGAAGCACCAGCCTGGTATTTTGCCCTATGCGCCACCCAGTTGGCTGGGCGGCCGCTGGGAGATTGGGAAGCGACTTCACAAGAACATGCCTGGTTCACGTCAGCCTGGGACGCACCTTTTGGCTTGCATGGCCAGTTGCCAATTGTGGACGCGCTGCGCGCCGAGCCGACGGCGTCCCGTGCAGAGGTGTCGCTCCCGTTGTCCTCTGCTACGGCTGAACCCGCCCCGCTAGAGACACCAACCGCTAGTGGCATTGTTGTCGAGCTGCCGGAGCAAACCGTTACACGGCCCGAAGTGATTGACACCGATTTCACAGCAACATCGTCGCCCGGTAAACCACTGACGCACTACTGGTTGCTAGAGCGCACCGCCCAAGGTGCGGCCCTGTTGGGTATGGTGCTGCCCTATGTTCGTTCTCACGGCCTGTTGGTGGGCGCGAACCTGGACGAGGCCCAGCATGCGACCACCGTCACACTGGTGGGCGATGCGTTCACTGCGGATCAACGGGCCACCTTGCTGGCCGCCGGTTGCCGTGTAGAGCAGTTATCCGGCGATCCATTTCTGTTGGCGGAGGCACTGCGCTTATGAGCAACACAAACAATGTGCTGAAGCGACTGTTGATCTGGATGAGCGGCGCGCCCAGCGACGAGCAGGAAACCACCATAGCCGTGCAGAATACCCGTTTGGTGACAGAGGACGTGGAGCCAAGCGTATATAACGAGGATATGATGCAATGGCAGCCGCCGCTGGCTGATGAGACGGATCTCATCGAACTGCCTTGGGAGGTCGTGCTGCCCGAAACAGTGGCGCAAAATGCGCTATCAGAAAGCTCCGCTGAAGCTGCCGCACACGACGAACCATTGTGGGAAGCAGTGCTGCCTACCGACGCATCGGAAGATATACGAGCTGACGCCGCTGTCGAAGCTGTTGTACACGACGAATCGTTGTGGGAACCGCTGCTGACTGAGCCTGACATCGAACTCGCTGTCGAAGGCGCGATGCTCGAAGAAGACGCGTTGTGGGAACCGCTGCTGGTGGAACCGGTTGCAGCAGTCGCGCTGGCCGAGATCGTGTCTGACGCGCAGCCGACACCGCCACCTGCAGACGACAAGTTGCTGGCGCAGTACTGGCTGTTCGGGGAGCACACATCCCCGCGCACGGCGATTTATTTGGAACTGGCGCGGCCTGCCTTGCTGGCTGGGCTGCCAACCTTTGGCTTCCACACCACAGAAGCCCAGCGGGCGCGTGAGGTCATCATCATCGGTGACGAAACCGATGTCAGCGCCGAGACTGAAACTCTGCTGCGCAACGCCGGCTGCGCGGTACAGCGTATTCATGGCCCCGCGGCTCAGCTTGCCACTGCCTTGAATGCCCTTCTACCCACCCGCATATGACATCCGTTTACCCCGTACAAGCCATTGACATGGCGACCTGGCCACGGCATGAACTGTTTGCCTTTTTCAACGCGCTGGATTATCCGCACTTCAACCTGTGCGCCACTGTGGATGTGACCGCGCTGCATGCCACGATTAAGCGCGTGCGCGCACCGCTGACCCTGGCGATTGTTTATGTGCTGGCGAGTGCAGCCAACAGCATCCCTGGTTTCCGTCAGCGCATCCACGGGCAGCAGGTGGTCGAGTACGCAGTCATTGACCCTTCGATGACGATCCCGGCCGCGAACGATCTCTTCTCCTTCTGCACGATGTCCTATCATACACGGTTTGGCGACTTCGCTGCGAATGCTGCGCAAGCGATTGAGCGTAGCCGCCGCGCGCCGAGCTTGTCTGACGATGGCCGCGAAGATATTTATTTCATGTCCAGCATTCCCTGGGTCTCGTTCACCAGCCTCTCGCATCCGATCCATCTGCGACCGGTGGATTCCGTACCGCGCTTTACCTGGGGCAAGATCAGCGAGAACCAAGGTGCGCTAACCATGCCGGTGTCAGTACAGGTACATCATGCGCTGATGGACGGGCTGCACGTCGGACGCTTCTTCGAGCGAGTGCAGGTGGCCCTGGACGCGCCAGAGGAGACGTTGGGAGTGTAGGGGGTAGCAACGCGGAAACTAACGTATTCCACAATGGTAGTAGCTATGCTTTTCACGCGCGGACGCATGACGCGCGTGGAAGATGTAAAAAAACCCGTTAGAGCAGGTAGCCAAACCAGCTTTAACGGGTTTTCTGTCGGAAAATCAACCGACGGATTTCTGCAAATTAAGATAGGACTTACGCAGTGGATGTCATTTCGAGGGGTAAAACGCCGAGAAATCCGCGTTTCTGTGCATTCACAAGGGATTCCTCGGCGCTAGTGGGCCTCGGAATGACACTCCTATTATGAACTGCGCAATTCCGACAGGAAAATAATTTGGTGATCGTGACTCGTCGCAGCGTCAGCCAGAGACTTCCAGTCTGCGGCTGAAAACACACAGCCGCTGCCCACCAGGCTTCGACAAGCTCAGCCCACGGCCCGGCCCCGCAGGGGCTTTGTATGATCAGACAGCGATGGTTGAACGGTTGGGTATAAGATTTGGTTGGTCTCTGCCTGAGCACTTTGCATCGAAGGAGTTCACATCCTCAGATGCGAACCGAAAACGTGAACAAATGATTGACAATTTCAGATGTCAATGGTAGAATGGAACCGGTTCCAATAAAGGAAGCCGCTTTCCTGTTCGATGGAGAACATACCAGTGCCGGTCACGATCTATGATGTTGCCAAGCAAGCTAATGTTGGCGTAGGTACTGTGTCGCGAGTGCTGAACCAGAGTACACGCGTCCGGGCTGAAACGCGGCAACGCGTTCTCGACGTTATAGAAACCCTCGATTTTCACCCCAGCCCCCTCGCACAACGCCTGTCCCGGCGCAAAACCCTCTCCATCGGTGTCATTGCCGTTTACTTCACCCGTCCATCGGTCGTCGAACGCCTGCGCGGCATTGAGGCCGTCCTGGCAGCCAGTCCCTATGATCTGATTGTTTACAACGTAGAAACGCCGACTCGTCGCGATGATGTTCTTCGCGCCACCGCCGGACGCGTGGATGGTCTGCTGGTCATCTCGTTGACGCCTGATAACGACGATATTGCCCGCTGGCAGAGCACGCAGACGCCCGTTGTGTTGATAGACACGGAACACCCCGCTGTGCCGCGCATCGTGATTGATAACGTGTATGGTGGCTATCTGGCAACTAACCATCTGCTGGAGTTAGGCCATCGGCAGATCGGGTTCGTAGGTGATCCGCTGCACATGGCGTTCAATTTTACCTCCAGCCGCGATCGCTTGTATGGCATGGAGCGCGCCCTAGCTGACTACGGCTTGAGTTTAACACCAGCATATGTGAAGAATGGTGAGCACAACCAGGAAACAGCCAAACATTTGGCTTGGCAACTGCTGAAAGCGCCCACCCCTCCCACTGCGATCTTTGCAGCCAGCGATACGCAGGCGCTTGGTGTTATGCAGGCGGCCCGCGAGCTTGGCATACGTATTCCCGAAGATTTGTCTATCATCGGCTTCGACGACATCGAGGTTGCAGAATATATCAACCTAACGACAATCCGCCAGCCGCTGTTTGCCTCTGGACGCAATGGTATCCAGATGCTGTTACAAACCCTTGAGACGATCCCCGGCGAGCCTCCCCGCGAGGAGCTGGCCGTTGATCTGATAATACGCCATACCACAGCGCCCCCTGTGCGCTAGCTGTCCTGACCTTGCTGCCAAAAGCAGGCCCTTCAGCTATCTGAGTGAAAGGAGTGGTCGTCAAGTCCAGGATTTTTATATCTCACCCAGTGTGGAAAGAAAACAGAAAGTTGGCGAGTGCCTGCTTGCCAAGCTCTGTTTTCACCAAAACCGTGTAAATGAGCTGGCGCAAGCCATTCATTTCGATCAGTATCTTCACTTTCAGGAGGAGAACCCTACCCATGATGAAGCGACGTTTGTTAGTCCTTCTCACCGTCGTGATGGCAGTCAGCATGATTCTGGCTGCCTGTGGCGGTGGCGCGGCCCAGCCCACCACCGCACCCGTTGCCGAGCAGCCTACTACGGCTCCTGCGGCTGAACAACCCACCGCCGCACCGGCAGCGGAAGAGCCTGCTGCTGATGCCCCGATGTCCGTGGGTGCGAGCGCAGAGGGTGCAGGGGCCAAGGGCCTGACCGAGCTGGCCGCAGCCTACGGCGGTGAATATAAGGGCAAGGTCGTCACCATGACCGGCCCCTTCACCGACGAAGACGCCGTCAAGTTCGAATCTTCGGCATGGTTCAGTGGTGAACCTTTGTACCTTTACAATTGAATAAGACAGGAAGGTGATTCTTTGGTATTATTAGCAGGACACTAACCAACTAATTTGCCAAAGGAGATCACCTTCCCATGACAT
>JBAQWV010000118.1:0-2092 GCA_049299095.1 Anaerolineae bacterium | reverse complement strand
GGTCGAGTTGCAGAAGATCGACCCGCCGCAGGACATCACTAACGCCATGAGCAAGCAGATGAAGGCTGAACGCGAGAAGCGGGCTAACATTCTGGAGGCGCAGGGCTTGCGCGAGGCGGCCATCCTGCGAGCTGAAGGCGAGGCTCAGGCCCGCTTGCTGCGCGCCGACGCCGAGGCTAAATCGATTGAAGTGGTGGCTCAGGCGGCCGAAAAGAACTTTACTGATCGTGCCAAGGATCTGCGCCGCTTCGAAGTAATCGAGAAGGTTCTGGGTGGTAGCAGCACCAAATACGTCATCCCGTCCGGAGCGGATATCATCAACGTTCTCGGTCTTGATACCGGGAACGGGACAACGCAAATGTTACCGGTTCGAGCGCGCCGAACGAACGAAACTGCTGAGTAATCGGCATCCTTAACCTATAGAAAAAGGCCTCGGTAATCTTTAGAATTACCGAGGCCTTTCCTAGACTTTGGCCTTTCTTGAAAAAGGAGGCGCACTCGATTAATGTTGTTTTGTCCAAAACGAAACAAAAAAGCGAGGCACCTCCCGATGACAACTATCCCTCAAAACCAAGAACTTCTCAATCAACTGGTCAACTTGTTGCAGGCGCACAGGCATTTGTTCCGTCAGGAGCGGGTGTTTCAGCGCATAGCGCTGCTGGTCGTAGCCGAGTTGGTCGTCTTTGCCCGGCATACGATCACCCAACTGTTAATGGGTATCGGCCTGACGCAAGTAGACTGGAGCGGTTGGTATCGGCTGTTCAGTCACGGTCGTTTTCCCTACGACGAGGCGTGCGCGGTGATGGTGGCCGAAACCATCAAGCATGTGGCGCCGGAAGCGCTGTACGTAGTGGCCGGGGACGGCACCCAAACCCGGCGTAGCAGTCGCAAGATGGAAGGAGCCCACTGGCTGCACAATCCGCAATCGCCGGTCTTCAAACGGGGCATCCACATTGCCCAGCGTTGGTTCAATGGTAGTTGGCTAATGCCGGCCGAAAATGGTTACAGTCGGGCGCTGCCTCTGCGTTGGCTGCCGGCCTTTACAGAGAAGTCCCAGCCGCAAGCCACCGACCCGTGTAAGGAGTGGGAAGCGGCTGTGGCTTTTCTGCTGTGGCTCAAACAGCAGCTGAGCGCGTTGGGACGGGCCGAGCAACAAGTATTGATGGTCGCTGATGGTCATTACGATACGTTGAATCTGTGGCAACACTTGCCGGACGGGGTCATCCTGCTGGCGCGCAGCGCCAAGAACCGAGTCTTATGGCACCTGCCCGACCCGGCGGCGCGCAAGAATCGCCGCTATGGCGAGCGAGCCCCGACACCGGCTGACTACTGGCGGCAGCCGGCAGGGTGGCAGAAGCTGGTGCTGATGGTGCGGAGCCGACCTCGCCATTTGCAGGTCAAGGTAGCCGGTCCATTTCTACGTAAAGGAGCGCCCCACTGCCCGCTTTTCCTCATCGTTGTTCGGGGCAAGGGCAACAAGCACACCCGGCGACAGCCGCTGCCCTTCCTGGTCAATGCTGTCCGCAATGAAGCCGGTCAGTGGGCGCTGCCTCGGCAACCGGCCGTCCTGTTGTTCTGGGCCTGGCAGCGCTGGGAAGTGGAGGTAGCTCATCGCGAACTCAAATCCAATTTCGGTCTGGGCAACAAACAATGCTGGAATCCTCAGGCCGCTATTTTGTCCGTCCAATGGAGCGCCTGGGTCTATGCCTTGCTTCTTTTGGCCGGCTACCGTACCTGGGGACTGACCAACGCCCCGGCTGTCCCCACCCGCTGGTGGCGGGGCTCCGGTCGCTGGTCACTCAATACCTTGTGGCGTGGTTACCGCGCTGCCATGTGGGGTCCGCAACAATTCCAGCCCCTTAACCCGGGATCCTGGCTGACCCGGGGGGATTTGCGCTGGCTCCAACCGACTTTACGTCAGGCGGCCTTCGCTGCCGCTCGAGCTTAGTCCATTTCGACCTATTTCTACGCTTTTGGCTAACACAAAAGCCTCCTGCTGCAGCAGAAGGCTTCTTCAAAGGGCCAAAGTCTAGGGATGGCTCGTTGAGCCGTCCCGAATATGGTCCGGAGTTAGGAGCAAGCTTCGGCAATA
>JBAQWV010000117.1:0-13032 GCA_049299095.1 Anaerolineae bacterium | reverse complement strand
GGCATTCGTTTTGCTAATGCGCAACGGCAACCGCCGCTGCCATCGGTTCGGCGGCGATCACCGCTAACATCGCTTCGTTGGAGGCAAACTTAAAATCCTCAACACCGAGCCGCTGCGCCTCGGCTTGTTCTGCGGCCATCAGTCGCTGCAAGTCAGCCTGAGTGACGACTGGCTTGGTCAGCGCACCGAGCCGCGCCTGAAGCTGTGCCAGACTGCTTGCCAGTTGCTCTGGCGTCAAGGATGGTTGCGAGCGCACATCCTGCAACGCGGCCTCTGCGCCGAGCGTGCCGTCCTTGCGCGCGACGCCCACCAGGCCATCGCTGGCCTTGCGCGCCCAACCGGCGACGTAGACATGCACAATTGCCTGCTGGCTGGCCGGATTGAACGCTTCGTAGGAGTTCCCTTCCATCGGATAGCGCGGCGTAGGGTTCTTAACGTATTCGTTCCACTCAATCGGCAGGCCAATCGTGTCGTCCACCTTGTCACCGATGCAGAAGATCACGGTGTCTGCCGGGATCACGCGGCGTGTGCCGAGGCTGCGTGCCTTGGTGTCGCCGTCAGCCGCCACCAGCTTGGTGTCTTCCACTTCCAGCCCAGCCACCTGTCCACTGTCGCCCTCAACAATCGCGGTTGGCGAGGCGAGAAATTCAAATCGAAACACCGTTTTAGAGGTGGCGGGATCGGCCTTGTCAGTCACAGACAAAATGAACTGCTCGGCGGCAGCAGGATTCTGCCCAACCGCTTCCATCAGCGGGCGCACGCGCTCGATTTCGGCGTGCAGCAGCGCGGTGTCCATGTTGGCAGTCACTGCCACCAGCTCCGACTTGGTGAATTTCACTTCGGCCGGGCCGCGCCGCGCGACGGCCACCACTTCGGCCACTTTCATGTCACGAATCAGCCAGTGGGCGATGTCCATCATCACGTTGCCAACGCCAACCAGGGCCACATGCTGGCCGATCTGGAAGACTTGCTCACTGAAAGGTGGCAGACGGTTGTAATGATAGACGATGTCCTTGGCGTGATAAACGCCTGTCAAGTGCTCGCCGGGCAGGCCCAGCCACTTCGTGCCCTGCGCGCCGACGGTGACTAGAACAGCCTGGCAGCCCAGCGCAGCCAGATCGTCCAGGGTCAAGTCGCCGTTTTGGCCGACGACGACGTTACCAAAATAATGAATGTTTGGATGCGCCAAAATCGTACGGAATTGCTTGCGCAGCCCTTCCTTCATCTTGATCTTGTCGTGATAAATGCCATATTCGGCCAGGCCGCCAGGCTTGATGTCGCGGTTGAACAACAAGACCTGCACGCCGGCATCTGCGAGGGTTTTGGACGCGTACAAGCCGGCCGGACCAGCACCGACTACGGCCATCAGATGAGCTTCGTTGCTACCACTCACAATCATCCTCCTGAGAATTGAGTTAGGTTCGTTCGTGACAACATTCATTATAACGAGGGAGAAAGGTTTATACAAGTTGCAGACAGGCCACTTGCCCGTTTTTTGTTCGGTGTACTGTGCGGTTTACAAAATCGTGCTGCCGGCTGTTCTCCACACAAAAAAGCCTGCCAGTAGCTTGCTGGCAGGCAAAAGGTCGCGACAGGGGTGGCTACAAAGGACGCCCGGAAATCATGTCATTGGCTTGTTTCGCGAGATTGAACATGGCAAGGCCCAATTGCAGGTAATTACGCCCACCCGGAGCCGCCATGCGCTGACGAGCCGTTTCGTCCTGGCCGATCATCATAACAATGCTGGCGAGTGCGCCCAATAATGCGCCGGTTATGGCGCCGACCGCCACCCCCTGCCAGGCGATTTTATCGCGTTGCTGAAGCATGTTATTCCTCCGTTGCTCTATCTCGACTGTTGGCCGCGTCGTCGCGGATAAACAGCGCACGCTTGAACATGGCCACGAAGCGCGCTTCGGTGGCACTGGCACGCACGAACGGCGTAGATACCTTCTGACTGGCGTTTTCGGTGATGTCCGCCACGCGCTGCGCCTGTGTCTGCACCTGCGGCATCACCTCTACCACCTTACCGCGCATCATAAGGCTCAGCCAAGACATCAACAGCGTTAACACCAGCACCAGCAGCAACACCAGCACAGCCTGCGATGTGATAAAAATAATCGCGATATCGAGAATTGTATCGAGATTGGGCATAAATACGCTCCGCTGCCCTAAAACGAGCTGCGCGTGGGCATGGGTAAGGAAATTTCCGGCGGCAAGGCGCGGTGTGCTTCAGGATCGTAGCGGTAATCGCGCGGCAAATCCAGCATCACCAGCCCCTTGGCCTCAAAGGGCATGCCCGGCTGCCAGAGGGCCATGTTAGTGCTGGCCATCCGGCTGCCGTCCACGATCTGCACGCCTGACATGCCCACCACCTCCAGCAAGACATCGGCGCGGCGGATAATCGCTGACTTGTCGGGCAGACCAATGCCCAAGAGATACGGATTGCTGGCGATTGCCATGCGCAACAACTCGCCATGTTTGGCTGTGTCGAAGTGTGCGGCCACCAAAATGCGGTTGCTTAGCCCCAGCCCCGGCGCCATCACCGGGAAGTGGGTGTCCTCGCGATACACCAACATATGATTGCCGAGGAAGGCCGCGGAGCCGCCGACGCCGCCGACCGTTTTGCCGGTGGCGTTGGCGCGACGAATGGCCGTTGCCAGCGGGGTGCCACCGATGCGGGTAGACCACTTTAAGGGGTGGCCACCGGACAAAAACACTGCGGTGCTGTGTTCAATGGCGCGCAAGATGGCAGGATCGTTGCCGCTGCTGCGGTCGCTGAGTACCAGCAACTGCACTTTGGCTGCTTCCATGGCCTGAAAGGCCGCGGCATAGCCATAATCTGCTTCGGAAACGTCGGCATTGGTAGTCAAGACCACGATGCGCGCGCCGTACCCGCCCGCCAGATTCCAAAACGCCTGGCGCGCATAATCGTTGTGCGTACTTTTGTCTGCGCCGCCGTCATAAAAGACTGCGCCGCGCACATAGCCATCAGGAACAGGTGAAGGTGACATGCTGCTATTGTACCGAAGCTCAAGGGTACTGTCAATCCAGATCGTGCGAAGCTTCGAACTGCTGGAGAAATGATGCAGTTGCCGGGAATGAATGCTCAAAAAAAGACAATATGACCGATGTCATATTCCTTATTTCTAATTTGTGGTATATTGAACAAGCATAAAATCAAATCGAGTAAACTTGCCGCGGGCTGAACGCGGCAGCAATCAATTCCGCGGAGACCTTTATGACCAGTCGCCCCAGTGCTGTGGCCCTGCAATCAACGCCCGACGTAGACCTGAGCTTGCTTGAACCGGTATTCCTGCACTATCAAGGCCAGCCGGGCGCTTTGATTCCTGTGCTGCAACAAGCGCAACACCTCTACGGCTATCTGCCCAAAGAAGCAATGGCCTTGATCGCCAAGCGTCTTGGCACGTCTATCAGCAAAGTGTACGGGGTTGCCACCTTCTACGCCCAGTTCTACTTTGAACGCCGCGGCCGCCACATCGTGCGTGTGTGCGACGGTACGGCCTGTCATGTCAAGGGCGCACCCATGCTGCTCAACGCCATCGAAGACGGCTTTCACATCGAACCTGACCAAACCACGCCGGACGGTGAGCTGACCGTCGAAATCATCTACTGTCTGGGGTCGTGTGCGCTCGCGCCGGTGGCTGTACTGGATGGCAAGGTGATGGGCCGTGTGCGCCAGGAGGGCTTGATGCGTGCCGTGCGCCAACAGATGCAGCGACAGGAGGCGCAGTCATGAACAACGCTCTGGAACAGTTGGCGCAACGCCGCAGCGAGGCTGAAAACGCCTGGCACGACATCAGCACAGGCCTCCCCGGTGAGCTGTCCATCACCGTCGGCATGGGCACGTGCGGCATCGCCGCGGGCGCAGGCGATACCCTGCAAGCGGTGCAGCGCGAACTACAGCGCCGCGGGCTGCAAGGCCAGATTCGTCCGGTCGGCTGTGTAGGCATGTGTTCCTACGAACCCATGATCGAACTGCACATGGCCGGCCAGCCGTGCATCAACTATGGCAACGCGGTCAGCAAGAACGTGGCGCAGATTTTCGCGCACTATTTCGAGCACAAGCCGCTCAGCAAAGCTGTGGTGGTCGGTGAAGTTTTGCCGACGATCACTGAAGTGGATGGCCATCAATTGCACTCGCTCAGCTTTGTGCAGCCAGATAATCACGAGCGCATCCCCTTCCAGAACAAGCAGTTGCGCATTGTACTCAGCAACTGCGGCTTGATTGACCCCGAAAGCCTGAACGAATATCTGGCTTTGGGCGGCTATCAGGCGCTGGAGCGGGCGCTCCTGCACATGACAGCGGAGCAGGTGATCGAAGAAGTGACGCGCTCTGGTCTGCGCGGCCGCGGCGGTGGCGGCTTCTCAGCCGGTGTGAAGTGGGGGCTGGCGCGCAAAACACAACGCTGGCCCAAATATGTGATCTGCAACGCGGATGAAGGCGACCCGGGCGCATTTATGGATCGTTCGGTGCTGGAAGGCGATCCTCATTCGGTGATTGAGGGGATGATTCTGGCAGGCTATGCCATCGGCGCACAGGCTGGCTATATCTACTGCCGGGCGGAATATCCACTGGCGATCCGCAACCTCAATACTGCACTGAAGCAGGCCCGCAGCATGGGCCTGCTGGGCGATCACATCCTCGGCTCTCGGTTCAGCTTTGACATTGTGGTAAAGGAAGGCGCGGGGGCCTTTGTCTGCGGCGAAGAGACCGCGCTGATGGCCTCCATTCAGGGCGAACGGGGCCAGCCCTGGCCGCGGCCGCCCTACCCGGCGGTAGCCGGCCTGTGGCAGCAGCCCAGCAATGTCAACAACGTTAAAACCTACGCCTATACCCCGCGCATCCTGCGCATGGGCGCGGACTGGTTTCGCTCGCTGGGTACAGCCGGCAGTCCCGGCACTGCCATCTTTGCCCTCACCGGCCAGGTAGCGCGCACCGGCTTGATCGAAGTGCCAATGGGCATCAGCCTACGCGAGATCATTGATGACATCGGCGGCAGTATCCCAAACGGCAAAACTTTCAAAGCGGTGCAAACAGGCGGCCCGCTGGGTGGCTGCCTGCCTGAAGCCTACCTTGACACGCCGGTAGACTTCGATTCGCTGCGCGCAGCAGGTGCAGTGATGGGGTCCGGCGGCATGATTGTCGCCGATCAGGGAACCTGCATGGTGGAATTTGCCAAGTACTTCATGCAATTTACCTGCGACGAAAGCTGCGGCAAATGCCCGCCCTGCCGCATCGGCAGTACCCGTATGCTGGAAGTGCTGGAACGGATCACCAACGGCCAGGGTGTGCCGGAGGACATTGATCGTATCCGGGCCATCGCCACCGGCATGCAGCAAGGCTCGCTGTGCGCGCTGGGCCAGCTTGCACCGTCGCCGGTGTTGTCTACCCTGCAACACTTTGAACATGAGTATCTGGCGCACATTCTGCACCATGAATGCCCGGCGCACACCTGTCAGGCGTTCATCACCTACGAAGTTATCCCGGAACTGTGTACCGGCTGCATGGTCTGTGCGCGCAACTGCGGTTCCAACGCGATCAGCGGGGCCAAGCTGCAAATCCACACGATTGACCCCGAAACCTGTGTGCGCTGCGGCCTGTGTGCCGAGGTGTGTAACTTCGATGCCATTCGCATCATTTCGCCACGCCAGGAAATCGCCTTGCTGCCTGTGCTGGCCTAGTATTGACAGAAGACTTATGACCTCAACGCCTCAAAATCCCATTGGAACAACCGGTCAGGTTGTTAATCTGGCAACCAGTTTTAGCGTGGATGCATTTATTCCGCCCGAAATGGCCGTAAAGGCAGAAACTGTCGGCGTTAAGAAAGCGACGATGGGGCCGCGCAATACGCTGGCCTTGTCGGTGCTGGCCGGTGCTTTCATCGCGATGGGAGCTATTTTTTCGACCACTGCTGTCACCGGCCTGGCTGGCGAAGTTCCCTTCGGTCAGACCCGCCTGATTGCCGGCCTGACTTTCTGCCTGGGCCTGATCCTCGTCGTGGTAGCCGGTGCGGAGCTATTCACCGGTAACAACCTGATCGTCATGGCCTGGGCCGATGGCCGCTTGCGCTTCATCCAGGTGCTGCGCAACTGGACGCTTGTGTACATCGGTAATTTCATCGGCGCATTGGCTACAGCCGTGCTGATGCTGCTAAGCAAGCAATACACCTTCAGCGGCGGTGCGGTGGGCCTGACTGCGCTCAACATTGCCAACAGCAAATGCGTCTTGGATTTCATGCAGGCACTGGTGCTGGGCATTTTATGCAACGCGCTGGTCTGTCTGGCGGTTTGGCTGTGCTTCAGCGCCCGCACCACCACCGATAAAATCCTGTCCATCGTCTTTCCGATTACCGCGTTTGTGGCCGCCGGCTTTGAACACAGCATCGCCAACATGTACTTCATTCCGATAGGCTTGCTGATCAAACAGACGGCTGCGCCAGAGTTCTGGACGGCCATCGGCAAGACCGCGGCAGATTATGGCGCCCTGACCTGGAGCAACTTCTTTCTGCGCAACCTGCTGCCAGTTACAATTGGGAATATCATCGGCGGTGCAGTGATGGTTGGCCTGGTTTACTGGTTCATCTACATCCGCAAAGGATGGACGAAGACCACAGACGGTAAACAGTGAGCAGTAAAAAGTAAGAAGAGTTGGTCTCGCTGCCAGACACTCCTTATAAGAATATGGTCAAGAGGCTGGCCAGACGCGCATGTAACCGATAAGCTGTTATGAAACCCGATAACTGGCAACCCCCACACATTAAGGAACAACGTTTTCAAAAACGCGTTCGTACAGTTGGTACAGGCTGTATTTTGATAATGCTTGTGCCTATCTTTATGTATGCTATCTGGCTTTTCAGCGGCGAAGCAGAACCATCTCTGCTGTGGGCAATCCCGCTGGCTCTGCTTGCACTTGTTCTTATCCTGGTTAACGCCAATCGTCGAGTATAGCAGCGACATCGCCCAATTCCGGGTCACCCGTTATACTCCTCTCACGGCATGGAATGAAAAGAAAGCACGGATTCGCACCAATATCGAGCTATTCCCTGCCGCAGGCAATGGTCTGGCAAAACAGTCTATTGCCGATTGCCTGCAAATCCGTCCGATTGATTACGCCCAGCGGATGGTTAGCATTCTGGGAGAGCTTACTGCCCAGGATATGCGCAAGATTGATAAAGCGCTTAAGATCGTTTTCTCGCTCAAATAATTTCCACTACCTGACATGCCAACACTTACGATCAACGGCCAAACAGTCACTGCCCCTGAAGGCGCCACCATTCTGGAAGCTGCGCGCGGCGTGGGCATCGCCATTCCTACCCTATGCCATCACCCTGACCTAAGCAACGTCGGCGCGTGCCGCATGTGCGTGGTGTCGGTTGAGAAAGCACGCGGCCTGCAAACTGCCTGCACCACACCGGTTTTCGATGGCATGGTCGTGCATACCAACTCGTCGGAAGCCGTTGACACGCGCCGTTTCGTGCTGGAGATGCTACTCACCGATCACCCCAACGAGTGCATGACCTGCGAGGTAAACGGCGATTGCGAGTTGCAGGATTTGGTCTACGACTACGGCGTCGAATGGCCGCAGCACAGCGGCGCACGCCATGCCTATCCCATTGACCCAGACCCCAACCCCTTCATTGCCATTGACCGCAACAAGTGCATCCTCTGTGGGCGTTGCGTGCGCGCGTGCGCCGAGCGGCAAAATCGTGATGTGTGGAGCTTTGCCAGCCGCGGCTTCAAAACCAAGCTGGTAGCAGGCGCGGATCAATGGCTGCTGGACGCGGGTTGCGAAAGCTGTGGCCAGTGTGTAGCCTATTGTCCCACCGGCGCATTGTACGACAAGATGAGTGTCGGCAAAGGCCGCGCGGCCCAGGTCAAAAAGGTGCGCACCACCTGTTCCTTCTGTGGTGTCGGCTGCAATTTCGACCTTCACGTGCGCAACGGCAAGATCGTGCGCGTGACCAGCGCGCAGGATGCGCCGGTCAACGGACTGGCTTTGTGCGTCAAGGGGCGCTATGGCTACGACTACGTGCAGAATCCGGAGCGCCTCACGCGCCCGCTGGTGCGCGCCAAATGGCTCGACCCGGCGCGGCTGGCGCAGCAGGTGGCCGATGGCACGTGGCAAGTGCGAGAGAAGGCTGGGCGCAGATCGCAGCAAGCGGAGAACGATCAACGGTCAACGTCCGACGATGCGCGGCCGACCGGCAATCCGGCCTTAACCATTGACCATTTTATTGCGGTAGACTGGGACACCGCGCTGGATGTGACCGCAGCCAAGCTGGCGCAGGAAAAGAAGACGCACGGCCCGCGCAGCTTTGCCTTTCTGGCCTCAGCCAAGTGTACCAACGAAGAAAACTATCTGTATGCCAAACTAACGCGGCAGTTGATGACCACCAACAGCATTGACCACTGCGCCCGTCTCTGACACAGCAGCACCGTCGCCGGTCTGGCGACCAGCTTTGGCAGCGGGGCGATGACCAACAGCATCCACGACATCGCCAACGAAAGCCGCTGCATCTTCATCATCGGCAGCAATACCACCGAACAACACCCCGTCATCGGTTCAAAAATCCGTCGCGCCAAGCGGCAACGCGGGGCCAAGCTGATCGTGGCTGACCCGCGACGCATTGACATCGCTGAATACGCCGACCTGTATCTGCGCCATCGCCCCGGCACCGACATCGCGCTGCTGAACGGCATCATGCACGTCATCCTGCGCGAAAGCTGGCATGACACTGCATTCATCGCCGAGCGCACCGAAGGCTTCGAAGAACTGCAAGCCGCGCTGGCGAAATACACCCCAGAAGTCGCCAGCGAAATCACTGGCGTGCCCGCCGAAGACATCATAGCGGCCGCACGCATGATGGCCGAGCATCGTCCGGGTGCATTGCTCTACGCGATGGGTATCACCCAACACAAGATGGGGGTGGCCAACGTGATGAGCTGCGCCAACCTGCAAATGCTGCTCGGCAACATGGGCGTGGCGGGTGGCGGCGTCAACCCACTGCGTGGGCAAAACAACGTGCAGGGCGCCTGCGACATGGGCGGCCTGCCCAACGTCTACACTGGCTATCAACCGGTGACACAGCCCCCGGTTCAGGCTAAGTTCGAGGCCGCCTGGGGCGTGCCACTGGATGACAAGGTGGGCCTGACCGTCACCGAAATGCTCAACGGCGCAGAACACGGCACAGTGCGCTGCCTGTACATCGTGGGCGAAAACCCGATGACCAGCGATCCTGACCTGCGGCATGTGCAGTTTTCGCTGGACAAAACAGAGTTCATCGTGCTGCAAGAGCTGTTTTTCAGCGAAACCGCGCCATACGCGGACGTGATCTTCCCCGCGGCCAGCTTTGCCGAAAAGGAAGGCACCGTCACCAACACCGAACGGCGCATCCAACGCGTGCGCAAGGCCATGCCATCGCCCGGCGAGGCCCAGCTCGACACCTGGATCATCACCCAATTGGCCCGGCGGCTGCTGGCCCTTGGTGTCGTCGAACCTGACCCCGCCGCGCCCTTTGCCGGCTGGAATTACACCAGCCCGCAGGAGATCATGGCCGAGATCAACGCGTTGACCCCTTCCTACGCGGGGGTGACCTATCGCCGGATTGAGGCGGGTGCGCAGTTGCAATGGCCGGTGCCGGATGAAAGCCACCCCGGCACGCCGATCCTGCATGTCGGCAAGTTTACGCGCGGACTGGGCCGCTTTGCCGCGGTGGATCATACCCCGCCCGGCGAGCGCCCAGACGACGATTACCCCTCGGTGATGACCACCGGCCGCGTGCTGTATCACTGGCACGGCGGCGAGATGACCCGACGCGCCAGCGGCTTGCTGGCAGTCTATCCTGAGGCGTTGGTGGAAGTGAGCATTGAAGATGCGCAGCGGCTGGACGTACACGACGGCGACATGATCCGAGTGATCTCGCGCCGCGGCGCAGTCGAGGCCAAGGCGTGGGTGACCGATCGCGTCAGCCGCAACCTGATTTTCGCCACTTTCCACTTCCCAGAACAGGCTGCCAACTGGCTGACCAGTGCCGAACACCTTGACCCAGTGGCGAAAATCCCTGAATTCAAGGTCACGGCGGTACGGCTGGAGAAAGTCTAGCGGCCCGCTCGGAAGTGATTGCCAGGCAGACAAGGGGGATCACTTCCCAGTTCTGTGCGCAGGCTGTACCGCGCCCGATTAAACATGATCTAAATCATTGCCACAATTCGTTCAACGTGGTATGCTGCAACGATGATCAACGCGCAGCAGGCCGCGTTGAATGTTTTTAATGACTGTCCACAGGAGTAAGAACTTATGGAATTTGGAGTGCCTCGCGAAATTCGCAATCTGGAGCGTCGTGTTGGGTTGACCCCCGCAGGCGTCGCCGCGTTGACTAAAGGCGGCCATACCGTTTACATCGAGCATAATGCCGGTGCGGATGCGGGTTTTAACGACGAGCATTACGAAAACGTCGGCGGTCGTATTGTGTATTCGGCAGTAGAAGCCTATGGCCGCGCGGATGTCGTGGTGAAGGTAACGCGTCCGACCCACCAGGAGTATCGCCTGTTCAGGGATGGTCAAACCATCCTCTCCTTCTTCCACCTCACCGTGGCGTCACCCGACCTGCACGCCGCGCTGGCCTTGCATAACATCACGGCCATTGCTTATGAGGTCATGGAGGATGTGGACGGCATGTTGCCGATTCTGATGCCGATGAGCGAAGTCGCGGGGCAGCTTGCACCGGTGTTTGCCGGTAAGCTGTTGACAATTCCTGACGGCGGCCGCGGCATTCTGTTGGGTGGCCTGCCAGGTGTGGCGCGCGCCATTGTGTTGATCGTCGGCGCGGGTACGCTGGGACGCAGCGCGGCGCGCGCGTTTGTTGGCACCGGCGCGCAAGTGCTGGTGCTGGATAATGATGTGCGCAAGCTGCGCATCGTGGACCAGATGTTTGACGGCAAGGTTTCCACCATGATCGCCAACGATTATAATCTCAATCGCATGGTGAGTTTTGCCGATGTGCTGGTGGGCGCGGTGCTGAAGCCTGGTGAGCGTGCACCGGTCATCATCACCCGCGAGATGGTCAAGAAGATGCGCCGCGGATCGGTGATCATGGACTTTTCGATTGACCTGGGTGGGTGCGTAGAAACAAGTCGCCCGATGTCGTTGTCCGATCCGACCTTTGTCGCCGAAGGTGTAACACATTTTTGCGTACCCAATGTGCCGGCCATGGCCGCGCGCACATCCAGCCACGCACTGACCAACGCGCTACAGCCCTATCTGGAACGCATCGCTGAATGCGGTCTGGAATGTGCGCTCGGCGAGATGCCCGCGCTGTATAACGGCGTCAAGATGTATCAGGGCAAAGTAGCCAGTCACCGACTGGCGCGCTCGCTCGGTCGTGCTGATATTGAAATTGACATGGCAACCGTGGTAGACGGGTAACCAGAAAGACTACTTCATGGATTTCTCACGCTTATATCAAAACAAAGTCGTCTCCGCCGAGCAGGCCGTGAGACAAATAAAATCCGCCAGCCGGGTTTATTTAGGCGGCGGCGCGGGTGTTCCCGTCCAGTTGATGACCGCGCTCACACAACGAGCTGAAGAGCTGCGTAATGTTGAAATCGTCCATATCTTGACCTTTGCTGATGCGCCTTATGCAGCCCCTGAATTACAAGCTTCCTTTCGGCACAACGCCCTGTTCATCGGCGGCAACGTGCGCAAAGCTGTGAGCGAAGGCCGCGCCGACCTGACCCCCATCTTCCTCTCGGAAATTCCCGATCTGTTCCGGCCTGGCGGCACACTGCCGCTCGATGCCGCACTCATTTCGATTTCACCACCTGACGAGCATGGCTTTTGCAGCTTTGGTGTCGAAGTCGGCACAACCAAGCCCGCGGCCGAAGAAGCACAGATTATCATCGCAGAGGTGAACAAGCAGCAGCCGCGCACGCTCGGTGACAGTTTCATCCACATCAGCCGCCTGACTTCCATCGTGGAGGTGGACTACCCCGTGCCGGAAGCGCCGCAAGGGGGCAGCTCAGAACTGCATCTGAAAGTCGGTCAACACATTGCCGGCATGATCCCCGACGGGGCAACCCTGCAAATGGGCATCGGCAACATCCCCGACGCGGTGCTGCAAAATCTGGGCAACCACAAAGACCTCGGCGTGCATACCGAGCTGTTCTCGGACGGTGTCGTAGATATGGTGGAACGTGGCGTCATCACCTGCCGCCGCAAGACCTTCCACCCCGGCAAGATTGTGGCAGGCTTTCTATTTGGCTCCAAACGCCTGTACGACTTCGTAGACAACAACCCAATTATCGAATTGCACCCCACTGATTATGTCAATAACCCGTTCAACATTGCCCAAAACGACAACATGATCAGCATCAACTCTGCGTTGTCAATAGACCTGACGGGCCAGGTGTGTGCCGATTCGATTGGTCCGCGCCTGTACAGCGGGGTCGGCGGTCAGTTAGACTTTGTGCGCGGTGCAGCGCGCTCCAAGGGTGGCAAGCCGATCATTGCCTTCTTGTCCACAGCCAAGAACGATACCATGTCACGTATTGTGCCGATGCTGCAAGAAGGCTCCGGCGTAGTGACGACACGCAACGACGTGCATTACATCGCCACAGAATACGGCATAGCCGCCCTGCACGGGCGCACGATCCGCGAGCGCGCGCAGGCGCTGATCCGCATCGCTCACCCCAAGTTCCGCGATGAGCTGACTTTCGAAGCGAAAAAGCTCGGCTATATTTAGCCCACAGTCAACCAAAAGTAAAAAGAGGCTTGGCAGTTTCTGCCAAGCCTCTTTTTTTACTTCATCGCTTGAGCTGACTCAAGCAGGGGAGATAGAACGCTTATGCGCGGCGACGGTGCAGCCCAGCCGCACCCGCCATCGCCACACCCGCCGCCAGCAGCAACAGGCTCCACGGCAGCGTGGTCAGCGGCGCAGATGTCGCCTCCACTGCTCCCAGCGTTACCGCTGTCGGGGCCACACAGCTCTGCACCATCACATCGTCCACGTCCCA
>JBAQWV010000116.1:0-3318 GCA_049299095.1 Anaerolineae bacterium | reverse complement strand
CGCCGGGGCCGTCCACGTGCACCAGGGTCGGAGTTTCGTCGTTACGTCGCTGGACCTGCAGGACGGAGCCGCGGTGGTCACTGCGGGCGATCCAGGCTGGAGCACCCAGGCCCGGTCGGTGAGCGAGTTCAGCCTGGGCCGGGTCCGGGAACAGCGTATGGCCGGGGCGTTGAGCGCGTCTTTCGGTGACGTGACGGTCCGCCACCAGGTGGTGTCGTTCCTGCGTCGGCTCCCCGACGGGGAGGTCATCGGCGAGCATCCGCTCGACCTGCCGATCCGCACGCTCTCGACGACGGGTGTGTGGTGGACCCTGCCCGAGGAGACGCTCGCTGACGCCGGGGTGGAGGCGGACGGCATACCGGGCGCCTTGCATGCCGCGGAGCACGCTGCCATCGGCATGCTGCCGCTCGTGGCCAGCGCCGACCGGTGGGACATCGGCGGCGTCTCGACCGCGCGACACCCGGACACCGGGGTCCCGACCGTGTTGGTCTATGACGGCTACCCCGGGGGCGCGGGCTTCGCCCATCGCGGGTATGCCGTGCTACGCGACTGGCTCGCGGCCACCCGTGACGTCGTGGCCGCGTGTGCCTGCTCGGACGGGTGCCCGTCATGCGTGCAGTCGCCCAAGTGCGGCAACGGTAACCATCCGCTTGACAAGGGCGGGGCTGTCCGGGTGCTCGGGCTGGTCGTCGACCTGCTCGAGGCGGCGCCATGACCTGGTCGGTGAGGCTGGAACCGCGCTGCGGCGCAGAATGAGTGCGCTCATCCCGCTGGTCGGGGTCCGCACTGAGTAGTCTCGCCACCGGGATCGTCGACAGGGCGGCGAGCTTGACGTCATGGGTGGGTTATGAGGAGGACAACGTGGTCGCATTCGGATTGATCCTCCTTCTCGTCGGGCTGGGCGGCGGTGGATGGTTGGCGTGGTTGGCCCTGCAGAGCGAGACCGGCGTGACGTTGGGGGCGACCGGACTGCAACTGACGGTCCTGCCGATCACCTTGTTCGCCGCTGGTGCTCTGTCGATGCTGTTGTTGTGGCTGGGGGTGCGGTTGATGGCCCTGGGCACCAAGCGTCGGGTGGCCCGGCGAAAGGAGCTCAAGCAACTACGGAACACGCCCTCGGCGTCCACGGCGCCAGGCAGCACCGCCAGACCGCCGGCCGGGAGCGCGTCGGACCGCTAGGTCCGCTGGCTGCAGGCCTTGGTTCCGCCGCGGCCCAACGACGGCGGTCTCAACTGGCTCCTGCTGGCTTTGCTGGCTCACGCTCGCTTCTGCCGCCCTCTGTCGCTTCCCTCGTCCGTCAGCCCGGCCCGGCGCGCGCGGTCGACCGGGCCGTTCTCGGGATCGGGCCGGGCGTTGTCACGGCCACCGTGACGGTCGCCGATCCATCACCTGCTACCGAACAGGCCAGCAGGGCAGCCCGATTCGCTCGGGCGAACTCACCCGCCTTCGCACACGCTGCGGCAGTCGAGCCACCTCGGACGGCAAATGAGGCGGCCGCCAGCGAGGCGAGGTCCGCCGCCGACCTGGCGATGTGAGCGGCCGTGATCGCTCGGCCGAGATCGACCGCACCCAGCAGCGTGGCAACCAGCGCGCCGATCACGCCGACCACGGCCACGGTGCTCTGTCCCCCATCCGGTGAACCCCGCCGACGCCGACCTGGCGCCGTCGGGCGCTGACCCGTCGAGGGTCGACCCTTCCGTCGCCCACATCGGTCGGTCCCGGGAGGGCCGGTCATGGTGGGACCGCCTCGCGCGGCGCGACCGCCATCGACCGGACCACCCAGGAGACACCGAGCACCGGGGCTCGTCGAGCAACCGACACCGTGGCCGTGACGAGGTCGCCCGACGCGGTGACCTCGATCGATGCGCCCCCCGGCGCGGCCCTACGTGCCAGCGCCCGCGCGTCGGCTGGGTTGTCCCCACGAGCGAACGACCGAGCCGCCAGACGGGCGGCGTCCACACACCGCACCTGGTCGATCCCGGCGATGATCGCGGTGAGGCCGACGACGAGGACGAGCACCACGGCCGGGAGCGCGACGGCGAACTCTGCCGTCGCCATCCCTCGGTCGCGACCCGCTCGAACGCCCCTCATCTCAGCCGGTATTGAGCGCCGTCTGGATGATCCGTGCCAGCGCGGACCGCACCGTGTCCGACTTCACGACGGCGATGAGCGCCGCAGCGAAGGCCACGGCCGCTAGTGTGCCCACGGCATACTCGGCGGTGGTCATCCCGGCGTCGATGCGACGGCGACATCCCCGCCAAACTCGGATCGCGTTCATTCTCAAGGTTTTTCGCACGAGTGATCCCCTTCCCACAGATCTTCGACAACCCGATCCTCGCCGGGCAGACGCCCTTCGTCACCACAGCGGTGGCCGCCTGTGGACGGTGGGACGACCGACCATCGGGATGTGGACAACGCCGACCCGGTTCGATCACTTGATACCCCTGGGGGTATGATCGCCGACGGTCCGAAAGAGGTGAAGGAGCGTGGAGTTCGTGAGAACGGTCGTGGTTATCGGTGGCGTCGCCGGGGGGATGAGCGCTGCCGCGCGACTGCGTCGTCTGGATTCCAGCGCTCGGATCGTCGTCGTCGAACAGGGCGCCGAGGTGTCCTTCGCCAACTGCGGGCTCCCCTACTACCTCAGCGGCGAGATCGCCGGGCGGGACGACCTCCTGCTGCGAACTCCGGAATCGCTCGCCGACACGCTGAACCTCGACGTCCGTGTCAACACCCTCGCGACGGCCATCGATCCCGCCGCTCGGGAGGTGGCCCTGCGCGGCCCCGACGGCACCACCGAGCGGATCCGTTACGACGCGCTCGTCCTGGCCCCTGGGGCGTATGCCGTCCGCCCACCGATCCCCGGCATCGACCACCCCCGCGTGCGGACGCTTCGGACGGTGCCTGACGCCGACACGATCCGCGGTTGGGTCAGCGAAGGAGCGACTCGGGCCGTCGTCCTGGGCGCCGGCTTCATCGGGCTCGAAGCCGCCGAGGCACTGCGCCATGCCGGACTGGACGTGGGCATCGTCGAGGCCGCCCCGCACGTGTTGCCGGTCGTCGACGCCGAGGTCGCGGCATACATCTCCGAGGAACTGCGCGCCCACGGCGTGGCCGTGCACGAGGGTCTCGCCGCACGCGCCATCACGGACCTCGACGGGCGACCCGTCGTCGACCTCGCCGACGGCATCACGCTGCCCGCTGATCTGGTCGTCCTCTCGGTCGGCGTCCGACCGCGCTCCGAGTTGGCCGCTGCCGCCGGTCTGGCCCTCACCGAGCAGGGGGCGATCATCGTCGACGACGAGCAGCGCACCTCCGACC
>JBAQWV010000115.1:0-21017 GCA_049299095.1 Anaerolineae bacterium | reverse complement strand
ATGGCCGTCGCCGTCGCCGTTGCCGACGCGGTTGGCATTGGGCGCGCGGTTGGCGGCAAATCCGTGCCAGCATCAGGCTGCACCGCAACCAGCGCCGGTGACGCTGTGACCGTGGCGCTCGCAGTGGTACTGGTCGTCGCGCTTGGTGAGGCCGTCGCCGTCGCGGTGGCTGTGCCCGTAGGCGACGGGGTTGCGGTGGCTGTGGCCGTGCCGGCTCCAACCGCGCCGGTCGGCACGGGCGTCCAGGTCGCAGTCGGCCAGGGTGTATCGGTCGGTTGCGGGGTGTCCGTGGGCCGCGGCGTATCGGTAGGCCGCGGGGTGGCAGTCGGTTCCGGCGTCCAGGTGGGTGTAGCCGTGGCGGTTGGCAGTGCGCAGATTTCGTTGAAGGTGCGCAACGGTGGCGCTGCGCCCTGCACCAGCGACCCCGCGCCCCATGCCCAGCCGTCCACATCCCCCGCATGGACAATGTAACTGCTCGCGCCGAGGTTGGAATAGACCCACTGGCCGTTTTGCAAATGATTGTAAGACCAGTAGACGCATGGCGAACTCATGCACTGGCACATGCACGCCTGTTCAGGATAGTTGCACCCCTGTCCGCCGATCTTGCACACCGCGCCGCCCAGCGCGCTATATTCCATCAGCACATCCAAGCCAGAGGCAATCAGCAGCTCTTCGCCGGTTGCCTGCCCGTCTGCGCCCAGGTCAATACAGCGGGTTTGCACCGTGCCATCGCCGAAGTCGAGCACAATCCCCGCGCGCCCGTTGCCCGTTTCATCCGCACGGGCGGGCGCGGCAGCCAGCAGCGCCAGCAGTACGAGCAGGGCATAGACTGCGTACTGCGTCCTGCGTGACCACTGGCGCTGGCCGCGCGATGAATGGGATTGATCGGAACAGAAGTTAACCATTGCCCAAGGGACTTTCGAACGACGACTTAAGGCGGTGGGTTCGGCAAGCTCACCCACCGCCTGCAAACAACCTGTTAGTGCTTCAGGATAATCGGGAAGAAGCGTTGCTGTGGCGGGTGCAGCGGCAACGGCTGGCCGGTTAAGCCCGCCAATGCCTGATAAGTCGAAAATGGATCGTTCGGCCCGCTGTAGCCGGGGAAGCCGCCCGCCGGACTTTGTAGCGCCAACAAGGCATCCACCGGTGTGTGCAGGGTCAGGCGGCTGGCCGAGCCATCTGCGATCTGCGTAGTCCAGGCCAGGCCGCGCGGGTTTTGTGCATACGCGGCCAGCCCTTGCAGCGCCAAACCGGTAGACGCGGGATCGGTCGCGCCGCCATAGCCAGGGAAGCCGCCATCGTTGTTCTGCGCTGTGTGCAGAAAGGCCAGCCCCGCCCGCACCGCGGCATGATCCTGAGTGACGCCCGCCGCGGCCAACGCCTGCAAGGCCAGGCCAGTGCTGTCCACGTCCGCAGCCGCGGCCGCAACGTCAAAGGCCCAGCCGCCACCGGTCGCCGCGGCATTGACGAGATACGTCACCGCGTTGGCAGGGATCGGCTGCCCAGCCGCGGCCAGTCCCAGCATGGCAAAGGCTTGATCCCACACGCTGCCGAGGCCGTACTGACCGCTGCCTGCCTGATAGAGACTTTGCAGCTTGGCGACTAAATCCTCGCCGCCGAAAGCGCGCGGATTGCCGCGGCCCGCCACCACGCCTACTGTGAGCTTGCCCGCGGCGGATGCGCCTTGCGCGGCATAGCTGCCAGCTTGCGCTGTGAGATAAGTCAGCGGGGTGTTGTTGCCCGCGCTGAAGGTGTTCGGGTCTGCACCGGCGGCGGCAATCGCCAGCACCGCATCAATGGTTGCGCCCGGGTTGAAGCCGGCAAAACTGCCGTCGGGCTGCTGCTGCGCGGCGATCCAGGCCAGCCCGCGGCGCAGGGCTACGGCGCGGCTGAGCAGCGGATAGGGCTTGCCCACCAGCGCAGGCACGGCTTGCTGCGTGGCAAACAGATCGGGCGCAGGCGGCGCGATGTAGACCATTGCGCCGCTGGGTAGTTGCTGGCCGAGCAGGAAATCCACCGGTGTGGCGTTGCTGATCGTCCAGGTGACACTGATGGGGTCCTGGCTGGCGGCCAGCAGGCCCTGAATGGCGAATGCAGTCGAGTTGGTGTTGCTTTGCACACCCCAAGCCTGCTCTGGTGAAGAAGCAAAGCCGCCATTGTCGTTGGTTTGCTGGACGCTGTGCAGATAAGCCAGCGCGTTGACGACGGCAGGTGAGTTAAGTGGTGCACCGGCAGCCAGCAGGGCTTGCACGGCCAGCGCCGTGGTGTCTACATCGCTGGCAACGCCCGCAGCCCAGCCCCAGCCGCCGTCAGTGTTGGCACGCGTGGCCAACCGCTGCACCGCAGCCGCAGGCACATCGGCTTTTGCCGCGGCCAGCCCCAGCATCGCCCAAGCTTGGTCCTGGTTGTTGGCTCCGTACGCGCCAGTGGCCGGGGTGTAGGTGGCGTTGATGCTCTGCACCAAGTTCAGATTGCCGAAGCGGGCGGGATCACGATCAGCCGCAGCCACGCCGACAGCCAGCTTTCCCGCGGCCGCGGCGCTTTGCCCGGCAAACTGCGCCGCGCGCGACTGCACAAAGTCAACCAGCGATGCGCCGGACGCCCCGCGCCAAGCCTCAGGGCGTTGGTTGGCCGCGGCCACAGCCAGGATTACATCTACGGTCGCGCCGACGTTGTTGTTGAAGCTGCCGTTGGCGGCCTGTTGTGGGCGCATCCATTGCAGCGCGGCATTGGCTGCCAGAATTTCCGGGCTGACCGCGGGCAGGGCGCTGCCTGAACGTCCCCAAATCCAGCCATCTACCGCGCCGTTGCCGATGGTGCTGGCGCTAGCACCGATCATGTAATTTTGCCATGCCGCGCCGTCCCAGTACTTGTAGCCCCAGAACTTGTTGGCGTTGCAGAAGCAGTTGGTGGCCGGGCAGCCAACCCCTTCGATGGCACAGACTGCGGAACCGAAGCTGAAATCTGCGGTGGTGACGTTCAAACCGGTTAGGCGCAGGGCCTGCAAGCCGCTGACGGTGGTTTGTGTAAAGACGATGTGGCGGGCGATGGTGCGGCCATCCCCTAGATCAACCACGATGTCGGCTTGGTTGGGGCCGGTTTGTGTGGCGAAGGGTTGGTTGCTGTCCTGGGCGGTGCTGGGAGATGCGGTCAGACCAAGCAGGATAACGAGCAAAAACAGGCCAAGCAGCGCGGCGGCTGCGGGTCTGAAAGCAGTGCGTGAAGGTTGCATGAAGTTACTCCGTTTCATACGCTGAAAAAGGGAACAGGCGGCGCAGAGTTCGGTTTTTGTCATTCCGAGGATCAAATGGCCTTGGGAATCTCTTTTGGAGACTCCTTATTTCGTGCGGAGTGACATCGTTTCCATGTTTTGCGCACGTCCTGTGCCAAAACAAAAACGCCCAACGGGATGCGTTGGGCGTGGCCTGTCATTTAGCCCAGTGGGCCGGGCTGGTCAAGTCGGCAAACTGGTGATCATGGCATATTCCGCCTTCCTTTCCGTCGAAGGAGATGAGCGGACGTGCAGTGGCGGTCGTCCTGACTTATGGGGAGCGAGGCTCCACCAATCACAGTTGCGCGACAGCGCCGGACTAACCCCGCGGGGGGTGTCACCGGCTTCGCCTCCATCCGTGCAAACCACGGATGGATCTTTGGCATCCGGGCCAAAGATTACCACTGACGTTCCTGTTCGGTTGTTAATGCGGGCACTATAACACAGCCCGCGGGTGGTGTCAAACAAGGCCGCGCGGCCCGCCTAGCCGACGGAATCGTTGCGGTCTACATTCATTTCGTGAAATTCGCCCGTTACCATGTAAATGATGCGCTCGGCCAGGTTGGTGGCAAGGTCGCCGAAACGCTCCAGCTCGCGCGCGGCGCGCAAGGCTTCGTAGGAAGCTTCGATTTTGTCAGGCGTCTTGACTTCGGCCATGTGTACCATGATCTGCTGAAAGACGCGCGCGTACATGGCATCTACTTCGTCGTCTTGCCGCGCCACTGCACCCGCTAAATCCACGTTGCTGTGGGCATAGGCGGTCATGGTCTGGCTCAGCATCCGTCCCACCTGCATCCCCATCAAGCCTAGCTCCACCGGGCGCGGGATGTCCGGCGATTGCAGCATGTGCGGAATGACCTTGGCGATGCCTTTGGCCTGATCACCCATGCGCTCCAGGTCTACGATCATGTTCATCACGGTGACAATCGAGCGCAGATCGCGCGCGGCGGGCTGCTGCGTGACGATCAAGCCGAAACATTTTTCTTCAATATCGAAGCGCGCTTGATTGACTTCATTGTCGAGGGCAAACACTTCGCGCGCGCGGGTGGTGTCCAGTTTTTCCAAAGCCTCCATCGCCACGCGCAATTGGCGCTCGACCAGGCTGCCCATGCGCAAGACATCCTCGCGCAGCCCTTCCAGTTGTTGCTCGAACCGTTGACGAATAATCATAGTACCTCTTGATTACAAAAGTTAACCGCGACGACCTGTTATGTAAGCTTCTGTCAATTCCTGCTTGGGCGCGCTAAAAATGGTTCCTGTACGGTCAAACTCTACCAGCCGTCCGAGCCAGAAGAAGCCAGTCCAGTCGGAGGCGCGCGCGGCCTGCTGCATGTTGTGGGTGACGATCACAATCGTATAGTTGTGTGCCAACTCGCGCATCAAATCCTCGACGCGCAGCGTGGCGACCGGATCGAGCGCAGAACAGGGTTCATCCATCAAAATAACTTCCGGCTGCACTGCGATGGTGCGGGCGATGCACAGCCGCTGCTGCTGGCCGGGGTTTAATTCCTGCGCCGGGTCCTTCAGGCGGTGGCGCACTTCATCCCACAGGCTGGCCGCTTCCAGGCTTTTCTGCACGATCTGGTCGAGGCTGGTGGCTTTAGCCATGCCGAGCACGCGCGGCCCGTAAGCCACGTTGTCGAAGATGCTTTGCGGGAAGGGGTTGGGGCGTTGGAAGACCATGCCGATGCGCTGGCGCAAATCCACCACGTCTACATCGGGCGCGTAGATGTTCTGGCCGTCCAGCGTCACTTCGCCTTCCGCACGCGTGCCCGTGATGGTGTCGTTCATGCGGTTCAGGCAGCGCAAAAACGTGGACTTGCCGCAGCCCGACGGGCCGATCAGTGCGGTGATCTGCTGCGCCCGGATCGCCAGGTTGAGGTCAATCAGCGCCTGAAAATTGCCGTAGAAAAAGTTAAAATGATTAACTTCGATCTTGTTTTGCATAAGTCAAGAAATAGACAAGGCAGGGGGCATTGAAAAATTGGTGAGTTGGCAGACAGAAGGCCCTTCCGACCATTCTCAATTCTCTTACCCAAACCGTCCGGTGATGTAATCCTCGGTGCGTTTGTCGCGCGGGTGCAGGAACATTTGCTCACCAGTCGCCACTTCCACCAGTTCGCCGTCCAGCATAAACCCGGCACGGTCGGCGACGCGCGCGGCCTGCTGCACACTGTGCGGAACCATGATGATGGTATAACGTTCGCGCAGCACGGCGAGCGTTTCTTCCACGACGTTGGTCGAAATCGGGTCCAAACCAGAGGTCGGGTTATCCAGCAAAATCACCTCCGGCTCCAGCGCCAGGCTGCGCGCCAGACACAAACGCTGTTTTTGGCCGCCCGACAGCGCCATTGCCGATGAATGGAGGCGATCCTTTACCTCGTCCCACAGTCCTGCTTGTTCCAGCGAGTGCTGCACGCGGTCTTCCAGCAAGCTTTTGTCGCGCACACCCGCCATGCGCAGGCCGTAAGTTAAGTTATCGTGGATCGAGCCGGGCAGCGGCGTGGGTACTGCAAACACCATGCTGATGCGGCGGCGCAGGTCATACACGTCTACGTTGCGATTGGCGATGTCCTGGCCGTTGAAGGTGATCGAGCCGCGGATCGTGTCCCCCTCGATCAGGTCGGTCAGACGGTTGAGCAGGCGCAGTAGCGTGGTTTTGCCACTGCGGGAAGGCCCAAACAGGACAAACACTTCGTTGGGCTGCACGTCAAAGCTGATGTTGTGCAGCGCCTCCGTGCCGTCGGGATAAGTGTAATAGATATTTTGAATCGAAAGCTTTGCTTGCATGGCTCACCAGTCTCGCCGTCGCCGCACCGATGTGCGCACCCCGGTTGCCAGCAGCGTCAGGGTGAGCGTGATCAGCAGCAGCACCAAAGCTGTGCCGTACTGAATTTGCAGCGGCATCCCCGGCACCTGCGTGGCAATGACGTACAGATGGTAGGGCAGCGCCATTGTTTGATCGAAAATGGATTTGGGCAAGGTGGGCACATAGAACGCGGCCACAGTGAACAAAATCGGTGCAGTCTCGCCTGCCGCGCGGCTCAGGCCCAAAATCATGCCGGTCAGGATGCCGGGCAGCGCATGGGGCAGCACTTGGTGACGGATCGTCTGCCATTTGGTGGCCCCCAGGCTCAGGCTGACGGTGCGGAACAACTGCGGCACCGCGTTGATGGCTTCTTCGGCGGTGCTGATCACCACCGGCATGGTCATGATGCCCAAGGTCAGCGAGCCAGCCAGAATGGAGGTGCCAAAGCGGGCGGCCAGCACAAACGCACCCAACCCGAACAGCCCATAAACAATCGAGGGAATGCCCGCCAGGTTGACGATCGCCATGCGGATGGTGCGCGTCAGCCGGTTGTCCCTGGCGTACTCGGCCAGATAGATCGCGGCCAGGATGGAAACGGGCATGGACACCAGCGCCGTGCCCATCGTCAAGATCAGCGTGCCCAGGATAGCCGGCATGATGCCGCCTTCCTTCATACCATTGCGCGGGGCTTGCGTGAAAAACTCCCAGCTCAGCGCGCCGATGCCGTTGATCACGAGGAACAAAATTACCAGGATAACCGGGATAAACACCAGCACAGCGACCGCTGTGATGACGGCTACCGCCAACCGCTGTGATTGCTGTCGGCTCATAGACCACCTCCGCGCTTGCGCCGTACATTGTTCACACCCACCAGCCGGGACGCCAGCCAGTTCACTAGGAACGTGATAATGAACAAGATCAGGCCAATGCCAAACAGCACGTTGTAATGCAGGCTGCCTTGCGCCACCTCGCCCATCTCTGCGGCGATGGTAGCTGTCATGGTACGCACCGGACTAAAGAAGGTAGCCATGCCCAGCGGCGGCATATTGGCTGCGTTGCCCGTCACCATCAGTACAGCCATTGTTTCGCCGATCACGCGGCCAATGCCCAGCATGACGGCAATCACCAGGCCAGAGCGGGCTGCGGGCAGCACCACACGCCAAATCGTCTGCCACTGCGTGGCACCGATAGCCAGCGAGCCGTCGCGGTACTCCTTGGGCACGGCATACAGCGCATCTTCGGCAATGCTGATGATCGTAGGCAGGGCCATATAGGCCAGCAGCAGCGAGCCGGTGAACGCAGTCAAGCCAGTGGAGGCTCCCAGGCGCTGCACCACTGGCGCCAGCGCCACCCAACCCAGAAAGCCGAGGACGATGGAGGGAATACCGGCCAGTACTTCGATCAGCGGCTTGAGGATTTCGCGCAGCCAAAGCGGTGCAATCTCCCCCAGATAAATCGCTGCAATCACGCCCAACGGCACGGCAATAATCACTGCGCCAATTGTGACGATCAACGTACCAACCAGCAGCGGTAGCAGCCCGTACAGGCCCTCGATCGGGTACCAGCGCGTGCCGAACAACTGACGCAGGGGGATGTCGAGAAATGTGTTAATCCCCTCGCGCAGAAGAAAATAGAAGATCAAACCGACGATCAGGATGGTCGAAGCTCCGGCCAGCCAGATCAAGGCTTCAATGGCAATCTCGCTGCCGCGCCTGGGACGAGCATTGGGCGGCGGCGTTTGGGCGGTGGTCATAGAAGGTTACTCCTGTGGCAACGGCACAAACCCCAGGTCTGCGACGATTTGCTGCCCCTCGGGGCCAGCAATCCAGCTAAGATAATCGGCTATGGCGCCGGCAGGTTCACCGGCTGTATACATGTACAAGCCGCGTGCGATCGGATAGGAGCCGTCCGAGCCGCTGGCTACCGACGGCAATACAAAGGGTGAGTTGGCATCCTGGGCGACTGCGATCATCTTCTCGTGTTCGGTCACATATCCCAGCCCATCATAGCCAATCGCGCGCGGGTTACGCTGGATTTCGCTGGTGATTCCCACCGAAGAAGGCATCAGCAAGGTTTGTGGGGCGAAGATATCCTCGCTTTTGGAGTCGCCCTTGCGCACCACCTGCTCCAAAAAGTAAACGTGTGTGCCGGAGTTGGTCTCGCGCGAAACCAGCACTATCGGCGCATCTGCACCGCCCACCTCTTTCCAATTGGTGATACGGCCGGTAAAAATATCGGCCAGCTGATCAATCGTCAACTGGTTGACAGGGTTGTCCAGGTTCACGATCACTGCCAGCGCGTCAATCGCCACGCGATGCTCTACCGGCTCAATACCGTTAGCGCGTGCTTCCTCAACCTCGTTTTCTTTCATCTCGCGCGAGGCATTGGCGATGTCCACCGTGCCGTTGATCAGCGCGGCGATGCCAGTGCCGGAGCCGCCGCCCGTCACGGCAATGGCAACCTCAGGCTTTTCTGTGCGATAGGTTTCTGCCCAAGCCAGCGCCAGATTGACCATGGTATCGGAACCCTTGTTTTGAATGGTACGCTGGCCGGAGCCATCGGACGAAGCCGACGCGCTGGGGCGGGAACACGCCGTGGGCAGCAGCAGCAGCACGGCTAGCAGGCTGATCAGCAGCCAATGATGACGATGCGATAGGGTCATAGGCGATACTCGGAATTGCAAAAAATCGGGCTGATGGGGTGCTTAGCCCAGCAGCCGATTGTAGCGCATATCACATAAAATGCCAAGCGGTTTAAGGTCGAAAGATATTCGACTGTTTGCTGCTGCCAGTCACAGATAATTTAACGATTGCCCACGTTTTTGTGTGTAACGTTTGACATCCCCCTCAAATCCCATATAATTGTGCCAAATATCTCGATCGCAAGACTCGCCGGAGAGGATTGGCCCAAATGTTTCGCTTGAATGAGACCCGGGATAGTTATGCTCGCCAGAATTCGGCGTCAGAATCACAAGACACGTCGGAAGATGGCTATTGGCAAGCGCTGCTTGAGCAGGGCGAAGTCGCATCATTGATAGAACCCCCGCCGTGGGTAGGCAATGGTCACGCTGACTTGCACCACGAAGACCCCTGCTTGGACGATGTCTCCGACTGGCAGCGCGCCGAACGACAACTGGAACTCAAGGAAAACTGTTTCCTGTCTGTCGTTGGCTACAACCGCGGCGGCCTGCTGGTCAGATTCGGCACGTTAACCGGTTTTGTCCCCAGCTCGCATCTAGTTGATTTCCCCGGTATTCTCGATCCCTTCGAGCGCGAAGAAGCCCTTAAACAGCGCCTGGACGATGAATTGGAACTACAAATCATCGAAATTGACCGTCACCAGACGCGCCTGATCCTATCCGAACGCATTGCACGCGAGGCCGAACGCGGCGAAAGCCTGCTTTCACGCATCAACGCAGGCGACATTATTGAAGGCCGCGTCAGTAACCTGCGTCGCTTCGGTGCTTTTGTTGATCTCGGTGGCTACGAAGGACTGATCCACATTTCCGAGCTGTCTTGGGGCCGCGTCAACCATCCGGCAGATGTCGTTAAACCAGGCGACGAAGTAAAGGTCTATGTCCTTGACGTAGACCGTGCCGAGCGCAAGATCCAACTCAGCCTGAAATATCTGCAATCTGACCCCTGGCGCGATGTATTTGAGCGTTTCCGCATCGGCGATGTCGTGATGGGCGAAGTCACCAACGTGGTCAGCTTTGGCGCATTTGTGCGCCTGGGTGAAGGCATCGAAGGCCTGATCCACATCTCCGAACTGGCCGAAGGAACCTTCCTGCACCCGCGCAACGTCTTGCGCGAAGGCCAACGCGTTGAAGTGAAGGTATTGGGTGTAGAATCGGACAACCGGCGCATTGGCCTGAGCCTGCGCCAGGTACACGGCCCGCACCACGGCTTCTGAGCCAAAAACGCTGCGACCCAACTTCACTGTACCCAGTCATTCCTCACAGCGGCGCAGCCGGACGGGATTTCCACCGTCCCGCGCCGCTGTGCTTTTTCTTCAACCCATGAGCAAATCCCCTGCCAAGCCACCTATCAAGCCTGTTCGTGCACCCAAGCCGAAACGCCGTGCCGCGCCTGCGCCGCCGCCCCGCCCCGCCTGGCAGCAGGCGCTGGAAAGCAATCTTGAAATTATTGCGCTCATCGGCCTGATCGGCGTCGGCCTACTGATCGCCAATCAAGTACGTCACAGTGGCCCCGAAGCATCGCTGTTCAGCAAACTCTTTGGCTGGGCCGCCATGCCGGTGTTAATAATCGCGCTACTGACAACCTTGGCTGCGCTGCTGCGCGCAGCCACCCAGCGCCTCGACCTGGGACGGACGATTGCCTGGCGGCAAGTTGGCGAAACGCTGGCTGGCTTACTGCTGGCGGGAGCAGCCATCCTCGGCCTCAGCCACCTTTGGTCAAAAACCAGCGACCCGCTGCAAGCGGCGCTGGTCGGGCAAGGTGGCGGGCTGGCGGGCTGGCTGATCGGCTCGCTCCCCGCGCAGTTGCTCGGCGATTTGGTTGCCACGCTGCTGCTGGCTCTGCTGCTATTGCTGGGCGGGTGGGTGATCCTGCGCGCCTGGAACCTGCTCGCGGCTGACTGGACAGGTTGGGCTGTGCGGCTGCGCGACTGGGCCGCCAAGCTGTTACCTGCAAACGAATTCGAGGAACCCGCACCCGCGGACGAGCCGGCAGTCACTGCCGCGCCCGCAACGCGCGCGTTTGATCCTGAAGAGCTGCCCTCGATTGTGAGCGACGATGTACCGCTGCCGCGCAAGGCGCGCCAGCCTGCGGCCAAACCCAAGGCGCGCCCTCTGCCCGCGCAGCCACGGCCTGAATTCCTGCCACCGCTCGACTTGTTGACTGAACCGACCGCACAGCCAGGCAAGGCCGCGGATTTGGCCTATAAACAGCAGATCATCGAACAAACGCTGGCTAGCTTCAGCGTGCCGGTCGAGGTTGTAGACATCAACGTCGGCCCAACGGTGACGCAGTTTGGCGTGCGGCCGGGCACGTTGCCGCGGCGCGGCCCCAACGGTGAAACGGTCGAGCGACGCGTGCGCGTCAGCCGTATCCGTGCGTTGGCCAACGACCTGGCGCTGGCGCTGGAAGCGCCAACCCTGCGCATCGAAGCACCCGTGCCGGGCAAGGGCTACGTGGGGATCGAAGTTCCCAACAGCCGCTCAGATCTCGTTCCGCTGCGCGCCGTGCTGGAATCGGATGCGTTTGCCCGCGTCAAGTCGCCGCTCACGGTGGCACTGGGCCGCGGCGTGTCGGGCGAGGCGGTGGCCGCCGACATGACCACCATGCCGCATCTGCTGATCGCCGGTGCCACCGGCTCCGGCAAATCGGTGGGGATCCACAGTCTGGTGTGCAGCCTGCTCTTCAACAATGGGCCGGACAAGCTGCGCCTGCTGCTGGTGGACCCCAAGCGTGTCGAATTGCCGGTATACAATGGCGTGCCGCATCTGGTTGCGCCGGTAGTGACTGACGTTGATCAAGTGCTGGGCGCACTGACGTGGACGACCCTGCAAATGGACGAACGTTATCGCAACTTCGCCCGCGTGGGCGCGCGCAACCTGAAAGATTATAACCGCAAGGTGGATCGCAAGAACAAGCCCGCGGAATGGCGCGAGCTGGAACCGTATCCCTATCTGGTTTTCATTATTGACGAGCTGGCGGATCTAATGCTGGCCGCGCCGGATAAGGTGGAGCATTACATCACACGACTGGCGCAGATGGCCCGCGCCACTGGGATTCACCTGGTGATCGCCACGCAGCGCCCCAGCGTGGATGTGGTGACCGGGCTGATCAAGGCGAACTTTCCCTCGCGCATTGCGTACGCGGTGACCAGCCAGATGGACAGTCGTGTGGTGCTGGACACACCAGGCGCGGAAAAGCTGCTGGGCCGCGGCGACATGCTGTTCATGCGCTCGGACAGCAGCAAGTTGGATCGTATTCAGGGCTGTTTTGTGACCGACAAGGAGATCGAGGCGCTGGTGCGCTTTTGGAAAGAGACAATGCCGCCGCCGGAACTGGCCCCCAACCAGCCGCGCTTCCCGTGGACGGGCTTGATGGCCGAGCTGGAAAACGCCGATGACCAGTACGAACGCTCGCTGGACTTGGTGCAGGGGCAGCGCCGTGTCAGCACATCCTGGCTCCAGCGTCGCCTGCGGATCAGTTTTCACCGCGCAGCCGAGTTGATGAGCCGTATGGAAGAGGATGGATACGTCGGGCCGGACGAAGGTGGTGGCCGCGGCCGCGAAGTATTGATGTCGGGTGTGACAGAAAGCGACGACTGGCTCACCTGACGGCGACGATTCGTCCTTTGCCATTCGTTGCGCTATAATAGCCAGTCGTTGCTATTTTACGTTAATCAAGAGGTTCGTTTGGTATGGATCTAGGTCAAATTTCCAACGCTATCGGCTCGGTGTTGCAAGTGCTGGTGGCTGTCTGTGGTGCTTTCGTGCTGGCCTTCTGGCTGGCAATTATTATTTGGACTTGGCGCGACATTCGCGCCCGCTCGCGCGATGTTTTCGCGGCGGTGCTGGCTGTGGTGTTGGTAGCGATCTTCCCCATCGTCGGTCTGTTCCTGTATCTGTTGCTGCGGCCCAAGGAAACGCTGGCCGAGGCGTATGATCGGGCGCTGGAAGAAGAGGCGCTGCTGCGCGGCATCGAAGAGCAACTGGTGTGCCCCAATTGTAACCGCGTGGTTGAAAAGGATTGGCACTTCTGCGCGTATTGCTACACCCAGATCAAGAAAGACTGCCCGCGCTGCCATCATCTGCTGGAACTAGGCTGGAGCATCTGCCCATACTGCGGCAGCTCGGCCAGTGTGCCCACGGCCCGCGGCCAGCAAGAATTGCCGCCACCAGCGACCGGCATTGGGATGCAGTCGTCGGTGCGCCCGGGCGATTTGTCCGTTACCGATTTACCGGTTGTAGAATAGAAAACCATTACAGCAAATACTATGCAAGCGGAAGGTCGTATGACCTTCCGCTTTTTTGTTTGACTTACACAATGCCCGCGTAAGATTGTCATTCGGAAGAGCTGCTGGCTGCCGCATCGCCGAGTCAATATTCCTGCACCCAGCGCACTTACTTATATGAAGGCTACTCATTCCTATAACAACTCTTACAACCATGAAGAGATTTTAAAATTGGTCTGACAAATATGATTTAGGTCATGGTCGTAGTGACAGCGCAGGTATATGATAAAAACGCTGTCATTGGCGGTATGGTTTGGCAATTACTATGAGGGTCGAGTCGAATGGTGGAGGCCAGTGTTCTCCATATCACGCTATGACGGTTGCAGTGTTACGTCCCACCCTGTTTTTGCAGTCGGCGCAACGAGAAGGTTGCGCCTCGTCCCCAGCACATCAACGACGATGTGTGAGTGAAGAAGGAGATCATTATGAAACGCATACTCCTGTTTGCGTTGCTTGTGGTTCTCGTGTTGACGCTGGTTGCCTGCAACCGCGCGGCACAGCCCTCGGCAGCGCAACCGGAAGCGGCGCAGGCCACCGCGTGTCCTGAGTGCGCAGCGTGCAGCGAAGCGACGACTTGTCCCGAGCCAGTCGCCTGTCCTGAGGCTCAAGCCTGTGCTGAGCCTGTTGTAGCCAAAGTACCCTTTGAGCAAGAGTGGGCGAATTCTCCCCACAACGACAAAACCGCAGAAGCTTTCGTTCACTGGGATACAGAAGACCCCGCGGTAATTCCGGCTGACTGTGCCAAGTGTCACAGCGAAACGGGCTACGTTGACTTTCTGGGCGCGGATGGCAGCACGGCTGGCAAGATTGATGCAGAAAACGTAGCAATCGGCACGACCGTTAGCTGCGTCACCTGCCACAACGATGTCACCATCCATAAGACCAGCGTCGTCTTCCCGTCAGGCGTCGAAATCACCAACCTGGGCGATGAATCCCGCTGTATGGAGTGCCACCAGGGCCGCGAATCGATGGTCAGCGTTAATAAGTCCATCGAAGACCTGGGCCTGACCGACAAGCCGGATGACGTAAGCGCCGATCTGGGCTTCCGCAATATCCACTACTTTGCGGCCGCGGCCACAATGTACGGCGCAGAGGCGTTGGGCGGCTATCAGTACGATGGCAAGGCCTACGACGTGAAGTTTGAACACGTCAAGGGCTTTGACACCTGTAACAGTTGCCACAATTCCCACACGCTGGAGCTGAAGCTGGATCAGTGTGCGAATTGCCACACCGATGTTAAGAAGGTCGAAGACCTGGCCGAAGTGCGCATGGCCGGTTCTGAGGCGGACTATGACGGCGATGGCAACACCGAAGAAGGTATTACGCAGGAAGTGGCTGGCGTGCAGGAAATTCTGTACACCGCTATCCAAAGTTATGCCACAGAGAAGGCTGGCGCGGCGATTTTATATAGCGCAGAAGCCTACCCCTATTTCTTCGCAGATGCCAATGCCAATGGCACAGCTGATGAAGGTGAAGGCAAATACACGAGTTGGACACCGCGCCTGCTCAAGGCGGCCTATAACTACCAGGTTGCCAGCAAGGACCCCGGCTCCTTCGCTCACAATGCCAAATACATCATCCAGTTAATGTACGACGCGACCGAAGACCTGAACCAGGCACTGGCGACGCCGGTGGACATGACGGCCATGCACCGCAATGACCCCGGCCACTTCGCTGGTTCCACCGAGCCGTTCCGGCATTGGGATGAAGAAGGCGTCGTGCCCGGCGGTTGTGTCAAGTGTCACCAGGCCGACGGCCTGCCTGAGTTCGTCGCCGAAGGCACGAACGTTTCCAAGGCTCCGTCCAATGGCTTTATGTGCACCACTTGCCACACTGACATGGACAAATTTGCCCGCATCGAGATTGCCGAAGTGAAGTTCCCCAGTGGCGCGACCGTCACAATGGATGACACCGACAGCAACCTGTGCATCAGTTGTCACCAGGGCCGCGCGTCCTCGTCTACCATTGACAACGCAGTACGTGATTTGGCCGAGGATGCTGTGCCGGAGAAGGCGCTGCGCTTCACCAACATCCACTACTTCGCAGCGGCTGCGACCGTCTTCGGTGACGAAGTCAAGGGCGCGTATCAGTACCCTGACATGACGTATCTGGGCAAGTTCAACCACGCTCCGAAGTTCAAGAACTGCACGGACTGCCACGACACGCATGAGCTGGAAGTGAAGACCGAAAAGTGCTTCGACTGCCACGAAGATGTTGCCACGCTGCAAGATATTCGTGACGAGGAAAACACCAACGACTTCGACGGTGATGGTGATGCCACCGAGGGTATGGGCAGCGAAATCCAGGCTTACAGCGAAAAACTCTATGCCGCCATTCAGGATTACGCCAGCAAAGTCTCCGGCAAAGCCATCGTCTACAAAGCGGCTGCCTATCCGTACTTCTTTGAAGATACCGATGGCAACGGCGAAATCGGTGAAGGCGAAGAAGGCTACACCGCCTGGACGCCGCGCCTGCTCAAGGCCGCCTACAACTATCAGTATGTGCAGAAGGATCCGGGTGCATTTGCTCACAACGGCAAATACGTCATCCAGTTCCTCTATGACAGCATCAATAGTTTGGGCCAGGGCGGCGCCACAGTAGACATGACCGGCCTGGTACGGCCTGAAACCCCAGCTCCTGCACAGTAAACCCGCTTAAACCATTCATCCTCGACCCTTGGAGGCCGGACACGTCCCATGTCCGGCCTCTTTTTGATTCACGCGGGCCGTGGTATCATGCCCCTGTCTCGTATCCAAACACACAAGGACCTGCCATGACCATCATCCCCCTTGCCGCTGGCGATTCTGACGCTGTTCAGCAAGCTGCTGCCATTCTGGTGGCCGCCTTCCGCGACCATTGGCCCGACGCCTGGCCCGATCTGACCAGCGCACTGGAGGAGGTGCAGGAATGTACACAGCCGGAGATGCTGTGCCGGGCCGCGGTGGATGAAAACGGGCGCGTGCTGGGCTGGGTGGGCGCGCGACCTGTGTATAACGACACCGCCTGGGAGCTGCACCCGCTGGCTGTGGATCCGGCACAGCAGGGCCGCGGCCTTGGCCGCGCGCTGGTACAAGATTTGGAAGCGTTGCTGCGCGCTCGCGGCGCATTGACCCTCTACCTCGGCTCCGACGACCAGGACGACATGACCTCGCTGGCGGGCGTAGACCTGTATGACGACCTGCCCGCGCGGCTGCAAGCGATCCAGAACTACAAACGACATCCTTTCGAGTTTTATCAGAAACTCGGCTTTGTCCTTGTTGGCGTGATCCCCGACGCCAACGGCCTCGGCAAGCCGGACATCCTGATGGCCAAGCGCCTGAGCTAAACCATAAGTCAACAGTTGTACAACCGTGTACAATTTGACGCAGCTTGGAGCCGGTGGTACGATGCTTTCGATGAACACATCCGCCCCAGCCATACCTTCCCATGATCTGGTGGACAGCCTGCTGGCAGGCAATCGCCGCGCGCTGGCGCGTACGATCACCCTGATCGAAAACAACAGCACCGAGGCACAATCTATTTTGGCCGCGCTGTATCGGCACACAGGTCAAGCGCACATCATCGGCGTGACCGGTTCGCCCGGCACGGGCAAGTCCACATTGGTAAACGCGCTCGCCAAGGCCTACCGGCGGCAAGGTCTCACCGTCGGCATCATCGCCGTAGACCCCACCAGCCCCTTCACCGGCGGCGCGTTGTTGGGCGACCGCGTGCGTATGCGCGACCTGAGCGGCGACCCAGGGATTTTTATTCGCTCAATGGCGACGCGCGGCAGTCTGGGCGGTCTGGCCCAGGCCACCGCAGACGTGATTTTGGCGCTGGATGCCGCGGGTTTTCAGCGCATTTTGGTCGAAACCGTCGGCGTCGGGCAGGCCGAGGTAGATATCGCCAGCACAGCCCACACCACCATCGTCGTTGAAGCGCCCGGCATGGGCGACGAGGTGCAAGCCATCAAGGCGGGCGTGCTGGAAATTGCCGACGTGCTGGCCGTGAACAAAGCCGATCGCGAAGGCGCGGACAAGACCGTGACTGCGCTGCACATGGTGCTGGGCGCGGGGCCAGGCACCACACGCACCTTTCAGCATCACGGTCAACTGCTCACGGTGAACGAGCCGGAAGCCGCGGCCGCGGGCTGGATACCGCCGATCCTGAAGGCAGTGGCGCTGCGTGACCAGGGTATCCCAGAGTTGATTACAGCGATAGAACAACATCGCACGTATTTGATGGCAAGCGGCGAATGGCAACGGCGCGAAGAAGACCGCGCCCACACCGCCCTGATCCATATTTTGCAGGCCGCTGTCTTGCAGCGTCTGCGTGATCGTGTTTCCGCCCAGCAGTTGCAGCAACTTGTGGCCGATGTAGCTAGTCGTCAGACAGACCCATACAGTGCAGCCGCACGTCTGCTGCCTGCGGTGCTGGTAGCCTGATGAGGAGATGCCATGACACAGACGATGATGATGGGCGTTGCTGTGGTAGAGGAGCAAGGCCAAGCCGGGACGGCGCGGCCGCGTGCGCTGCCACAAGTCGAGGACGGTTATAAATTGTACGGCGAACTGGCAATTTACAGCGGCACGGCCCATCGTCGCCTGGCAGAGGATATTGCAGCCTATCTGGGCGTGACGCTCGGCGGCGCGGATGTTTTTCAGTTCTCCAACAGCAACACCTTCGTGCGGCTGCACCAAAGTGTGCGCGGCAAGGATGTTTTCCTGATCCAACCGACAGCGCCGCCGACCAACGACAACCTGATGGAGTTGCTGATCTTCGTGGACACGCTGCGCCGCGATTCAGCCGGACGCATCACGGTGGTCATCCCCTATTATGGCTATGGCCGCACCGACAAGAAGGATCAGCCGCGCGTACCGATTACTGCGCGCCTCGTGGCCGACTTGATTGCCACCGCAGGCGCAGATCGTTTTTTGACCGTTGACCTGCACGCCGGCCAGATTCAGGGCTTTTTCAGCATTCCTACAGACGAGCTGCCCGCGCGTCACCTGTTTGCTGAACATTTCCGATCAAGCGGCGTCTGCCCGCAGGATACCGTCGTGGTTTCGCCCGATATGGGTGGCGTGCGCCGCTCGCGCGACCTGGCAGAACTGCTGGGGCTGCCGCTGGCAATTATTGAAAAACGCCGCTCGAAAGATGGGGATGAAACAACGATGTATTCGGTGATCGGTAACGTTACCGGCAAGAACTGCATCATTGTGGACGATGAAATTGATACCGCGGGCACGCTGACCGACGCAGCTCGCTTTCTGCGGCAGGCCGGTGCGCAGCAGTTGATCGCCGTGGCAACCCATGCGATCTTGTCCGGCCCGGCCGCACAACGCATCGGTGACAGCGTCATCAGCAAAGTGATTATTACCGACACCGTGCCCATTTCACCCGCCAAGCGCGATCTGATCGGCGACCGGTTGCTAACGCTCAGCGTCGCACCGCTGCTCGGCGATGTGATCAATCGTATTCATGAAGGACGCTCTGTAGGAGTTTTATTTAACGAATGAACCAGCTACTTTTCCGCACCCCCTACCGCCTGATCGGCGCAGCCTTGCTGCTGATCATGGCGTTGGCTGCCTGCAATGCGCAGCCGGAACCGACCGCGCCGCCGGTGGCCGTGGCTCCGACCGAAGCGCCGACCCTGGCGCCGACCGCAACCGCCGAACCGACCGCGACACCCGCGCCCACGGCTACGCCCGCGCCCACGAACACACCAGCACCCACCGCGACACCAACACCAGCACCAGCCGCTGACCGGCCCGCGGCCAGCCCTGAGATCGTTTACGTGGGCCAGCCAAACGCACCAGACGGCAGTCCGCAGGTGAACCTGAGCTTTGACGTAGAAGGTAAGCCGGAACTACTGTATCAAATGCTCGACACTCTGGACAAGTACGGCGTGCGCACAACATTCTTCATGCAGGGCGAATGGGTGCAACAGTACCCGGAGGCCACGCAGGAAATTGCACGGCGCGGCCATGAACTGGGCAATCACTCCTGGTCGCACGGCGATTTCAAGCCGATGACTGCGGAGCAGGTGACCAAGGAATTGGAAGATACTGAGGCGTTGGTCCAGAAGCTGACCGGTCAAACCACCAAGCCCTATTTCCGCCCGCCCTTCGGCTCGCGCAGCGAAATCAGCGTGCCCACGGCCTATGACCTGGGCTGGACCACGATCATTTGGACGTATGGCTCGGAGGACTGGCGCGAAGGAGCCACCGTAGACACCATCTACGAGGCGGTGATCGGCAACGCCACGCCCGGCGCACTGTATTACATGCACACCAGCCGCCAGATTGACGTGGATGCGCTGCCCAAGCTGATTGAAGCCTTCCAGGAAAAGGGCTACAAGCTGGTGACGGCAGGCGAGCTACTGACCAGCCAGCCGTAGGTAATAAGCAGTAAGGAGCAAGCAAGTTGTCAGTACACCTGCCAACCCACCACTTGCCTGATTTTACCGTCCATGACCGAAGCATCTATTACCATGACCGACAGCGCGGCACAGCAAGCTTCGTCCGTAAGCGTGCTGGATGCCGCGCGCCTTGCAGCGGGCTTGCGCAGCAGCCTTGCACACCATGAACGGATCGAAGGCAAGCAGCTTTCGCCGCTGATGGCCTACTTGAGCCGTTGGCAGTCCCTGCGTTTGTCCCGCACTCACGCCGACATGCTGGCGGACCCACGCTTTAGCCAGGGCGCGCACTTCTTTCTGGAAGACATCTACGCGGCCAAAGATTTCAGCCAGCGCGATTACGATGGCCAGCGCATCTACAACTTCATGAACCGCTTCTTGCCGGAAGCGGCACTGGCACCGCTGGCAATGGCGCTGGAAGTGAACCTGCTGACGCAAGAACTCGACATGACGTTGGCAGAAGTGATGCATGACAAGCTGGGCATAGTGGATCGCTTCTCGCAGGAGCAATACGACGAAGGCTACCGGCTGTGCGACAACTACGCTGTACGCGTTCGCCAAATCGAGCTGATTGTGGCTGTCGGCAAGCAACTGGAGAAGGTACGCCGCTTGCCGTTCATCACCACGACCTTGCGCGTGGCGCGCGGGCCGGCACAGCGGTTGGGCTGGCACGAGATGCAGGATTTCCTGGAGCGTGGCTATGAAGCCTGGAAGGCTACCAAGGACCCCGGCAAGTTCTTGTCGAACATCGAGCGTCGCGAGCTGGCAATATTGGATCGCATCTACGGTATTCCCGAAGGTGCGCCGGACAACAATCCCTTCCTGGTCAGTGACGGCGGGTCGCCGCGCATTGAGTTATAGATTTATTTGACAAATTGCCTACTGATACGTATACTCTCTACTTGCTGCAAGCGACCGGCTTGCAGTATTAAATTTGGCTTAACACCGATGATGTGTTAAAATTTGGTTGTTGGCCGACGTAGCTCAATTCGGCAGAGCTTCCGCCTTGTAAGCGGAAGGTTGCCGGTTCAAGTCCGGCCGTCGGCTCCTGGCTGGCACCGCGACTTACAGGTTGGTCAGCATTAACAAATGTATACGGGCAGGTACCCAAGCGGCCAAAGGGGGCTGACTGTAAATCAGCTGTCAACGACTTCGGTGGTTCGAATCCGCCCCTGCCCACTATGGAAAGTAAACAAGTAGACAAGTGTCGCAAGCCGATCCTTGTCTGCTGATGTTTTGTCTACTTGTCTGCTTTCAGCTGCCCGCGTAGCTCAGTCGGTAGAGCACGTTCTTGGTAAGAACGGGGTCATCGGTTCAAGTCCGATCGTGGGCTCTGTCATGTTGAAGTACAAAGACGAACGTCTGAGTGCATAAGCGGCCGCCCGTTGGGGCGGCCCAATCGCGTATTATTTATTTATGAGGTGTTGTGTCGCATGGCGAAGCAAGTATTCCAGCGAACCAAGCCACACGTAAACGTGGGCACGATTGGGCACATTGACCACGGCAAGACGACCTTGACGGCGGCGATCACGCGGGTGTTGTCGTTGAAGGGGTGG
>JBAQWV010000114.1:0-18669 GCA_049299095.1 Anaerolineae bacterium | reverse complement strand
GTCTTGCAGAAATCGTTGTTTTGGGTGGCGCACGCACCCCCTTTGGCAAATTCGGCGGATCGTTCAAGGACACTTCCGCCACCGATTTGGGCGTGTCTGCGGCAAAAGGCGCGCTGGCCGCCAGCGGCGTGCAGCCAGAGCTGGTGCAACACGTCGTTTTTGGCAACGTGATTCAGTCTAGCCGCGATGCGGCCTATTTGGCGCGGCACGTCGCCTTACTGTCCGGTATGCCGACCACCACGCCTGGGCTGACTCTGAACCGGCTGTGCGGCTCCGGTATGGAGGCGATCATCGAAGCCGCGCGCATGATCCGCAGCGGCGAGGCGGATATTGTGATGGCGGGCGGCACGGAAAATATGAGCATGGCCCCCCTGGTCAGCCGTAGCGCACGCTGGGGCGCCGGCCTGGGTGACGGCCTGACATTGGAAGATTCGCTGTGGCAGGGCCTGACCGACAGCTATGTCAACATGCCGATGGCAATCACTGCGGAAAATGTGGCGCAGAAGTACGGCGTTGGCCGCGAAGAGCAGGACGCGCTGGCGCTGGCCAGCCAGCAGCGCGCAGTCGCAGCTTGGAAAGAAGGGCGCTTTGCCGATGAGGTGGTGGCGACGCAGGGCAAGGATGGCCGCGGTCGGCCGTTTACGGTGACCACCGATGAGCATATTCGCCCAGAAACGACCGCGGAAGGACTGGCCAAGCTGCCCGCACGCTTTATACCGACCGGCGGGACTGTGACCGCGGGCAACGCCAGCGGCATTGTGGATGGTGCGGCCGCGCTGGTGCTGGCTTCTGCCGAGCGCGCGGCTGAACTGGGGCTGACCCCCTGGGCGCGGTTGGCGGGCTATGGCATTGCGGGCGTACCGCCGGAGCTGATGGGGATTGGCCCGGTGCCAGCCAACGAAATCGCCCTGGCTAAGGCTGGTCTCACAGTGCAGGACATCGGCCTGTGGGAGATCAACGAAGCGTTTGCTGCGCAGTGCGTGGCCTGCGCCAAAGAGCTGGGCTTTGACATGAACTTGCTGAATGTCAACGGCGGCGCGATTGCCATCGGTCACCCGCTAGGTGCGACGGGCGCGCGCGTGGCGCTGACGCTGATTTTGGAAATGCGTCGCCGCGGCGCACGTTACGGCAGCGCGTCCATGTGCATCGGCGGCGGCATGGGTTCGGCAGGCATCTTTGAGCTGCTGGGATAGGCAGGGCAGGAAATAAGTAGACAGGTAGACAAGTAAATGGGTGATGGGTAGATTGCTCACGGAAGCAATCCCGTCACTTACTGTCTACTGGGCGGTTAGTGATGCTGTGGTCGTCTTGCCTGGGCAGGGCGACCACAGTCGCGATTGGACGATGCAAGGCGAGGCTGTTTTTTGCAAGCCATTGTCTATGGCGCGGCCCTCGCGTCCCAACTCGCCATCGAGATCATCGCGGTCGCCGTTCAGAGTGCATGGACTTGAAGCATGGCGCGTGAAGCTAGCTATTTTCCGCTAAGCCTGGAAGCGTTGCGAGCTTTGGGGCGTTGGGCCGCAGACTGCGCGGCGCAGGCATTGCCGATCTATGAGGCACGTATCGTCGCAGATACGCGCCCGCGTGCCGCGCTTGAGGGTATTCGTTTGTTCGCGGGTGGGGGCAAGCGCACCGCGCACCTGCGCACCCTGGCCCTCTCCGCCTATGCCGCAGCACGCGAGACGGAGGATCGCGCAGCAGCGGCAGCGGCGCGTGCCGCGGGCCTGGCTGCATCCAGCGCGTATACGCACCCCCTGGCCGATGTCCAGCAAACCAAGCATATTGTTGGCCCGGCAGCGTATGCCGCGCTGGCGCTGGAACTGCACCAGGGCGGCGATCCGACGCGGGGTGACGCGGCAGTCGCCTGGGCCATTGCGCACGTCACGCCCGACGTGCGCACGATCTTGCAACACATGCCTGCACGCGAAGCTGGCACCAGCCGCCTGGATAATCTTCTTTACCAACTGGATGCAGGTATTCGCAGTACTATGATTTTGTAAATCGTGGCGCACAGAGCGGTATGGACGAGTTGCCAACCCCTCTTGTGCTGTCTGTACCCCGCTCTTTTGGCGATTACCCGCGCAGATTATTTCACTTGTTGCAGATTATGCAGAGGATGCAGATTTTATGATCTGGATCATAGCGCGCTGCGTCAGAGTGTGTTAAGATTGTCACAATGTACGCGTGAATGGCGACGCGATCTGGACGGTGCAGACACAGCAAAGGCGCGCAATGACGGACTTCTTGACGGCCAAAGACTTACAAACGATTTTGCAGGTAGATCGCACCACGATCTATCGCATGGCAGAAGGTGGCCGCTTACCGGCGGTCAAGGTTGGGGGGCAGTGGCGCTTTCCGCGGCAACCAATTGAGCATTGGCTGAACCAAAACCAGGCCGTGAACGGGGGCGCACCTGCGCACGATCCCGTGGCGACTAGCCTGCCAGCCGATGTCATGCCGCTGGAATGTATGCAGCTTATCCAGGATAACTTCGCAGAACTGTTGGGGGTGATGATCCTGTTGACCGATATGAACGGTCAATTATTGACGGAGCCGAGCAATCCATGCGGATTTTTCAGCGCGGCCGATATGTCGCCAGCCGCCCGGCAGCGTTGCGTTGCCTTCTGGGAGCGCATCGCCAGCGATCCCGCGCTCACGCCGCGCTTTGTGGAAAGCGATTTGGGCTTGCTGTGTGCGCGCGGGCTGGTGCGTGTGGGCAGCGAAATCAAGGCGATGCTGGTGGTGGGGGGCATTGCACCGCAGCAATGGCCGCCCAGCGATGCCGTGCTGATGCAGATGGCCGCGGCGCTGACGCTGCCGGTGGCTGATCTGCGCGCGCATGTGCATGAAGTGCATCGCCTGAACCAGGCTGAACAGGAGCGTGCGCTGGCTTTTGTGCAGCGCATTGCCGATATTTTTGCCCATATTTTGAAGGAACGGCTGGAATTGGCGGGCCGCTTGCAGCGTATTGCCGAAATCAGCCGTTGGTAGCCGCTTCTGAATCCCTGCGAGGATATTCTATGAAACGCATTGTCATTTTAGGCGCCGGCACTGCCGGTACAATTGTGGCTAATAAGCTGAGCCAAGAGCTGGATCCTGGTCAGTGGACGATTACGGTGGTGGATCAGTCGGAAAATCATTATTACCAACCGGGCTTTTTGTTCATCCCCTTTGGCATTTACAGCAAAAACGATGTGGTGCGGCCCCGCCGTGACTATCTGCCGCGCACAGTTGAATTCATCTTGTCGGAAATTGAGGTGATCGAACCAGACCAGAACCGCGTCAGGATCAAGCGCGACAATCGTACACTGTCGTATGATTTTCTGGTGATTACTACCGGTTCGCGCATTGTGCCGGAGGAAACGCCCGGCCTGACTGAGAGCGGTTGGCGCAGAAATATCTTTGACTTCTATACTCCGGATGGCGCTACCGCGCTGGCGCGCTATTTACGCCAGTGGGAAGGGGGCAGGCTGGTGCTGAACGTGGCCGAGATGCCAATTAAGTGCCCGGTGGCTCCACTGGAGTTTTTGTTTCTGGCCGACTGGTACTTTCACGAGCAAGGCAAGCGCGACCGCGTCGAGTTGACCTATGCCACGCCGCTGCCGGGCGCGTTCACCAAGCCGCGCGCGGCCAGCCTGCTGGGTGACATGCTCGATCAGAAGAATATTAAGGTGGTGTCGGAGTTTCAACTGATGGAGGTTGATCCCGACGCCAACAAGATCGTTTCTTACGACGGCAGCGAGGTGGAATACGACTTGCTGGTGACTGTGCCGATCAACATGGGTGATCCGGTGATTGCCCGTTCTGGTATGGGCGATGAGCTGCGCTTCGTGCCCACGGAAAAGCACACGCTGAAGGCCAGCAAGCACGATAATATCTTCGTGCTAGGCGACGCCACCAATCTGCCCAGCTCGAAGGCTGGCTCGGTGGCGCACTTCCAGGGGGATGTGTTCATTGAAAACTTCCTGCGTTACGTGGACGGCTTGCCGCTGCGCGAGACTTTCGACGGCCATGCCAATTGCTATATTGAATCGGGCTTTGGCAAGGGCTTCCTGATTGATTTTAACTACAATGTTGAGCCGCTGCCGGGCAAGTTCCCGCTGCCGGGCATCGGCCCCTTCTCGTTGTTGCAAGAATCGCGCGTCAATCACTGGGGCAAGATGTTGTTCCGTTGGATGTACTGGAACCTGCTGCTGAAGGGCAAGCCGTTGCCGATCACTGCTGAAATGCAGATGGCTGGCAAGTGGAATTAGCGAGGCAATCCCATGGACCAAGAGCAAACGCAGACCCTGCTGGAACTCAACCAGAAAGTGGATGCGCTGACAGCCCAGATACAGGCGCTGACCGAGCACATGCAGGAGCAGCAACGTCGCCAGCGCGAATGGGACGAGTTGAAGGCCGATCTGACGCCGATTGCGCTGGATGCTTATCAGGTGACGGTGGAGCAACTGGCCGAGATCGAGCCGCACGTACAGTTGGAGGATTTGCTGTATCTGCTGAAGCGGCTGGCGCGCAACACGCGCAGCATCGAGGTGTTATTGGATCAGCTCGAAAGTTTGAGCGACCTCAGCCGCGATGCCATGCCGATCTTTAACGACGCGGTGCTGATGTCGGTGCAGCAGCTTGACGCACTGGAGCGTCGCGGCTATTTCCGGCTGGTCAGAGAAGGTCAGTACGTGCTGGACAACATTGTGGACAACTTCGGCCCGGAGGATGTGCGCCAATTGGGTGATAACGTGGTGACGATCCTGCATACGGTGAAGGAAATGACGCAGCCCGAGATCATGGGCATGATGAGCAACCTGGCGGGGGGCTTGCGTCAGGCCGAGGTGGACGCGACCAAGCTGGATACTTCAACGCTGGGCTTGCTGCGCCAGTTGCGCAACCCCGAAACCCGACGTGGTATGGCGATTGCGCTGGGCATGTTGCGCGCGATGGGCACAGACCAGTAAACAGTCAATCATCATGGATTTACGCACTTGGTCTCCTTTTGAGGAGTAAAACGATGAGAAATCCCTGTTTCTAAACATAGTTTACACTTCCTATGTATGCAACGGGATGCGTCGGCCCTGCTGGGCCTCAGAAGGACAACTGTACTGCGAACTGCGTAAGTCCTAAGTCAGTAGACAATAAACAAAGGAGTTTTTTCAATGGCAACACGAACGATTGCCGGCAAGACCGTTCAGGTCAATGATGAAGGTTTTCTCACCAACCCGTCCGAATGGACCAAAGAAATCGCTGCGGAAATTGCTGCCGAAGAGGGCGTCGTCGAGTTAACGCCTGCCCACTGGCAGGTGATTGATTTCGCCCGCGCGTATGGTGATGGCAAGTCGCCGACTCTGCGCCAGATCACCAACGGCGCGGGGGTTTCCACCAAGGAATTGTTCACGCTGTTCCCCAAAGGCCCAGCCAAGAAAGTCGCACGCATTGCCGGGCTGGGCAAGCCGGAAGGCTGTGTCTAGGGAAGTGCGATAGTGAGAGAGCACTATCGCATTATTCCATTACCAGGAGCAAACTGATGACCAACGAAAACCGCCACATTGCGTTTATTTGTTCCAAGGGTACGCTGGATATGGCTTATCCTGCGCTGATTATGGGCTGGGCCGCGCTGGGCAACGGCATTGATGTAACAATTTTCTTCACCTTCTGGGGCATGGACTTGATCAACAAGGCGCGCGTGGATCATCTGGAGATCGCGCCGGTGGCTAATACCAGCATGAAGATGACCATGATGGGCGTCAAGACAGGTAATTTGGGCATTCCCAACGCGCTCGGCGTGCTGCCCGGCATGACGGCCTTTGCCACCAAGCTGATGAAGGACAAGATGGAGCAACTGGAGGTGCCGCCAGTACGGGAATACCTGCAAATGCTCGCCGACGCCGGGGCCAAGCTCTATGCTTGCAAGATGTCCGTGGACATGATGGACCTCAGTATGGCCGACTTCGTGGAGGGCGTGGATTCTATCGTCACTGCGAGTGATTTCATGGATATGACCGACGGCGCACAGATTATCTTTATCTAGCTGCTGCGTACATCAAAAAAAGCTGCCAGCCCCGCGCGGGACTGGCAGCTTTTTGATTCGTGTTGATCACGATCGTCTTTACATAAACGCAACATGCCATAAGCCAGTCGCATCGGTCAACAGCCACGCCACCCCCAGGGCGGCCACGGTCACGGTGACGTTGTCCATGTCCTGCCCAGACACTGCCTCAACCGCCGTGGCCGCCAGACAGATCAAGGCCAGTGGCAGCAGCGCAGCAGTGATATTCAAATCGAACACGCCCACGCGCGCGAACAGGGCGAGATAGGCCAGGGCGAAAAGAAAGCCGCCTAGAAACATCGCCACACTGCCGGCCCACGACTTGCGGGGGTTCCAGGGCAGCTTGGCCGCGCCAAAGCGCCGCCCGATGATGTCAGCCAGCCCGTCGCCGCCGCACAGGATCATCAGGATCACGATGCCAATCGGTGAATCTACCCAGAACAGCAGTGTAGCCACCACGAAGATAATGCCATATTGCAACGGGCCGTAGAGCAGCTCGCGGCGGTCACCGCTGCGCGACATCGCCTGCACCGCACCTTCATCCTTTAGCAGCCCCAGCCCGATCAAGGCAAACTGCAAGGTGATTGCCCCGGGAACCAGCGCGGCCAGCCAGCGGCTTTGCGGCTGACCACTGTACAACAGCCAGCACAGCACGAATACCGGCCCCGTGCCCAGATGGATCAGCTTGCGCGACAACTGGCGGGAGATGACTTTACGCAGCGCCAGCCCGTCCAGAATGCGCAGCCAGAGCATGGCCGCGGCAAAGGTGATGACCAGCGCAATAATATCTTGTATCCATGGATAGCGGGTGATCGTGACGACCGGCATACAGGCTCCAAAGGATGATGAGGGTGGAGTAGGTGCAAAAACAGCCGAGGTTCACGCCGAACCCCGGCTGTTGTAGTCAAACTGTTGTGCAGCGATCAGGCAGGTGAAGGGGCCGTATTGGGCGGCGGGCCAGCCTGCTGGGGCGAGCCAGGACGCACGTCGTCCCAGCGTCGTTCAGGTGCTTTGGGTGTAATCGGTGGCGTTGGCGGGGTTGTCGGTACCGGCGCGCCGTCGTTATCCCACAGGGCATTGAACTCCTCGGCGGTCAGCGTTTCGACCTCAATCAGCCGTTCCGCTACCAGCTTGAGCTTGTCGAGGTGTGCTGTGAGCGCCGCTCGTGCAGCCGTGTAAGCCCGATCTACAATCGCCTTGACCTCGTGGTCAATTTCTTTGGCGATGGCTTCACTGTAATCGCGCTGCTCGGAAAGCTCGCGACCGAGGAAAACCAGTTCTTCCTTGCGTCCGTAGACCATTGGCCCCATCACGTCGCTCATACCGTAGCGCGTCACCATCTGGCGGGCGATCTGCGTCACGCGATCCAGATCGTCGCGCGCGCCGTTGGTCACTTCGTCGAAGATCAACTCTTCGGCCACGCGGCCGCCCAGCGCCACCGTGATGAAATCCATGAACCACGGCTTGGAAACCAGCCCGCGATCTTCGTCAGGGAAGGCCAGTACATAGCCAGCGGCTTGGCCGCGCGGAATGATGCTGATCTTGTAGACAGGGTCGGTGTTGGGCAGAACCTTGCGCAGCACGGCGTGGCCGGCTTCATGGTAGGCCACGATACGCTTTTCTTCGGGTTTGATGACGCGACTTTTACGCTCTGGCCCACCGAGTGACACGCGCTCGATAGCTTCCCGCATCTCGGCCATGCTGATGTTGCGGCGATTGCGCCGTGCAGCCAGGATGGCGGCCTCGTTCACCATGTTTTCGATGTCAGCGCCGACAAAGCCGGGTGTGCCGCGCGCGACTATATCCAGATCAATGTCGTCAGCCAGCGGCTTGCCGCGCACATGAATATCGAGGATCGCACGGCGGCCCTTGACATCAGGCTGATCCATCACCACGCGGCGGTCAAAGCGACCAGGGCGCAGCAAGGCGGGGTCCAGAATGTCGGGCCGGTTGGTGGCGGCAATGATGATGATGTTGGTATCGGTATCGAAGCCATCCATCTCCACCAGAATCTGGTTCAGCGTTTGTTCACGTTCGTCGTGGCTGCCACCGAGACCCGCACCGCGCTGCCGACCGACCGCATCAATTTCGTCTACGAAGACGATGCAGGGCGAGTTGCGTTTGGCCTGATCGAACAGGTCTCGCACGCGGGAGGCGCCGACGCCGACAAACATCTCGACGAACTCGGAGCCGGAGATGGAGAAGAAGGGCACGCCAGCTTCGCCGGACACCGCTTTGGCCATCAGCGTCTTGCCGGTACCGGGTTGCCCGATCAGCAGCACACCCTTGGGGATGCGCGCGCCGAGGGCGGCGAATTTTTGCGGTTCCTTGAGGAATTCGACGACTTCACGCAATTCCTCTTTGGCTTCGTCCGCGCCTGCGACATCGTCGAAGGTGACGGTGGGCTTGTCGCCGGTGAACATGCGCGCCCGGCTCTTGCCGAAGGACATCGCCTGGCTGTTGGAGCCTTGCGCTTGCCGCATCAGCAGGAAGAAGATCGCGCCGATAAACACCAGCGGCAGCACACCGCTGGCTAAAAAGCCCAGCCAGTTGCCCAGTTCAGTAGGCGTTTTGACAGTTAAAATCAGATTGGGTTCGCGCAACTGCGCCGACTCGACGCCGAGCCGCGACATGATCTCTTCAAACGGTGTGGCCGCGTCCTTGTTTGATGTGTACACATCGCCGTTTTTTAACTCAACGGTGAGGGTTTCGCCATCTACTTCGACGCTGCGGGCATCCCCCTGGCGGAGCCACTGGGCGACCTGCGAGATGTCAGCCGTTTGGGTTTTGGTGCGCTGCGGCATAATGCTCATCCCCAGCGCGATCACCGCGGCAATAATCAGAAGATAGACGAATCCGTTTCTAGTCCAACCGGATCGCACGATGTTGTTCCTCCGCAGTTGCCCAGCGGCAGCAAGCTGCTGCCAGGCAAAAACTGACTTTCCAGATTTTCGATGATAGCCTCGCCAGCAGACGGGGCAGACAAGCGGCTTGAGATTGCAGCTTATGGCTGATTATACCAGACAAGCTGTATTTGCGCCAGCGTGTTTGCTTACGATTGGTCTACGTTCCGCCTCCGAAAGCGGCTTTTGTAGCAACGCGAAAAGGCGGTGGCCTGTCCACCGCCTTTTGTACTTAATTCATTTATGCGTTACGCCTGTGCCAACTCCAGCAATTCTTCCGTCAGGCCGTCGTCCATCGTTGGCGGCGGGTTCGACGCAGTCACGTTCAGCTTAAGCTGACGCTTGCCCGCGTCGTCGGTCATTACGTCCGCGGTCACGGTGTCGCCCGCCTTGAATGCGCCCGCCAGCATCCCTTCGCTCAACTTGTCTTCGACATGATCCGTCACGACCCGGCGCAGCGGCCGCGCACCGAACTCAGGATCGTAGCCTTCCTCAGCCAGGAACAGCTTGGCTTCTGGCGTCAGCACCAGCGTGATGTCGTGCTCCAGTAGTTGGTTGTAAACCCGCTTCAACTCCAGGTCAACGATGCTGGTCAGCTCGTCGCGCGTCAGGTGGCGGAACACCATAATACCATCCAAACGGTTCAGGAATTCCGGCCGGAATTGCTGCTTCAGCGCATCCGTCACGCGCTCGCGCATCGTCTCGTATTCCTGCTCGCGCTTGGCATCTTCATCGGTGGTAAAGGCAAAACCGAGCTTGCTGGCGCGCTTGATCAGGTTCGCGCCGACATTGGAGGTCATCACGAGGATTACGTTGCGGAAATCGACGCGGCGGCCCTTCGCATCGGACAGATGCCCGTCCTCCATAATCTGCAAGAGCATGTTTTGTGCTTCGGGGTGCGCCTTTTCGATCTCGTCCAGCAGCACCACCGAATAGGGCCGGCGGCGCACCGCTTCAGTCAACTGGCCGCCTTCATCGTAGCCCACATAGCCGGGCGGCGCGCCCACCAAGCGGCTGACGTTGTGCCGTTCCATAAATTCGCTCATGTCGAGCTTGATCAGCGCCTCTTCGCTGCCGAAGAGGAACTCAGCCAGCGTTTTGGCCAGCAGCGTCTTGCCGACGCCGGTCGGCCCCAACAGCATAAACGTGCCGATTGGGCGTTTCGGGTCTTTCAGGCCCGCCCGTGCGCGACGCACTGCCTTGGAAATAGCCATGATCGCTTCGTTCTGGCCGATCACGCGTTCATGCAGTGCGCGCTCCATCTGCAACAGCCGCTCGCCTTCTTCGCCTGCGATGCGCTTGACCGGCACGCCGGTCCACATCGCCACCACTTCGGCCACATCTTCCGCTGTCACGCGCGGCTTGGCCGCCAGCGCATCCCAGCCGGCGCGCATCTGGTCGAGCTGGTGGCGCAACTCTACCTCGCGGTAGCGCAGGTCAATCGCGTCGTCGAAGCGTTCGCCACTGATCGCTTCGTTCTTTTCCTTTTGCAATGCCTTCAGGTTGACAAATGCCTCGCGCAGGCTGACCACTTCCGGCGACTTGTACATGCGCACGCGGCTGGCCGCCTCGTCCACCAGGTCAATTGCCTTGTCTGGTAGGTAGCGGTCGGGCACATAGCGCGCAGAAAGCTGCGCGGCCGCGGTCAGCGCCTCGTCGGTGATCTCCAGTTTGTGGTGCTCTTCGTACACCGCGCGGATGCCCTTGAGGATGGTGATCGTGTCTTCGATGGTGGGTTCTTCCACCAGCACCGGCTGGAAGCGACGTTCCAGCGAGGCATCCCCTTCGATGTACTTGCGATACTCATCAAGTGTGGTCGCGCCAATGCACTGCACCTCGCCGCGTGCCAGCGCGGGCTTCAGGATGTTGGCTGCGTCTACTGCACTGCCCGCCGAGCCTGCGCCTACCAGCATGTGTACTTCGTCAATGAACAGGATCGCGCCGCTGTCCTTGATTTCGTCAATCACCTTCTTGAGGCGCTCTTCGAACTGGCCGCGGTACATCGTGCCCGCCACGAGCGACCCTACGTCCAGCATCAACACGCGCTTGTCAAGCAACGTTTCCGGCGCGTCGCCGGCCACGATGCGCTGGGCCAGCCCTTCCACGATGGCGGTCTTGCCCACGCCAGGCTCGCCAATCAGGGCCGGGTTGTTCTTGGTGCGTCGCGACAGGATTTGGATCAGCCGTTCGATCTCTTTTTCGCGGCCAATTACCGGGTCAAGTTTGTTTTCTTCAGCTTGCTGCGTCAAATCCATGCCTAGTTGATCGAGCAAGGGGGTCTTGCTTTCTTGCTTCTTACGTTCCTGCGTCTGTTCACTTTCCAGCAAGCTTTTGGCAGTCGCTGTGCGCACCTTATCCAGGCTGACGCCCAGGCTGCGCAGCACGTTTACGGCAATGCCTTCCCCTTCACGCACCAAACCCAGCAGTAAATGTTCCGTGCCAATATATTGATAACCCATCAAACGAGCTTCTTCCACTGCTAGTTCGATCACGCGCTTGGTGCGCGGGGCTAGTGTGGGTTTGCCGTAGGGCGGACGATCTCCCTTGCCGACCGCGCGTTCGATGGCCTTCACCACTTGCAGCGGATCCACCTCCATCTCGCGCAGGACCTTGACCGCGACGCCCTGATCTTCCTTCACCAGCCCCAGCAGCAGATGCTCGGTGCCGATGTAGTTGTGATTCAGACGCTGCGCTTCTTCCTGCGCCATGGTCAGCACTTTACGGGCTCGCTTGGAAAAGCGGTCCAATTTGTCAGACATAAGTTCACTCCTTAAAAAAGAGCGGTTTTATCTGTCAGCAATCCATCGTGGGATGACAATCCATCCGGAAATGGAGCCGCACTGCGCTCTTGGCCATTATAGCACAAAACAGCTAGTTCTGCGTAGTGAGCGCCGTTCCAAAGGCAGGTCAGCCTGGGTTGCTTGGAGCGAATTGAGAATTGAGAATTGGGAGCTGTTGGTTTGTTGCGAGAGGTCGTGCCCCCGTGCATGCGCGTCGTTGCACGGCCGCAGGCCGAAGCAATTTCCTGTCCGCCGTCCGCGAATAAAAAAGGAGGCTGAGAAAACTCTCAGCCTCCTTGCACAAATCGTTATACACCAGGCAGTGACTTATGCCTCGTCGTCCTCGGCAATGGCCCAGTCGGTGGCGACCTGGTCATCCTCGAACGCGGCCGCGCGCCAATCCATTTCGGAGTACTCCTCCTCGGATGCACGCTTCAGGCTCAAGCCCATGCGACGGCGGCCGGGATCAATGCGGATCACGCGCAGATTCAACGTGTCGCCTTCCTTGACTACTTCGCGCGGGTGTGTGACGCGATGGTTAGCCAGTTCCGAAATGTGGATCAGGCCTTCCAGTGTGCCATCTACGCGGGCGAAAGCGCCAAAGCTGGCGAGCTTGGTAATCACACCCTCAACCAGTTGGCCCACCGCGTAGCGGTCGTGTACGACGCTCCACGGCTCCGGCTCCAGCCGGCGCAGGCTCAGGCCGATGCGCTTGCGGTCGCGGTCTACGTTCAACACGTATACTTCGACCTCGTCGCCCACCTGGATCACTTCGTTCGGGTGGTTGACCCGCGACCAGGACAGTTCGGACAGGTGGATCAGACCGTCAGCGCCGCCCAGGTCAACGAATGCACCGAACTTGGCCAGGCTGCTGATGCGACCCTTGCGCACATCGCCCTTCTTTAGCTCGCTGAGCAATTCGTCCTTGCGGGAGCGGCGACGCTCGCGCATGGCCAACCGTTCCGACAGGATGAGGCGGTTGCGTTTGCGGTCAAGTTCGACTACCTTCAGCCACAGTGTTTTGCCGACCATGCTGGCGTAGCGGTTTTCTTCATTCGTGTCGCCCTTGGTATCACCCTTGGTGACCAACTGCGACGCAGGGATGAACCCACGCACCTTGCCTACACGGCAGATCACGCCACCGCGGTTAAACCCGATCACGGCGCTTTCAAAGACTTCGCCCGATTCCAGCAGCGTTTCTGCTTCACGCCAATCACGCTCCTGCTGGGCGCGGCTCATTGAAAGCACGATGTTGCCGTCGCGGTCTTCCGGCCGCACGACGTACACCACGACCGAGTCGCCCACGCTGAGACCATCCAGATAGTCCCGACCCAGACGCTCCATCTCGCGCTGATGCACAAAGCCTTCCGATTTCGCACCAACATCTACCAGAATTTCCGAAGGGGAAATGCTGACGATGATGCCATCGCGCACGTCGCCGGCTTTGAGCGGCTTGTATTGGAAATCGTCTACCAGATCGGCCATGCTGCTTGCGAACGCACTGGACTCGTCAGTTTGCTCATCATCGAAGTCGAATACATCCACAGCATCGACTGCATACGCGTCATCAAGGGCGCTTTCCTCAACAACGGCTTCTGCCTGTGCAACCTCTGCTGCCACGGCAGCAGGCTCGACGGCTTCGACAATTTCCACAGCTTCGGCGGCAGCGCTCGCAGCTTCATCAGCGGCAGCTTCCACCACCTGGCCAACCGTCTCGACAGACGCGTCTGCCGAGTTCACCAGCGATTCGGCTGCTGAACTAACCTCGTTACCAACTGCCTGGGCTGCGTCCGTTGCGGTGTCTTGCGCATCGGTGACAGTGGCTGCGGCGAGTTCTTCAGCCTTCACGAGAGAATCCATCTCATTCATGAGGGTGTATTACTTCTCCTCCTAAAGAATCTGGAGATTATTATATCTGAAGACCTAAAAATATGCAAAGAATAAGGTCTATCTTGTGCATTGGTGTAATTTTGAACAAAAGGGCCTGCCAGCCGAAGCCAGCAGGCCCTTTATTGGCATTTCTGCGACGCTATTCACCAACCAGCGCGACGGCTTCGATCTCGACCAGCGCGCCGAGCGGCAGTCCAGCCACAGCTACGGTGGAGCGGGCAGGCGGGGTGTTATTGAAGGCCGCGCCGTAGATCGTGTTTACCGTCTTGAAGTCGGCCATATCTTGCAAGAAGATGGTGGTTTTGATGACTAAATCCAGGCTGCTGCCGGCTGCGGCCAGAATAGCCGCCAGATTCGTCAAAACCTGATGCGTCTGTGCTTCCAGCCCGTCGGCCAGCTTGCCGGTGGCCGGATCGAGGCCGATCTGCCCGGCAGTAAAAACCAGCGTGCCGGTAGAAACGCCCTGCGAATAGGGGCCGATTGCGCCGGGGGCGTGTGATGTAGCGATGATCTCACGTTTCATGCAAAGAAACTCCTTGGTGGGAGAGGATTTTGAGCAATGGCTTTCGGCTATCTGCCAGTTTTTGCCAGTGTGAGGTAGACGTCGGTCGAGTGTTTGGGCCTAATCAGGAATGGTTAGACCGGTGTTCGCATAGCTAATCTGGCTGATGCGCATCAATTTGTCCCAGCGGTGCTGTGATTCGATGATGCGGGTGGTGCCAGAGCGAGAGCGCATCACCATCGAAGTGGTGACTGCACCGCCGCGCACGAAGCGCACACCGTCCAGCAGTTCGCCGTCGGTGATGCCGGTCGCGGCGAAGAAGACGTTGTCGCCCGCTACCAGATCGTTGATCGTGAAAACGCGGTTCAGGTCGTGGCCGTTTTCGAGTGCATAGCGGCGTTCGTCCTCGTTGCGCGGCCATAGCTTGCATTGCATCCCGCCGCCCAGACATTTCAGCGCGGCCGCGGCTATCACGGCTTCAGGGGAGCCGCCGATGCCCAGCAGCATGTCAATGCCAGTGCCTGAGCGCGCCGCGGCAATCGCGCCGGCCACGTCGCCATCGCGGATCAGGCGGATGCGCGAGCCGACTTTGCGTACATCCGCGATGATCTTCTCGTGACGGGGACGGTCGAGGATCATCACGGTTAGGTCATCCACGGCCTTGCCAACGGCGTGAGCTACTGCGTGCAGGTTGTAGGCCACCGATTGATTGATGTCAATCACCTCGCGCGCTTCCGGCCCGACGGCGATCTTGTTCATGTAGACCAGGCTGCCGGGCGCGTACATCGTGCCCTTTTCGGCCAGCGCTACTACTGCCAACGCGCCGTTGCCGCCGGTGGCGGTGAGGGTCGTGCCGTCAATCGGGTCTACGGCGATGTCCAGCTCCAGGCCTTCGCCGGTGCCGAGCATTTCACCGTTGAAGAGCATGGGGGCTTCGTCTTTTTCCCCCTCGCCGATAATAATGACGCCCTGGAATTCAATGGTGTTGAGGATCAGGCGCATGGCGTCTACCGCGGCCTGGTCGGCCGCGATCTTGTCGCCGCGGCCCATCCAGCGCGCTGCAGCTAGCGCGGCTGCTTCGGTAACGCGTACGAGGTCGAGCGCAAGGTTGCGATCGGGGTTTTGAGGCATGGGATATTCTCCTCTCTGAGAATCAAGGTCAACACTGACGCTTGTACATTATAACACAGCTTGACAGGGCAGGCTAGCGGGCAGGGGTGGCCGCGTGCTCGTCGGCCCGACGTGCTTCAGCAATGGCTTGCGGGATATTGGCTCGCACAAGTAGGAACAAGCCAACCACAAAGAACAGGATCACTGACAAGATGGCTAGGCGCAGGCTGCCAAAGAACTGATTGACCAAACCGAAGACCAGCGGGCCAAGCCAACTGGTGCCGCGTTCACTGACTTCGTATAGCGAAAAGAACTCTGCTTCGCGGCCTCGCGGGATCATTTGTGAATACAGGCTGCGGCTGAGCGCCTGACTGCCACCCATCACCACTCCCACCGCCGCGCCGAGGATCCAGAAGCCACCGGCGTCGCGTAAAAAGCCGTAGGCGTAGATCACGACGATACTCCAGATGACCAGGCTGACGATGAGGGCGTTCTTGCTGCCGATGCGGCTAGCCAGCCAGCCGAAAAAGAGGGCACCAAAGAAGGCGACGAACTGCACTAACAGGATTACCATGCTTAAGGTGCCAACATCCAGCTTGAGTTCCTCGGAGCCGTAAATGGCCGAGACGGCGATCACTGTTTGCACGCCGTCGTTGTAGATCAGATAGGCGATTAAATAACGGATGGTGTTGGGGAGGTATTTTAGCTCGCGAAGAGTCTGACGCAACTGGCTGAAACCGACGCTGATATAGCCCTTGCCGGGGGGAAGTTCGCGGCGCGCCTGGCGCGAGCGTAACGATGCCCAGGTGATCAGTGAGAAGCCGAGCCACCAAACGCCCGCAGATGCCAGATTGATCCGCACGGCCAGACTCGAAGACAACCCCAGCGCATCACGGAATTGGAAGAGCATCAGGTTGACCAGCAGCAGCAAGCCGCCGCCCAGATAGCCCATGGCCCAGCCAAACGAGGAAACGCGGTCGCGCTGATCTTCGCTGGAAATGTCGGGCAGATACGCGTTGTAAAACACCATCGCCGCGCCAAAGGAGAGGTTGGCGAGCAGGTACAGCACACCGCCCAGCCACCACAAATTGCCGGTGATGAAGAACAAAGCCAGCGTAGCCAGTGCGCCCAGCGTGGCAAACAAGATCAGCATCTGTTTACGCAGGCGCGAATAGTCGGCGATGGCTCCAAGAATAGGCAGGAAGATCACCTGCAAGAGTACGGATAGAGAGATCATGTAGGGGAGGTAGGACGCGGGTGCAATGGGAAGCCCCAGAAAATGTACCCGTCCGCTGGCGTCAGCCGCGGCCTTTGCCAGCTCGGTGATGTACGGGCCTAAAAAGACTGTGCCTACGGTGGTACTGAAGGCGGAGTTGGCCCAGTCGTACATGGCCCAGCCGAAGATTTCGCGCCGGTCATTGATCATTGGACGCGCAGTGGTTGTTGCCATCTATTCCTCCTTGAACATAATTTCAACACGAACGGGAACGCCACAGGTGTTGGCGGAGAAGAATAAAAAAGCCGCGGAGCAGGGCTTCGCGGCTTGATAAACCTAAAACGGCCAGCGCGGCATTGCCGACGCCCAGTAGAAAACCAGCGGCAGGGCAATCAGCAGGGTGTCAATGCGATCCAGCACGCCGCCATGACCGGGGATCGCCGTCCCCGAATCTTTGACGTGTACCTGTCGTTTCAACATCGATTCGGCCAGGTCACCCAGCGGCACCACAAGGCCAACCAGCGCACCCAGCACACTGCCTTCCAGCCAGCCCAATCCGACCCAGTAATGACCGCCCAGCAGGCCGACGAACATGGTTGCCAGCGCGCCGGCGATGTAACCTTCCCATGATTTCTTGGGACTGTGTCGCGGCCACCAGCGATGTCTGCCCCAGGCGCGTCCGGTAAAAAAGGCGCTGACATCGCCCGCCCACACCATGAACGCACCGAGGGCCAGCCAGGTCAGCCCGTTCGGCAATGTGCGCAATGTGATGGCGTGGCCGGATAGCCAGCCCAGATAGAGCGATCCTGCCAGCATAAGTGCCCAGTCAGTCACGGGCTGCGGCGATTGATGCCACAAGGAGAGTAATAACGTGCCAATGACGATGCCGGTTAGCAAAAGGGGAAGCGGTAACAGGGTGGCCCACTGTGCCTGAACGACAAAAAGCAGGCTGAGGCTGATAACCAGCCAGGCCTGCGGATAATGACCTCCGCTGCGCAGCAGTTTATTGAATTCGTCTGAAGCCAGCGCAGTGATTAGGGCAACCAGCGCAAAGAAAGGCAATCCTCCGAGTAGCGCAGGTATAATGACAATAGCGAACAAGATTGCCGCGCTCTTTACCCGGGTTGCCAGCATCTTAAGTGACTTTCACTTTGCCAAAGCGCCGATCGCGTTCGTTGTAAACGACGATAGCTCGATACAACTCTTCTTCGTTGAAATCGGGCCAGTAGGTGGGGGTGGCGTAGTATTCCGCATAGGCAGCTTGCCAGATCAAAAAGTTGCTCAGGCGGTATTCGCCACCGGTGCGGATAATCAAATCGGGGTCGGGCAGGCCGTGGGTGGATAGATATTGCCCGAACAGCTCTTCGGTGATCTGATCAGGGGCAATGCGGTCTTCGATCAGGCGACGTACCGCGTTGATGATCTCAGAGCGTCCACCATAGTTGAAGGCAACGTTCAGGATAATGCGCGAATTGTGGCGTGTCATCTCTAGCGCGTCAAGAATCTGGCGGCGCAGGCTGTCGGACACGCCTTCGAGGCTGCCGCTGTGGCGAATCTGCACACCGTTGGCGTGCAGATCGGCCATCTGCTCCTTGAGCGAACGCGACAAGAGCGTCATCAGCGCGCGCACTTCCGCGGGAGGACGGCCCCAGTTTTCGGTTGAAAACGCATAGATCGTCACGACCCGGATGCCAAAGTTTTCCGCGGCTTCCAGTACGCGGCGCAGGTTCAGCGTGCCCGCGCGATGACCCATCACGCGCGGCTGGCCGCGCTGCTGTGCCCAGCGGCCATTGCCGTCCATAATGATACCGACGTGATAGGGGATGCGCAGACCAGTTAGGTCGAAGGTCATGGGCTGTTCATCCATTGGAGAAGGGGACAAAAACCGCGCGTTTGCAGGCATAGCCCATCCACAAATTCACTGCCAGGCAGTCGGCAGCGTTAAACTTCCATGATTTCGGCTTCTTTGGCGACACCGATAGCATCAATCTGCTTGATTGTGTTGTCGAGCAGTTTTTGTACCTCGTCGCGCGCCTCGTAGAGGTCGTCTTCCGAGATAACCTTGTCCTTTTCCGCGTCTTTCAACAGATCGTTGGCGTCGCGACGGATATTGCGCGCAGACACACGCGCCTCTTCCACGCGTGTATGGACCTGTTTCACCAGACCGCGGCGGCGTTCCTCGGTGAGTGCAGGCACCACCAGGCGAATCACCTTGCCATCGTTCGTGG
>JBAQWV010000113.1:0-8942 GCA_049299095.1 Anaerolineae bacterium | reverse complement strand
GTGCCTGGCCGTGCCGCCCAAACCGTGGCCTACTACCGCGGCGATGTCTCAAGTTATGTCAACACGCACTACCGCACCCTGACCGGCCGCGAACATACCGCCACCTGCGGCTCTTCGCTGGGCGGCCTGTTTTCGATCTACATCGCCTGGGAACACACCGATTTCGCCCGCTCGCACGCCGCGCTGTCCACCTCGTTCTGGGCCACGCGCAACAGCGCGGGCAAGCTGGAAGCGATTGAACGCATCCGCACAGGCGAACGCCGCGACATTCGTCTCTGGCTGGACAGCGGCACATTCAGTTCGCCCGGCCACGGCAACGACGGCCAGCGCGAAACCGCTGAAGCACGGCGGGCCTTGCTACAAGCGGGCTACCACGAAGGCACCGATTTTCAATATTACCTGGACAACGGTGCCATCCACAGCGAATCATCCTGGGCTGCGCGGCTGCCGCTGATCTTCCAATTCCTGTTCCCCGCCGAGTGACATCCGCGCCCACTCTTCCGGAGGCAAACTATGGACACCGCTGGTCGTTTTCTGCTCGGCTGGTTGGCCGCGTTGCTGTTGTTAATAACTGCCGCGGCCAGCGTTGCGGCCGAAACCACCACCCCACCCTCGCAGGACCCGTTGGTGCGGATGCCTGGCACCCAGCCCAACCATGTCAACTTGCTCTCCTCGCAAACCTGCCTGGCCTGCCACGCCGACTACGACAACGCTGTGGAACCGGGCTTTCAGTGGATGGGTTCGATGATGGCGCAGGCCGCGCGCGACCCCCTCTACTGGAGCACCTTCACCGTAGCCGCCCAAGACTCAATCTGGGCCATCGGCTCGCCCAATGCCACCGATCTCTGCCTGCGCTGCCATCTGCCCAATGGCTGGCTGGAGGGCCGCAGCGATGTAGCCAACGGCTCGGCTATGACCGGCGGCGATTTCGACGGCGTCCAATGCGATTTTTGCCATCACCTGTGGGATCCGCACTTTGAAGACACCTACGCGGGCACGCGCGAAGGCAGCGACTGGCCCGGTTACTGGGATGAAGCCGGCAACAGCGGCCCCGGCAGCGGCACCCAGGCGCAGGTCTGGGCCGATGACACACACCTGTCCGACATCGGTCTGACCGCGGCCATCAGCTTCATGAACGGCCAGCCCTTCTTCGGCCCGGATCATCGCCCCGCGAGCGCGGGCTACACCGAAGCCAGCGGCGGGCAGTATTTCGTCAGCCCGGACGGCTTTCGCCGTGGTCCCTTCTCCGACGCCACACAATATCATGGCATCCAGTACAGCCGCTACCACAAGAGCAAATACCTGTGTGCCACCTGCCATGACGTGTCCAATCCGGTGCTGCTGAACCTGGGGGCTGACCCCGCGCAGCCACTGCCCTCGGAAACGCAGCCTGCCGCAGCTTATTTCCCCGTGGAGCGCACCTTTTCGGAATTTATGCTGTCGGCTTATGCGGCGGATGGCGGTGTAGCTGGCCTTGGCCCCTTTGCGCCCGCGGTCTTCGACACGCCGCACCCCGGCAACAAAATCGCCACCTGTCAGGATTGCCACATGCCCAACCAGCCTGGCCGCGCGGCCAATGTGCCCGACGCGCTGCTGCGCACCGGCGATCCCGCCACCACTGAAAGCGCACAGCACCCTTACAGCGCGCAGCCGACCCACGACATGACCGGCGGCAACGTGTGGGTGCCGACGCTGCTGGCCAGCACCGTTTTCGGCTCACCCAACTACGATGCAGTGAATGCGGCCTTGCTGCGCCAGGGGCCAGCCGTGCTGACGCTCAATCTGAACGCAGGCATCGGCCTCAATCCGCAGGCGCTGTTGGCAGGCGCAGAGCGGGCCAACCAGCAGTTGCAAGACGCCGCCGTGATCGGGAATGTCGAATTCGACGCGGCCAGCGGCGCACTCAGCTTCCGCATCCAGAATCAGACCGGCCACAAGCTGATTTCCGGCTACCCCGAAGGTCGCCGCATGTTCGCCCAGATCAAGGTCTACGGCCCGGACACCAGCCTGATCTACGAAATCAACCCGTATGATGCCGCCGCGGGCACGCTGAAAGGGCTGAACGCAGCCAGCAGCCCGCCGTTAAATCCCCGCGAAGCACACGAGGATGCGCTGGTGTACGAGGCGGTCATGGGCAGCTCACTCACCGGTGAAGCAGAAACCAGACACTTTGTGCTGGGAGATGGCCGCGCCAAGGACAATCGCATCCCGCCATTGGGCTTCGACCGTGCAGGTGCAGCCGCGCGCCACACAGAACCAGTCTGGAACGGCGTGATTGACCTGGACTATTTCAGCGCAGCCGAGTACGCGGGCGGCTACGATCAGGTGACGGTGACCGTGCCGATCACCGCGGCAATTGTGGACATCGAACTGTACTATCAGACCACCAGCCGCGAATACATTGAATTCCTGCGCGACGAGATCAACGGCGACGGCGCGACCACGCTGCCCGACCCCAATCCGGCTACCCCCGCGCTGAACGAAGCCTATATTGCGCAAACGGACCCCTTCTTCAGCCAACTGGCCGCCTGGGGCGACACGATCTGGCAGCTTTGGCTGCATAACAAGGATGTGCCGGGGGCCGCGCCCGTGTTGATGACAGCCACACAAGCCACCGTGGGCCTGTACTGCGCGCCCGCGGATGTGCAGCCCGATGCAGCGCACACCGACCCCGCAGCCTGCGATGGCGATGTGGATGTGGCAGACATTCAACGGGTGGCGGCCTGCTGGCAGCAACCCATCAGCGCAGCTTGCCCCGCCGGGCTGGACGTGAACGATTCAGGCGCGCTCGACCTGGCTGACGTGGTAGTGGTGGCCGAGCAGTGGGGCTGGCGGCGCTGATCGCCCGCAAGAAACAGCCTTAGCCGCAGATAAAAGCCGTCACGTCTTTCATCCGAACTTGCAAGTCAGACTGACATACAAAAAAGACCTGACCGAAATGGTCAGGTCTTTATTTCGCCCAATTTAGCGATGTCCAGTTAAGAGAGTGCCTGGTCGGAAGGCTGCTCCACCCTGAACGGGTGCTTTCCATCGCCTGAAGCCGGGCTGCCGCAGGCGGATAATATCAACGCCTACCAGTCGTTGCGACGACCGCCACGGTCACCGCGGTCACGATCGCGGCCATAGCCGCCACCGCCGCCGCGACCACCGCCGCCGCCGTAGCCACCACCATCGCGCCGAGGCGGACGCTCCTCGCGGGGGCGAGCCTCATTCACGCGCAGGTTACGGCCACCATACTCCATGCCATCGAGGGCCTGGATCGCAGCGCCTGCACCCTGATTTTCCATCTCAACAAAGCCGAAGCCGCGGGGGCGACCGGTTTCGCGATCATTCACCAGGCTGACTTCTTCAACATTGCCATATTCCTGGAACAGAGCGCGAACCTGATCTTCGGTTGCACTGAAGGGCAAATTACCAACGTAAATCCTAGTCACTTTTTACTCCTGCACCCGGTATTACCGGACGCTATTGCAGCATAGGCCCGCCTTTGCGGGCACGATCACATCCAACTGCCTTTACTGCACCGACCCTTGCAGCATCAAGGCTTGCTATACTGCTGTAACAACCGCCCTCTAAAGCCAACTAGAGCTCTGAAGAGACCTGCGGACCTGCGGCGCTTGCATCAGTCAGTGTCCAAACTCATGGACGTTATTATTATCACGCATAACACAAAAATATGCAAACTTGACCACAGCACTTAACAAGGTTGCCAGAACCACATCTTTCTGATGCAAGAAACGATTCGATACGGCTGCTGAAGCGTCCATAGTCTCCAGCCGCGCACAAATTCTTCCGGTTCTGGAGCACCGAGTTTCGGGCGGCTCCAAATGCCTCCCCATTTTCGATTGTTGCCACCGCGCAGATGTGGTACAATAGCCAACGCTTATGACTTTGAATACTTGGCCCGTATTCGGGCATGAATGGGCCGTGGACTTGCTGGATCGCAGTCTGCTGGCTGGCCGCGTACCACACGCACTGCTGCTGGCTGGCCCCCCTCAGATCGGCAAGCGCACATTGGCAGCCTCGGTTGCCGCGGCGCTGATCTGCGAAGCCGCTGACAAGCCGTGTGGTCATTGTCGTGCCTGCCGACTGGTGGCGCAGGGTGTGTATCCAGATGTGCGCGTCATCGCCGCGGACGCAGGCGAGCGCGCCCGCGAGGGCATCCTCAAGATTGACCAGATCCGTGAGTTGCAACGCGAAGCTGCACTCTCCCCCATCGAAGCGCGTGTCAAGGTTTTCTTGCTGCGCGAGCTAGAGCGCGCCAACCTGCCCGCGGCCAATGCACTGCTCAAGACGCTGGAAGAGCCGCCGCCGCACGTCGTCTTGTTGCTCACCAGCGCACGCCCCCATGCCCTCTTGCCCACGATCATCTCCCGCTGCCAGGTGATGACGCTGCGCAGCCTGCCGCAGCAGCAGGTTGCCGACGCGCTACAAACGCACTGGCATGCCGCACCGGAGCAAGCCGCGCTGTTGGCGCGGCTTGCCGATGGCAGGCTGGGCTGGGCGGTCCAACGTCTAACCGACGAACAGGCTTGGAACGAGCGCACCCTGCGTCTGGCCGAAGCGCGCGCGCTGCCGTTGCAAAGCCGCTTGCAGCGTTTGCAGATGGCCGACGAGTTGAGCCGTACCCCCGCTGCCTTGCAGCCCACGCTCGCCCTCTGGATCAGTTGGTGGCGCGACTTGCTACTGATGCAGCAAGGCAACGCCGCGCATCTGCGCAACCTGGACCTGGCAGGCGAGTTGGCGCGCGAAGCTGCCCGCTACGACCCTACACAGGTACAACACTTTCTGGTGCGGTTGCAGGCCGCACCCACCCAAATCAACCAAAACGTCAACGCCCGTCTGCTGCTGGAAACGTTGATGTTACACATGCCAGCTCCGCGAGCTGATACAGCTGCGTTATAGCCGCGTGCCAGCCGTGCCGGAGCAGGAGGACTTATGCCCGTTGTTGTAGGAGTGAGTTTTCGACCCGTTACCAAAGTATATTATTTCGATCCGGGCGTTTTCATGGACTTGACCAAGGATGAATATGTCGTAGTGGAAACGTCGCAGGGCAACGAGATCGGCCAGGTGGCCTGGCAGCCGCGCGCAGTGGCCGACAGCGCGCTCAGCGGCGAACTGAAGCCGGTGGTACGGCGTGCGACCCCCGTAGAACTGCTGGAAAGGGATCGTTTTCGCCGCCGCGAAGGCGAGGCGCTGACGATTTCGCGCCAAGAGGCTGCCAAGCACAAGCTGCCCCTCACTGTTGTTTCCGCCGAATACAGTTACGACGGCTCGCGCCTGGTCGTGTCCTTCACCGCAGAAGGTCGTATTGACTTCCGCGATCTGGTGCGCGATCTGGCGCGCATCTTCAATGCCCGCATCGAAATGAAGCAGATCGGTGTGCGCGATCAGGCCAAGGTGCTGGACGGCGTGGGCAAGTGTGGGCGACAGCTTTGCTGTGCCGGCTGGCTGCGCGAGTTTGATTCTGTCACAATCAAAATGGCCAAGCAGCAAAACCTGCCCCTTAACCCGCCGGAAATTTCCGGAGTATGCGGACGCTTGCTCTGTTGTCTGGCCTATGAAGTGGACGCCTACGAAGACGCCCGCAAGCAACTGCCCAAGGTCGGCGCGGCAGTGAGTACCCCGGCGGGCGAAGGCCGCGTGCGCCGCGTACAGCCGTTGCAAGAAATCATCACGGTCAAGCTGGAAGATGGCTCGATGCAGGATTTCAGCATGGCCGAGCTGAACGGCGAAAAGCCGGCTGGCGCGCCTGCTGTCGAAAAAACGACCGGCCGCACCTGTGGCGGTTGCGCCATGCGTCGCCAACCGGCTCTACGCGTAGACGATAACGACGAGGATCCGATTGTCGCCCGCTCGGAGGATGCACCATCGGAAGGTTCCGCGTCTACCGCTTCACGTCGCTCACGCGGACGCAGGGGACGCCACCGCCCCGGTCGCCCCGGCGCACCGGCATAGCCCAGGCTACAGCAATAGCAAGACACAAAAAAGGCTCCTCGTACGAGGAGCCTTTTTGATTGCAAGTTCAGCAAACGGCTGGCTTATTTAGCGTAATCCACCGAACGCGTTTCGCGGATCACAGTCACCTTGATCTGGCCCGGATATTCAAGGTTGTCTTCCACCTTCTTGGCAATGTCGCGCGAGAGGGTGATTGCAGCCATATCGTCTACCACATTCGGCTTGACGACGATGCGGATTTCACGCCCTGCCTGGATGGCGTAGGAGTGTTCCACGCCGTCGAACGAATTCGCCAGGTCTTCCAGTGCCGTGACGCGGCGCAAATAGGTTTCCAGCGCCTCGCGGCGTGCACCGGGTCGCGCGCCGGAGACCGCGTCGGCGGATTCAACCAGGATTGCTTCCAGTGATTCTGGCTCTACTTCGTGATGGTGTGCGGCGATCATGTTGACCACCTTGGCAGGCACGCCGTAGCGCCGGGCAATGTCTGCGCCGACCAATGCGTGCGGCCCTTCCACTTCGTGGGTCACAGCCTTGCCCAGGTCGTGCAGCAGGCCGCCCATCTTGGCCGAACGTACATCTGCGCCCAATTCGGCGGCCAGCACGCCCGCCAGATGCGCAGTTTCGACCGCGTGTGCAAGCTGGTTTTGGCCATAGCTGGTGCGAAAACGCAATCGGCCCAGCAGCTTGATCACTTCAGGGTGCAGGCCCTGGATGCCAGTGTCGAAAGTGGCCTGTTCACCCGATTCCCAGATGATCTGTTCCACTTCTTCCTGCGCCTTGCGTACTTCCTTTTCGACGCGCGCCGGGTGGATGCGGCCATCCACCACCAGCTTGGATAACGTCAGGCGGGCCACTTCGCGGCGCACCGGGTCGAAGCTGGAGATAATTACCGCTTCGGGGGTGTCGTCCACGATCAGGTCCACGCCGGTCGCCTGTTCAATTGAACGAATGTTGCGGCCCTGGCGACCGATGATGCGACCCTTCATTTCGTCATTGGGCAGCGGCACCGAAGCGATGGTGGTTTCCGCCACCTGCTCCGATGCTACACGCTGGATCGCCAACGTCACCAGCTTGCGCGCCCGCCGGTCAGCTTCAGCTTGTGCTTCAGCTTCTACTTCACGAATGACCCGCGCCATGTCCTGACGGGTTTCATCGCGCACACTGTCCAGCAAGACCAACTTGGCTTCGTCCGCAGTCAGGCCGGAAATGCGCTCCATCTCTTTCTGATGTTCAGCTTCAACCTTGTCGAGGTCGGAAGTGCGCTTGTCCAGATTTTTCTGGCGCTTTTGCAAATTCTTGTCCCGACTTTCCAGTTCTTCCAGTTTGCGATCAAGGGTTTCCTGTCGTCGTTGCAGTCGCTCTTCCTGACGTCGCAGGTCGCGTCGCCGGTTGTTCGTCTCTTCTTCCATTTCTTCGTGCAGACGAACCCGTTCGGCCTTGGCTTCCAGCTCAATCTGCGTGCGCTGCTGTTCGACGGTTCTTTGAGCTTCATGAACGATATTGTCAGCCCGGCTTTGCGCGGCCTTGATCCGTTCACTGCTCACATAACGAAACAGGAAATTGCCGATGATTGCACCAAGCACCAGGCCGACCAAAAGGCCCAGCAGGGTGACGACAATTGGTGGTTGCATCGTTGCTCCTGAGGCGTCGCGGCGACGCCCTTTTCCTTGTTAAAAATATATTATTCGTCCATGACCAAGTCTTGATCGGTCATGTCATCTTCGTTTTCATGCTCTGGATGCGTTTCCGCCCAGAGCCGGTTCACCACGGGCCACACCTGTTCGTGCGAAAAGCCGCGGCGCAATAAATGTCCGGCCAGCTTTTGGCGAAAGGTCGGCTGATCGGCGTGTTGCAATCGCCGCGCCTGCGCCTGGCCCGCGCGATAGACGCTGTCGTCGCTGTTCAACGTTGCCAGCGCCTCGGCGATGTCCGCATCGCCCACGCCCTTTTGGCGCAATTCCTGGCGCAATGCCAGCGGCGACTTCGGGCGAAACTGCTCGCGGTTACTCACCCAATAACGGGCAAACGCCGCATCATCAAGGTAACCAGCGGCCAGCAGGCGGTCAATCACCGCATCCAGCGCGTCCGCGGGCAACTCGTTTTGGTCGAAAAGCCGACGCACTTCAGCCACACTGCGCGGGCGGGAGCCGAGGAAGCGCAGCGCCCTTTCATAGGCCTTCTGCACCGCGTCGCGGCCTTGCAGCTCAACAATTTCTGCGTCAGTCAGCGCCTGGCCGATGCGCAGGGTGGCTGCGACCAGAGCAGGCAGCGGAAATGCGTAATCGCCGTCCAGATAGACGTTAACCCGCTCGCGGTTGCGCTTTTGCCAGCGCATGGCTGTAATGATTCCTGCCATCGCGCACTGACACTTCCATAGTCTTTGGCCGATAAAAAAGCCAAGCCGTGACCGCATGGGCCACAGCTTGGAACCATCAATCAGCAGCTTAGAATGTCCAATTGATACGGTTGCATGACCCCGGCGCGCCAAAACGCACTTAGTCAGTTGCAAGGTACAAAATGGCTAGCCAGCAGGCAAGGCAGGCGGGCTTAAAAACGTTGCACCGTTGCCAAGATACTGGAGCAGAGCTGGACTTGTTCAGCTCACTGCAAACGCAGGCATCTTGCGCACATGGGCGCTTGTATCCTGCGGTTGGTTTAATGGAACCAGGGCCGGGCTGTGGCCCCCGGTTGGTACGCCTACGCGTCCAACTGGTTAAAGCGTGTGTTTGCTGTCCAGCAGCAAACGCTTATTCCTGCACGTGGCAGGAAAGGCGGACAGGCTGGTTCATTCTTCAGCCGTCTTGCCTATGGACGGGCCGGAGAGACCGGCCGTCTTGCGAATCTGTTCAGCAATCGAGTTAAAGATCGCCTCGTTTTCCTGGAGGAAAGCCTTGGCGTTTTCGCGGCCCTGTCCGAGGCGGGTGTCGCCATAGCTGAAGAATGCGCCGCGCTTGGTGACGATCTCATGCTCCACGGCGAGATCA
>JBAQWV010000112.1:0-11710 GCA_049299095.1 Anaerolineae bacterium | reverse complement strand
GCCGCGCTCAGCCCGCTCTACCTGCAGGAACCATGAGCGACTGGCAACCGCGGCTGCGTCCGCTGCAAGCAGAAGATTTACCGGCACTGATAGTCATCGAAGAGGCAACCTTCAGCGATGACGCCTGGCCGCTCAGTTTTTACCAGAACGACCTGCACAACCCCCATTCTTTCTACTTTGCGCTTGATGTACAACGGGGAGAAGCGTGCGAGCTAGCGGGCTATGCAGTGTACTGGTTACTGGACAGCGAAGCACATTTGATGAACATTGCCATTGCCCCACGCTGGCAAGGTCACCATCTGGGGGAGTATTTGCTGCTGGAGACGTTGGCCGCGCTGCAAGAACAGGGCGCGGAGCAGTGTACGCTGGAGGTGCGCTTGAGCAACGTGCGCGCGCAAAAGCTATACCGTAAAATCGGGTTTCAGGTGGAAGGCCGCCGTCGCCATTACTACCAGGACAACGGTGAGGATGCGTTGCTGATGACCACACCACCGCTGGATCGGCCCGCACTGGCCGCGCAGCATCTGGCGCGCCGCGCCGCGTTGCGCGAGCGATTCGCATCCTAACGATGATCGCCTATTGCGGGGAATTTGCATCTGGCGATGCAAACCAACCAGAGCGGGGCTTTAAATCATCTCCCGTCAGCGCACCACGTCCAGCGCAGCCCTGGCCAGCGTAGGGGGATGCAGCAGCATGTTGGCGTAGCTGGCGTTAGCCATCGGACAGGCACATTCCTTGTTGGCAATGGAGCGGCGCATAGCTGCCATTGGCTCGCCGAACCAGATGGGTGCCAGGTCGTAACCGGTATCACGCAGATTGCCCACCCCCTCCGCGCGAATGCAACAACTCCACACATCGCCGTTCGGCGCGATTTGGCACGAGGCCCAGCCCGCGTAGCAGTCAATGATCTGGGTGCGCTCCAGCAGTGTGCGCTTGGCAAGTTGGTAATACTGGGCGCGGAAAGCCTGCGTGAAGCGGGCAATGCCCCTCGCCGGGGCTTCATGCGCTTTCTGGCTGAGAAAATCCGCGACGGGCGCGTATTGCTCGGCCAGCGGCGTGATGCCCCAGCCGACTGTGTCCAGCTCAACCCGCTCCTCGGCTACTTCAGTGATATAGCTGTCAGGCTGCAAAGCTTGCAGGCCGTTGTAGGTTTCCTCAAACAAGTGGATATTGAAACGGCTGACCACGGTGTGAATCGTCAAGACCAGATTCGAATAGCGGCTTTGCAGCTCTTTCAGGCGTCGCCATGTTTCCATGGAGCGTTCCCAGTTGCCGGGGATGCCGCGAATGTCGTCGTGGACATCGCCGAGACCATCCAGGCTGAGGTTGATGCCGACCTGGGCGCGCTCGCAGGTGCGCACGATGTTCTCGGCCTGCGCCAGCACGCGATCGGTGAGCAGGCCGTTGGTGGGAATGGTGATGTATTCCGGCTGGCAGTGCCGATAGCCGCTGATCACCATCTGGTCGAGGTCGTCGCGCAGAAATGGTTCGCCGCCGGTGAAGGTCAAATACACCGGGCTGTGACCCAGTTTCTGAAAAACCTGGTCCCACTCGGCCAGCGTCAGGTCGTCGTTGGGTTTGCGCCACACGTCGCAGGTGCGGCATTTGCTGTTGCAGCGATAGCTGATGCTGATCACTACGCTGAACGGGTACAGGCGTGGCCAGCCAAAGCGGCGGAACGCCCAGTAAAGAGGTAATTTGGGGATTAAACCAAGCATAAAAAACTCCGGAAGTCCTGGCAGGACCTCCGGAGTTCAGCTAGTCCGGTCAAATCAAGATACCGGCCGGCTCGCGGGCCTCCGCCAGGTTCCACACCAGCCATTCATCGCTTTCGATTACCCAGCGGTGCAAGTCAATGCCCATGCCATCCCAGCGACCGCGAGTAAGTTCCTCGGTTTCGTCAGGTTCAGCATTGAGCGGTTCGAGCAGCAAGTCCCACTCGTCAGGTGCTGGTACTTGAATATCGAGGTTGATTCCTTCGGCTAGATGGCTTACATCAGCCTGTGGAACGAAAACACCATCCTGGTAAAGAACGCCTATCGTTAGTTGGTCTGCCATGCCTAAATCCTCCGGTATAAATTGCCAGCGTATAAGTGCTGTGTCCTATTACAAATACACCGTGAGCGGGATTTAGTTGCGCAGTAATTGTCTTAAGTTTGTACGATACAAATATAGCTTGCTGGGCTATCCCAGGTTCTCAATATGCTGCCGCAGCTCGCGCTGGTTCACCTTGATATACTGATCGGTGAGAATTTCGGCCATTTCTTCGTCGTTCAGGCGGACGCGCAAAATCGCCAGCGCATCTTCCGGCGATTCGCCATAGGCCAGCTTGTGCTTGCCGTTGCGCAGTTGAAACAAATACATGAAGTGCGGGTTGCTGAAGCTGCTCATGGGTGAGTACACTGGGGATTGGCAGATTGGTAAATGGGTCAGGGCCTTCCAAATCTACCAATTTTTACCTGACTATGCCTTAACCAAACTTCCCTGATACAATTCAGCGCCGGGGGCGTTGGTCAGGCCGCGATTGACTTCGGCTTCGTACTTGCCGGCGAGCAGGTCGCGGTAGAATTGATAATCCACCCCTTTGACCTTTTCGTCGTCCGGAAAGCGGTGGTAGTTGTCTTTGCTCATCAGGCTTTTGCCTTCAGCAATCAACTGATAGCCGAGTGCAGAGCCGGGGTAGGGCGCATAAAAGGAGATCGAAGGCATCACGCGCTTCATGCGCTTGAGCATGCGCATGGTTTTGAACGCATCCTCGTGGTTTTCGCCGGGGATGCCCAACATGATATTCGACCAGAATACCGGTGGCTTTTCGCCCTTGGCTACCAATTCATCGCCCAGACGATTGACCAGATCAATGGCAAAGTAATTGTCTTCTTCGGTACATTCCTTGTTAAGCAGTTTGAGAATGCGATCGCTGCCCGACTCGAACCCGATGGAAATCGTGCGCCAATTCGTCTCGCGCACCAGCGCTTCGAACAGATCCGGCCATTGGCGCACGGTATCGGCGCGGCCCGCGGCCCAATATGTCCAGTTGCGGGTCTGGCGCGGATATTTTTCGATCCATTCCTTGAGCCATTTTGGATTCTGAAAGAACATCGAATCGTGAATGACCACCGAACCGACGCCGTAGGTGCGATCCAGATAATTGAGTTCGTCAATCACCTGGTCCACTGATCGGCGGCCCATGTTGGGGATGTAGGAATTTTCGTTGCAGAATACACATTGCCACGGGCACACGCGGCTGGTAATAATCGTGGCTACCGGCCCCGGCCCCCAGCCGCATTCCGGTTCCAGCGGCCAGCGCCAGCGCCATTTGCGCTGCATTCGCCAGCCCACCGGCTTCGGCCAGAGGGTGCGATCAATCATCGGCCATTCGGTCATGGACTTGGCGCCCTCGCCGGAGAAGACGCGCGGGAAGGAGAGTGGGTCTTTGACCAAATCCACAATCATCTTTTCGCCCGGCCCCATGCAAATACGGTCGAAATCATCTACCGCGGCCATTTCATCCGGTGCGACGGTGGCGTGCATGCCGCCGGTCAGCACTAGTCCTTTAGGATTGATCTGCTTGAACATGCGGGCGGCCCGTAACGCGGGGGGGTAGGTGTAACTGCGCACGTTCATCAGCAGCATGTCATAGCCAGCCAGCAGCGGCGCAAGCTGTTCCCACGAGGTCACGGCGCGCGTCGAAGCCAGATCGGTGACGATGCCGTTCTGCTTCAGGATGGTGCGCAGCAAGCCCAAACCGTGGTCTTGCCACTGCTCATGCGGGCCGTTCGGGTGAACCAAGTCGCCCAGGTCGCCCAGATCAAGCCACAAAATATTGGATTGTTTCTTGGGTCGCGAATTAAAGAAAGGCAATGGCATTGATGTTCTTTACAACACGCGTTCCACGATACCTTGTATACTCGTCACCGGCTCTTCAGGATTAACGCGGCGTGCAGACGCGCCATGTTGATCATCGCTACCCATAAAGAAGCGGCGGGCATTGCTGATGGTGCTGGGCAGCTCCGTCCAGAAGCTCTTCTTGGACATCTTCTCCCAAACACGCTTTGGACGGAACAGATAGAAGCGGCGATAGGCTTCGCGCCACTTGCGCACCACCAGTTCGGGGTCATATTGCCCGTCGTTCATGGTGAAGCGCGATTTCTGCTCGTGGATGGCGTAGTCCGGCCAGTCGTTGGCAAAGATTTCGCCACCTTCTCGGATCATATCATACATTTTCGTTCCGGGGAAAGGTGCAGCCAGCATGAAATTCGCCAGATCGGGATCGAGTTCCAACGCCAGATCAATCGTGGCATCCATTGTCTGCGCGGTTTCATTGGGCATTCCAAAGATGAAGAAGCCCATCGTTTCCAGTCCTGCGGCTTTGGCATTCTTGAACGCATCGCGTACCTGATCGAGCGTCTGGCCCTTGCGGATGACGTTGCGCAGCATCCATGGATCGCCGTTTTCCACGCCGAAGCCCACGCGCTTGCAGCCCGCGGCTTTCATCAACTGGAATAGCTCCAGATCAGTATGGTTGACTTTCATACCGTGGACGGTGACCCAGGGCACGGTATTCAGGCCCTCCTCGATCAAACGGCGACACAATTCCTTGGCGCGGTCCATCTTGAGATTCCAGATGTCGTCGGTAACGCCGATTTCGGTTGCGCCGAGGTCGCGCACCAGCCAACGCCATTCTGCCACGACGTTTTCCACGCTGCGACCGCGCCAGGTGTCGCCCGTCACTGGCTTGGAACAGAAGGTGCACTTGTACGGGCAGCCGCGGCTGGTCAGGATCGTAAACGAGCGTGCGTGGCGATCCAGGCCATCAGTCAACGGCTGGAGGTTGGTATAGCGGTCAATCTTGAACAGGTCGTGCGCCGGGAAGGGCAGCTTGTCCAGGTCTTCGATCATCGGCGAGCTGTAATCGGAGATGATCTCGCCGTCGCGGCCGCGCATGTGCATGCCCGGCAGTAATTGCACCGGCTTACCCGCTTCCAGCGTATCCACCAATTCGAGGAAGGTGTATTCCGCCTCGCCCTTGAAGACATAGTCCACGTAGGGATGCTCTGGCCCCAGGCTTTCGCGCGGCATGATCGTCAGGTGGGGGCCGCCCAGCACGGTGACCAAGCCATAACGCTTGGCGGTGGCGGCCATTTCCCAGGCATCGCCGATCAGTGGCGTGGTGGCGGTGATGCCGATCAGCCCGAAGGGGCGGCCTTGCTGCTCGGCTTCTTCGATGTAATACTCGACCGGCACATCTTCGATGGCCGCGTCGTAGATAATCGGTTCGTGGCCGCCGGCGCGCAGCGTGGCCGCCAGATAGCCCAAACCCAGGGGGATATGTTTACGCTCAGACCAGACTTTTGCTTCCGGGCTGGCAAGAATAATTCGCATGGGAAACCTCAGGGGGAGGAAGCAAGTGCAGAAGTAGGAAAATTTGTCTACTTATTTACTTGTCTAACTCTTTAACTATACCGATGTGAAAACTCGCGGCGGTAGCCGATGTCGGTGCTAAAGGCCGAAATGGCGCGCTTGGGCCATTTGGGCACAGGGTGACGCAGCAGTTGCCGCACACCACGTTGTGTCATCGCTGCTGGCCCGTACAACTTACGACACAGCCAGTCATAGGCGCTGGTCAGTTCGTCTACGGTAAACTTGGCTGGCAAGTAGGTGACGTGGGTTGTGTCGTAGCGTTCCCACGTCGTGTGTGGGATGATGCGGCCAGCCGCCAGCAGCTCTTGCCGCTGTTCCGTGCCGGGATAAGGCGTTAGCACCGTTGCGCTGACGCTATCCAGCTCGCTGCTGCGCACAAAGTCCCAGGTTTGCTGGAAGGTGTCGAAAGTGTCATGGTCGAAGCCGAACACGAACAGCCCTACCACGCCGATGCCGTGGCGGTGTACCGTTTCGATCACTTGCTGATAGCGTTCAATGTTGCCCTTGGCCTTGCCGCCGAGTTCCTTGCGATTGGCCGGGTTCACCGACTCAAAGCCGATAAAGAACTTATCGAGATGGGCTTCGCGCGCGAGGCCGAGCAACTCAGGAAAATCGGCCACCATTTGCTCGGCTTGGCAGGTCCAGCCCTTCAGGGGCAGCTTGGCCAGCGCGCGCAACAAACTTTCCATATACTCCGGGTTGAGCTTGAAGTTCAGACCGAAGTTGTCATCGGTGAGGAAAAAACGGCTGATCTTGCGACGTTCAATCTCCTCGACGACCTCTTCTACCGGGCGCAGACGCATGGTGCGCCCCGAAACACGAATGGCGGTGCAGAAGGTGCAGTTGCGTGGGCAGCCGCGTGTAATCTCAAGATACGGTGTCCAGTAGTTTTTGTGTTCGTTCACTTGCCGCAGCACGCGGTCTTGCAGCATGGCCACGCCCGAATCGAGCGGCGCCCAGCTTTCGTCTACATAGGCTTTTCGCAGCGCGCCGCGGTCGAAATCTTGAATTATCTGCGGCCAGGTGGTGTAGGCTTCCCCGACAGCAATGCTATCAGCCCATTGCTCCACTTCGTCGGGAACCAACGTCGTGTGCGTGCCACCTACGACGACTGTAGTGCCCTGGCGCTGAATGGCCTGCGTGATCAGCTTGGCCCGATCAATTAGCAGCGTTTTGGCGCTAATACCGACCAAATCCTGTTTGCCCAGTGTCTGAATGGGCAAATCCATCAGGTCCTCATCCCAAATTTCCACGGGGATTTCCTGAGGAACCAGCGACGCCAGCCGCATCAAGGTATAGGGTTCGCTGGTGCCGCGGCCCAAATACCGACCATCGCGCCGCGGTTGGATGAGAACAACTTTACGTATTGCCACAAATCAATCCTGTTCTTTGATGCCGAGCCGCCTGTTACTTACTTACCTTCTTATCTTCCAGCACCGCGGCATTATAGTTGCCGAAGCTCTTGCTCAGCCGCGGCCGCCACCAGGCCCATTCCACGCAGGTGTCACAGGGGCTGACGGTGTTGGCCTGACCGTCCACATGCAGCTTGCGCAGGCCCTGCATCTTCGGGCCGTTCCAGTTCTTCATCACCTCAACCTGGCCGTTGGGGCTGATTACGTTGCCCAGGTCGTAGTTCAGGTTGAAGTCGCGGTCACACATAGCAATGCGCCCATCCCAGTAGATGTGGACGTGATACCACAAGTTGGGGCAGGCATAGCGTTCCGTCGGCATGAAGCTGGCTGGATCGTCTGCGCGCAGGGTGTTGATCTGCTCAACCTGGCCGCCCCACGAGTCAAAGGGCTTGACGTTGATATGGTCAATGCCGGGCAGGCTCCAGGCCGCCACAAATTCGTCAATTTCATCCATAGTTTGTTCCATCTGGATGATTTGCAGGTTGACGTAGGGATTTTGGTAACCGCCGCGGGTTTTCAAATCAAGAAAACGCTTGATGTTATTGTTGGTACGCTCGTAATCGGCCTTGACGCGGATTGCCTCGTAGGTTTCCGGCCGAAACCCGTCCAAACAAAGATAGATCGTACCCAGACCCGCATCCAAAAGCCCCTGCGCCTTGCGTTCGTCGAGCAGCGTCGCGTTGGTGCTGATCTCTGCGCGCAGGCCCTTCTGATGACAATACGCGATCATATCGAAGATGCGCTTGTGCATCAGCGGTTCGCCCCAGATGTGCAGCGTGGTAGCCTTCACCTGTGGGGCCATTTCGTCCACAATCGCCTTGAAGACATCGAAATCCATATACCCCTTGGCCCGCTTGACCTGTTTCAGGCCGGTGGGGCACATCACGCAATCGAGGTTGCAGATGTTGGTTGATTCGATGTACATGCGATCGGGCGGCGGTACCAGCCGCGTTTGACCGCTTTCATAGGCCGCCCATTTGATTGGCCCCATGATCTTTTGGCGCAGTTGCTTCAGCTCATAGCCCGCGCGGCGTTGCACCCGCGCTTCCAGCGACGTGTCTGGGGTGGTTGGAATGGTAAACAGCGGCTGTTCTGGCCGGTTCTTGCCAGAGCCGCTGTCCGTTGGGTTGCTCGGTTGATCAGTCATATCTTAAGACAGTGAGGAGTAAGCAGTCAAGAGTAAGGGGTAAAAGCGCTTGTACCCCTGCGTTGAACTACTTACTGCTTGCGACTAAGTCCTTACGAGAATCACGCCCACGACCCTGCGCCTTCGCGCGGCTGAAGCTGGCGGAACTTGGGGAACAGTCCGGCATTGAGGGCGACTTTAGCCGCGGCGTTCACCGGCTTGATCTGGGACACCTGATAGATACGGCGGCCCCAGATCGGGCCGAAGTACTTGACGAATTTGCGCTGCTCTTTGGCAGCCTGGAAACGCTCGCGTGCTTCCAGCGCCATACCACTCAACGCTTCGTCGCCGACTTCGGACACGTTCATAAAGGGGGCGATTTCCGCGGTGTAGTTGTTGAAGTAGTAGGTCTTGGTAAAGTCTGCATCGTACACTGTGCCCGGATTGCGCGCCACCAGCTCATTCCAGAGCGCAGTGCCGGGGAAGGGTGTGGCAATCGAGAACATCGCCTCGGTCAGCTCCAGCGTGGCAGCAAACTCAATCGTCTCCTGCATGGTCGCTTCGGTGTCGCCGGGCAAGCCCAGGATGAAATAGCCCTTGGAGCGAATGCCCGCGGCCTCGGTCCAGGCGATGGCGTCGCGCACGCGCTGCAAGTCAATGTGCTTGGCGGTGCGACGCAGCACCTCCATGTTGCCGCTTTCGATGCCGTAATGGATCTGGCGGCAGCCCGCCAGGTACATTTTGCGCAGCAACTCTGGCGTCACCCGGTCAACGCGTGCCAGACAACGCCAACGGAAGCCCAAATCCTGTTCAATGAAGTAATCGAGGATCGCTTCCAGACGCTTTACGTCAATCGTGAACAGGTCGTCAATGAAATAGAAGTTGCGGATCTTATACGTTTCCGCCAGTTGTCGCAGCTCGGCCACAATATCTTCCGGGCTGCGCTGATGGTACGACCGACCCACGATGCCTTTGAAGCAGAATGAGCAGTTATACGGGCAGCCGCGGCTGCTCAGAATCGTAATCATCGGCTCGCCGTTCGGCGCGTACAGGGGATATTGGTTCAGATCGTACAGGTGGCGTGACGGCCACGGCAACGCGTCCAAGTCCTCAATCGGCTTGCGGCTGCCGCCAGAGATAATCTTGCCGTTCTCTTTATACCACAATCCCTGAATTTGATCCCAACGCGTATCGCCACGCTCCAGCGCGCGCAGAAAATCCTGGAAGATATATTCCCCCTCACCGTACACCAAAAAGTCAAGATGTGGGTTCGCCAGCGTCCCTTCTGGCAGCGACGTGGCGTGAGGGCCACCGATGATAATCGGCACGCCCAGCGCCGCCTTCAGCAGCGCAGCCAGTTGCTCCACGTAGTGATAAGAGGTGGTCATCGAAGTAATGCCGATCAGGTCAGGCTGATACGCCACCACTTCCTGCGCGTCCTGCTCGATGGGCTGCGCGGGGTACAGGCCAAAGTCATGGATGCGCACCTCGTGCCCATCCTGCTCGGCAATAGCAGCCAGATACCCCAGCCCCAGCGGCGGGTAGCTGTTAATCATCTCGTTCCACTTGGGACCGATGAGAGATATTTTCATGTGGTTTATCCGTTGATGGCGTAAGAACCGTAACGAGTGCTGCGTACTGCGTAATCCAGAAGGGTCTGTATGTTAAAAAATACGCGCGGCTCCACAGTACGCAGTACGCATTAGATTGACAGCCCTTCCGCTTCGATCACGCGCTTCAACTCGGTCTTTTCTTCCTTCTTGAAGAAGGTACGGCGGGCAATGCGCAGGTTGCGCGGCAGGTTCAGCCAGAAATCTTTGGTTTGCACGCGACGCATGATCGGCCCAGGGCGCAGGTAGAACTGGCGGTATGCCTTGCGGTACATCTCTTCCACCAGCTCGGCAGACATATCGCCCATTTCGTAGCGTGCCTTCTGCTCAAAGAAGACGTAATCTTCCCAGTCGCTCATCAGCAGTTTGCCCTCGCGCTTGACGATTTCATACACCTTGGTACCGGGGTAGGGGGTCATCATGCTGAAATTGGCAATCAATGGGTCCAGCTCAATGGCAAAATTGATCGTATCCTGCATGGTCTGGCGGTTTTCACCTGGCAAGCCGATGATGAAAAAGCCGATGGTTTGCAGGCCGACTTCCTTGCAGTTCTTGAACGCCTGACGGATCGTGTCGTGATCAATGTTTTTGTCAATGGTTTTGAGGATTTCGGGGTTACCGGTTTCCACGCCGAACGCGGTACGCAGCAAACCAGCCTGCTTTAGCTTGGCCATCAGCGGCTTTTCAGCCAGGTTAGCGCGGATACCATTAACAAAGATCCACGGCACATGGTTCAAATTATCGGCAATCAGCATATCTGAAAGCGTAAACAAGCGATCCTTGCGAATGTTCGCGCTGTCGTCCAGCACGCCGATCTCCTCCGCGCCCAGTTCACGCACCAAATGCCGCCACTCCTCAATCACGCTCTCCGGCGTGCGGGCGCGCCACTTGATCGGCATGATGGACTGCGAACAGAAGGTGCAGCGATACGGGCAGCCTCGACTTGTCATAATACTGAAGCTGCGCGCGCCATCCACGCTGTCGGTGGCCGGTTGCAAGTTGGTATACTTGTCCATGCGGAACAAATTATAAGCTGGCCAAGGCAGGCTATCCAGATCGGCAATCGGCTTGGCGTCCATATTGCGGTAAATCTGTCCGTCGCTGCTCTTGTAGGTGATGCCCAATACATCGTTCCACAGCTTCTTGGCAGGGTCCATCAAGGCCGCGGTGGATTTATCGCTGCTGTGACGCAGAAAATCCTCGACCTTGTCGGAAATCTCCAGCCAGGGGCCTTCCCCTTCGCCGCGCACCACGATATCCACATACGGGCGTTCCACCGATTCGTAGTCCAGCCCTTCCGAAGCCACGCTCGGATGTGGGCCACCCATCACAATCGGCACATCCAGCACCTCGCGGATAGCCTTGGCCGTGCGCCAGGCCTGCTTGACCTGTGGCGTGTTGGCGGTAATGCCCACGAGGTCAGGCTTGAATTCGCGCGCGAACTCCTCAATGGACTGTTCCTCGACATCCGCGTCGAAAATGCGCACCTCGTCGCCCCGCTTTTGCGAGACAGCGCCCAGATAGGCTAGCCCCAAATGGGCTGTGGTGCGGGTATCAATCGGTAACCGGAAGCGCGGATTAATTAAAGCTACGCGCATAGTAAACTTCCTCTCGTGTTGCTCTACACTAGGAGCGAATGGACATCAATCGCTGGCGACGCGCAATGGATCGCACACTTGTATAAACAGTTACAATGCAGATTTGATCCGATAACGGATTAATCACGCTCAAGTACGCCAACAAAATAGCCTGTTACAAGCTTAAACTAGTTCGATTATAACTAGCGGGGGTTCAATGTCAAATTTATATGATCGAAGTTATAAAAATTATTGTAACTGGAGCAGCAGACCCGGTACAAGAAAAACGCTGGCCATGCCAGCGTCTGGGTCGAACTGCGTGCCATTTAATAGACAGATGCGTCTTACCTGTCCGAGGTAACATTTACACCGATCTGGCAAATCTGTCAAATGCGGGCTTGTGTAGCCCGCTATTCCAATTTGGAATGTGGGCGGATGGAAAACGCCGTTCATGGCGCGCCGCCGCTGGATAAATCCACCGGCTACGCAGTGACGCCCGCTGAAGCGGGCTGGGCGGATGGAAAACGCCGTTTGCGGCACTGGATGGATTGCCCAAGCCCCGTT
>JBAQWV010000111.1:0-35920 GCA_049299095.1 Anaerolineae bacterium | reverse complement strand
CCGCTTGAAAGCCGCCAATGCCTATCATTCCGACGCCGGTCTGCAAGCCATGATGGCTCAAGAAACACGCACGTTCAATCATTCACATGCTTTGAACTAAATTTCAACCGAAAGACGCACACTACCCTCGTAGCCCGTTGGTTTGTCGAGGTACGAGTTACTTGTTGCGATTTACGATGCTGCGCTATTGACGATCTGTCAGGCGCTTTTTTCCGGTGTGGCAGCAGGCTGCTCATCCGATGCCGCGGGCGGTTGTTGCGCCCAGGGCGGGGTCATGCCGCTCTGCGGACCGTGCCACCCGCCAGGACCACAGGGTCGGGCACCGTGGCCCATCGGCCCACCGAAGCGGTGCATCATCATGGGTCGGAAGAACAATATGCGCATGAAAGCGAGCGTCAGAAAGCCGAAGAAGAACAAGCCCAGCAGCGCACCGAATGGATGGAAACCGCGGTGGCCCATCATCGGGCCAGAGCGATACAGCATCGGGTTGGCATAAACGGGCGGGGTTGCGCCGTCGGCAGATGTGATGCTTTCTTGCCATTGCTGCATTTGCTGGGCAACGGCCGGACTTTCAGCGACACCTCGACCATAGCCGATGCGGAACGCGCCGCCCAGCACCAGCGCGAGGATGATCAGCGCCACGATCACACGAACAAAACCAAACGATTTAAACATGGTGTTTTCTCCTTGAGAGGGTCAATCAGTTATTTGCAACTGTATGCCCGTAGGATAACAAGCAATTGTGGAGAAAGTATGACGAGAGGCTGGATAGATTGTGGAGGTTCTGCACAGAGTCGTGCTTTTGGTTGCCAGCCGCGCTTGTGTTAATATCGTAGGAGAGACGTTTTGGCAGAGCAGAAAGGGAAATGCTTGTGAACGATGCACTGCGTCCGCAAAATTTAACGGCTGATCGGCAGGCGGAAACGCTGGAGATCATTTGGAACGATGGACATTGCAGCGTGTATCCCTTGGCCGGACTGCGTGCGGTGTGTCCGTGTGTCGAGTGTCGCGGCAGCCACGAGGCGATGAGCCAGCCGATCCCGCGCGCGTTGCTTCATACGCAGCCCGCGACAAGCTGGCAGTTGGAAAATGCGTTTTTGATCGGCCATTACGCGCTGGGTTTGGCGTGGGCTGACGGCCACGACAGCGGCATCTATACCTGGCCGCTGCTGCGCGGGCTGTGTCCGTGCGCTGACTGTGACCAGGCGCTGGCGGCCGCGCCGGGCGCTACGGCAACGTGAGGTCATCCCCATGAGCAAGAAGGTATCGAAGGGTGGCTACTCCACCGAGGATGATGGCCCACCCTCGCCGTTTGAGGTGTTGCGTCCCTTAGCCAGCCAGCCTGCCCAGTTGCGCCCTGCTTCGCCTGCTGCGACCAGTGGGGAAACGCCACGCAATCCGGCCGCACCGGTGCCGATGCTGCAAGGGAACACGCCGGTGCGCGTGGGACGCGAGCGCAAGGGGCGCGGCGGTAAGACGGTGTCGGTGATTACTGGCGTGATGAGCCGCGACGCGGGCAAGCAGGCGCTGCTCAAGCTGCTGAAGAACAAGCTGGGAACGGGTGGCGCGCTGGAGGAGGGCAACATCATTATTCAGGGCGACCATCGCGAGCGGATTGTGGAAATTCTCAACGAACTGGGCTACAAGGCAAAAGTGGCAGGGGGATGAGGCGAGCGGCGGGGAGAAAGTAAAGCACGAGGAGTAAAAAGATGTCAGCAAGAAACCGGCGCGCCATTCTGCCCCTGCAATCTGACGCGCCGGTTGATATGGAGTGCGTTAACGCCAAATCGTCGGGAAGTACCACGTCCGCTGGGTGGCTGCTTCATAGCTGACGCGCCAGCTGCACAACTGTGGCATTTGATCGCGGGTGTCAGCACCGTGATCAAGATCGAACAGGGTCGCTCGCAGACGAATGGAGGGATACAGAGAGGCGTTCAACCCGCCGATATTGATTGTCGCCATTGGCATCGAAGGCTGCGATGGAGGCTGTGCCGGAAACCGGGGTAGAGCCAGGCAGGCCTGTGCGCGTCCACCACGTTTGCGCCAGTTCCGTTTGTCCAAATGTGTCGTGGCTCCAGTCGCCCAATGTGTGTTGCTGCCAGCTTCTGGCTGCATTGGGGCCGACGGATTGCGCGGTGGCCGGGTTGATAGTCAAGGCAACTGTGCCCAGAGCTACACTCAAAGTAACGAAGATGGTCACAAATTTCAAACGCATACCATCCCTCCTGAGAACAGACGAAATCTACAGGGTTTTATTCCTACTTTGAGTATAGCGTATAAACATTTCAGCCAGATGAAGAACTAAGTGCGCACAAGTTACAGTTTATTCATTTGGCGGCTTTCAGCGGGCAAGTTGGGGGACGATAACGGCGAACAGCGCATACAAGTTCAACAAGGGCAGCAGGGCAAAGGGCAACGCAAAAGCCGCCGCAGCCAGCCAGCGTGGCAGGCGCGCATTGAGCCAGCTCCAGGCCAGTAAGGCGGCGGCGGCACCGGCAAAGATCAGCACCGACCAGCGGTTAATCCCTTCGTGCGTGACGCCCCAGGCGATAGCCACCACCAGCGCAGCCAGCAGCCAGAATGCAGCCCGCCGCGCCGCTGACGCGCGCTGCGTCACCATCCACCAGCCCACCGCCACCGCCAGGCTGATCGCGGGCAGGGCCGGAAACAGATAACGTCCCTGCGGTTGTACGAAAATTAAGTTGTAGGTGAGGTAGATGCCCAGTGTGCCCAGCGCGGCCAGCCCCAGCAGCGCCAGCGCCCAGCGTTGGAAGCGCGCAACCGGCTGCGGTGCAACCATCCGCGCGCGCATGTCGCGTGCTGCCACGGCGCTGCCTGCCAGCGTAGCCAGGCTGAATCCCAGCAGCACACTGTAGACGCGGCTGTCCAGCCATGCACCCATCCAGCCAAACACACCCCAGAAGCTGTCATGCGACCAGACCAGGAACCGTTCCAGAGTAGCCAGCAGGCCAGCTTGTGCGATCAACTCGCTGGTGCGCAGTTGCCCCACGACGACCGCATCGTGCCAGTGCCGCCCCAAAATATCGAGGTTACCGTATACCTGCGCATTGCGCACGTACCACGGCAGCGCCATCAGCAGCGCGGGAAGGGCGATCAGGGCCAGGGCTGAGAACGGCAGGCGCTTGACCCCTTCTGTGCGTTGACACTCGAACCAGACGATCAACGGTGCGGCCAGTGCCACGGGGATGCCCACATACGCGCTGACTTTGGTGATCAGCGCCAGCCCCGCCACCGCGCCCAGCGCCAGCGCATCCATGCGTGAGGGGGGGGGCGGGCCTAGCAAACCAAGCTTGACATAACGAATTGAAAGCCATAAAATGGCAGCCAGCAGCACTTCGGCCAACGCGTCGTTGTTGACAGCCGCGGCCATTGCTACATGCATCGGTAGGAAAGCAGTAAACCCGGCCGCGCCAAGTGCCCATGCGGCCCGGTTGGGGAAGATCAGCCGGACGATAGCATAGATCAACAGCACAAAGAGCGCACCAAGGCCGACGGAAAGCAGGCGGACAGCCAGCAGGCTGCCGCGGCTTAACGAAAATGGTAGTGTTCCCAGCAGGTAATACAGCGGAGGTTGATGGCCTTCATAGCGGACGGAGGCGATAGAAAGTTGCGGGGGGAAGCGTTCCGTGGTCAGACGTTCAAGGTACGCTTCATCGTAATCTCCCATGCGCATTACGGGGAATTGTCCAGTTATGACTAATTCATGAATATAGTTATAATGGGCTGGCTCGTCGGGGGCTTGCCACGCAGGAAGCCAGGCAGCAAACAGAATAGCGACGGCCAAATAAGCCGTTAGAAGAAGTAGCAACCAAATATTTCGTTTCCGCATGGCTCGTATTTTACCGCACTCGGGAGAGATACAGAAACGCGCCCATCTACCGGTTGACACCTTGCCATGTGTGAATTACAATAGCGAAATATGGAGAAATTGTTAATGAGATCAAGGCGTATGCGAAAATCGCGACATAACTCACTGATTGTCCCTGTAGTAACGCTTGTTGCGTTGTTGGCGGCATTAGTCATCATTGGCAGCATCAAGTATGATGGCCCAGATGGCCTTTTGCTGCGCGCTCGCGCGGCTGTGGCTGAGCATAAAGGCGCGGGACGAAATATCCCTGCTTTTGCCCCGACTCCCATGCCGACACCGCAAGGCGGCTATGCGTTGGATTTGATCGCTCTGCAGCCTACCGCGACGCCCCTGCCTGCCCCCACGGCCACGCCGACGCAGCAACCTCCCTATGAACCCGCCGTTGAGTTTGCAGCATTTGAAAAGCTGCCCGACCCGCCTACGCCCACGGCTACCTCTACCCCGGAAGCAACAGCCACCCCGACGGTTACACCAACGCCAGAGCCAACGGCCACGCCGAATATGAGCATTGTTTCGATCCCCGGCATCACGCACTACTGGCAAACGTGGAATAACTGCGGGCCTACCTCGCTGGCAATGTATTTGAGCTATTATGGCCTCACCTTAACACAAAAGGAGACGGCAGCAGTACTCAAGCCCAATTGGGATGATAAAAATGTCAGCCCTGCTCAGATGGCAGCTTTTGCGCGTTCGCAGGGGCTTAATGCCATTGTACGCGTCAACGGTACACCGGAGCGCATCCAAAGTTTGCTGAATGCCGGGGTGCCCGTCATCCTGGAAACCTGGATGGATTATGAAGGTGGTGTCGGACACTATCGCTTGGTGACAGGGTTCGATCAAGTAGCGCGTGAGTGGATCGTCTATGACTCTTTTGTCACGATTGGACTGGATCCCAAAAAGCCTTACGGCGGTATTCGGATATCTTTCGACCGTATGCCGGGCTTATGGCGCGTGTTCAACAACACCTACATCGTTGTCTATGATGCTGCGCGCGCAGGTGTGGTTCAGCAGATCTTGGGCGACGAACTGGATGACACAGTGATGTGGCAGCGTTCGCTGGAACGCGCCCAGGCTGAAGCCGCAGCCAATCCTGGCGACGCCTTCGCCTGGTTCAACATGGGCAACAGCCTGACCGCGCTTGGACGTTTCAGCGACGCCACCAGCGCCTTCGATCAGGCCCGCGTGATCGGTCTCCCCTCGCGTATGTTGTGGTACCAGTTCGAGCTATTCCATGCCTATTACGAGACCGGCCGTTACGATGAGTTATTGGCTCTTGCTGACAGCGTTATTGCCATGGGTGGCAACATCGAAGAATCCTACTACTGGCATGGTAAGGCCCGTCAGGCCCTCGGTGACATCGAAGGCGCGCGCCAGGATTATCGGCGTGCTGTTGAGCTGAAGAACAACTATGCCGAAGCACAGCAGGTGCTGACGGAGTTGGGCGGCTGATTTTGCCGCTGGACACCGTCTCGTTTCATCCCATTCCCAACAACAAAGGCGGTTGCTCACCCGGCAACCGCCTTTTCCATGGCCTTCTCTCAAAGACCTGAACCATGCCCACCTCTACCTCTGATCGTTCACAGCCCACGGCAAAAACCAACCCATCCACCCAATCGGCGTCTGCTCGTCTGTCGCACATCGTGCGCAACGTCCTGGTGGTCGCCGTATCCTTTGGACTGGCCGCCGCGGCTGGCATGTTCCGCAACATCATCATCGCCTCGCGCTTTGGCATCGGCGCTGACCTTGACGCATACTACGCGGCCTTCAAACTGCCCGACCTGCTCTTTACCATCGTCGCGGGCGGCGCGCTGGCAACGGCGTTCATTCCGGTTTTCGCCGACTTCCTGGCCGAAGATGACCGCCGCGGCGCATGGCGGCTGGCTAGCGCCATTACCAACATCGTCTTTCTCATAGTGGCCGTCGCCGCCGCGCTGGCCGCGCTGGCCGCTCCCTGGCTGGTGAGCACCGTGATCGCGCCCGGCTTCACCCCCGCCGAACAGGCGCAGACCGCGCAGGTGATGCGCATCGTGTTGTTGTCAACCATGATTTTTGGTATCAGTGCGGTGCTGGGCAGCGCGCTAAACGGTTTCAAGCACTTTTTGATGCCCGCGCTGGGCGCGGCCTTGTACCCGTTAGGCATTGCCCTCGGCGCGATCTTGCTGGCCCCCAAGTTCGGCATCGCCGGGCTGGCAATGGGCGCAGTCATCGGCTCCGCGCTGCACCTGCTGGTCAAGGTCCCCGTTCTGCTGCATTATGGTTTTCGCTGGTCGCCCGTGCTCGATCTACGCGGCCCCCACAGCCCTTCGGTCTATCGCGTCTTCCGGTTGATGGGGCCACGCATCATTGACCTGTTCGTTTTTCAGTTTTCGTTGATCTTGACCACCAACCTGGCTTCGCGGCTGGGTGCAGGCGGCGTCAGCGCGCTGGAATGGGGCTGGGACGCCATGCAGTTGCCGGAAACGATCATCGGCACAGCCTTTGGCCTCGTGGCCTTCCCCACTCTGGCCGAGTTGGCCGCACTGGGCGCAACCGACAAGCTGCGCAGTACCCTGTCGGAAACGCTGCGCCTTGTGATCGCGCTAACCGTGCCTGCGGCTTTCGGGCTGCTCCTGCTCGGCCAGCCACTACTCAGCTTCCTCTACGAACGCGGCCAGTTCGATGCCGCCGCGGTGCATGCAGTTTACAACACCCTGCGTTTCTACGCGCTGGGGCTTGTCGGTCATTCCTGCCTGGAGCTGGCCGCGCGGGCCTTCTTCGCCCAACAGGACACCGTTACACCCCTATGGATTGCCATTGCCTCGGCGGCACTTAGCCTCGCGCTCGGCTTTTTGTTGATGCAGCCGCTCGGCGCGGGTGGCCTCGCGCTCGGCAACTCCATTGCCATCACCGCTGAGGTACTGACCTTGTTGATGATCCTGCGCAAGCGCTGGGGTGGCGTCGAGGGGGGCAAGATCATGCGCACCATGCTGCGCGTGCTGCTCGCCAGCGCGGTGATGGCTATAGCCGTGTGGGGCGTCAGTCAAGCTGTGCAGCGCGCCGGAATGGGCGCATTGATTCAACTGGCTGCGGGCGGACTGGTGGGCGTCGTGGTTTATTTGATCGCCGCGCTGGTCTTGCGGGTAGAAGAACTGCGGCGCTTGCCCGCCGCGCTGCTGGGGCGTTAGCAGCCAGCAGCCAATGATTACTGCACATGCGAATGCCGTAAGACGATTTTGAAAAATCGCGGGCTGCGTATTGCCTAATACAAAACGCCTGACGCATCCGTCAGGCGTTTTGTATATCAAGTTTTCGCGACGCGTTCCCTGCAGCCTTTAGCCAACTTGCGGCAAATTGTGCAGCGACCGCTGGATCGCCTCGCTGGGATATTCGTAATCTTCCAGCTTGCCTTGCAGGTAGGTGTCGTAGGAAGCCAGGTCAAAGTGGCCGTGGCCGCTCAGATTGAAGATGATGGTCTTTGCTTCGCCGCTTTCCCGACAGGCCAGTGCATCCTGCATGGCCGCAGCAATTGCGTGCGACGCTTCCGGCGCGGGCAGAATGCCTTCTGCGCGCGTGAAGCTCATAGCCGCCTCGAACACCGCACGCTGCGCCACCGCGCGCGCTTCAATTAAACCGGCGGCTGCTACCGCGCTCACCTGTGGGGCCATACCGTGGTAGCGCAGCCCGCCCGCGTGGATCGGTGCAGGCATGAAGTCGTGACCGAGTGTGTGCATCTTGACCACCGGCGCCATCTTGGCGGTATCGCCATAGTCGTAGGCGTATACGCCGCGCGTGATGGTGGGCGCGGCCAGCGGCTCCACCGCGACAATGCGGCTTTGCTTGCCGTTGACGATCTTTTCGTGCAGGAAGGGGAAGGCAAAGCCACCGAAGTTGCTGCCACCCCCCACACAGGCAATCACCACATCGGGGTAGTCCGCGCCGATCAACTCAAGCTGCTTGAGCGTCTCCTGACCGATCACCGTCTGGTGCATCAGCACATGATTGAGCACACTGCCCAGGCTGTAGTTGGTGTCCTCGCGCATGACCGCTTCTTCCACCGCCTCGCTGATGGCAATGCCCAGGCTGCCGGAGCTGTCGGGATCCGCAGCCAAAATCGCGCGGCCCGCGTTGGTTTGATCGCTGGGACTGGCAACTACGGTCGCGCCCCAAGTCTGCATCAAACTGCGGCGATACGGCTTCTGGAAATAGCTGACCTTCACCATGTACACTTTGCATTCGATGTCGAAGGCCTGGCAGGCAAAGGAAAGCGCGCTGCCCCATTGACCCGCGCCCGTTTCTGTGGTCAGACGGTTGATGCCCGCTTTTTTGTTGTAGTAGGCCTGCGGGATCGCCGTGTTCGGCTTGTGACTGCCCGCCGGGCTGACCCCTTCGTATTTGAAGTAGATGCGCGCCGGGGTGTCCAGCGCCTGTTCCCAGCGCACCGCGCGCATCAGCGGCGTAGGACGCCACAGCTTGTACAGGTCTTGCACTTCATCGGGGATTTCGATGGCGCGCTCGGTGCTGACTTCCTGCATGATCAGTTCCATCGGGAAGAGCGGGGCCAGATCGGCAGGGCCGAGCGGTTGCAGGGTCATCGGGTTCAGCGGGGGCGCCAATTCAACACCAGCCGCGGGCAGGTCCGCATTGATGTTGTACCAGTGGGTTGGCATATCGCGCTCAGACAGCACGACTTTGGTCAGGGTCATGGGGCACGTCTCCTTGCCGGGGATAAAATATTGCCCCGCACGCACGCGACCGCGCGCGGGGCAAAGTCTTTACAGATAGGGAAGCAACTGCTTTAGCAAGCGGTCTTTCGGCATGTACCCGACAATGCGCTGTACCGGCTTGCCATCCTTGAACAGGATCAGTGTGGGGATGCTCATCACGCCATAAGCCATGGCGGTGGCGGGGTTATGATCTACGTCCAGCTTGGTGATCTTGAGCTTGCCCGCGTATTCACCGGCCAGCTCGTTCAGGATCGGGGCAATCATCTTGCATGGGCCGCACCATTCCGCCCAAAAGTCGTTGAGCGTGGGCAGGGTGGACTGAAGCACCTCAGCTTCAAAGTCGGTATCGGAAACAACCACGGGTTTAGTCATTTTTCGGGTCTTCCTGTCTTGCGTCCGCGGCGGGATGGCCGCTGAACGGTTTTTTGTTGAATTAGGTTGGCCGCGGCCAACTCGGCTATGATAGCCGCCGCGTTGCACTTTGTCAAGCTATCGCAGCATCGGCAATGTCAGCGCAGCGGCTGCTTTTTTGAAGCGTTGTCTGTCGTGTTTCTTGTCGCCCTGAGTATGCCAACTTGACCAACCTGCCGAGCTAGCGATAATCGGAAGCAGACAATCCTTGCAAACAGCGCCAACGGCGGCGCACATGGTCTGACAATGACAACTAACGATCTGGCTTATGCAGCAGTATTGCGTGATTTTGAAGATGTCCGGCGGCGTGCTGCCTTGCAGGACATGAAAGCGCGGCTCACTGGCAAGTCGGATGATCTACTTTCCTATGAGATCATTCAGGATTTATTGCAGCCAGATGCCACTATCAGCCGCGGTTTGCAGGAAATCGCACTCGATGCCATCGTTGGCAGCGTGGGGCGCTACAATGATTTTACCCGCTCCTTTCTTCCCCGCCACGAAAGCGATAAAAACCGTTGGGTCAACGTCAAGCTGAAGGCGTTGTACCAGGGCGGTATGCCACCGATTGAAGTTTACCAGTTGGGTGATGTCTATTTTGTTCTCGATGGCAATCATCGCGTGTCGGTGGCGCGTCAGTTGGGCGCGCAGACCATCCAGGCCTACGTCACCGAGGTTCATTCGCGCGTGCCGCTCTCGGACGATGTGCAGCCGGACGAGTTAATCATCAAGGCACGCTATGCCCAATTCCTGGCGCGCACCGATCTCGATCAAACGCGGCCCGGGCTGGATTTGCTCGTCACCGCGCCGGGACAATACCGCAAGCTGGAGGAGCAGATCGAAGCCTACCAGAAGGCAATGACGCAGCGCACGGGGCGCACTGTGCCGCTCTACGAGGCCGCCGCGGCCTGGTACGATGCGGTTTACCTGCCGATGATCCGCATCATCCGCGAGCGCGATCTGATGGCCGCCTTCCCCGGCCGCACCGAGGCCGACCTGTTTATGTGGGTTTCTGAGCGGCAGGAAGAGCTAGAGGAGCAGGTGGGCTGGCTGGTGCGGCCCCAGCGTGTCGCCGGTGAACTGATCGAACGGCAGCGGCGACGGCGCGCGGTGGAACTGCCTGAAGTGGTGGACGAAGAGACCTTCAACCATCTGCGGCTCTTTCCCGACATTCTTGTGCCGATCAGTGGTTCCGAACGCGGCTGGCTGGCGCTGGAACAGGCGCTGATCGTGGCGCAACGGGAAGGCTCCGAGTTGCACGGCTTCCATGTAGTACGTTCCGCCAACGAAGTCGGCACCCAGCGTGCCGAGGTTGTGCGGACTGAATTCGAGCGACGCTGTCAGGCTGCGGGTGTGGCAGGGCAACTGGTAGTTGAAGTCGGACCGGTCGCGCGCACCATTTGTCAGCGCGCCCATTGGACCGATCTGGTAGTTGCCAACCTGGCCTATCCACCGGGGCGTGGGCTGTCCGGCAAAATGCGTTCCGGCTTTCGCACCCTGGTACATCAATGCAGCCGGCCTGTGCTGGCTGTGCCCCAGGTGTCGCCGTTGAGCCGCGCCCTGCTAGCCTTTGATGGCAGCCCGCGCGCCTGGGAGGCGCTGACCATTGCCGCGTATCTGGCGACGCGCTGGCAGATGCCGTTGACAGTGCTGACCGTGCTGGAAACCGCGCGCACCTCCGATGAAACTCTGGCCGCCGCGCAAAGCTATCTGCAAGAGCGCACAGTGCAGGCCACGTTGTTGACCCGACCTGGCCCTGTCGTAGACAGCATCCTGCAAGCTGCCGCGGAGCAGCAGGCCGATTTGCTGATTTTAGGTGGCTATGGCTACAGCCCGGTGTGGGAAGCTATGCTGGGCAGCGCAGTGGATCAATTGTTGCGCGAAAGCCGCCAACCCATGTTGATTTGCAAGTGAGGTAATCATGCACTTTCGCTTTCGATCTCTGTTTCTGGCTGCGCTGGCGATTCTTGCGACCTTCTTTACTGCGGCGCGTTGGCCCGCGCAGGCGCAGGAACAACCTATACCTGCAACGCCCGCGGCTACGATCAATTTACAACTGGTGGCATCCGGCCTGGCGCGGCCAGTGGGTGTTGTGGCGGCTCCCAACGACCGGTCGCGGCTATTCATCATCGAGAAAACAGGCTATCTTCGGATAGTCACAATCACGGGCGGCGTTTACATCTTGCTACCCACCCCCTTTCTGGACATTGATACCCTGGTCGGCAGCAGCGGCAACGAGCAGGGCTTGCTGGGGCTGGCCTTTCATCCAAACTACGCTACCAACGGCTACTTCTACCTGAACTACACCGACAACACTGGGGCAACCGTAATCGCGCGCTATCAGGTTAGCGCAGGTGATCCCAACCTCGCGAACCCGGCTAGTGCGCAAATCCTGTTGACCATTACCCAGCCTTTCAGCAATCATAACGGCGGTGAGGTGCAGTTTGGCCCTGACGGTTACCTGTATATCGGGATGGGCGACGGCGGCAGCGGCGGCGATCCGGGGGATCGGGCGCAAAACCCTGCAGTATTGTTGGGCAAGATGTTGCGCATTGACGTGAACAGCGGCTCGCCGTATGCCATTCCCCCCAGCAATCCCTTTGTCGGCCCAGGCAATCCGCTCGATGAAATCTGGGCATTGGGCGTGCGCAACCCCTGGCGCTTCAGCTTCGACCGGCTCACAGGCGATCTGTGGATGGCCGATGTGGGACAGGACAATTGGGAAGAAATCAATCTGGAATTGGCGGATGATCCCGGCGGCAACAACTGGGGCTGGCGCTGCAAGGAAGGGACGCACGTTTACAACACGACTGGCAATTGTCCCGCCAATTTGAATACGCTGGACGATCCGATTTATGAGTATTCGCATAGCGACGGATGTTCGATTTCCGGTGGCTATGTCTATCGCGGCTCGCCGAACAGCGCCTACTTCGGTCAATACCTGTTCGCCGACTACTGTGCGCCCAATGCGCTGCGCACGTTGACCTGGAATGGCAGCACCTGGGCACGGACCGATCACACACTGACCGCGCCTGGCGGGCTGGCTCTGAGCCGTCCCACCAGTTTCGGCGAGGATGCCATCGGCAATCTCTACATGGTGGACGACAACAACATCGGCGTGGCGAACAGCGGCGAAGTCTATTTACTGCAACTGCGCCCAACTGCCTGCGTCAGTGGTAACTATGACGTGAACGGCGACGGTGCGCATGATATTCGCGATGTGCAACTAGCCGCGAGCGATTGGCAGCGCGCGGACTTTGTGCCCGACTACGATGTAAATTGCAGCGGCGCGGTGGACATCCTGGATGTGCAGTTGGTGGCCGCGGCCTGGCAAGATTAGCGCGAAAACCTGCGGGCTTTGGCGCGCGGCGTGCAGCATGTTATAATAGACACAATCAGCCGGTCACGCAACGGGGCATGGCCGGCTACACCCATTCAGTCCCCGTCGGTAGTGAGAGACATGGCCACAGGAGGGCATTTTGAATCTCCACGAATATCAATCCAAGCGCATCTTCGCGCAGTACGGCATACCGATCCCCAAAGGCGAGGTGGCAACTACCCCGGCGGAAGCACGCGACATTGCGGGCAAGCTGGGCGGCAAGGTCGTCATCAAATCGCAGGTGTTGGTTGGTGGTCGCGGCAAGGCTGGCGGCATCAAGCTGGCGGTTGACAAAGACGACGCCGAAGAGAAGGCCAAGGCCATCTTGGGCATGGACATTAAGGGGCTGACCGTCACCAAAGTTTTGGTAGACGAAGCTGCCGACATCAAGGACGAAATCTATCTCGGTTTGGTCATTGACCGCGCACGTCGCCGCGTGGTGATGATGGGCTCCAGCGAAGGTGGTGTAGACATCGAAGAAGTAGCCGCCACCACGCCGGAAAAGATTCATCGGGTCGCGATTGACCCCTGCGTGGGTTTTCGTGTCTATCAGGCGACCGATCTAGCCACGTCGTTGGGCATTCCGCGCGAGCTGAGCCGCTCCTTCGCCCAGATCGCCACTGGCCTGTACAACGCCTTTGTCAACAGCGACGCCTCGCTCGCGGAGATCAATCCGTTGGTGGTAACGGGCGACGGCAAGCTGCTGGCAGTGGATGGCAAGATGTCAATTGACGACAACGCACTGTATCGCCAGAAAGCGTTGGCCGAAATGCGCGATTCCTCGGAAGACGATCCCAGCGAGGTGGAAGCGCGGCGCTCTGACTTGAGCTATGTCAAACTCGACGGCACGATTGGCTGCATGGTCAACGGCGCGGGTCTGTCCATGGCGACTATGGACATGATCAAATTGTATGGTGGCGAGCCGGCCAACTTCCTCGACATCGGCGGCGGTGCCACGGCAGAGCGCGTGGCTGCTGCGCTGCGCATCATCCTGTCTGACCCCAACGTCAACACGGTATTGATCAACATCTTCGGCGGCATCACCCGCTGCGATGAAGTAGCGCGTGGCGTAGTGGTTGCGCTCGATCAGGTCGGCGCCACAGTGCCGATGGTGGTGCGGCTGGTTGGCACCAACGAAGAAGAAGGGCGCGCAATCCTGGCCGACGCCCACATGGAAACTGCCACCACCCTGGCAGAGGCGGCGCAGAAGGCTGTGGCCGCCGCGTCCAAGTAAAGGGGAAAACCATGAGTATTCTGGTTAACAACGATACCCGCTTAATCGTTCAGGGCATCACCGGCCGCGAAGGCATGTTTCACGCCGAGCAGATGATTGCCTACGGCACCAATGTGGTGGGCGGTGTGACCCCCGGCAAGGGCGGCCAGTGGGCAGTGGGCGTGCCGGTCTTCGACAGCGTGCGCGATGCCGTGCGCGCCACCGAAGCCAACACCTCGATCATCTATGTGCCCGCACCATTTTCCGCGGATGCCATTCTGGAAGCTGTAGATGCCGGGATTGATCTGGTCATCTGCATCACCGAGGGCGTGCCGACGCTGGACATGGTGCGCGTGCGCTCCTACATTGACCACATGGACGCGCGGCTGATCGGCCCCAACTGCCCCGGCTTGATCACCCCCGGCGAGGCCAAGGTAGGCATTATGCCCGGCCACATCCACATCCCCGGCAACGTCGGCGTGGTCAGTCGCAGCGGAACGCTCACTTACGAAGTCGTCGCGGCCCTCAGCGCCCGCGGCATCGGCCAGTCCACCGCAGTGGGCATCGGCGGTGACCCGATCATCGGCTCCACCTTCGTGGACATCCTCGAACTGTTCGAGGCCGACCCCGACACCGAGCAGGTGGTGATGATCGGCGAGATCGGCGGCACCGACGAAGAAGAGGCCGCCCGTTTCATCCGCGACTTCATGACCAAGCCAGTCACCGGCTTCATCGCCGGACAGACCGCACCCCCCGGACGACGCATGGGCCACGCCGGCGCGATCATCTCCGGTGGCAAGGGCACCGCGGCCGAAAAGGTCAAGGCGCTGGAAGCCGCAGGTGTGCGCATGGCGAAGCAACCCACCGATATTGCCGAGCTGGTAGCCGCCAACATTGGCCGCTAAGCTACACGTCTGATCACAACGAGGAGTTGAGCCTTGCAGAGGTTCAACTCCTTTTTGTTGCCAGCATTTCCCCGCGGTCGGCCTGGCGAAACCCCTACGTTTTTATTACTCTTACAAAATTCGATTTGACAATTGATCGCAAACAACGTATTCTCCCCCTAGTGCGTATTTGGCGCGTGCGCACAGCCTGTTTGCCTAGCGGGAGTAACGGCCTATGTCCTCCAGCCCAACCTCATCCGATCCCCAGCCCACCTTTCCGCTGGATTTGTCCGCGTACCGTGGCCGTTGGGTGGCCTTGATTGGCCGCCAGGTGGCCGGGGTAGGTGTCAGTGCTGAAGCTGCACAACTGGCCGCGCGGCACAGCCGCCCGCGTGAACGCATCAGTCAGACTCTTTTCGTTCCACCGGTTGAACCCGATGATACCACCAGCGACCACGCTTGATCTGTCCAGCTTGCAAGATACGTTTGCCGTTGAGGTGCTGACCCGCATCAAGGTCTGGCTCGATCCGCTGGTGCTGGTGGGAGGATCGGTGCGCGATGCTCTGTTGGGCCGACCTCTGCACGATCTCGATCTTGTGGTGGCGCACAACGCTCTCGCCACGGCCCGCCGTATCGCGGACGAGCTTGGTGGCGCTTTCTTTCCTCTCGACACCGAGCGCGACATTGGGCGCGTGCTTCTCAGCGACCCTGCGGGCGGGCAATTGGTGCTGGATGTGGCACGCTGGCGCGGTGCCAGCCTGGCCGAGGATCTCGCTGCGCGCGATTTTACCATCAATGCACTGGCCGCGCATATCGAAACCAACACGGCACAGGTGTTTGATGTCACCGGTGGCCTGGCTGACCTGGACGCGCGCACTCTGCGTGTGGCCAGCCCGCACGCTTTATCCAGCGACCCGCTGCGCGGGCTGCGGGCAGTGCGATTGTTGGCGGAACTGTCTGCCTGGCGATTTCGTCTAGAGGCTGACACCGCCGCGCAAATTCATCAGTACGCGCCGCGCTTGGTGACGATTTCCCACGAGCGGGTGCGCGACGAATTGATGCGCACCTTGCTTGCGCCCCAACCTTGGCGCTCGTTGCAGCACTGGGCCGAGCTGGGTTTATTGACCGCAGCGCTGCCGGAAGCTGCCGCGCTGCAAGGCGTTCTCCAGCCTGCGCCGCACATCTACGACCTCTTCGAGCATACCGGCCAGACGTTGGAGCAGTTTGCCTGGCTGGCTGACTGGATCGTGGGTCGGGCCGAACCACGCGACGCATGGGACGAAGCAGCCAGCGCGGTCCTGTTACCGTGGCGCACCGAATTGGCTGCGCACAAACAGCAACCGCTGAACCAGAATGTGACGCGCGGCGATCTGTGGCCGTGGCTGGCTCTTTGTCATGATTGGGGCAAGCCCGCCACGCGCAGCGTCACGCCGTCGCTGGAGGGTGGGCCGCCGCAGGTGCAGTTTATCGGCCACGAAGCCGTGAGCGCCCAACTGGCTCAAGCGGCATTGCAGCGGCTGCGCTTCAGCGATGCACAGATCAACCTGGTCAGCACCGTGGCAAGCGGGCACATGCGCCCCCATCATCTGGCTGCCGCGCCGGAGCTGCCCAGCCGCCGTGCCATCTTTCGCTTTTATCGGGCGTTGGGCGCAGCTGGTGTCGAAACTGCGCTGCTCAGCCTGGCTGATGGGCGCGGCATGGCCGGGCCAACGCTGCCACTGCCGCACTGGCAGCACCAACTGGCTGTGGTCAACAGCTTGTTAGAAGCGTATTTTTCTCACTTCGACGAAATAGTGCAGCCTGTGCCGTTGTTGAGCGGATATGATATAATGACGGCGCTTGGCCTGACGCCAGGCCCGCAGGTCGGTAACCTGTTGATGTTGGTGGTGGAAGCACAGGCCGCGGGTGAAGTTCACACCCGCGCGCAGGCGCTGTTGCTGGCGACAGAGATGGTTGAAACCGGAATAGTGCAATAGCAAGGACGTATTGATGGAAAACGAAGTCTGCCCGCTGTTAGGTCTGGTTGATGAACAAGGTGCGTACCTGACTTATCCCAGCTACGATAATCGCTGTTACGCGTCGCGGTCGCCGCAGTCGGTCCCGCTCAACGAACAGACCTTTTTCTGTTTGGGCGGACACAAAGAGCGCTGCCCACGTTTTCAATCGCGCCGCGCACTTTTGCAATTGCAGGATGAGCCGACAGCCGCGACCGTCGCTGCGGAAACGACGCCAATTACCGACGATGATTATCTGGTGTGGGGAGAAAGCACACCGGCTGCGCCGGTCAGCAGCTCCGCGGAGTTAACCTGGAGCGAGACCGCCTCAGCAGATCCGTGGCAGACGGAAGCGACAACACCGCCCCCGCCGCCACCGCCCTTTGTGCCCCCTGCCTTGAACACCGGCGGACGCGCGCGACGCCCCGTGTGGCCTTTACTGCTGGCCGCGGGTACGATGGTGGCGGTATTGATGGGCTGCGGGCTGGTCAGCGCGGGTCTGCTCGGTTGGCGCGCGTTATCCAGCCAATTGGCCTTGCAGCCTTCGATTACACCGCTGATTGAGGCGAACGTTACCGGAACACCGGTTCCCGGCACGGGTGGCGGCATTGTTGTCATTGCCACGCCGACCCCTGAAGCGCTCGCCCAGACCGCTACCGCCGTGTCAGCGCTGGTAACACAGATCGCGCTGGACAACACCCAGACAGCGGTGTCTCCTGGGGTCGAAACACCCACGGCGACCCCGTTCGCCTTCGTTGAGTCGCCAACACCACAGGATTTGCCAACTATGACGCCAACGTGGACGCCCTTTGCCACGCCGACGCCGCGCGATACGTCGACACCCTTTCCCACCAACACACCCTTTACACAACAACCAACGCCGACCCGCCCAGTCGCAACTCAGGCGGCGACCCAAGCGGTGACTCCGGTGACGACAGCTACACCAGTTGGGACTATAACGCCTGCTGCTACCCCAACTTCGGCGCTGGAGCCGTTTTCTGCCACCTTTACTGTCAGTCCAACCAGCGTGCCTTATGGCGAAACGGCCACTTTAAGCTGGACGGTGCGCGGCGTCAAGGCCATGTACATCAATGGCCAACCGATCAACGGTCCAACAGGGACTAAAGCAGTGAATCCAACCACCACCACCACCTATGTGTTGCGCATGATCATGCCCGACAATACGGTGCGTGAGGAGTCGCGTACCGTCACCGTGGCGCTGCCATCACCTACAGCCACCCCCACCATCACGCCGACGCCGACCTCGACGCCGTACATCAACATGACCTTTGCCCAAGACCTCAGTACAACCACCATCAGCGGACAAGATTCAGCTTGTCGTACGGGCAGTGGTTGTACTCTGTTCCAGGTGCAGGTGCGCAACGTGGGTAATCGCCCGGCTGAATACCGCCTGACCAAATCACAAACCGTACCTTCCGGCTGGGGTGTCTTTTTCTGCTGGAATAACGACTGTGAGTTTGGTGATCAGCCGCCTGCCCGCACGCTGGCCGCCGGCGCGCGGGATACCGTGTCAGTGAATTTCCGCGTGCCTTCGGTGCTGTATGACGGTGATCAGGCCACGATCAATGTCAGCGGAATTTGCTCCACCTGTGCCAGCCCGCCCTTCCAAAGCTACGTCAATACTTTCACCGTGCGGGTGGTCTTGCCCACCCCCACCTTTACGCCGGTTGTGACCAGCGCGGCTACGGCAACCCCGACCGCCACCTGGACGCCGACCGCGACGTGGACGCCAACGCCAACGCCGACGGCCACGACACCGGCCAACTAGAAACCGAGGCGCGTGTGGTTGCTGTGCGTTCTGGTTTGCAGGTGACAATTGCAGTCGCCAAGATCGGTAAATATGCCACCAGCGAGAGCGGCGACACCGTAGAAGTCGTTGAGCGTCCACATGGCGGCATTTCCGTGGCGATGGCCGACGGTCAACGTAGCGGCAAGGGCGCGAAAACCATCAGCAACGCGGTAGTGCGCAAGGTGGTGGCTCTGCTGGCTGATGGTGTGCGCGACGGCGCAGCAGCCCGCGCGGCCCATGATTACCTGCGCACCCTGCGCGGCGGTCAGGTGTCGGCCACGCTCAACCTGGCTTCGATTGACCTCGACAGCCGCACACTGGTGCTTTCGCGCAACAGTCACTGCCCGCTGCTGGTCTACAACCCCAACTGGATGGGCCGGGTCTCACCCGATGGCTGGCAAATTTTCAACGAGCCAAGCGAAGCCATTGGCATCCATGCCCGCACCAAGCCCGTGATCAACGAACTGGCGCTGGAAGCCGACACCACTGTATTGATGTTCACTGACGGCGTGTGGACGGCTGGCGAGCGTACTAGTCAGCGTTTTCACATCGCCGCACGCACTGTTGATCTGCTGAAAGCCGGACCAATTGATCCGCAGGCATTGGCTGACGCGCTGCTGTATGAAGCCTGGACACTGGATCAGGGCCGTCCGGCAGATGATATGACCCTTGTCCTGGTGGCTGTGCGCGGCGATACCCAAACCGACGAAGTGCGCCGCATGACGGTCACTTTTCCCGTCTGAACCAGGACGGACAGCATGTCCAGCGATACCGAGCCTGCCAAACCATCTCCCAAGCTGTTGGTCAAAGTCGTGGGGCCGTGCAAATCGGGCAAATCCACCCTGGTCGCCGGCCTGCGTGCCGCGGGCTTTGCGGCGCGTAGCTGCGGCCAGGAACATTCTGGCGCGCCTGCCATGTGGCAGCGCATCCACCCGCCCGATGTGTTGGTCTTTCTCGATGTCACTGTGGACACGATGCGGGAACGGGTGGCGCGTAGCGACTGGACCGACGACATGCTGGCCGTTCAGCAGCAACGTCTCGCCCACGCGCGGGCGCACGCGGACTTGCTCATTGCCACCGATGAAGCCAGTCCGCAGGCAGTCTTGCAGCAAGTTATCACCTATTTACAGACAGTTGCCGGGGAATAAAATCGTTATTTCATTGATACCACCCCTGCTGTTCTGTTGACCCGCCCCGCTCCCCATGCTATAATGCCGCCAGCCGGTACATCCCGGCGCACCCACCTATGTTGATTGGAATTGATGCCAGCCGCGCCCTATCGGCTCAGCGTACCGGCACGGAAAACTACTCGCTGCAGGTGATTCGGCATCTGCTGGCGCTAGACAGCCCGCATCATTTCCGGCTGTACTGTGCCCACCCGCCGCAGCCCGGCCTGTTCGACTTGCCCGCTGCGTCGCCCAATCCCCGCGCCGAAGTGCGCGTGATTCCCTTCCCGCGGCTGTGGACGCACCTTCGTCTTAGCCTGGAGATGACGCAGCACCCACCAGACGTGCTGTTCGTACCGTCGCATGTCCTGCCCATTCTGCACCCGCGGCGCAGCGTTGTCACCGTCCACGACCTCGGCTACCACCTCTTCCCCGCGGCGCACAAGCCACTCGACCGTACCTATCTCAACTACAGCACCCGTTTCAACGCGCACAGCGCCGCGCACGTGCTGGCCGATTCGCAAGCCACCCGCGACGACCTGGTCCGCTTCACCGGTGTGGCCGCGGCCAAGGTGACAGTGGTTTACCTCGGGCGCGACGAAACCCTGCACCCTGTGCCAGATACCGCCAGCCGCGCGGCCGCGTTGCAGCGACTGGGCGTGGCCGTGCCCGGACAGCCTGTACCGCCTTATATTTTATACGTGGGGACGCTGCAGCCGCGCAAAAACCTGCTGCGCCTGCTCGATGCCTTCGCGCTTGTGCGGTCACAGCATCCCGAATTGCGTCTGGTACTGGCGGGCAAGCTCGGCTGGCTATCCGAACCTATTGTGCAGCGCGCGGCCGCACTCGGTAACGCGGTGCTGTTTCCCGGCTTCATACCCGACGCCGACCTGCCCGCGCTGCTGACCGGCGCGCTGGCCTTTGCCTTTCCCTCCCTGTACGAGGGCTTTGGCTTTCCCGTGCTGGAAGCACAAGCCTGTGGCACGCCAGTGCTAGCCGCCAACACCTCATCGCTGCCCGAAGTGGCCGGCGACGCGGCGCTGCTGGTGGACCCGCTAGACACCGAAGCAATCGCGGCGGGCTTGCTGCGTCTGGTGGATGACGCCGGGCTGCGCGGGCAGCTGCGTGCCGCCGGTTTCGCCAATTTAGCGCGCTTTTCCTGGCGGCGCTGCGCCGAACAAACCCTGGCCGTGCTAGAGGCGGTGGCGGCATGACCCTTGAACGTATCCTCGTTGTCAGGCTGGCCGACATTGGCGACGTGCTGACGGCCACGCCTGCTCTGCGCGCGCTGCGCGCACGGTATCCGGCGGCGGTGCTGCACTTGTTAACCACCGCCGCCGCCGCCAAAGCAGTACGCCCTGGTTTGGTAGATCGTATAGTCATCGCGCCGCGCAACCTTGCTAATCGCCCTGCCGAGTTGCCGGCTGCGCTGGCGTTGTTGCGTGACCTGCGTGCGCAACGCTACGATGCCGTGCTGTTCCTGCATCATCTTAGTTCAACCGCGGGCGTGCTGAAATATCGCCTGCTGGCCGCGGCCACTGGCGCGTCGGTGTTGGCCGGGCTGGACAATGGTCGCGGCGGCTGGCTGAATCGCCGTGTGCCTGATGCCGGTTTCGGCGCACAGCATGAAGTACGGTACGCGCTGGCCGCGGCCGAGCTGCTCGACGCCCGCCTGCCTGCCACGGATCAAGCCGCGCTGGTCGCGCCGTATACGTCCGCAGACGCGCATGAGGCTGCCGGGTTGCTCGCACCGCTGGGCGCACGGCTGCGGGTGGCGTTGCATTCCGGCTCTGGTGGTTATGCGCTGGCGCGGCGCTGGGACCCGGCCAAGTGGGCTGCGTTGGCCGATGCGCTGGTACAGCAACGCGACGCAGCAATTGTTTTAGTCGGTACCCCGGCGGATGGTGCGGATGCAGTGCAGGCTGCCATGACACACCCTGCGCTGAATCTGGCCGGACGCACCAGTCTGCCGGTGCTGGCCGCGTTGCTGGCACAGTGCGATTTGTTCCTCGGCGCGGATTCGGGGATTATGCACCTGGCCGCGGCCAGCGGCACCCCCCTCGTCGCCCTGTTTGGGCCGTCCAACCCGGCCGCGTGGGGGCCGTGGACGCCCACATCGCCCGCCGCGGTGGTGCGGTTGGGGCTGCGCTGCTCGCCATGCAGCTATGTGGGTCAGGGCGTGGGCCTGCGCGCGGGCTGTTGGCATCGTTCGTGCATGGCCGATCTCGAACCCGCGCAGGTGCTGGCCGCGCTGGAGGAGCTTCCTGGGCTGGAACGCTCTGAGCGCAGCTAAGCTGGCTGGCTTTTTTCTTTGAGGAGACCTATGTTCACTGATCATCATCCTGTTTATGGGCGCGTCTTGCTGCTCGTTGTCGTTGTGTTGGCTCTGCTGACCGGCTGCGGCAGGCCACCCTTGCCCACACCCATTCCGACCGCCCCCCCGCCCGGCCAGGCTGTGCAGCCGACGGCCGCACCCCAGGCCCCCGCACCGACCACAGCCATGTGGTGGAATGACCGCGTGTTTTACGAAGTGTTCGTGCGCAGTTTCAACGACAGCAACGGCGACGGCATCGGCGATCTGCCGGGTCTGATCGAGAAGCTGGATTATCTGAACGACGGCGACCCGACCACCACTACCGATCTTGGTGTGACGGGTATCTGGCTGATGCCGGTAGCGCAGTCGCCCAGCTATCATGGCTACGATGTGACCGATTATTACACGGTGGAGCAGGATTATGGTACCAACGAGGACTTCAAGCAGTTGATGACTGCGGCGCACGCGCGCGGTATCCATGTGATTGTGGACCTGGTGCTGAACCACACTTCTACCGAGCATCCATGGTTTGTGGACGCGGCCAGCGGGCCAGATGCGGCCAAGCGTGACTGGTATCGTTGGAGTGCCAGCGATGACGGCACGACGGCCCCCTGGACAGGGGGCGGGCCGGTGTGGCATCGTAAGGGCGACGCGTATTACTTCGCCATGTTCTGGGAAGGGATGCCCGATCTGAATTACGCCAATCCCGCGGTCACCGCGGAGATGGAAAACGTGGCGCGCTATTGGCTGGAGGAGATGGGCGCGGACGGCTTCCGTCTGGACGCGGTACGCCATCTGGTGGAGGAGGGCACGATCTACGCAGGCACGGCGGCCAATCATCAATGGCTGGCTGGCTTCGATGATTTTATGGACAGCGTTGACCCTGAAGCGTTGACGGTGGGTGAGGTATGGGATACCACCTCGGAAGTGGTGAAGTACATCAACAACGACGAGCTGGACTTGGCCTTTGAGTTCGACTTGGCCGAGGACATTGTCACCAGCGTGCAGCGCGGTGAGCCGGTGTTTACCGCACAGGAGCTGGCTGGCAAGTTCACCAGCTTCCCCGCGGGCCAATTCGCCACTTTCCTGACCAACCACGACCAGCCGCGCGTCGCCACTACCCTGTTCAAAGACCCTGAGGGCAACAAACTGGCGGGCGCGCTGCTGCTAACCCTGCCCGGCGTGCCTTTCATCTACTACGGCGAGGAAATTGGCATGACCGGCAACAAGCCGGACGAGAAGATTCGCACGCCGATGCAGTGGACGGACGCGGCGAATGCAGGTTTTACCACCGGCACGCCCTGGCAAGCGGTCAACAGCGATGTGGCGCGCGTCAACGTGGCAACGGAAGACGCGGATCCCGCATCGCAGCTCAATCGCTACCGCCAGTTGATCCACACGCGCGCGACCACGCCCGCGCTGCTGCGCGGTAACTTTACGCCAGTCGTAAGCTCGTGCGCATCCACGCTGGCTTTTCTGCGCCAGGTTCCCGCGGGAGATGCGGCTGCACCGGAGGGCCAAAGCGTGCTGGTGGTGCTGAACTTTGCGCGCAAGGGCGAGCAGAGCGGCTGCACGTTCAGCTACACGGGTATGGCGCTGGCTACAGGCCAATATACTGCGCACGATCTGTTGACCGACAGCGATGTGGCCGCGTTGACTGTGGCGGCGGACGGTTTCACATCCTATGCGCCAGTGGAGACGCTGGCCCCGCGCGAGGTGCGCATTTTGCACTTGCAGCCGTAGCTTGTTTGCGCGGAGGCCGACCGGGGTAACGGGCAGCCTATCGCGAGGTTGTAAATCGTGGTGACATCGGCATGGACGAGTTTACGACTCGCCCATGCCGCAAAATCAGAAAAAGCCTGTGCGCCGGTACAGGCTTTTTCTTGTCCTTACACACGGCCCGCCTGGGGTTTGATTTCGGGCTTTGACCATTTATTCAGACAAATGTATACTTGTTTCGCTACAAGTATAATTCAGTCAAGATTTGTACTGATGTCATTTCGAGAGGCCGTAGTCCACCGAAGGCGGTATTGGCAGCGGATTTTTGTGTAAATCTGACCGTTAGCAGCTCTACCCACGAGGAGATTCGCCATGAGCGAACTGTGGAATGGCCTGTTGAAGGCGCTGACGTTGATGGCGCAGCGCGACCCGGCCCTGCTGGAAATTGTGCTGCTGTCGTTGCGCGTCTCCGGCATTGCCCTGCTGTTCAGCACCTTGCTCGGCGTGCCAGTCGGCGCGGCGTTGGGCTTGACGCGCTTCACCGGACGCAAGCTGGTGGTGGCGCTGATGTACACCGGTATGGGCTTTCCGCCAGTCGTGATCGGTCTCTTTGTCTACTTGTTGCTGTCGCGCAGCGGCCCGCTCGGCCAGCTTCAGTCCACACTGATTCCGCAACTGTTCACCCCCGGCGCCATGATCCTCGCACAAACCATCATCGCCTTTCCGCTGGTGGCCGGGTTTACGATGGCCGCAGTGATGGGGGTGGATCCACAACTGCGCCAGCAGGTGCGGGCATTGGGCGCGACTACCTGGCAAACCGCCTGGACGGTCATCATCGAGGCGCGTATCGGCGTGTTGGTCGCGGTGATTGCCGGTTTTGGCGGCATTATTTCCGAGGTCGGCGCGGTGATGTTGGTGGGCGGCAACATTGATGGCCGCACGCGCGTCCTCACCACTGCGATTGTACTGGAAACCCGCAAGGGAAACTTCGATCTGGCGATTGCCCTCGGCGTCATTCTGCTCGGCATGACCTTTCTGATCAACGCGGTGATGCTGCGCTTGCAGGGACGGTCGTTCGACCCATGAGCGCACCTGATTTGGCTTATCGCCTTGAAGGCATCAGCAAAGTGTACGCCGGGCGCGAGGTGCTGCACCTCGACCGGCTGGAGATCGTGCGCGGCGAGGTGTTGGCGCTGGTGGGGCCGAGCGGCTCCGGCAAAAGCACCCTGCTGCGGCTGCTGAATTTCCTGGAAACGCCGACTGCGGGCGTGGTGCAGTATGGCGATTTTTCGTTCGGCCCCGGCGACGCAGCCCCGCTGGCCGTGCGGCGGCAGGTGACCACCGTCTCGCAGCGTCCGATGCTGCTAAATCGCCCTGTGGACGCCAACGTGGCCTATGGTTTGCAGTTGCGCGGGCGGCGTAACGAGCGCACTGTGGTGGAAGCGACCTTGCAGCAGGTGGGCTTGAGCCATTTGGCCCGCCAGCAAGCACACACGCTGTCGGGCGGCGAGGCGCAGCGCGTCGCGCTGGCGCGTGCGATGGTGCTTCAGCCGCAGGTACTCCTGCTGGACGAGCCGACCGCCAACCTCGATCCGCACAATGTGGCGCTGATCGAGGACACGGTACGGACAATCAACCAGCAACAGCGCACGACGCTCGTGTTAGTGACGCACAACATCTTCCAGGCGCGCCGGCTGGCCCAACGGGTCGCGTTTCTGCTGGAAGGACGCCTGGTTGAGGTCGCGCCGGTGGAAACATTCTTCACGGCCCCGCGCGATGCACGCACCGCGGCCTTTGTGCGCGGCGATATGGTGTATTAGGCAAGTAAGCAAGTGACAAGCAAGCCAGTGGCACGGTCGAAGACCAGACAAGTGCGTCAAGGTGATTATTGCCAACTGGGCGCTCTAAACCGCTTACTGTTTACTTTTTCACTCCTCACTATTCATCCCAGGAGGTTAGCACATGCGTAAAGTTCTTTTTGTGATCCTGTTGGTGACGTTAATGTTGGCTGCTGGCTGTGTGCCGCCCGCAACGCCAGTTCCGCCCGCTGCTGGCACAGCAGCCGCAACCGCGGCCGTGGAACCAGTGGCTGCGACGGCCGTGGCTACGGATGCCGCCACGCTAGCCCCGACAGAAATCGTCACCGCCACCACCGCCACCACGGAAGCGCCCGCGGCTGGCAAGCTGATTTTGGCGACCACCACCAGCACCGCCGATTCGGGCCTGCTGGATGCCATCCTGCCCGATTTTGAAGCCAAGTACAACGCCACGGTGGATGTGATCGCAGTTGGCACTGGTCAGGCGCTGGAAATTGGTGGTAAGGGCGATGCCGACGTGCTGCTGGTGCATAGCCGCAAGGGCGAAGACAAGTTCGTAGCGGACGGCAACGCTAAAGCGCGCTATGATGTGATGTATAACGACTTCGTGGTGGTTGGTCCGACAGATGATCCCGCGGGCATCGGCAAAATGACGATTGCTAAAGACGCGTTCCAGGCCATTGCCGACGCCGAAGCTGCCTTCGCCAGCCGCGGCGATGAATCGGGGACGAACACCAAGGAACTGGCGATCTGGGCCTCGATCCCCTTCACTCCCACGGCTGACATGGCGTGGTACAACGCGCTGGGGCAGGGCATGGGCGATACGCTGGTCTTCGCCAATGAGCAGGGCGCATACACCCTCACCGATCGCGGCACTTTCCTGGCGATGCAGGACAAGCTGCCTGATCTGCAAGTGCTGGTCGGCGGCGCGAATCTGGCCGACAACAAGGATAAGGTGCTGCTCAATCCCTATGGCGTGTTGATGGTGGATGCCGACACGCACCCAGGCGTCAACGTCGAGTTGGCAACGCAGTTTCAGGATTGGCTGCTGTCGGTAGACACGCAGAAGGTGATCGGCGCGTTCGGTGTAGATAAGTATGGTCAGCCGCTCTTCTATCCCAGCTCGGAAGAGCTGAAAGCTACGCACGCGGTGACGATTGTCATTGGTAACCAGTCCAAAACCTTCACCCTGGATGAGATGAAGGCTCTGCCGGTGATGGAAGTCAAGGGCTACGAGGCGATCGGCCACAAGAAAGGCCCGCTGGGCGTCAACGACTGGGCGGGTGCGTCACTGAAAGAGCTGATGCTGGCGGTTGATCCGACGGTGGGCGACAGCAAGAACAGCGAGATGCTGATCGTTGCCACGGCCAGCGACGGCTGGAAATCCACTCTGCGCTGGAACCAAGTGTTTGGTGAGCCGCGTGGCGGGCAGGCATTGGCCGATTCGTATGGCTGTTCCGAGTGTCACGGCTATTTTGGCGAAGGCACTGCGCCCGCCGGAAAACAGGAAAGCCCGGCGCTGGCTGGCAAGGCATGGAGCGCGGAGAAGTTGGCGGGGTTTGTGCGTGAGAAGCACGGTGGTATCAATCCGTACACGCCGGAGCAGTTGCCTGACGCTGATCTGGCTGAGCTGGCGATCTGGTTCACTGATCCCACCGCAGCCGCACCGGATGATGCGTCGTCCGTGTCTGCGGATAAGGTCGGCGCGCTGCTGGCTTTTATGCGCAACGGCACAGAGATGAAGGGCCGCGATGGTTTGATCCAGATGATTATGCCGATGGACAAATACTCCAGCCGCTACGCTCACTGGGTTGATAAGGTGGAATTGGTGGCCCCGACGCAGTAACGCTCGTGTCTGGCGACCCGCGGCGTTGGCTGCGTGCAGCAAGCAGTCCGGGCTTTGTGCAAAGTTTATTTTCGTGTAAAATTGGGCTGGCTGGCGATGCTGCCAGCCCAATTTTTATTTCCCAAGTATACAGAGGAGCACCACCCACAATGTCTTACGAAAAGGTCGTTGTGCCCGCCGAGGGTAAGAAGATTACGTTGGAGAACGGCAAGCTGCACGTTCCTGATAATCCGATTATTTGCTTCATCGAAGGTGATGGTACTGGCGTTGACATCTGGGCTGCCAGCCAACCAGTTCTCGATGCAGCCGTGGAAAAGGCCTACGGCGGCCAGCGCAAGATCGCCTGGATGGAAGTCTACGCAGGTGACAAGGCCAATGAGGTCTACGATGACGTGATCTGGCTGCCGCAGGAAACGCTGGATGCCATTGATGAATACATTGTGGCGATCAAAGGTCCCCTCACCACGCCGGTCGGTGGTGGTATCCGCAGCATCAACGTGGCCCTGCGCCAGCGGCTCGATCTGTACGCGTGCGTGCGCCCGGTGCAGTATTTCTCCGGCGTGCCCAGCCCGGTCAAGCATCCTGAACTGGTCAATATGGTCATCTTCCGCGAGAACACGGAAGACATCTACGCGGGCATCGAGTGGGAAGCGTATAGCCCCGAAGCGGTCAAGATCATTGACTTCCTGCGCAACGAAATGGGCGTCAGCAAGATTCGCTTCCCCGAAAGCAGCGGCATCGGCATCAAGCCGGTCAGCGAGGAAGGCACGCGCCGGCTGGTGCGGTCGGCCATTCAGTACGCGATTGATAACGGTCGCAAGAGCGTGACCCTGGTGCACAAGGGCAACATCATGAAGTACACCGAAGGCGCGTTCATGGGCTGGGGCTACCGCGTGGCCAGCGAGGAATTCGGCGGCACGCCGCTGGATGGCGGGCCGTGGCATGTGCTGCCCAATGGCATCGTGGTTAAGGATGTCATCGCGGATGCGATGTTGCAGCAAATCTTGACCCGCCCAGCGGAATATGATGTGCTGGCGACGCTGAATCTGAACGGTGACTACATCAGCGACGCGCTGGCTGCCCAGGTGGGCGGCATCGGCATCGCACCCGGCGCCAATATCAACTACGTCACGGGCCGGGCGGTGTTTGAGGCGACCCACGGCACTGCGCCGAAATACGCGGGCCTGGACAAGGTCAACCCGTCGTCGGTGATCCTGAGCGGCGAGATGATGCTGCGTCACCTCGGCTGGAACGAAGCGGCTGACCTGATCGTGCAGGCGATGGAAAAGACGCTGAATCAGAAGGTTGTCACCTATGACTTCGCCCGCCTGATGGATGGTGCAACCGAGGTGAAGTGCAGCCAGTTCGGCCAGGCGTTGATCGGCAACATGTAAGGTTGCCTAAAGACTGAAATAAAAAAGCATCCGGCGCGTCGGATGCTTTTTTTATTGGCGCTAACCAGCTCTGACCAGCCAGCAGCAGCTTAAGATCCCCGCAAAAGCTTTAAAGCTGCACCGAGGCCGTACAAGTTTTGGAAGTCTAGCTCGATGAAGAGATAAAAGACCAGGATGAAGAAGGAAAAGAGCAGCATGTAGAGGAATAGATTGCGGAGCTGCTCGCGGGTGCGCAACTGTGCCAGAATCGAGCGCAGCAAGCCCAGCGGATTGCGCACTACGTCCCAGCTATTGAAGCGCAGGTAGCGGCCGATGAAGATGCCGAAGTTAGCCAATAGTACATAGCCGACCAGCACGAGCCAGCTTTGACCGCCGCTCAGCTGTGTGCGCAGCAGAAAATGGATGATCATCAGCGAATAGCTGCCCAGCAACACACCATTCAGCACAATGGATAACAGCGCGATGGTATCAAACCACAGCGGTACTTTGCTTTCGTCGCGAAAGTGATGTACTTCGGTAATCAGATAGATGGCGTTGGGGAAGAAAAAGAACCAGACTGCCAGGATTAGCCAGACCGCTGGGGTAATCTGGTAATTGTTGCGCAGAAACAGAATGTGCGCCACGACGGAGAGGCCAATTGGAATCCAGGCTAGTACAATGTTCAGCAAAAATGGGCGGTAGAAGCGATAGCCGTACAGCCGACTGCGCACCACCTGCAAGCCCAGCGTTGCCAGGCTGAACAGCAGCACCAGCGGCAAGCGTAGGAAAAGATAGGAAAAGACGATTTCTTCAGCTAAGATGATGTCCATAAGGCCCTGATCTGAAGGATAATCGCCCCGGCCAGCGGGGCCGAGGCGATTGTAGCATAAAGCGCAAGGTGGAGCGAATAGACGTGCGCATAACTCGTGATGAAAATAAGCCGGTTGTGGTTCCGTTCGAAACGCCCGGAGCGGCTATTTTTTAAGTTGGTGCTGCTTTACACCACCTCGAAGCGCGTGGTGAAGTGGCGCAGCACCGGCGCTTGCCAGGTGATGCGCAACCCGCGGATTTGCTCCTTGCGCTCAGCCAAGTACGTCAGCGCCTCGGCCACGTAGTCAATGTGGCTTTGCGTATACACGCGGCGCGGGATCGTCAGACGCACCAAATCCAGCGCAGACGGGGCTTCCGGGCTGCCATCGTGCGTTGGCCTGCCAAATACCACCTGTCCGATCTCCACCGGACGGATCCCCGCCTCGATGTACATCGCCGCGGCCAGTGCCTGACCGGGGTATTGATGCGGAGGAATGTGTGGCAACATGCTGCGCGCGTCTATGTAGATGGCATGGCCGCCCGGCGGCTGCACAATTGGGATACCCGCGGCTGTCAGCTTGTCACCCAAATACGCCGTTGAGCGGATGCGATAGCGCAGATAGTCCTCGTGCAGCACCTCGCGCAGGCCCACGGCAATCGCCTCCAGGTCGTAGCCTGCCAGCCCGCCGTAGGTGGGGAAGCCCTCGGTCAGGATCAACTGGTTTTTACAGCGTTGTGGCAGGTCCCGATAGCGGTCGCTGTCATAGGGCGGGTCATTCAGTGCCAGAAAGCCGCCGATATTCGCCAGTCCATCCTTTTTGGCGCTCATGGTACAGCCGTCGGCGTAGCTGAACATCTCGCGCGCGATCTCAATGGGCGATTTATCCGCGTAGCCCTCTTCGCGCTCCTTGATAAACCAGGCGTTTTCCGCAAACCGACAGGCATCAAGGATGAAGAGCAGGCCATGCTGGCGGCACAACTCACTGACTGCACGGATATTAGCCATGCTCACAGGTTGGCCGCCGCCCGCGTTGTTCGTCACTGTCAGCATCACCAGGGGAATGTTGTCCACGCCCACCCCCTCAATCGTGTGTTGCAACGCGTCAAGATCAAGGTTGCCCTTGAACGGGTGCAGCATGGCGGGCTGGCGACCCGGCGCAGCCACCAGGTCTAGTGCCTCTGCCTGGCGATACTCAACATTGGCACGCGTGGTGTCGAAATGGTTGTTGTTCGGCACGACGTCCCCTGGCTGGCACAGCACGCCAAACAGGATGCGCTCCGCCGCGCGGCCCTGGTGTGTCGGGATCACATGAGTGTAGCCGGTAATGCTCTGCACCGCGGCCTCGAAGCGAAAGAATGAGCCGGCTCCTGCGTAGCTTTCATCGCCGCGCATCATGCCCGCCCATTGCTCCGATGACATCGCGCTGGTTCCACTGTCGGTCAGCAGGTCAATCAGCACATCGTCCGCATGGAGCGCGAACAAATTATAACCGGCTGCTTTCAGCGCGGCCGCGCGGTGTTCCCGCGTCGTAAAATGGATTGGCTCAACCGTCTTGATCTTGAAAGGTTCGATGATGGTCTTAAACGTATGAGACATCGTTGGCTCCGATGGTTGGTGAAGTGCGAAAAGTAAGGATTAATCAGTTATTTGGTCTGCCTGCTGATTTCCAGCAAGTCGCCCAGCACCGCAAAGCCCGTTTCAATCCGTCCAGCGCCGGGGCCGACCAGCGTCACGTCGCCAAGCAGATCGGTGGTATAGGTGCAGGCATTAATCGCGCCAGCCACGCCCGCCAGCGGATGGCTCAACGGCAGTCGCGTGGGGCGCACACTGGCCCGCGTAACGCCGTTCTCCGTCCAGGCGCGCGCGATCAGCTTCCAGCGTTCCCCCGCGCTGCGTGCCGCCTCCACATCGGCCAGCATCAGCCCGCTGATGCCAGTGCGATCCACATCCGCCACGCGCAGGTCGCCGCCCATCAGCACATTAGCCAGGATCACCGCCTTGCCAGCCGCGTCCCAGCCTTCCACATCCGCGGTTGGGTCAGCCTCGGCGTAGCCCAGTCGTTGCGCGTCCGCCAGCGCCTCGGCATAGCTCTGCCCCGCTTCCATCTGCGTCAGGATGTAATTGGTCGTGCCGTTCAAAATCCCCTTGATCTCGCGGATGGTGCAGCCAGCCAGCGCGTTCTGTGCCAACCGGATCGTCGGCGTGCCGCTCATCACCGTGCCCTCGAAACGAAATTGTACCTGCTGTGCCGCGGCCAGCGCGGCCAGTTCACGGTATGCCAGCGCCACCGGCCCTTTGTTGGTCAGTACGGCGTTTTTGCCAGCGGCAAAAGCCGCTTTGACATGGTCAATCGCTGGCTGACCGGTTTGCACGTCGGTCCAGCTAATCTCCACCACCGTGTTCGCGTTGCTCTCGCGGATTGTGCGTAGCGTGTCCCAGCCGGTGGTTAGGCTGGCGCTGACAGGATAATCAGCCAGCTTGCCGGTGCGCTGGACCACATCCAGCAGTGCAGCCACGTCCAGGCCGTTGGGATCATACAAACTGCCCTTCAGCAGGTCGCTGATCGCCACGATCTGGAACTGCACGCCGTAGCGCGCCTCCAGGTCTGCGGATTTGTTGCGTAAAATTTCGGCCAGGCCCTGCCCGACCGTGCCAAAGCCGATCAATGCGAGCCGATGCGTTGTCGCAGCCATAAATCCTCCTGAGGATGGGATGAAAAAGTCACACGCAGGGATGATACCACGTCCCGGCGTTCTATTCAACTCAATAAAGTTATGGATTTGCAGGGATTGAATTGAAACGACGAGGAGTTTGCACGTCTACAGGCGGGCAGCGCGGGCGATTTCGGCACGTACCGTTTCGTCGGTTTCGTTTATGGTCGCGCGCAGTATCCGCCGCGCCGTGTCGGTGCCGATCTGACCCAGCGCCCAGGCCGCATGTCCGCGGATCAAGGCTTCGTCGTCGTGTAGCAGCACCGCGGCCAGCGGCTCCACTGCCTCGGCCGCGCCCCAGTTGCCCAGCGCCACGCACACGTTGCGCAGCAGGCCGCTGCGTTTGGCGCGCAGCACTGGCGAGCGGGCAAAATGACGCCGAAAGCCTGCATCGTCTAGCGCCAGCAGGTCAAGGAGCCGCGGGGCCAACCGCTCTGTGCGCGGCTGGAGCGCGGCCAAGCGCGCGGGTTGGGCAAAGCGGCGATTGTACGGGCAGACGCTCTGGCAGATGTCGCAGCCGAAAATCCAGTTGCCCATACGGGGCCGCAGGTCGTGCGGGATCGGCCCGCGCATCTCAATGGTTAGATAGCTGATGCAGCGGCGCGCGTCCAGCGTGTGCGGCTCGACAAAGGCGTCGGTCGGGCAGGCGACCAGGCAACGTGTACACGCGCCGCAGCCACAGGCCGCGCGTGCGGGCGCGGCGACAAGTGTTAACTCCGGCAGTGCGCGGCTGGCGTCGTGTTCGGTGAGCACCTCAGGAACCAGCAGCACAGCCAGAAAGAACCAGGAACCCAGGTTGGGCGCAATCAGGCAGGTGTTTTTGCCGATGAACCCCAGCCCGGCCTGCTGTGCCCAACTGCGCTCCAGCACTGGGCCGCTGTCTACGAACACCCGCCCCAGCGTGCTGCGTCCGCTGGCCGCGCGCAGTGCCGCGTCTAGTTCAAATACCAGCGACTTGAGGAGGTCATGGTAATCGTCGCCCAGCGCGTATGCGGCAATCTGGCCGCGGCTGGGATCGGCGCGCCAGGCTGCGGGTACGGCGTCTTGGTGATAATTGAGCGCCAGTACGATTAGCGAATGGGCGTCGGGCAGCAAGGCGCGCGGGTCGGCGCGTTCCAGTGCACGGCGCGCAAGGTAAGCCATGTCGCCGTCGTAGCCCGCGGCCAGCCAACGTTCAAAGCGTGCATAGTCGGGGCTGGGGCCGACGGGGGCAATGCCCACGCGGTCGAAGCCGAGCGTGTGCGCGGTTTCGACGACGAGAGCAGTCAGAGCAGCAGGAGTGAGTGTCATGGGTGAAAAAAGGCCGCCCTTCGATGTGCGAAAAGCGGCCCGTGTGTTTTGCAAGCTGCCCCGGTAAGGGCGGGGCGCAGACGCTAGCGCTTAGCCTGTTCGAAGAGGGTCTGCAACTGTTGCAGCGTGCTGGTGTTCAGGTGCGCCTCTTTGCCGCGCTGCTTGAGGTAACCCTTGAGCTGATCGGCCTTGAGAACCGGCACTGCCGGCGCTTTGATATCCAGCTTGACATCGGGGTTGATGAACAGCGCCACCGGCTGCACTTCCACATCGCTTTCGGGCAGGTTTTTCTTGATGAAATCCTGCAATTTGGTGGCGTCTACTTCGGCATCCGCGGAGGGATTGCCAATGCCTTCGTTGCTGAAAGCCAGCAAAAAGCGCAGCGCACCCCCTTTGTGCTTCCAGCGTTTGCCTTCGTTGGTCACCTGACCACCATGCTCGCGCAGGGCAAAGGCGTATACGCCGTTCGGGCCGAGCAGCGCATAATCCGCGGGCAGTTGCCAGCTATACAGCGTGTAGCGGTCGTCGAGACCTTTCAGTTCCTTCGCCAGGCGTTCATCGGGCCGCGGTGATGTGCCGAAACGACGCTTCATGTACCCGCCGATCTGTGCAGCAATGAAGCCGATCAGCAAGCCGCCGAACGAGAGTGCAACCATCGTGCGGTAGTCGGGATTGATTGTGCCCAGCATCACGGTTTCGCCGCGTTCGCCGAAGACCGGCGTCATCACCTTGCTGACAAAGGTGTCATAGGCGCTGCTGGCATCTTTGCGCAGGGTCAGCCGGTTGATTTTGGAATTCGGCCAGTTGTCGCGGATTTCTTTCCACGTACCGTTTTCCGTTGAAAAGAGCTGGGCCAGCTCGGCCATGCTGACGCCGTTCGTGCCGACCCAGGGGTTTTGTGCGCTGGTGATGATGGCCACTGCACCATTTGCATCGGCTACGGGATAAGTGCCTGCGGCGATTGTTTCCGCCGTGGGAGTGACGCCGTCAACCGGCAGCACAGTGACCGGGTTGGTCGCTTGTTGCAAGTCGTTGAAATTCAAATAGCCGATAGCGTTGTTATTGCCGGAAATCGAACGCACCAGGTCCTGTGAATTGCTGGCGTAGCGTAAGAAAACACCGGGCGAAGACTGCAAAGTGATGAATAGGGCTGCGGCCAGCACTGCCAAGCCAATCCAGCTGGTGATCACACCGATCTTGGCGCGACGCTTGATATAAGGTTCGTTGGTATTAACACGCATGATTTGTTGTGACAGGGCAGTTGTTGGCAGCCTGCCCTGTGTCCTTCCTGGAATTATGCTTTAGCGGCTTCGGAAGTCATCAGACCTCCAGAACACGGAATTCGGAAGTGGCATTTTGCCTAAACGGCTCAGGTCTCATGTGCCACTTCCGAATTCCGAATGAGTAGCATCAAGTGGCTGTTATACTTTGTATTTGCCCACGATCAGGCAGGCATTTTGGCCGCCGAGGCCGAACGAATTGGACATGGCAACGTTGACCTGCGCTTGCCGCGCCACATTGGGCACGTAGTCCAGATCGCATTCGGGGTCGGGCGTTGTATAGTTAATGGTGGGGTGAATGGTGTCGGTATGCACTGCGTAGACACAGGCCAGCGCCTCAATCGCGCCCGCACCGCCGAACAGGTGACCCACCATAGACTTGGTTGAGCTAACTGGAATTTCATACGCGCGCGGGCCAAAGACATCCTTGATACCCTTGGTTTCGTGCGCGTCACCCAGCGGCGTGCCCGCGGCGTGTGCGTTGATGTAGCTAACATCGTCCGGGTTGACGCCTGCATCAGCCAGCGCGTTGCGCATACACAGCGCCGCGCCCTTGGCTTCAGGGTCGGGAGCAGCGATGTGGTACGCATCCGCAGATTCGCCCCAGCCCAGCACCTCGGCGTAGATGGTGGCCCCGCGCATCAGCGCATGTTCCAGGCTCTCCAGCACGAAGATTGCCGCGCCTTCACCGATGACAAAGCCATCACGCGAGGCATCGAAGGGGCGGCTGGCATGTGTCGGCTCATCGTTTTGCGTCGTCACGGCTCGCATCGCCTCAAAGGTGGCGAAGAAAACCGGCGAAATCATCGCTTCCACGCCACCCACGATCATGACATCCGTGGCTCCGCGCCGAATTTCTTCGGTGCCGACGCCGATGGCCTGCGTGCCGGCCGCGCAGGCAGTGACCACCGTGTTCAGCGGGCCGCGCATACCAAAGACATTGCTGATGTGAAACGCGGGCATGTTGGGCAGGCCGTTGATCACATCCACCGGACGGCTGCGCATCCGGTTGGCGCTTGTGCCCGACTGGATCATGTCCACGAACATATCCTGGCCGCCGACGCCTGTGCCCAGCACCACGCCCATGCGCGTGGGGTCTTCCAGCGCCAGGTCTAGTTTGGCGTCTTCCACTGCTTCGTAGGCCGCGACGACCGCGATCTGCGAGCAGCGCGCCATGCGGCGAATTTCCTTGCGCGGAATGCGCGCTTCCGGATTGAAGTCCTTCACCTCGCCCGCAACCCTGCTTTCATAGTGGGTGGCGTCGAACTGGGTGACGGGGCTGATGCCCGACTTGCCCGCTACCAGGTTCTGCC
>JBAQWV010000110.1:0-37871 GCA_049299095.1 Anaerolineae bacterium | reverse complement strand
GTTCTCCACCTGGTAACAGTAGTACACCGTCGTGCCGGTCGGCACGGTCACCTTGCTCGTTGTCGCACACACTCCTGGCGTTGTCCCTACCGTCTTTGTCAACACGATCCCAGGTTCCAAAGGTACATAAACTGTCGCGCTGGCTGTTGCCGTGATGACATCAATCGGACCGACGTTGTAGGCAGTCCACAGCGCAGTGTTGGCGGTGGTAGCATCCAGCGTTGCGGAAATCTCCAGTCCGGCGTCCACAGTGGAAACGCTGCTGCCGGGGGTGAGGGTGTACGGCAAGCTGGCGAAGATCGAACCGAGTTGATCGTCCACCAGATCGTGCATATACAGCGTTAGATTGCCGGTGTTGGCGACGGTGTAACAGTAGTAGACCGCCGTACCCGCCGGGACCGTGATCATACTCGTTGTGGCGCAGACACCGGGAGAGGTTCCCACGGTCTTGGTCAGGAGGATCGAAGTGTCCACTGGCGCGAGGTTGAGGCCAATCAGCAGCGGATCGTGGTCTGAGGTGCGATATGGATCGGCGTTATACAGGCTTGTTACCTGACCGGCTGACTTGAATTCGACGTTATAGTCGAGTACGCTCGGTTCGTCGGCGTTGATGTGCCAGGTCGTTGCGCCGGTCACTTGCGGCAGCAGGCTGGCATTGGCCAGGCTATGATCGAGCGAGCCAGCTTGCGCGGAGAAAACGTAGGAGTAGGCGTTGGCTCCGACGAACTGGGTTTCCAGATTGGTGTATCCGCCCGATTCAATGGCTACAATCGGGTCTTCCATTGCATAGGAATTGAGATCGCCTACGACTAGGAAGTCAGAATCGCCTGTGCCCGTCGGGTCGGTGGCAATCCAGTCAACCAGTGCATTGGCACCCGTGGTTCGGGTGGCATTGAAGCAGCTTTGGCCGTCACCTTGATCTGTATCCAGACCCGCTGCACCGGTGCAGCCCTTGGATTTTAGATGGTTGACGACGATGGTAAAGCGGCCGTTGGTGGCAACCTGTTGGAAGCTTTGCGCCAGGGTGGGGCGGTGGCGGCTGGTGTCGAAGTTTGGATCCACGAGGCTGTTGAGGATGGCGAAATCGCCCACTGGCTGCACAGCCGCGGGCTTGTAGATCAAGCCAACCTTGATCACATCGCCGGGGTCAATCACACCGGTGTCAATGTAGTCATAGGTGCCTGCGCCAGCCAACGCATTCAAGCCAGTCACGATGTCGGCCAATGGATCAACGCCGGGGGTGTTTTCCAGCTCCATCAAGCCTACGATGTCGGCGTTTAGCCTGTTTAACGCTTGCAACAGCTTGTCGCGCTGGCGTGTTAACTCGGCTGCGGTGTTTGCGCCGCGACATTCAACATTCTGAGCTGGCCCGCAGGGGCCGGTGCCGCTGGTGGTATCGAGCGTCAGGAAGTAGTTAAGGACGTTAAACGAGCTGACTTTCAACGTGCCGCCTGCCCGCACCGGATTGGGAGCCGCTGGCCGCGGGTTGGCTACTGTAAACACCGGTGTCCCGGTCGCTTGGATGCGATAGATGTTGCCGGGCGTGGTCCAGCCGGGATTCCCCTGTGTGAACACACCTACTACTTCGACCACCTCATCACCGCTGCGCACTGTGTTCAGAGCAGCCAGCGCAGGCGGCGGGAAGATAATTGGATCGGGGTTTTGCAGCAGCGAGCCATCGTCCAGGGTGATCTGGTTCAGGTTGTTGGCTGCTTGCAAAGCAATCGCTGGCGCGCCAGGAGCTACCACGTTGGTGGGTTGCTGCAAGCGGCCATTGGACAGAGTCAGAATGCCGCCGCGCCCCAGGTTGAAATTCTCATTCACTGTGAGCGTTTGCGTCATATAGACCGACATGCCCTCGTAGCGCTCAGGATAGCTGGTGTCAGGGAAGGGCAGCAAGACCGGTACGGGGCTTACGGTTGTCGGATCGTCGCAATTAATGACGGCGTTAACTGAGCTGAGCTGCGTCTGGTTCTGGAATTCACTCACAAAGCCCGTTACGCGCACGTAGTCGCCAACTGCCACGTCAACACCGAAGTTGTTGTCGTAGACGAACAATCCCTCGGAAGTGGCAGGATCGGCGTCAACTTCGGCATCCGGTTCTTGTACAAAGAAGCCGCGGATTGTGGCTACTGATTGAAAATCGGCCACCACCTGGGCTTCGATGGTGTGTTGCTGACCGATCATGCTGCTGGCTGCGCCGGCGCCTTGAATGTCGTGGATTTGCGTGCTGGGGGTGAAGCAGCCTGATGCAATGTCAAACGACCAACTGTAATTCGCGGCCATGTTGTCGGGCGTGCCGTCCTGATCGCTGACCTGACCGGCCGTAATCGTTACGGTACAGTGATCACCAGGTGCGAAGTTGGTGTGGGGGAGTGTAAACGTCGTTGGTCCACCGGTGGGGGTTACATTCTGAACGCCGCTGATGCTGCAACTAATAGCGACTGTGCCTGTGAGTGTGACCGGTTCGCTGAAGGTGACGTCCACTGTGGTGTTGGCGGATACATTGCCTGCACCATCGGCAGGTGTGGTGCTGGATACCGTCGGCGGCACATCACCTGTGGTACATTGATGCAATGCCGAAGCCGTGTTGCGCGGAGTTGGCGCGCCCGTGGTAAAGTCTGCTACGTTGCTGTCCGTATCGGTGCAGCCATCACCAGCGCGAAGCGCGGCTGTGGTGTTCGTTAAAGCAGGCGTTGCACCGCTGCCTTCAAAGCAATTGGCTGAGCCAAACCCTACAAAGTCAATGATTTGGCTGCCTGTGGGGCAGGTGCCGGTTTGCGCGGTGCTGGTGTTTACCAGCGCAACTTTGCCATTCGAGCCACTCATAGCGATCGTTCCGATCACATCAGGCGTTGGAAGCGGTGTTGTGCCGCCCGAACCCTGGGCTTCCTGGATCAGAAAATACTGGCCCGATGCGATAGACCCGGAGAGGTTTGTTACCTGCCAGGTGGAGCCAGTCGCAGATGTGTACTGAACTGAATAACCACTCAAGTTAATGGTGGTAGCTCCAGCATTAAACAATTCAATAAAATCATGAGTATAGGTTGCGCCGCTGTTGCCGCCACCGCCGTAAACCTGGCTAATGCGCAGGTTATTTGCCAGCGGAGCGGACGCGGCACGCTGTATGGGAGGGCCTTGTTGGGCAAATGCGGGCAACGCTCCCAGGGAAGCGAGAACGACAAAAACCAGCACAAAAGCCAACAGCTTTCGGCTGGAACGGAAAGAAGCCGTCATGGCAATTTCCTCCTTGCGTTGATGGAGCAGACGAATATCGCCTGCCAGCGGGAAAACAGAAAAGGCTGAAGGGGGAGACGAAAAGGCCCTTAAAACATCAGGGCAAAGTTATTATAGCACGATCCTGGAAACGGGGTCAATCTATTTCTTCTGTGCGACAAGCGTAATGTACCAATGATTACTAAATATCCCGCCCTCTGCTTCCACTATTCCCAGCTTTTCACGCTGTTGTGATGAAAGGCTATTGAGGATTCCCTGAATCTGAGCAACGTTTTGCGCGGCCACGCGATCGGTAAGCGACGTTAGCGGGCGACTTTGAACATAGGGTTCCAGCACAGTCACGCGGCAATCCAGCGCGTCCAGCATTGCCTGCCATTCGCTGGCCCTGTACTCGCGCACATGCGACTCATCATGCAGCCAGTCCAGCCGGTTCATCAGGCTGTCCACCAGATCATCTTCCGGCACGCTGCGGTCGTCAATCAGCAAGACCCCTTGCGGTTTGAGCATCCGCACCATTTCGAACAAGGCTTCCTTGATGTCGCTGAAATGATGTGCGGCGCGGCGGCAGGTGATCAGATCGAACTGTTCGTCGTCGAAAGTTTCATCGTCGAAAGGCAGCTCGTGAATGTCCGCCTCGACAAAGCGAATGTTGGTGATCCCCTGCACAGCGGCCAGCTTTTCTGCTTCCTGCAACATGCGCGGCGTCAGGTCAACGCCGACAATCTCGTGGACATAGGGCGCGAAAGCCAGCGCCGTGTGCCCCGTCCCTGTGGCAACATCCAGGACGCGCCAAGTTGGCTGCGGGTTGACCAATGCTACTAAGTGTTGCAGCATCTGGGCATCGCTGTGCGCAACGCTCGTTACATAATAATCGGCACGGTCACCGAAAATGGCTTTCGCACGGTCCTCAATGCTTACAAATTCATCCATCATACCAGCCTCGCAAGCGCATCAGCCAGCCATATACCCAAACCGGCTGACGATACATGTCCGCACCCAGTATAGAACGACTCGGCTCGTGTGGGTATGATCAAGATCATAACCAGCCGGTAAATTAAACAAAAAGCGTTTGCTGACTTGTTCTCAGCAAACGCTCCTGCGATACGATCTGAACTGTTACGGTGAAAACCGTTTTTAGCTGGAAGAGGCGTCCTTCTTCTCAGAGGCTGTTTCCTTTTTGTCGGCGTCATCCTCGCGTACAGCCTGACGAAACTCGCGGATGCCCTTACCCAACGAACTGCCGAGGTCGGTCAACTTGCTTCCGCCGAAAATCAACAACACGATGAAAGCAATGAGCAACAGCTCGGGTGCGCCAAAGCCTGGACCAAACATAGTAAGACCTCCATACGATTCTTACCTGCATCATACAACGGGGTATGAACGCTGTCAAATGTTAACAACAAAAACGGCCAGCCCCTGCTGGTGAGGCTGGCCGTTAACTACATGACTACCTAAAACGACTAGAAGCGTTTGTAAGTACCGTTGTTATACAGCACCCACACACCCGTGGCAGGCGTCCATACCATGATACCGCCCTGATACATCTGCACGGTTCCATTCGTGCCAGCCGCAGGCCAGCGTGCCCAGCCCAAACGCTGCGACACGCCCGCTTCGTTGCGCCACACCTTGCCGATGCCGTATTCAGGCTGATACCAGCCAGCCGGCGGCGTCAGAGTGGGGTTCGAAATCGGCTCGCCTGAAACCCAGGTGTTGCGGAACTGTTGCCAGCCGCCATCTTTGTACATGGCAAAGATGGTGCCGGTGGTGTCACTGGCAATCACAAAGCCATTGTAGAAGGTTTCCTGTGCGCCATTGAAGCCCTGCTCACCATTGGAGGGACATCCCAACTGATCGCGCACCGAGGCGTTGCGTACCCACACGTTTCCAAAACCATTCTGCGGCGGGATCGGGCAAGACGCGGCCGGGCCATCGCCAGGCTGTGCAGGCGGCGCATAATAAGGCGGCTGCGTTGGTACTGGCTTCGGAGCAGGCTTCGGAGCAGGCTTTGGAGCAGGTGGCTTGGGTGTGTAGCAATAGATCAACAGAGTTTGCCCCGCCCAAATGTAGTTGGGATTGTAAATTCCGTTGCGTTGTGCAATCACCCACATGTTAACGCCGTAGTAATCCCCGATGCTGGACAGGTTTTCTCCATAGCGAACTGTGTGATACACGCACTGTTGGCCATACGCCGGACTCGCAACCGAGCTGGCTTGAGCCGTCGGCGCAAACATTGCCAGCGGCGATAACAGCATGACTGCGGCCATGAAAATTCCAAACAATACTGTTTTCTTCATGATTTCTCTCCTTAAGATCGACATGAGCCGATAGTTCCGCGTCTCTATTTTACCATAAACATCCAACTCGTCAATAGGGAGTTTATGGAGGTAGTGTATGGAATTCGGTTGAAATATGGTGTCACCGATTCTCAAACTACGAAGCCCCTGTTGCAAATCAAGAAAATAATCCCGTAATCGTTGCTTGTCGCAGCGTCAGCCACAGACTAGAGGCGTTCGTATCCCCAGATGCGAATACAGCTACCAACGGACTGGTTCGTCGTCGCTCCAACCGAAATTCCTCCACCGTCGCGCAAGGCAGCTTACATGCGCCTGTAGCGATTGTGGTATAATGAAACCGTTTGGCGCTGTTGCGTCGCAGCGTTTATATGCTTTTATTCACGCGGGCTTGATAGCCCGCCAGCTTCAGGAGTAAGATATGGATACCAAACAACGTGGGCCAGTGCTTGTTTTTGCTGCGTTGTTAGTGCTGGTGGTTCTTTGCTTGTGTCTGGTCGCCGGCCTAGTCGGCATGCGCAATTTAGCGGGCCGCAGTGCTGTCAACCAACCGCAAAACGGCTTTGAATTCACCTTGCCCAATGCCGCGCCCACTGCTGCACCGGCACCGCAGCTTGGTCAGAGCAATCAGCCCGCCGCGCCCCCATCCGCACCGATCATCATCGAGCCGGGCACGGATGTAGAACCGCAGATACTTCACGCAGTGTATCAGAAGGCCAATCCTTCCGTCGTCAAGATCATCAGCCTCGGCGTAGTGCAAACCACTACCACCGAGGAAGATCTGCCGCAGGGCCAGGGTTCCGGCTTCGTCTGGGATGCCAGCGGCCTCATCGTGACCAACGCCCATGTGGTTGAAGGTGCAAACGGCGTGCAGGTGATCTTTGCTGATGATCGTTCCGCCACCGGCACAGTGCTGGGCGCAGACCCGTTCAGCGATCTGGCCGTCATCCAGATTGACACCCTCGGCTTGGATCTCGTGCCGGTCGAACAGGGCAGCATAGACGATCTGCAAGTCGGTGATCGCGCCATTGCTATCGGCGCACCCTTTGACTTCGCCGGTTCAATGACCGTTGGCACAGTCAGCGGCCTCGGACGCAGCATCAGCTCGCTCGACGCCCGCTACACCATCCCCGAGGTCATCCAGACCGACGCACCAATCAACCCCGGCAACTCGGGCGGTCCGCTGCTCGACTCGCAAGGCCGCGTGATCGGCATCAACGCGCAAATCCGTAGCGACGGCGGCGTGCGCGCCAATTCCGGCGTCGGCTTCGCCATTCCGATCTACATCGCGCAGCGGGTGGTGCCGGTGCTGGCCGAGCGCGGCGCCTATGAACATCCCTTCATCGGCGTTTCCGGCCAGACCTTCTCGCCTGAATGGGCTGAAGCGTTGGGCTTTCCTGCGCAGGCGCGCGGCGCGTACGTGACCAGCGTGGTAGATGGCGGCCCGGCGGCCCGCGCTGGTGTGACCGGCGCCAGCCACGACACCGATGTGGTGATGGGCGTCAACATGCTGACGGGCGAACCGGTTTATCTGCAAGCAGGCGGCGACTTGATCATCGGTATCAACGACCAGCCGGTGCAGAAATTCGATGACCTGCTGATCTACCTGTTCCGCAACGCATCGGTAGGCGACACTGTGCAACTGACTGTGCTGCACGAAAACAGCGCGCAGGAAATCATTCCGGTGACACTAGGCGCTCGTCCCGCCCAATAAGCTGCGTCAGGGCTGTGGTTAGGTGAACAAAAAGGAGCGAGGCGCAACCGGCGGATAACCGCACAGCAGCGCCTCGCTCCTGTCTTTGGATGGCTGAACGATCAGGCCGACTGCGTGATCAAGCTCACATCCTGATTGCGGCGGCCTTCTTCGATTAACATGACCGGAATGCCGCGGCGGATCGGATAGCGATAGCCATTGCGTGGATTGATCAGCCACTTACCGTCGCTGGACAGAGTCAGCGGGCCTTTGTCATCCGGGCTGACCAGAATGCTTAACAATTCCGGGCTGACCTGCCCACCCAGTTCACTTTCGTCGAAAGCGGGCACATCTACGCTGTCGTTGCGCTGCGTGGCGGGCAACGGCAGGGAATCAGTCGGGCAGACCATCTTGCGCACAATCAGCGCGGCGGCCACTGCGCCTAGCACCAGGCCGAGGAACATCATCAATTTCTTCATGAGAATTCTCCTTTACGGATAATAATCGCTGCCTGTCATGCTACCACAAGCTGCCGCCGTTGTCCAGTGGCAGCCAGTGCCTGCAAAAGGATTGGAATCGCAATGGCAACCCCTCTATTGATCGAACAAGCAGCGCACGTTGGCGACTGGCTGCGCCAGCACCATCTGACGCTGGCCGTAGCTGAATCTTGCACCGGCGGCCTGCTTGGCGACGCGCTCACCGATGTGTCAGGCAGCTCCGACTATTTTCTCGGCGGCGTGTTGGCCTATCACAACCGCATCAAACAGCAGGTGCTGGGCGTGGCCGCAGAAACGCTGGCCCGGCATGGCGCGGTCAGTGCGCCGTGCGCCGCGGAGATGGCAGCCGGGGTGCGGCGCTTGCTGGGCAGCGATCTCGCGCTCAGCGTGACCGGCATCGCTGGGCCGGGTGGTGGCACCCCCGATAAGCCGGTGGGTTTGACCTGGCTGCATCTGGCCGCGGCCGATGCCCAGCACAGCAGGCAGGTGGTGTGGACGGGCGACCGCGTAGCAAACAAGCAGGCATCCGCCGCGGCCGCGCTGCATTTATTGCAAACCTATCTGGAGGAACGCTATGGATCGAACACTGGTAAATGAAACCATCACCACACATGTGCGCTTCGCGCGCGAGGGCAAAGTCTATCCCATCGCATTCACCTGGCAGGAACGGGTCTATTACGTGGCCGGTCTGGGGCGTCAATGGACAGAAACCATCAACAACATCGAATGGCACTGTTTTATGGTTCAGACACGTACCGGTGATACAGTGCAACTATGCTGGAACCGCCAGACCAACGAATGGCGGCTGCTCGCGGCCTGGTGGCGACAGGGTATTGCTTAAACGCGGCCATCCTACCGCCGCTGCTTTTGCCAAGCCTTGTTTCTTAAGCTACAATCGGCTCGCTTGCAGGCTGGTGATCCACGTTCCCTGAAAGTGTGCTATATGCCAAGTGACGACATCCGCGCGCGCATAGCTGAATACGAGGCCAAAGCTGAGGCGAAGGCCGAGGCTGAACGTCTGCACATGGCTGAGGCCGCACGGCGGGCGCGACCCGCAGCCGCGCCGTCGGTTGATAACGCCTCCGACGACCCGTGGGAGCATCTGTTCAGTACGCCCTGGCTAGACGCCGAAAGCCTGGCGCAGACGGACAGTGACTTCTCCTTCAACAGTTGGCTGGCCGAGGGGGTACGCGGTTTGCGCGGGTCCCTGCGCGGGGCTGGGCTGAACGACGAGTTCTGGGGCCACATCCGCGGGGCCGAGCGCGAATTACTGCTGGCCGCGCGCGTGCTGATTGACAACCGGCTGGCGCTGGTGGAAGCACGCAACAAAGCCGTTCCCACAGAAAACCATCTGCAGGAAATTGATATCGAGTTTTGAAGCTCAGGACGTATGCAAAACGCTGCCAGACAGAGAATTTGTCATGCCAAATGACGAGAACTGGCCCCATCGCGTAGTCCCTGGCTCTTAAATCAAGCCACGACGAACTTTATACAGAGATTGAACGCATGAATAAGATCAAAGTAGGTATTCTGGGCGCGACTGGCGCAGTCGGCCAACGGTTTGTGCAGTTACTGGCCGATCATCCCTGGTTTGAGGTCGCCGCGCTGGGCGCATCTGACCGCTCCGCGGGCGTCAAGTACCGCGAGCGCCGCTGGGTGCTGCAACCGGACATGCCCGCGGCTGTCCGCGACATGGAATTGCGGCTGGGCGAGCCACAGCATTTCGAAGACTGTCAGGTCATTTTCTCGGCCACGCCCAACGATGTGGCCGCGCGCGTCGAGGCGGAATTCGCGCAAGCAGGCTATTACGTGTTCACCAACGCCGGGCCGCACCGCATGGATGACGACGTGCCGCTGATGATTACCGACGTAAACCCGGAACACGCCGAACTATTGCATATACAGCAGCAGCGCCGCGGTTGGCGCGGGTTCATCGTCGCCAACGCTAATTGTACTGCCACGCACCTAACTGCTGCGCTCAAGCCGCTCCACGACGCCTTTGGCCTGCAAAAGGTCTTTGTGGTCTCCATGCAGGCGGTTTCCGGCGCAGGCTATCCCGGCGTGTCCACCCTGGACATCACCGACAACGTCATCCCGTACATTGGCAACGAGGAGCCGAAGCTCGAAACCGAGCCGCTCAAGATGTTGGGCCGCTTCAATGGCACAGGCGTTGATTTCGCCGACTTCGTGATGAGCGCACATTGCAACCGCGTCCACACCCTTGACGGCCACCTCGAATGTGTGTCGGTGGCGCTGCACCAAAAAGCCACGCCGGAGCAGGTCATCGAGGCCCTGCGCAGCTATCGCAGCCTGCCGCAGCAGATGGCGCTGCCGAGCGCGCCCGATCCGTGCATCATCGTGCGCGACGAGCCAGACCGCCCACAGGTGCGTCTTGACCGCATGGCAGGCAACGGCATGGCAACTGTGGTGGGCCGCGTGCGCCCCGACCCGATCCTGGACATCAAATTCGTGGTGTTGGGGCACAACACCGTGCGCGGCGCGGCGGGCGGATCAGTGCTGAACGCTGAACTGCTGCTGAAGCAGGGCTACATCCGTTAACATTTCAGCGCCATTGGTTCAGCGCGCTGCTTGATCGTTTCATGCAAACTTCCACAACCTCTTCCCTTTACGAAATCTTCGGCGACCTGGTGATCCTGCGCAACTTGCAGCCGTTCGACCCGCGCCTACCCGGCCTGGCCGAGGCCTGGCAAGCAATGGGGCTGCCCAATGCACGCATTCCGCGCAAGCACGAACCCGACTATGCCCGCGCGTCGGTGTGGTTCGTGCGCGAGGCGCGCAAGCTGGAGCAGCCCGACACCCCGATACGCGAGTTACTCTTCATCGGCGACACCGCGATGGCTGACGGCAATGCCTTTCGCAATCTGGCGCGCATGGGCGGCTGGCCCGGCTGGTGCTTTATCGGCAACGAAAAGTTGAACGCGGCCCCTGCTTTGGTCCGTGAAGCCGACAACGTGACGCTGGGCAATCGCTGGGCGCTGCTGGCCGACTGGTTGGCCGCGGTGCAGGCTGCGGGCGCACAGCTTGATGCCGGTACTGCCGTGGTGATTGACATGGACAAAACCGCCATCGCCGCGCGTGGCCGCAATGCGCACGTCATCGACGCGGCGCGTGTCGAAGGGGTTGAACTGACCGTGGCCGATTCGCTGGGCGATGCCTTCCAGCGCGAGCGGTTCCTCCATGCTTACAAAACTCTCGGTGACCCCTCGTTCCATCCCTTCACCGCAGACAATCAGGATTATCTCGCCTACATCTGCCTGGTGATCAGCGCCGGGGTAATCGAGCTGCCCGATCTGGTGGCGCAGGTGCAAGCCGGCGAGATGCGCAGTTTCGAGCAGTTCATCGGCTGGGCCGACGGGCAGATGGCCGCAGCGCATCCGGGCTTGCAGGCAGTGCATGGCGAGGTCTATCCGCTGGTGCAGGCAGGCGACCCCACCCCGTTCAAGGCCTTTCGGCGCAACGAATACCGCCGCACCGCCGCCCGCTTCAATCATTTGCCGATGGATGCACCGGTAGATGCACTGCTGGCGGAGGAAATCTGCATCACTGAGGAAGTGCGCGCAGTGGCGTTGTGGCTAAAACAGCGCGGCTGTCTGCTACTCACCATGTCCGACAAGCCGGATGAAGCCACCACCCCCACACCGGCGCTCGCCGCGCAGGGCTATCAACCGCTGCACCGGCTGCCGACAGTGGTTGTTGGCGAAGCATTGACCGACCGACTGGTGCAGCTCGCGCTGGCTTAATGGATTCAATACCCAAACATGGCAATGAAGCGGGCAGCCAGCCCGCTTTTCTATGGGAGACGTATGACTCGTATCTTTCCTTTTCGTGGCTGGCGCTATGACTTGCACGCTGCCGGCGTGGCTGACCTAGCCGAGCTGGTAACACCCCCCTACGATGTGATCAGCCCGGCCCAGCAGGCCGCGTTTTATGCGCGCCATGCTGACAACATCATCCGGCTGGAACTGACGCAGGATCAACCTGGCGACGGTGACACAGCCAATCGCTACACGCGCGCCGCAGCCACTCTGGCCGACTGGCAAGGCCGCGGGGTGTTGCGGCAAGAGGCCAGCCCGGCGATTTACCTGCTGCAACAGCGCACCACGCTGCCAAATGGACAAATTGCCACGCGCCGCGGCTTGATCTTTCGTCTGCGTCTTGCGCCGTGGGGCGAGGGCATCCTGCCGCACGAACGCACCTTTCCCGCGGCGAAAGCAGATCGGTTGGCCTTGACCATCGCCACCGGCGCGCAGTGCAGTCCGATCTTTTTACTCTACTCCGACCCGGCGGGCGTAGTGCAAGCGCCGCTGGCGCGCACGCTGACCGAGCCGCCGGTGGCACAGTTCACCGATGACGACGGCACAAACAATGCCTTGTGGGCGATCACCGATCCCGCTTTGCTGGCTGCGCTGACCACGGCGCTGGAGCCGAAGACTTTCTATCTGGCCGACGGACATCACCGCTACGAAACCGCCCGCACCTATCAACGCTGGCAGCGCGGTGGCGGACAGCCGGAAGCGGTCGCGCCCGCGCCTTTGTCGAGCTGGCAGGCTGTGCCGGGCTACGTGGACCTGCCCGCTGCGCCGCCGGAAATTCCGCTGCCCTTTGATACAGCCTGGGTCTATGCCGCGTGCATGGAGGACGCGGGCGTTGTGATCCTGCCGACGCATCGCTGCATTCATGATGTGGTGCAATTTACAGCAACAAGCCTGCTGGCCGGGCTGAACGAAGATTTCACCGTGGTGTCGGGGCAAACGGAGGGCGCAACCTTTGTCCTGGTGCTGCCGGATAACGCAGGCGACGTGGTATACTATGGATTGTATCGCCGCGAGACACCTGCCACCGCAGCGCGCGTGCTGGCCGATTACCCCGCGCCCGTAGCCGCAGTGGACGTGGCGATTCTGCAAAGCCTGGTGTTGGGGCCGTTGCTTGGCATCAACCCCGACCCCACGGAATTGAAACGCTTTGTGGCCTTCACCCCGCGCGCGGATGAGGCCGTGGCGGGGGTAGCGGCGGGGCGCTTCCAGGCTGCATTTCTGGTCAACCCTACGCCGCTGGCGCAGTTGCAGGCGGTATCGGACGCGGGCGAGGTGATGCCGCCCAAAGCCACCTATTTTTACCCCAAGCTACCGGCGGGTCTGGTGGTCAATTGGCTGGGCAGTTTTTAACAACAGGGCGGGGCTATCATTGTAAGACCCCGGACTTCAAAAGTCCGCATTTCCGTAACAGGATGAATGGCTATGCTGCAAACCGTACAAAATTGGCTAAAACGCTTTAACGCAGAGGGACAACCGTCGCGACGCAGGCTTGAGCCTGACGAGCGCCAAGCTCTGCTGGCCGAACTACAGGGCGAACGTCCGGCAGCGCGTTGGCAGGCCGCGACCGCACTGGCCCAGTTCGATCCCGGTTACGAGGCGGTGGCCGCGCTGGCTGCTCTGCTGAATAATCCCGATCCGCTCCTGCGTTCGGAAGCTGCGTTGAGCCTGGGACGCATCGGCACAGAAACGGCACTGCAAGCGCTGCTAAAGGCGGCGGTCAGCAATAATCCCGTGATGCAGGCGGCCGCAGCCGATGGGTTTGGCGTGATGCCGACCTCCGAGGACACCGTGGAAGCGTTGTTGAGCTTGTTATTGAATCGCGATGCCGACGTGCGGCAGAGTGCAGCGGAGGCGCTGGGACGCATGACACCCCCAACGGCTGCACAAAGCAGTCTGGTAATCCCATCCGTGCAACCGACGCTGCTGAAGCTGCTGGGCAGTGATCAGTCGTTGATGGTGCGCCGGGGCGCCGCGCTCGCGTTGGGGAAATGGGGCGACGCGGCCAGTCAAGCTGTGCTGGCTGCGCAGCAAGCCAACCCGCGCGAAGACTGGCGGGTGCGCGAGGCCGCGGCTGCCGCGCTCAGACGTATGACGGGCGGGGCTGAAGACGCATCGGCATAAACTGGGACGCTCTGCCGTAGCTGGCGCACCTTGCTTTCGCCGATTATCCCTAACTAGCCACCGACTCTACTACCATCAGCACATCCGCCGCGGGCACGGCGTCGAAAACCTCCACATCCCCCAGCGCACGCGGTAACACGAAACGCAAGCGCCCCTGCACGCGCTTTTTGTCAGTGCTCATGCCAGCCACCACCTGCGCCGGATCGAAGCCGGGCGCGCGCGTGGGCAAGCCGAGACGTTCGAGCGCGCTTTCCAGCCGGACGACCAATGCTGCCTCGCACACACCCAGGCGCGCGGCCAGCCGCGTTGCCATCACCAGACCGATACTGACCGCCTCGCCGTGGCGCATCTGATAGTTCGACAGCGTTTCCAACGGGTGCGCAAAGGTGTGACCCAGGTTCAGCACCGCACGTCTGCCCTGCTCGAACGGGTCCTGCTGTACCACATCCACCTTGACCTGCACCGCGCGCGCCAGCAAATCGCTCAACGCCAGCACCGCGCGCCCTTCCATCACCTCGAACAGGTCGGGGTCGCCGATCATGCCGTGCTTCACCACCTCGGCCAAGCCGCTGCGAAACTCATCGGAGGGTAGCGAAGCCAGCGTTTCCGGGTCCATCAGCACCAGCGCGGGCTGTTTGAACGCGCCCACCAGGTTTTTGCCCTGCGGCAAGTCCACCCCTGTCTTGCCGCCCACGCTGGCATCTACCATCGCCAGCAGGCTGGTGGGAATCTGCACGAAGGGCACGCCACGTAGAAAACTGGCCGCGGCAAAGCCTGCTACATCTCCCACCACACCACCGCCGAGTGCCAACACCGGGCTGCGCCGATCCAGCCCAGCCGCGATAAAGGCATCGTACAGGTCGGCCACCGTCGCTAGCGTCTTGTATTGCTCGCCCGCGGGTATTTCGATCACCGTCGGGCGAAAGCCTTGTGCTTGCAGAGCGTCAGCCAGACAGCTGGCGTGGCCGATCAGCGCGGGCTGGGTCACGATGGCGCATGCCCCAGCCGCCAAACCGGCAGCCAGCAGCGCCGGGCCGGCTTCGTTTAGCAGCCCTTCACCGATCAGGATGTCATAGCTGCCCGCCGGATGTATGACGGGGATGCGTTGCGGGCCGGGGCCTGCCTGTCGCGCCAGTCGGATCACGGCTTCAGCCACTTCCGGCACGCTTAACCGGTCGGTATCCACCTGCAAGGGAATGGCGTCGTACAGTGCGGCGCGCTGGGCCAGCAGCGTAGCAATGCGGGCACGACGATCTGGCCCGGCCAGCAGCGGTCGGTTGGTGGTATCAGCCAGCCGCGCCAGTAGTGTGTCTACGGACGCGCGCAGGCAAACAAGCACGCCACTGGCTTGCAACCGCTGCCGGTTGATCGGCGACAGCAGCGCGCCGCCGCCGGTGCTGATTACCAGATTGCTTTCATTCGTCAGAGAGCGAATGACCTCGGTTTCCAGCGCCCGAAAAGCTGGTTCGCCGTCCTGGGCAAAGATTTGGTGGATCGGTCTGCCGGCCTGCCGCTCAATCACTGCGTCCACGTCGACAAACCAGCGACCCAGGCGCTCGGCGATGGCCTGACCAACCGCGGTCTTGCCCGTGCCCATAAAGCCGGTGAGAATAATGTTATTGGAAGGCATGATGTGTAAAAAGGGGGTTGGAATTCGTCTAACCGCGTGCTGGCGCGTGCCAGCACGCAGCATTATACGTCGAACGGCGCGGCTGCGCCAGCCCCGGCGGCTTGCCGATTCCCTGCTTTGCTGATTTAATGTGGGTATGACTTTGCTGATTGACGGGCACAACCTGATTGGTGTGATGCCCGATATTGACCTTACTGACCCGGATGATGAATGGCAACTGGTGCAGCGACTGCGTACCTTTGCGCTGGCCCGCCGTCAGCCGTTGACCGTGGTCTTCGACAGCGGCGTGGGGCCGTCGCCGCATTGGCAGATGTCGGGCGATGGCGTGACCGTGCGCTTTGCCCCTTCCAACGTCGAGGCGGATGCGGTGATTGTGCAACTGCTGAAGGCTAGCCGGCAGCCGCGCCAGGTAACGGTCGTCACCAACGATCAAGGACTGGCTGGCAAGGTGCGGGCCGCCGGGGGACAGGTGCGCTCGGCCCGTCAATTTGTCGAGGAACTGATGCCTGCGCGCGGCATAGTCACAACTGCCGCTTCGGAGCCACCGCCAGATGTCCGTGCGCCGGAGTTTGTAGATATTTATCAGGGTTTCTTGCAAGGCGCGAAAGATCAGGCGCGCTTTGGTGGCGACATCGCGCTGGCGACTGATGTATGGATCGAACGCTTGTACGGCGATGACATCGCTGAAGCGGAGCGCGCCGCGCGCTGGCTGGGGCGTTTCGGTGGCCGCGCGGGCCTGGAGCCGCTGCTGGATGCGCTGAGCCATCGCGCGGGGCAAGTGCGCGCGGCCGCGCTGTTGGCGTTGGCTGACTTGGGCGACCCTGCGGCGGTGTCTGCCATCGGTCAGCGGCTGACAGGCGATGGATCGGGCATGGTACGCGAGGCGGCCGCACAGGCATTGGGGCGGTTGGGCGGCAGCGCGGCCGCGGCTGCGCTGCGTACAGGGCTGCAAGACCCCAAGCCGAAGGTGCGTAAGGCAGCCGCGGCCAGCCTGCAACAGTTACAAGCGCGGCATTGAGAACAATCCCAGCACGCCAAGGAGTATGTCGTCATGTTGCCTCCCATTCAGTACCGCATCACTGCCAGCCCACTCGGCGCGCTGCTCGTGGCAGCCACGCCGCAGGGTATTTGTTTCGTTGGGCTGGATGACACCCTCGACGCGATCCGCGCGGCCTTTCTGCATGATTTTCCCGCGGCGCAACCGGAGGATGAACGGGCCGACCTGACCGACTGGATGGATACACTGTTGGCGTACCTGCGCGGCGCTGCGCGCGACCTGTCGCTGCCGCTGGATGTGCATGGCACAGCGTTTCAGCAACGCGTCTGGCAGGAACTGCAAGCCATTCCCTATGGAGAAACGCGCACCTACGGCCAGATCGCGGTGGCGCTGGGCCAACCAACCGCTACGCGCGCGGTCGGGCATGCGTGTGGCAGCAACGCGGCTGCGCTGGTGATCCCCTGTCACCGGGCGTTGCGCGCAGATGGCAGCCTGAGCGGTTACCGCTGGGGCCTGCACCGCAAAGATGCGCTGTTAACACTGGAACGCTTCGGCGTCGCCGCCTGCTAGCCCCCAGCTACGCGTTTTGGGGATGTCGCAACACAGGGTAGAATTCAAGACAGACGTTTACAGGGAGATGAAAGATGACAACACATGGATTTACGCTGGTCGAAGACCGCCTGATTTCTGAAATTAACGTGCAAGCGCGGCTGTATCGCCACGATAAAACGGGCGCGCGCCTGCTGTCGCTGGAAAACGATGACGAAAACAAGGTGTTTGGTATCAGCTTTGCCACTCCGCCGGAAGATTCCACTGGTTTGCCGCACATTCTCGAACACTCGGTGCTATGTGGCTCGCAACGCTATCCAGTCAAGGAACCATTCAATCAACTGCGGCAAGGCTCGCTCAACACCTTTCTGAACGCCTTTACCTATCCTGACAAGACCGTCTATCCCGTTGCCAGCCAAAATCTGGCCGATTTCTACAACCTGGTTGGGGTATATCTCGATGCGGTGTTTGCGCCGCTGCTGGCGCGTGAAACCCTGCAAACGCAGGGTTGGCACTACGAAGCTGCCGACCTTGACGCGCCATTGACCTACAAGGGCGTGGTTTTCAACGAGATGAAGGGGGTCTATTCCTCGCCCGACGCATTGCTGAACCGTTATATTCAGCAAAGCCTATTCCCCGATAATGCCTACGGCCTCGATTCTGGTGGCGACCCGGCAGTGATGCCCGATCTGACCTACGAACAGTTCCGCAACTTCTACGCGCATCACTATCACCCATCCAATAGCTACATTTTCTTCTATGGCGACGACCATTCCGACGAGCGTTTGCGGATAGTAGATGAATATCTTAGCCGCTACGATGCGATGGAGCCTGTCGCGCCGATTGCCCTGCAGCCGCGCTTTGCCGCCACCCGCCGTCTGGCCTATGGCTATGACGCGGGCGACGAGACAGCAGCCTACGCCGCAGACGCGCGGCGCAGCTATCTCACCGTCAACTGGCTGCTGAACGACGTCACCGACCTGGAAACCACGCTGGCCTGGCAGGTTCTGTCGCATACGCTGGTCAGCACACAAGCATCACCACTGCGCAAGGCGCTACTCGATTCGGGGCTGGGCGAAGGGGTGATCGGCGGTGGTTACGACGCGGACTTCCGCGAGGCTGTCTTCGCGGTCGGCTTGAAGAATATCGCAACCGCGGAGGCAGACCGCGTTGAGCAGGTTATCCTGGAGACGCTGACGACGCTGGCGAGCGAGGGAATTGACCCGGCCATGCTGGCCGCGTCGCTTAATACTATCGAATTTCGCCTGCGCGAGGCCAATACCGGCAGCTTTCCCCGCGGTTTGATGTACTTCCTGAGCGCGCTGGGTGGCTGGCTGCACGGCAGCGACCCGCTGAAAGACCTGGCCTACGAAGCGCCGCTGCAATGGCTGAAGGAGCAGGCCACGCAGCCCGGCTTTTTTGAGACGCTGATCCGCCGCGATCTGCTTGACAACACGCACCGCACGGTGATTCTGCTGCAACCGGATGCCCAGGCGCGCACGGCGCTGGAAGGCGCGGAACAGGCGCGGCTAGAGGCGGCCCGTTCAACCATGAACGACGACGACCTGCAAGCGGTGCTGGATACCATGCAGCGCCTGCAAACCTTGCAGGAAACTCCCGACACGTCGGAAGCGCTGGCGACTATCCCCAGCCTGACCGTGGCCGATCTACCGCGCGCTGTATCCACCATTCCAGTAACGGAAACGACCCTTCATGGTGTGCGCGTTCTCTCGCACGATCTCTCCACCAATGGGATTCTGTACCTCGATCTGGGCTTCGACCTGCACAGCCTGCCGCAACCTTTGTTGCCCTACGGCGAGTTGTTTGGCCGCCTGCTGCTCAGTCTGGGCACAGTCGCGCAGGACTATGTGCGCCTGTCGCAGCGTATCGGCCAGGAAACGGGCGGCATCTACCGCAGCGCACACACCTCAACCACGCGCAGCCGCGAGGCCGTGGCCTATCTGTTCCTGCGCGGCAAGGCCACGTTGGAAAAGGGCCAGGCGTTGCTGGACATTCTGCAAGAGGTGCTGCTCACCCCGCGGCTGGACAATCGCGAGCGTCTGCGCCAGATCGTGCTGGAAGAGAAGGCGGGCGCGGAAGCGGGGCTGATCCCCGGCGGGCACATCGCCATCTATCGCCGGTTGCGCGCCCACTTTACCACCGCGGACTGGGTGGCCGAGCAGCTTAGCGGCATCCAGTATCTGTTCTTCCTGCGCTCGCTCATCCAGCGGCTTGACAACGATTGGGAAGGGGTGTTGGCCGACCTGCAAGCGGTTCACGCGGCCTTGATTCGCCGCGGCGGCCTGCTTTGTAACATCACCGTGGACGCGGACGCGTTCGCCGCGTTGCAGCCAGCCCTGGCCGAACTGATTGCCGCGCTGCCTGCCGGTGCAGCCCAGCCAGCCGTCTGGGAGCAAGGCGTTGCCGCGCGGGCCGAGGGTCTGGCTGTACCCGCCCAGGTGAATTACGTTGGCAAGGGTGCGAACCTTTACGACCTGGGCTATACATTGAACGGAGCAACCCAGGTGGCGGTGAAATTTCTCGACAACACCTGGCTGTGGGATCGTGTGCGCGTGCAGGGCGGCGCGTATGGCGGTTTTTGCCCCTTCAACAGCCATTCCGGCGTCTTCGCTTATCTGTCTTACCGCGATCCGAACCTGCTAGGCACGCTGCAAGCTTACGACGGCTCGGCGGACTACCTACGTAACGTATCACTCAACCAGGAGGATGTGAACAAGATCATCATCGGTGTGATCGGCGACCTGGACAGCTACCAATTGCCCGACGCCAAGGGGTTCACTTCGCTGCTGCGCGTGCTGAACGGTGACAACGACGCGCTGCGCCAGCGGCTGCGCGACGAAGTATTGGCCGCGACGGTGGACGATGTGCGCGGGCTGGCGGAGCTGCTTGACCGCGTAGCCGCGCAGGGGAATGTCGTGGTGCTGGGCGCAGAACAAACGCTGCAAGCAGCCAACGCCAGCCTGGAACCGCCGATGGTTATCACAAAAGTGTTATAGTTCGTCCCGTTTTATCCGGTCTCGATCAAGGAGGAGCTTATGCTCAAACGCATTGCCGGTGTTTTGCTCGTTATTCTGGCCGTCGCCAGCCTCGCCCTGAGCGTCGCCTCAACCTACGCGGTCTGGGCCTATCGTCACACCGCGGCAGACACGGCCAGCAAAGGACTGCGCTTGCTGGATCAAACGCTCGGCACGACGACGGGCGCGTTCACGGTGGTTAACCAATCGCTGACCGCAGCCAGTGGCAGCGTCACCACGGCGCAACGTACCTTTGACAGCCTGTCCGACACGGTGTCTTCGTCCAATCCAACGCTCAAGTCGCTGGCCGATTTCCTCGGCCAGGGACTGCCCGACACGCTGGAAAACACGCAGGAAACGCTGAAAGCTGCGGCAGGCAGCGCCCAGTTGATTGACGGTGTGCTAGAAACCATGTCCGCCGTGCCGTTTTTCAATATCAGCTACGACCCGCAGCAGCCATTGAGTGCGTCATTGACCGGTATCAGCGATACACTCTCCGGGCTGCCCGATTCGATGCGCTCGTTGGGCGATAACTTGTCCGGCACCAGTGGCACGCTGCCCTCGCTGGCACGCAGCCTGAACCAATTTGGCGGATCGCTCACGGACATCAACAGCTCGCTGAACGACGCTCAGCAGGTGGTTTCGTCGTATGAAGCGCTGGTTGGTCAGTATCAAAGCGCGTTGCGCTCGATTGATGCGTTTATCCCGACGATTGTCAGTGTTGGCCCCATCATCGTTACCTTTTTCGCTTTCTGGTTGGCCGTTGTACAGATTGCCGCCCTGATAAAGGGCTGGGAATGGCTACGCGGTCCGCAACCCCAAAGGAGTGTTACTTCATGAAATCGCGCGTTAGTTTGCTTGTTTTGTTGGTGATCGTCAGCCTGCTGGCCGGCTGCACCACCCCCACCCCCGCGCCTACGGCGCAACCGCCCGCGCCCGCGGCAGACACTGCCAGCGCCGCTGGCTTGCCCGACCTGCAGGGCCGCGTGGTCAACGCGGTGACCGAAAACGCCTACACCCCGCTTAACTTCGTGGATCCCAAGACTGGCGAGGCGGTTGGCTGGGAATATGACGCGGTAAACGAAATCTGCCGCCGCCTGAATTGCCAGGTGAAATGGAACGTGACCGCCTGGGACACCATGATCTCGGCCGTGCGCGAAGGCCAGTTCGACGTGGGCATGGATGGCATCACGATCACCGAAGAGCGCGCTCAGCAGGTGGATTTCTCCAAACCCTACTTGCGTTCAGAGCAGTTTATGCTGGTGCGCACAGGGGAAGACCGCTTCAAGGATGCCGCTGAGTTCGGAGCCAACCCCGATCTGCTGATTGGTTCGCAGGCAGGCACCACCAACTTCTACACCGCAGTGTACGAAGTGCTGGATGGCGACGAAGCCAATCCCCGCATCAAGCTGTTCGACACCTTTGGCGCGGCCGTGCAGGCGCTGCTCAACGGTGACGTAGATACCGTGCTGATGGACAAGGCATCGAGTGCGGGCTATGTGGGCGCGAACCCCGATAAATTGATGGTGATGAATCAGGCGCTGGGCAGCGAGGATTTCGGCTTTATCTTCACCCCCGGCAGCGATCTGGTGGCCCCCTTTGACGCGGCGATTGATGCCATGCAGGCCGATGGCACGCTGGACAAGCTCAGCACCAAGTGGTTCTTCGAGTACAACCCCAGCGCGCCATAACCAGCCGCTATGCCGCGCGTCTCAGCCATCCGCATCAACTTGTCGAAAGATGCGGATGGCTGGGATAACAAGCACCTAACTCCTCCCGTCTGCTTTGTCTATCAACCGCTGTGCGGGTCGCCCGGCCCCACAGCGGTTTCCTCCCCTTTTATCCCAGGAACCTCCCATGAACAGCCCTCAATTGTCATCCGCGGCCACCGCTGGACGTAGCAACAAGGCCGGCAGCGCGCTGGCCCGCATTCCCCTATGGCTGGTCGTCACGTTTCTGCTCGGCGTCTTTTTCTTGTGGGTGCTGCTGACCGATCCCAATTATGAGGTGATCTTCGGCGCGATCCTGCAAGGCGTGGGCATCACCGTGCGCGTTACGCTGATCGCGTACGCAGTCGCGATGGTGTTGGGCCTGCTAATCGGCCTGGCGCGCGTGTCCAGTCGCCGGTTAACCCGTGAAGCCGCCACCTTTTACATCGAGATCATTCGCGGCGTGCCCATGTTGGTGCTGTTGTATTACATTGTCTTTGCAGGTGCACCGGGACTGGTGGATGGCATCAACTGGCTGGGCGCGCAGGTGGCACAGTTCGGCCCGCTGAGCAGCCTGGGCGCGCGCATGGCAGGCATGAATGTGCGCGATATAGACTTCACCGTGCGCGTGATTCTCGCGCTCAGCGTGGGCTACAGCGCATTTTTGGCCGAGGTCTTCCGCGGCGGCATCGAATCGATTGAGCGCGGACAGATGGAAGCCGCGCGCTCACTGGGTATGAGCTACTGGCAGGCCATGCGCAACGTGATTCTGCCGCAGGCGATCCGGCGTGTACTGCCTCCGCTGGGCAACGATTTCATCGCCATGCTCAAGGATTCGTCGCTGGTGTCTGTCATGGGGGTGGCCGACATCACCTATCAGGGCAAGATTTACGCGGCCAGCACCTTCAAATTCTTCGAAACCTACAACGTCGTCGGCTATTTGTACCTAGTGATGACGATTGGCCTGGCCCTGTTGGTGCGCTATCTGGAAAAGCGCACGCGCACTGCCCGCTAAACCGCTTGACAGGGGGTATCAACGATTTTATAATCCTAATCCACCATGAAATGCGTCCTGCCAACCTCCATCTCATCAAGTTCCCAGTTAGCAAAGCATTGATCACCCTTTTGTTGCTATGTCTGACCCCATTATTATCACCGACGGCCTGACGCGGCGCTTCGGCGCGGCTGTGGCTGTGGACCAACTGACCTTGACTGTCCAGGCGGGCGAGGTATTCGGCTTTCTCGGCCACAACGGCGCAGGCAAAACCACCACCGTGCGCCTGCTAAACGGCGTACTGACGCCCAGCGGCGGCCACGCGCGCGTGCTGGGGCTAGATCCGCTCACCGACGGCCCGATGCTACGTCGGCAAACCGGCGTGTTGACCGAAACGCCCTCGCTCGACGAACGACTGTCCGGTCGCACCAACTTGAGCCTGTACGCGGATCTGTACGGCGTGCCGCGGCGCGAGGTCAAGGCCCGTGTGGACGAACTGCTCACCACTTTTGACTTGCTGGCGCGCGGGGATGACAAGGTCGGCGCGTATAGCAAGGGGATGAAGCAACGCCTGGCGCTGGCACGCACCGTCGTACACCGGCCCGCTTTGCTCTTTCTCGACGAACCCACCGCCGCGCTCGACCCGGTGGCGACGCGGCAGGTACACGACATGATCCTGCACACCGCGCGCGCCGGACATACGGTGTTCATCAACACGCACAATCTGGTGGAGGCGCAACGCCTGTGCGACCGCGTGGGCGTGATGGAGCAGGGGTGTCTGATCGCCCTGGGCACACCGCACGAGCTGGCGCAGCGTTGGGTGCGCACGATGCAGGTCGAAGTCGAAGTGGAGCCGGTGGATGTGGCGCTGGCGCGGCAAACGCTGCAAGCCGTGCCTGATTTGACCGCGACCGAGCAGCGCACCGGCGTGCTGCTGGTCAGTGGTGCCAGCCGCACAGCGATTCCAGCATTGATCCAGACGCTGGCCGCGGCTGGGGTGCGCATGTATCAGGTGACCCCACAGGAACCGACGCTGGAAGATGTCTATTTTGCCCTGCACAACGCGGCGGAGGTGACGGCATGAACGGGCGAGCAATTTGGGCGATTGTACGCAAGGATTTGCGCGTGGTTTTGCAGAACAAGGGCGTGCTGCTGCCGATTATCCTGGTGCCTTTGATTATGTTCGTGCTGATCCCGCTGCTGACGCTGGCCTTGCCGGCTGCGTTGGGTAGTTCGTCCAGTTCGGAGTATCAAGAGCTACTGGCGATGGTGGCGCCGGGGCTGCGCCAGCAGTTGGCCGGCTTGACACCCGATCAGGCGGGCGTGATGTTTTTCCTGGTGTACATGATGGCCCCGCTGTTTTTGATCGTGCCGGTGATGGTGTCAAGCGTGATTGCCGCCGACAGTTTTGTGGGCGAAAAGGAACGCAAGACGCTGGAGGCGCTGCTGTACACGCCCACCACTGACGCAGAGCTGCTGGTGGGCAAGCTGCTCTCTGCCTGGCTGCCTGCACTGGCCGTAACCCTGCTCGGTTATGGCTTGTACAGTCTCACGGGCAACCTGGCCGCATGGCCGGTGATGGGGCGATTGCTCTTCCCTAACACGATCTGGACGTTGCTGGTGGTGTGGGTGGCCCCCGCGGCCGCCGCGCTCAGTCTGGCCGTGATGGTGCTGGTCTCTGTGCGCGCGCGAACTTTTCAGGATGCGTATCAAACTGGCTCGCTGGTCGTGCTGCCGGTGCTGGCCTTGCTGTTTGGGCAGCTTTTTGGCCTGCTCTACCTCAATACCTGGGTGACTCTGCTGCTAGGCGCGGCTCTGTGGGTGCTCAGCCTGCTGCTGCTGGCCTATGGCCGCCGCACCTTCCACCGCACAGAACTGATAGCGCGGCTTTAGCGTGATTGCCGCACCGTGCAGCGCGCTATTGGCAGTGGTTGTCATGTAACCGCAACAAGTCCTCTGCTTTGCGGTCATATCCCTGCTTGATCAACCTCATGCAAGGTCCAGCGTTACCATGCGCAGGGTGTGTTTTTGACTGCCCACCAGCCGCACATCCAGCGGGCCATAGTCTCCTGTCACCCTCCACTGCCCCGGTAGATGAATATGTCCACTGATTACGTGCGTCACCTTGGGCGTGCGCCGCACCAGCTCGCCCAACGTGAAATTGCCCATGTATGCACGCATCAATGTCCACATCTCGACATCAGGGCGCTCCGGCACGGCCTCAGGGAAAATCGGCATGTGCGTCACCACGATAATCTGCTCGACCGCGGGATCCTGTACAGCCTGCTGGAGACGACGCTCGAAGCCGCGGGCCAGATAGCGCGCCATTGCCACATCGCTCCACGGCCAGTCAATATAGTCCGCGTCGTGAATGACCAGTTTTTTAGCCGCGGCCAGCACCGCGGGATCGTCGGGGGCCTGCGCCGCGCGCGCAGAATAATCGTACCAGGCCATCGTGCCGACAATCGCCACGCGGCCCAGCCGCATCACCTCCTCTTCCAGCCAGACAAAGCCTTCGGCACGCGTCGCGCGCGGCAGCGCGTGTTCCCACAGGGTGCGGCTGTCAAACTCGCCGCGGTACAGGTCGTGATTACCCGCGATAAATAGCCGCGGGCAGGTCAATTCATCGAACAGTTGTAGCGCGCGGTGAAACAGCCGCAGCGGGTGGCCGATGTCCCCCGCAACCACGAGGCAATCGGGTGACTGCGCGGCCACGTCATCCGCAAAAGCCAGAAACTGGTCGCGGTCTGCCGGACGATAGTGTAGATCAGCCGTGATAACGATGCGCATAGATGAAGAAATAGCTAAGTTGGGGGCTGGCCGCAGACGGTTGCGTTGCCGGTTACGGCATGTCGGTCTGCCACGTCAGCGTTTGCCCGGATGCTGGCGGCTGACCAGAGCCATTGCATGCCACCGGCAGCGCCAGGCTGGCGTCCCAGCTTTCCAGCCCCACGGTGGCGCTGTCAGCTTGCACCGTCGCACCGTAGGCGACAGTGACCTGCCCGTTGGGGCGCAGTGCCACCTGGAAGGTGCTGGGTTGCCCTTGCTTGTTGGGTACGTCACGCCATTCTGCCACAAAGACCCCTGGGCTGCTTGCGAAGCTGACGCGGCCAGCTTGACCGGGGTCAAGATCGTCCCACAGCACATAGATGGCGTTGTTCGGCCCGCCCAGCGTCGGCAGGCAACTGTTCACCGCGTAGGCGTTGCCGGCATAGCTTTGGCCGAAGCTCAGGAAGCCGTTGGCATGGATGTAGACCTGACTGTAGCTGCGCCCCAGAAAGGGAAACACAAAGGGCAGTGTGACCGCCTGCGCGCCATCGTCGCCCACAGCAAGGCCCAGGCTACCGCTCGTATCTTGCCAGACAGGTGTCGCGGCCTGATAGCTGATGACCGGCAGGTACACCGGCTGCGCTGCGGCCAGCACCCGTGTATAGACCGAAACGATGTAGTTGCGCTGCCCGCCCAGCGGATCGGTGGATTGCACGCCGATTTCGCCGATATATTCGCCCGGCACGGGCAGGCTGGCAAAGCTGACGGTGAAGCTGGCTGTGGCGGGGTAGCTCAACGAACTGGGCGAAGACGATTGCACTTGCAGCCACGATGGCGACACACCGGTGACCTGCCAGGTGAGCGGCTGCGTGCTGGCGTTGCTGAAGCGAATCGTGGTGCTGGGCAAAGGCTGATTGGCTGCGGCCAGCAGCGCGGGGGCGTCCGGGCTGAACCGCAGCGCGGGGGGCAGCGTCCAGCGCAGCGCAGCCGCCGCGTTGATGCGGCCATAGCCCAGCCAGTCGTTGCGCCCCTGATTGTAGGGCTGCGAGCCGACTTTGTCCGCGGTGTTGCGCAGGGCATCGCGCACCGCGACCGCGCTCCATTGTGGCGACAGGCTGCGCAGCAGAGCCGCAACGCCGGAAACGTGGGCGGCGGCGATGGACGTGCCGTACAATTGGGCGTAGTTGCTGTTGCGGCTGGTGCTGTAGATCGCGTCGCTGGCTTCGCCGCCGGGGGCCGCCAACTCCACGGCTGCGCCGCCGTTGGAATAGGTCGCGCGCTCGTCGCCATGTGTAGTAGCGGCCACTGCGATCACTTCGGGATAGGCCGCGGGATAGCTGACCGCCGCGGGGGGCTGGTTGGGCTGCGAGGCGTTGCCGGTGGCGGCCACCAGCAGGCAATCCTGGTTGCGCGCGGCCACAATGGCATCGTAGACAACGGCGGAAGGGCCGCTTAAGGCCAGGCTCAGGTTAATTATCCTGGCTCCGCGGTTGGCGGATGCGATGATCGCCTGGGCGATGTTGCTGGCTGTGCCCACGCCGTTGCCGTCCAGCACGCGCATGGGCAGCAATTGCACGTTCCAGGCCGCGCCAGCCACGCCGCGGCTATTGTTGCCCGCCGCGCCGATGATACCCGCGACGTGCGTGCCGTGGCCGAAGGTGTCCTGCGGAATCGTGTCGAAGTCCACGTAGTCAAAGCCGTCCTGGATACGCCCGGTAAACTCAGGATGACCCAGGTCAATGCCGGAATCGATGACGGCCACCAGCACCGGCGTGCCCTGGGTGATCTGCCATGCCTGCGGCAACTGGATGCGGCGCTGGTTCCATTGCACGAGCCAGTAAGGATCGTTGGGTTGCAGCCCCTCTACGCTGATGTCCGCCGCGGCATAAGCCAGTCGGTCGAGTTCTGCGTAGCGCACGGCGGGGTCTGCCTGCAATGCGGCTGCGGCTGCTTGTTCCTCGCCCGCGGGCACGCGCAGCACGTCTACGCCCAGCTCGACGATATTGCGCTCGATCTGCCAGCCGTGCGCAGCGAGGATGGCGGTGCGCGCTTGCCGCGTACTCGTAGCGTGCCAACCGACCAAAACCCGACCCGCGACAAAATCCTGTGCGACCGCGGCCCGCGCGGGTGTCCACATCCCCACAATTAACCACATAACGAGCAGCCAGCGCGCGGTCTGCTGCCGTTGCTTCAGCCCAATTCGTACCATAAACTTTGTCTCCATACGGGTTTGCGATAGGCGCGTAAGTTCAGCTTTATTGTACGCCAGCCTGCGCCAGAAACAAGTCGCATTGGACGCCAAACGCAGGCTGGGTTAGAATAGAGCAACCCCTGAAGCAAGGAGCTTGTTATGGTCAATGCTATTGTGCTGTTCAACGTCGAGCGCGGCCACGTCAACGCGGTGGCGCAACGACTGGTGGCGCTGGATGGCGTTACCGAGGTCTTTTCGGTGGCCGGGCGCTACGATCTGGTGGCGGTGTTGCGCACCGCGGGCAACGAGCAGATTGCCGACCTGGTGACGCGCGCCATCATGCAGATTGAGCACATCACCCACACGGAGACGCTGCTGGCCTTCCGTGTCTTTTCCCGCTACGACCTGGAGACGATGTTTGGGGTTGGAATGGAATAAGGGGCGAGGGAGGTACATAAGTAGACAAGTAGGCAAGTAGACAAGGTGAGAAGGGGCAAAGTCTTTGTTTCCTTAGTATACTTGTCTACTCCGTGTCTACTTGTCTGCTCGTTATCCTCTGCAACAACGGTTCGATCAGAGCGGTGCGCGCGGCCAGGATAGGCTCCGGCGCGGGCCGGCCATCGAGCAGCGGAGCGATCTCCACGCCCGCGCCGGACAGATAGCGCAGTTCAATTCCCAGATAAGTCAGCAGGGGCCACACACCGGCCAGGTCCCACAGCTTGACCGGGCGCAGCAGCGCGCCCACGGCCGCGCCGCGCGCCACGTAGATCAGGTGCGCCGCGGCGCTGCCCAAGCTGCGCAGCCGGCCGTAGTCAATGCGATAAAGCTGATGGCAGTTTGAGGGCACAGCCAGGAAGGCCGTGCGATCCTCCAGCGCGACGCGCGGGGCAGGCAGGGGGCGGCCGTTCAGCCACGCGCCGGTCGCGTGGCCGGTGTACAGCTCGTTCACTGCGGGCAAATACAGCGCGCCGGCCAGGGGAAGCCCCTCACGCAGCACTCCCACAGAAATCCCCCACAGCGGCAAGCCGCTCAGGTAGGCGCGGCTGCCGTCCAAGGGGTCAAGCACCCAGGTGTAGGCTGTGTTCTTGCCGCCAGGCTGACCTTCTTCAGCCAGGATGCCGTGATCGGGGAAGCGGCTGCGAATGCGCGCGGCCAGCAACGCCTCGATGCGCTCATCCATCTCGCTCACCGGGGTGTGATCGGCCTTGTCGCGCACCGACAAGTCCTCACGCCGTGCGGTCAACGCCAGCCGCCCAGCTTGCCGCAGGGCGGGAACGATCCAGCGCAGCGCGCTGCGGGCGGTCAGGGGAGATGCAGAATGGGTCATGGGCTGGCGGTCAGGGGTGAGCAACGGGGGAGATGTTACTCCAGCGGCGCGGGCGTGTCTACCAGCCGATAGCCGTGCCCGCGTACGGTGAGCAGATAGCGCGGCTGCCGGGCGTCCGGCTCGATAGCCCGGCGCAGGTGACGCACCAGCGAATCAATACGATTTTCGCTGCCTGCATGGTCTTCATCCAGCGTCTCGGTGGGATACAACGCGGACAGGATGTCGTCGCGGCTGCACACCTGACCGAGGCGGCGATACAGCAAGCGCAGCAGTTCATACTCCAGCTTGCTGAGATCCTCGATGCGCTTGCCCTCCACCCATACCACGGCCGCGGCTTCGTCCAGCCACAAGGCGCTGGCGCTCAGCACGCCTTCGTCCAGCACGTACTGGTGGAACGCGGGCGAGAAAAATATGGGCTGTTCGCGGTTTTCGTCGCGGATCAAACCCTTGAGCGCCAGCACCTCACGCAAGGTATAAGGCGCGCCGATACCCTGCGCCAGCCGGCTGAGCGCCAGGCGTTCATCTTCGGCCAGGCCCTGCCACAGCTTGCGAAATTCTTCGACCAACGCGGGCTGGGCCAGCGCCCAGCGCAGCTGCGCGTCCGCCTCCGCGGGCAAAGGCTGGCGCGTCAGCGCGTCTGAAAGCGCCACCAGCGAGCCGGGATGGCCGCCGCTGAGGCGCAACATGGTTGCAATTTCGGCCTCGCGCCAGGCGCGGCCGCGGCGCGCGGCGATCTGCGCGATCACCTGGCGCGCGTCTGCGTCGCGGTAGGGCTTAAGCCCCAACACGGAGCGCGACAGCAATTCGTAGAAGCCTTCGCTGTCTTCGCGGGTGCGCAGCCGGCCGGGGTGATCGCGCATCAGCAGCACAAAGCACACCTGGTAGCGATCTGCATCGCGCAGGGCACGCAGATTCGCCAGCGCAGTGGCAGGCAGGGTGCGATAGCTCTCATCGAACTCGTCGAGCAGGAAGCACAGACGCAGGCCGTGGTCGCGGCACAGGGTGTGCGTAGCCAACTCCAGATGGCGCTGGGCCAGCAGCGCATTGCGGCCTGTGATCGCCTCCCGGCGCAGCGCGTTCAGCCATTCGTGCGTGGCCGCGGGCAGGCGGCTCCCCAGACCTTCGATCAGCGCGGTGAGCAGCAGTTCGTACAGGCCCCAGTCGCTCTTCTCGGCCAGACGGTTGCAGTCCGTGGGCAGCAACACGGTGTGAGCCGCGGCCTCGCCCAGGTAGTGCTGTTGTACGTCCGCGCGCTGCAAGAAGAGCAGTAGCCGCGACTTGCCCATGCTGGCCGAGCCGACGATGGCCGCGGACTCGCCGCCGCGCAGGAGGTCGAAGAGGAGCGCGGCGATTTCGGCGCGGTAGTATAGGATATGGGAACTCATGGTACTAACTCTTTCCCCCCTTATCCTCTATGCAGAATCCCCACTTAACTTTGAAGGTGTACCACGGCTGTGGATTGCGAAGTTTCTCGATCCAGCGCGCGTCGGCCATCCAGGCTCCCTCCGGTTTTTCCTTTTTGCGCGATTCAATTTTTACCGAACACTCGTTAGGATTGAGAGTGATCAGGTTGTATTGTAAAGGAATACTCGTAGTTTGCTGCCGTACCGGCGCGCCAAACGTTCCAGCGCCAATGACACGCAGCCCAAGCCGGTCATCGAATTTATGATAGTCCTCGATTGCTTCGTGGATATGTCCGTGCATACAAATCTGGAAGCCACGTACAGCAAGCTGTTGCATAAATTCGGTGTTCATGGCCTCCGGGCCGCCAAGGGGATGATGCCACACTGCTATTTTCAACCAATCCTTATAGTCGGCGCTTATTTGATCAAGTCCATGCGCTAAAGCTGGTGCAAAGATGCTGGCACGCTGTTGGTAAAAATGATCTACTTCGTGCGCCGAATTCAAACTTAAGAATAACAGCTTGTGCTCAGGAAAGACTTGTACAATCGCTTGCTGATTTCTTGAGAGAGAGTAGGTGCTTTGGCGTACTTTCTGATAAAAGTCGGCAAAAGGCTCAAGCCTTGCTTCGTAGGCGGTCTCGTCGTCACAAATGGCACGGCCATTGGCTTGCACGATAGAGCGCTTCGCCTCGTCTTCATCCGCGACCGGATCGAACACAAACCGCGAGTAGGCTCTTCTTGATTGAATATAGCTCACATCGTGATTGCCAGGAACAACGATGATCTGATCAGGGGTGAGTTGGAATTGCTTCATCAGACGTTCCACCAACCACAAGGCTGCATCGTACTCACCTGGATTAGCCTTGTCTGCCATATCTCCATTCAGAACAAGATAATCCAGGCTTTTTTGGCCCAATCCGTCTAGGAGATCCGTTTCCAGTTGAGAACAATAGACTTGCGCCTGGGTATGTGTTCCTAAGTGAATGTCGGAAAGGTGGAGTATAGCCAATTCATCCATAGAATGATGTGTAGTCCTACAGACAGCCTCCCATTCTTGAGACGGCCATGATTTGGTCCAATTATCGAGGCGATGACATACCATACCGGCCAAAATAAGGCAACGGGTGGCTTGAGACAACTTTACTGATGCAACAAAGGCTTCATCCCCTTGCTCGCGCCACAAAAGGGTTAAGCGGAAAAGCGCATTGAAAAGCAGGCCGTAATAATACTGCCGTTTGTCCCCTCCACCGACGCCAAGCACTGAGCTTGCCAGCTCGCGCCATCCGCAAATAACTTCAAACGCCTTGCCAGCTTCGCTATGAGCCGAGAAAGTGGCTAACTGCTGTTTTGGTATTAGGTTCTTAGGCTCAATCAATGCACATACCAGTTGAGCAAATTGTTTAGTATCAGTACTTTGCAGATTGACCAGACTGGTGAGAATATCGTTTTCCAACTCCGTGAAATCCTGCAGCAGCGGGCCCTCTCCAGTGCGCTCATAATCAATCAGCCAGACATCTTGTCGGGTATCAGTGAAGATGTTCTCACTGTGCAGGTCGCCATGACAAATAGCAAAAGCGGTGTCAGGCAAGCCACCATCTTGATAAGTGCCATTTTCTTGCAGAGCGATCTTCTGGGCTATCCAGGTGAAAGGATTAGGGAGGTTAAGCTTGGCTAGAACATCAGCGTAGGGGGTTGGGTAAGGTGAGAATTCAATCAGACGCTGTGACAGTTTCTCATTCCAAGCCTCATCGTAGGCTCGGAAGACCGGCTTTCGCTGTTGGACAGGAGTTTCATAGAGACGCCGCCACAAACGCCGAATATTATCCAGAACTTTGTTAATGGCTTCGGCCTGGTTATCACGATAGTAGTCAGCAAGGGAACAGATAGGGTGCTCCTCATCGCCAGCTAAAAACTCATAAACAATACCGGTCAAGTTCCACAGTCTGATGGGTGACCCAACAACACTGGCATAGCGCTGTCCTGTAAAGAAAGGACGCACACGATTGAAGCGGTTCAATTCATCTGAGACGTTTGTCCATGCTTTAGCCTCACGCGTCGTTGTCAATTCATCTGAGACGTTTGTCCATGCTTTAGGCTCACGCTTCGTTGTCAATTTGACCACGTAACTGGAAAAATGCGCATCCTGCGTGACTTTGACTACAATGGAATGTCCACGCGGGACAGAAAGCCCTTTTTGTTGAGCCTCGTTAACTGCTTCAATCCTCAGCCGCTTGGCACCAGGAAACAACCGTCTGAGCATGTCTTCGACTTCATCGGCATGAATCTCGCCATCGCCGAGTGCAGTGAGGCGTTGTGCTAATGCCTCGCAGGTAAACTCGGCGAAGGAAACAAATTCGATTTCCCGCCGATGCCAAATTTCTCCCGCCGCCTTTTCAATCGCTTTCTTAAGCAATTCTTTACCACTTGCTTTTTCTATAAACTTATAAGCGCGCAGCGGAACATCTTTCCTGACTTCGTCCTCTGGGGCTAATGCTTCGCTCACAGTAACCACATCGCCCTTTCCGCTATAGATAATCGACACCGTCGGCGCGAGTTGTGGCACGAGCGCGAGCCCGCTGGTATCGCGCGAATCGCTATCATCCTTCAACCGCATATCGACAATCGCCAAATGGCAGCGATGTGTCCTGGCTTTGTTGATCGCATCATCGAGCAAAGATTGATAGAAATCGTCCGCGCCCACGCGGCCTTCTGCCGTATAGACTTCATACCGCCATCCCTGCAACTGCCATCCCTGTAAAAGGCCGACCAGATCTTCGCGCTGCTGCGGATGATTTTCAACCACTAGAATGCGAAGTGGACTAGGTAAACTACTCATCGTCCAAACTCCTGATCTTGAGTGTGCGGCTGTGGGCATAGCAACAACTGCTCAATCGTTTCTTTCAGAACTTCTGTAGCCCCGCCTTTGTTGAAGCAAGGCCAGCCTTTCAAAACACGTGGCTGTGCGTAACCACTATGAAAAATAATCTTTACATCAGGATATGCTTCCAGCAAGGCCTGAGCCAGGTCTTCACCGCTGAAATCTTCGGGGTCTTCATCGCTTTTAAGCCGGAGATCCATCAGAACGAGATGACAGGTGTGATCCTGTAGCTGTTGATGGGCATGACGAGACAAGGCGATGTGATGATCAGGCGCATTCGGCTCAGCGTGAGCTGTCCAGACTTCATAGCCCCATGAACGCAGAAGAGCAACGACATCCGCACGCTGATCTGGGGCATTCTCGACAACCAATATTCGCCACGCAGGGGAAAAAGATGGTTGCGTAAAATCAGGCATCGTCGTGCTTCTCCTCAGGCTCAGCGTCAAATGCTTGGGCCAGACGTATAGCGAAAACCGGGCCAAGGTTTGGCTGTGAAGGCAACAGTTCGATGGCGCCATTCATTCCCTCAATCAGCATTTTTGTGATCAGTACCCCCATCCCACTCCCTTTGTCTTTTGAGGAATACGGCTCATGGAAAAGACGCTGACGCACCTTCCCTGGGATATCTGGCCCGCTATTCTCGATCTGCAATTCAATTTGATTCGGAGCGCTGGGGCGACAACGCAACCAAATCTGCCCGCCATAGTGCATCGCTTGAATCGCGTTTCGCAGCAGATGGCGCACAGCCCGCCAGAGGAGTTCTGGATAGATCCCTGCGAATGTTGAACCATCCCCCCAATCATAGACGATGTGCGTGTTGGGGCAGGAACGGGCTTGCCAATCCCGAATCTTCTTCGGCAAGTATTCATCGAGCCGAGTTAAAATCAACGTCCGTTCGACACTGGTGTCTCTGGCTTTATCCTTGAGCTCATCCGCGCGGGTGTCTATTTCTTTAGCCCATTTCTTGCCCTGTTCTGTGATCCCGGGGTCTTGGTCATAAAGTTGGTATGCACGCGTGCGAATGTAACCAATATCCACGTTGATGTCGTGTGCCAGCTCCGAGGCCCATGCCATAGCGCCGGCCATGTAGTCACTTGTGCGTTTTTGCTGTACCTGTTCGGCACGATCCAGGGCCGCTGCGACTTGCTCCGCAACCAATTCAAAAAGACGCTCATCTTCTTGAGCAAAGGCATTCACTTGATCGCTCTTGAGCACCAAGATCCCCAGCAGCTTGTCACCTGGTCCCAGCCTCGCGCAAAGCTCGGAGTGGGTATTGAGATCCGGACGCTCATAGCCCTTATACTTACTCTGGTCAGTCACATCGGGAATGTTAATGACCCGTTGCATTGCTCCCTTAAGCCAATCGTTGACGACTTTGCAGATGATACGCGACTCGTTAAGGGATAGCCGCACCGGGTCAGAATGATTGGCTGCGGGGGAATAATAGCTTCGTATCTCTTCTGGCAGCTCCAGCACCTTATATTGAGCGTTGTAAAGGAACAGGTAAGGTGTTGCGTTCGCCAGGTGTTTTCCGAAGTGTTCGCGCAGTGAATCCAGGATCGCAGGCAAAGCTTTCTGGCGCTCCCACCCTTCGCCCGCGGTTTGAGCAACTTTCAGCGCTGCCTTCAGACGCCGTGTGCTGTGCTTCTCAGCTTCAAGCGACTGCGCATCACGAATGCTGGTAGCAATGATCGCGGCAAAGATTGGAAAAACCTTTCGCTCTTCAAGGGTAAAGGAGTGCGGCTTGCCATAATTGAAGAAAAGTGCGCCGATCTCTTTAGCTTCATATAGTAAAGGAAAGGCGGCTGTCGAAACGACGCCTTCTGTTTCGATAAAACCCTCACCCACAAGCAACTTTTCTTTTGTTGCTTCAATAGCCCATAGTGGTTCATTGCGCTGCATAATATTATTAACAACTGTCGAGTGCGTTGGTGCTCCCACAATAAACTTAGCCTTTTTTACACCAGATTGAGCGCCGGCAACCACGATCCCTTGCTCGTTACGATACCACACAGTCACAGAATCTGTTTCAGGAACAGCTTTGCGAGCTTGAGCAACGATAGTGTCTAGGGTGTCTTTTAATGACGAAGTGCTTGTAATCTCCTCGCACGCTTCAAGCAGCGCTTCAAGAAGTCCGTGCCGGCGACGCAAACTTCCTACGACCAGGCCAGCAGTGCCGGCTAACTCACTTATGAGCGTTTTGTCTCTTGCACCGAAGCTACCCGCTGTGGCGGCTATAGTTCGCAAAACGCCGATTATTTCTTTGTTGTCATAAACAGGTATTGCAAATCTGGAAAACCGTTCAGCCTTTATTTCTTCATCGTCGTCAGCTTGTTTTTGCAGTGGGATTGCAATTAGCTTTTGCTCTTTAAAGGCTTGATATGCCTCAACTGCGTCAGAAAACGATAGTTCAGATTCCTCCAGACTTTGACCAGTTTCTATAGGATATTCATGTACGCTCTCCTGGTTATCTCCACTTCTAATCAATAGCTCTACACGTCCTGTGGCAGGAAGAGCTTTTGCTATGTTAGCTAGCAAGGCTCTGACTACTTTGGTATCATCAGCATCAGGAGAAAGCGCCGTCTCTAAAATATCGCGGAAACGGTTGAGTTCCTGAGCGCGTTGTATCTCTACCATTTCTTGGTTTCCGCGTGCCGCGCTCAAGACCAATGTAGCAATATTAGCAATTTCTTCAGCCAGGGTTGTTTCCTGCGAAGTGAAATTATGCTGCTCACGATGGTTAATGTACAGCACACCTAACGGATCGCCAGTGAGCAACGACCGTAATGCTATCCCGAAAAAGGACTGAATGGCGTGATCCCGGATAAAGGCATGGTCCTTGAGAGGTCCGGGAGGAGTGCCAAAATAAAGTGTGCTGTCTTGTACATCAGAAACAGTAACGGTGCCTGTGCGCTTTACGTAGGCAAACAGTCCATGCTGACGAGGACGAAGAGCAAAGTCTTTCTTGGCTTTATCATGATCCAGGCCCACCTGTGCAATATGTTCTCTGAGATAGGTCACACCATCTTCCGCTAGTGGATAGAGGACAACGCTGCTGGCTTCAAACATGATCCGCGCTTTTTCACAGATCCGTTGTAGTTTGTATTGCAGTTCTTTCTGATCACTTTGTAGGGTGTCGTTGCGCAGATCGTTTAATTGTTGCCTTTGATCAAAGGTCAAGTTACGTCGTTTTAAATCCCATTCTTGCCACAAACCTACGGCATAAGCAGTAATCGCCTCCAATGTAGCCAACACATCTTCCCGAATCGGTTCATTGTTGAAGGCATTATCAGCTAACAGAAGTCCTAAAACCTGGTCCCCTGTTTTTAAGGGTACGATCACGCACTTGGCTTCAGCATTTTGTTCAAAACCTTCCCGGTATTGAGCTGGCAGGATCAATTCTTTCTGAGGCACAAGTTCCGACTTATTGAAACGTAACGCCGCTTGCCAACAGCTATCATCCAAAGAAAGTTGCCATTGCTTAATCGCGCTCCCGATAAAGGTTGGAGTTTTGCCTGCATTTTCTTCAAACTCCTCAAAGAAATCAGCGCCATTACAGGGTTTATCCCATATACCTTTATGCTGCTCAAAAAGGCAATGCCACTCTTTGTAAGCCTCCGCAGAGTTAGGCTGGCCTACACCGGCACGGCCACGCAAAGACTTATCGCCTTTTAAGTAAACACTTACCCGGTTAAATCTCAGCCCACAACGGTCTGAAATAAATTTCATCAGTAAAGCCCAAAAGGCATCTTCTTGCTCATCAAGGAGCGTGCGAAGGTGTGTTTTCAATTGATCGAGGAGGTTGTTGCGATAGCTTTTGACAGCTTCCCGCTCCTTCTCAGCACTGAAGTGTACAGTACGGGCAATTTGCTTAGCGACAGCTTCTAGGATATCGCGGTGGTTTTCGTTGTATTGTCGTGGATTAACATAATGCTGAACCACTAGAGCGCCAATAATACGATTATCCTCTACTTTTAAGGGCACTCCTAGCCAACATCGAGACGGATGCCCGCAATCGCTGACATCTTTTTCTTTGCGAAAAGGAGTTTCCTTGTCATCAGGAAGCCAAAGAGTTTTCTTTTCGCTCTCAAGCAGATAGCCCACTAATCCGCTTTTGTGATCGCGCCACTGCCTTTCAAGTTTTTTGTCGTTGTCATAATTAATCCGGAAATCCAGCAAGGACGAATCTGGGTCTACCATTACTGCCATAAAGTTGGCAACGTCCATCAAGCTTCCAAGTTGCTGACGCACAACCGTCAAAAGACTATCCAGATCTCCCTTGGTAGCTTGCTCCATAACATTAGCAATGATAGCTTTTAGTTTCTCGTTCCTTTCTTGATCGAATGCCCGTTTTAAAGCGCTGGCTACCTGGTTCCCAAACAAAGCTAGTAATTCTTGTTGTGTTTTATTATAAATCTGCGGTTTGTCAGCATTATCAAGAGTTAAAACACCAATCCAGTGGTTCTCGATTAACAAGGGAACTTTAATTCTTTGCCCAACAGCGACTTTAAAGCCTTGCTCGCTGAATTTCTCTTCCAGTTTACTCGTACCGTATTCATCACCCCGAAAAATGATTGGTTTGCCTTTTTCGGCATGGTTCAAAAGCCGTGATTATGGTGGGTAAGTAGCTTTACAAATTGAACGAGTATAGATCCAGACATGGGCAAGCAAAATCGTCCTGGTTTGCCAGGGAGGAGTGCGTATTCAGTTGGAG
>JBAQWV010000109.1:0-1915 GCA_049299095.1 Anaerolineae bacterium | reverse complement strand
GTCAAGGTGCGTGCCTTGAGAGCCTGCGGGTCACGAGCCAGCAAACGGAAGTAAGGCATGTCCGCACGCTCCGGCTTGATAAGGGCGTCGATGTGCTCGTCGGTGAGGTCTGCCTTGGCCATCGCTGGCACCCAGGGCTCCCAGCCGAGTGAGTGATTGACGAACTTCGCAGGCTTTACTACCTCGGGAATCAAGATATTCTCGGTTGCTTCCCAGCTGGGGTTAGCCACGGCCTGAGAAGCATGCTCCTGGGAGGCTTGTGGTGACACCAACTGCGGCGCGGCGCCTGCCAAGACTTGCATGCCGTGAACAACGCGCTGTTGAAACGCGAGGAAGGAAATCAACTGGCTCAGGGAGACAATCTCATCGGCGGACCAGCCAGCGGCATCCAGATGTCCAACCGCAGCGGGGCTGGCGTCTTTTGGATGGAAGGTCAGAAGGTGCGCAAAATCGAAGGCAGCTGCCAGTCGTGGGCCGAGCGCGGAACTTGCGTCGAAGACAGTGAAGTTACCGTCGTGGAAAGGGCCAGTCGTGGTCCCGGCAGCGATGGCTCCTTGGACGGTAGCGACAAGTGCGTCATCGGATTCATCGGCAAGGAGGTCGAGGTAGAACTGCGCTGCGCGGTCTGACTGTGAAATGCCGGTGATGAAAGCTGCGACAGCGTAGCGTTCTGCGTAGGTGAATTCGCCAGGATTTTCTGGCTCCAGCAGTGCTTGGAAGCTAATCTGCGCGTTCGTGACAGCATCAGAGCGACGCTCACGCAGCGCGACGAACTCCGTTCCGTCAAGGCCAGCTAGTTGATTAATAATATCGGTCATAATCTCCTCTTTCTTTCTCAAGCCCTATCTTAAAGCCCTAAGTTCAGGTCGCCTGCGCGGTAACGCTGCCCGGGAATAGCCCCGATGAGGTCGCGGGTAAATTCTGACTGCGGCGCACGGAAGACCTCTTCAGTAATGCCTTGCTCAACTTGTTCACCGCGGCGCAGAACGCTCACGGTATCGGAAATCTGGCGCACCACCGCAAGGTCATGCGAGATGAAAATGTACGTCAAGCTCAAGTCTTTCTGCAGCTTATCCAAAAGGCGGATGATCTGGGCTTGCACGGTAACGTCGAGGGCCGAGACTGCCTCGTCTAAAATGACCAGCTCGGGCTCTACGATGAGTGCGCGGGCAATGGCTACACGTTGGCGCTGCCCACCGGATAGCTCACGGGGGCGGCGCGCGTACATATCAGCATCCAAGGAAACTAATTCCAAGTACTCCTTGGCGCGCGCCTGGGCTTTGGATTTGGAAGCGCGGGTGAAGTTGCGGAAAGGCTCGGCAATGATATCGCCAATACGCATGCGCGGGTCTAGTGACGAGTATGGGTTCTGATAGACCAGCTGGATATTGCTACGCAGTTCTTTACGCTCGGCCGCGTTAGCGGCCAGGATATCGACCCCATCCACCGTGATTGAGCCTGCTGTCGGGGTCTCGAATAAGGAGATCATGCGGCCGGTGGTGGTCTTACCGGAACCGGACTCCCCGACTAGCGCGTGGGTGGAACCGGGGCGCACCTCAAAAGAAATATCCTGCACGGCAGTGAAATCCCCGTACTTTTTACTCAGGCCTTCTACCTTTACCAAAGGCTGGCTGCCTGCTCCGGCAGCCTCCTCGGTCAAAGTACTCAGTGCTGGAGCCGCTTGGCGGTGGATTTGTGCGGTGGCGAGCGACGGAGCATCGGCAAGCAAGCGCTTGGAGTAGTCGTCCTGGGGATCGGTGAGCACGTTAGCGGCCAATCCCTCTTCGCGGACTTGGCCCTTTTCCATCACCACGATGCGGTCGGCGCGATCGCCGGCCACCGCGAGGTCGTGGGTAATAAATAAGATGCCTAGGCCTAGCTCTTCGCGCATGCGGTCCAGCAGGTCCAAAATGAC
>JBAQWV010000108.1:0-47380 GCA_049299095.1 Anaerolineae bacterium | reverse complement strand
GTGATACACTCAGCCAGCGCGGCCGCGTTGCCCGGCGGCGTCACATAGCCACTCACGCCTTCGGCCACCATCTCGGCCACCCCGCCCACGCCCGTAGCCACCACAGGTCGCCGCGCAGCCATCGCCTCCGCCAGCACCGCGGGCGACGTTTCCTGACGGCTGCTCAACACCGTTAGCGCGGCCGCGCTATATGCCTGCGCCAGTTGCGGTTGATCGAGTGCACCCAGAAATTGTACATGCCCGGCCAACTGCAAGCGTTCCAGCGTCGCCTGTACCACCTCACCGAACGGCCCGGCGGGCGGACGGCCAGCGATGCGCAATGTAACGTCGGGAACGTGCGCACGCACGCGCGCCAGCGCCTCCAGCATCAGCAGCGGGTCCTTGCGTTCGTTCATCCCGCCCACCATCAGCAGCGTATGAGGATCAGGTGGCGCATCCGGCTGCTGAAAAAACACCTCGCCGATGGGAATGTCAATGCGAAAGAACTGCGCGGCAGTACGCCGCGCGTACTGTGCCAGGGCATAGGCGTTGATCGCTACCAGATAGCGCGCGCCGCGGATCATCTGCCAGTCCTGCCCGATAGTCAGGGCCAAGTCCAGCCGGTCGCGCGCCTGACGAAAAGCGCGGAATTCCTGCCGCGGGATACCGTGAATGGTGACAGCCGCAGGCAGGCCGCTGCGTACCGCCGCCAGCCCATATTCCGATTCGTGGGCAGTGATTGCGTCGGGAGCCAGTGCCCGCACCGCCGCCACCAGCGCCGGCACCGCAGCCAGACGGCGCAACGGTTGGCTGCGTCGCCGCGGCAACGCCACGGTGTGAACGGTCAAGGGTGATTGGCCGGTGACCGTGACCGCCGCGGCGGCGCCTGCGGGCGCGGGCACGTAGCGCACTACGTGTAAATCGGCGCCAGCGGCCACCAGCCCAGCAGCCAGGTTGCGTCCGACCGCCCACACGCCGCCCGCCGGGGCTGCTTCGTCGTTGGGATAATGCGAAAGTAAGGCAATACGCATAGCTTACCTGCGATGGATGATTTCTTCGTAGACGGCCAAAGTACGCTGCGCCACGCCTGCCGCGCGGAAGCGGGTTTCCGCTTCCTGTTGAGCAGCAGCACCCAGTTGCTGGCGCAGCGCGGCGTCGGTTAGCACACGCTGCAATGCACGCGTCAGCCCGGCCTCGTCGCTCGGCTGCACCAACAAGCCCGCCTGGCCGTCAGCCAGCAGAAAGCGCACGCCGCCGACATCGCTGGCGACCACGGTCCGGCCCGCGGCCATCGCCTGCTCAATCGCGACTGGCGCGGTTTCCTGCCATGAAGGCAGGGCCAGACAGCCGCAGCGACCGTACTCCGCCTGCATGGCTGCTTCATCAAGCCAGCCCAGAAAGGAGACTGCCTCATCCAGACCGCGTTGGGCCACAAATTGTCGGCATTCCGCGGCGTAGTCCGGCTCGGAGTGTTCTTCACCGGCCAGCCGCAGCCGCGCCTGGGGTAAAATGGAATGCAAATCAGCAAAGGCGCGCAGCAGGCCGCTGATGTTCTTGCGATGAACGATGCGCGCCGCGCATAAAATATCGTTGGACTGCGGCGCGGGTGGCAGCGTAAAATAGGCATCGCCGACCGGATTCTCCACCAGATGCATGTGGGCGCCGGTCATGTGGCGGTAATAGTCAGCCACGTAAGGGCTGATCGCGATGATATCAGCGGCGCGTGTCAGGCAGTGCCGTTCATACCATTCCTCATAGCGCCAGCTCAATTCCTCGCGCCAGGTCAGGCCATAGTCGCGGAAAACCTGCGCCTCCTGCTGGATGACGCCGTGGACGGTGATGACTGCGGGCGCGCCGCTTTGCAGCGCGGCGTCGGCAAAGGTTCCCGCGCTGTGGGCGTGGGCGATGTCAGGGGCGATGCGCCGTACCGTCTGCGCCAGCGCGCGGGCATTGGCGCGGATCATGGTCCAGCGCGGCATCCGACGCAGCCGCAGGCGGTGGAGGGTGATGCCGTTGACGGTTTGCACGCTGTCCGCGGTGGCGCGGCTGCTGTTGGTGACGACGTGCACCTCTGCACCCAGCCGCCGCAGCCCTTCGGCCAACTGCACAATCACCGCTTCCGGGCCGCCGCTGATGCGGTTTTCTTGTAGCGCATACGCGCCAAGCAATACGACACGCACCTTAATGCCTCCCTGCCAGCACGCGCGCGTAAAAATTGAGCATCGCTTGAACGTGCGTTTGTACCTGATAACGTTCTTCCACAGTCTGCCGCGCGGCCGCGCCCAGCCGTGCACGCTCTACCGGATCGGCCAGCAGGCGCACGAGTGCATCCGCCAGCGCAGCGGAGTCGTCCGCGGGCACAAGCAGGCCATCTACTCCGTTCGTGATGATTTCTGCCGTGCCCCCTAGCGCAGTGGCAACGGTGGCGCGGCCTGCGGCCATGCCCTCAATGATCACCCGGCCAAACGGCTCCGGCTTGACAGAGCTGTGTACCACCACATCGGACGCGGCGAAAACCGCGGGGATGTCGCGACGAAAACCGGTGAAGTGCAGCGCATCGTGCAGGCCCAGCGTGTCGGCCTGCGCCCGCACGCGCGCCGCATAGCCGGGGCCGTCGGCTTCCTCGGCCAGCCCGACGATTAGGCCGCGGGCCGCGGGAACCTGCGCGCGCACGCGCGCGAGCGCCTGTACGAAAACGTGTTGGCCCTTCCAGGGGGAAATACGGCCGGCCATCGTCAACAGGGGCGCGTCTGCGGGGATTCCCAGCGCCGCGCGTAGCTCGGCGGGCGCGTCGGACGCGATGTAGTCGTGCAGGTTTACTGCGTTGGGGATAATGGCGTGGTGATGCAGCGGCGGCATGGCGGCGAGGTGCGTGGTGGCAATGGCCTGCGAGATGAAGACCATACCGTCAATGCCAGGCAAAAGCCAGCGAATATCGCTGTTTGACGCGGTCTCGAAGGAGCGGCAATGGCAAATGGCAGGCGTTTGGGTGAGCCGGCAGGCCAGCGCGCCGGCCTGGTTAAGTGGGATGATGTCGTTGAGATGGACGAGATCGGGCTGGAAGCTGCGCAGCACGCGGACGAGGTCACGCGCTACCGGCGCGATGTCGCGGCCCAGGCGGCGCAGGCCGCCTGCTGTGCGCCAGACCGCGCCGCCCCGGGCGTGGGTGCGCAGCGTTTGGGCACGCGCGCGCGGCGCGGTCACGGCGCTATCAGCCGCGGGGGCCGCAAAGCCGCGATCCCAGCGCGGTACATGCACGCGCACGGTGGGAATATCTGTATCCTCAAAGCGCGTGAATTCGTTGACGGTCGCCAACGCCACCAGAGGCTGCACCTGGCTGCGATCCAATTGGCTGACCAAGTGAAACAGGCTGAAGATAGAGCCGCCGGGGCTGGGGCACAGGTCAACGTAGAAAACACGCAGGGGGTTGCTCATAACGCCACGATGATAACACAAGCCCGCGGGGCGGGCAAAGATGTTCAGCCGTTTTTGGCGGTGCGAGGAAATGAAGGGGCCGCGGCGTGGTCACTGCACGGGAATGAAGCGATTGTGGCAATTTTCTGCGGCACTTGGGGGATTGTTTCGGCTTGTGGTGCGGTCTGTTGCACAAAAAAAAGCCGCCAGGCAGAGTGCCTGACGGCTGAAAAGGATGCAAAAACGCCAGCGTTATGGCACGGGAGTGTGCCACAAGGTGGCAATCGCCACAATATCGTTGATGTCTATCACACCATCCTGCACCACGTCGGTGCGCGGGGTGAAGGTGGAGCTCCAGGCGGTGGTGCCCCAGGCCGCAGCCACCAGTTGTATGTCATAAATATCGTAAACGCCATCGCAGTTAACGTCGCCGTTGGCGCAGGCTACCGGTTGCAACAGTGCCAGCGCGGGATCGCCGGTCAGGCTGTGCCCCACCGCGCTGCGTTCGTTGTCAGGGTAAGAGAGTTGTGCGAAGGTGCGGGCGCGTGCGACGGTGGCTGCGACGCCGATCTGGGTGATGCGATCATTCATCACTGCGTCCACGAAGTTGGTCAAAAGCACCGTTTGTGGGTGTAAGGTGTCGAAAGTGACGCCGGTGAAGCCGCCGATGGTGCCGCGGCCAGAAGCGCGCAGCAAGCCTTCGTCAAGGCCATCATATCTGGGATCAACGAAGTAGCCGTTGGTGCAAGAGGAGACCAGCAAGAAGGGCAGAGCGGTGGCGTTTGTCAGTTGGTTTGTCCAGTACACACGGAATAATTGTTCATGCGCCCAGGTGGTGATGCCGCCGTGACCGGTGTAGTGGATCAGCAAATGACCTTCGTTCCATTTATTGACGACCGCGGCGCGCGCTGCGATGATGTCGGTATAGACCCACGGATCGCTCGGGCAGGTATTGGTGCTGGGGGTGCAGAAGTAGATGCGGTCGGTGCTGAATTGCGGCAAAAGCGGCGCCAGCGTCTCTTCGGTGGCCAGGTAGAACTGGGTGCCAAACGCGGGGTTATCGTTGTCGGGATTGTCGGAAATCCACAGCGTGTTTAGCGCGCGGGCAGGCGGAAATGTGCTGGCGTATTGCGTTATTTTGCTCACCACGACATTGGTTTCCGCCACGGTGTTGACCGGCAGGCGGCTGATGACCATCTCGCCCAGCAGGTCGTTGCCTTGCACGCGCACAAAGCCGTTGTCTGAAACCGCGGAACCGCTCCAGGCGTCGAACCCGCCGAGGAAAGTCGGCACCAGGTTCACCCGCGGGGTGACAACGCTGGGGATGACATAACCGCGGTAATTCATCGAAGCATCGCCCACCAGCAGCACGTACATCGGCGCGGGGGTCTGGTAGTTGCTGTACGCAAAAGCGAGATAGTCGTGGATGGCGTCGGCGGAGAGCGAACCGTCGCTGAACAGGTCGTAGATGTCCTGAACGTTGACCACGCGCACCGTAAGGCCCTCGGCGGTGTGCATGGCAACCAGCGGCTGTACCGCGGCCAGTAAGCTGGGATGGGTGATTAGCAAATAGTCCACCTGTTGGGTGGTGTCCAACAAGGTGCTGGCGGTGTAGACTGAAATGGCGGTCGGCTGGCGCACCTCGCTGTCGGGGATCACGATAAAACTGTCGGTGGCGGTGGTGCTTTGCTGCCATGACAGCGTGTACGGGCCGCCGCCGCTGGCCGCGGCATTCAGCAGCAGCTTGGGCTGCTGGGGCGAGCTGACGTTGAGCAGCCAGGGGGTAGCCGCGGGCACAGCGGTGATTTCATAGCGCCAAAGGCCCGCGGTCGGGTTGGAGAAGGTTGCGCCGGATAGGTATTGCCCATTGTATGGATAGGTCAGACGCAGCCAGTCCAGCCAGACGGTGAAATCGTTGTTGGCGAGGCCGGTCAGGTTGATCGGTTGCAGCAGCAGCGTGTTGGAGCCATTGACCAACGCGCCAGCCGGCAGGGCGAGCGAGCCGTCCAGCACGCGCGTCGAAGTCCATGTCTTGGACTGGGTGACGCTGCTGTTCAGCGTGAAATCCACCCGATAATTGCCAGTCGTTTGCTTGTCGCCCGCCATCCAGACAGCCAGCGTTGGCGCGACGGTAGAGGCTGCGTTGACAGCGAGGTTGGCAAAGGTGACGGTTTTGCTGCTCAGCACTTGCCCGGAGAACCAGCTATCGTACAAAACCGGCTGCAACCAGTCTACAAAAGGCCGCTGCTGCTTGTATTCCAGGTTTTCTTCCCAGTGTGCGGTGGTCAGCAGGGTTTGCGCCAGCGCGGCCCCTGCGGGCGCGACGCTCTGGGTAGCCATGCGCATGCCATTGGCTCCGCCCCAGGTCAGCCAATAGACATTGTTATCGTCGGTATGGGGGGCGGTATTGCGGCGACCGTAGAACAGCAAGGTATCCGTCGTGTTGAAAACGTTGTCTGCTTCGCCGGTAACGTGGATCGCCTGCTCCTGTCCGGCGTCAAGCAGGCGGAAAGTGCGCGGGTTCAGGCTGTCCAGCACGCTGGTGGCTACGCCCGCAGCTTGCAGGCTGGCATAGGTGACGCGATACAGACCGTCTGCGTTGGCTGTGATCTTGACCCACGGATCGGTGCTGACTGCGCGTGCCACGGCCTCTGGGGGTGCAGCCACCGGTTCCGGGCGGGTTTGCCAGCCCGCGGCTTGCTGCGCATTGGCGAAGGTGGTGTACAAAATCGTCTGAAAGAGCGGATCGGGGGCGGCGCTGGCCGCGGGCGCGGGGTCAGCGAAGTGGACGCGTACCTGCATCGCCGTGGCCGCGCGCAGGCTGCCGTTGGCCGGGTTGTATTGGAAGGGGTGCAGCGCGATGCGCACGAAGCGATAGCCGCGGAACCAGCCTTCCTGCGTGATCTCTGCCTGCGCCGCGGGCGTCCAGTCCGCGCTGGCATAGGCTGAACGATCCGCGGCCCAGCGTTCCACGATCTGCGGGCCGTCCGCGCCCTCGACTTGGGCGGGTGTGGCGGCGGGCGCGAGATGGAATTGGCCCGCGACTGGCTCCAGTTTGGTGTCCAGCACTTGCAGCGACACGTCGCCGGTGGGAGGCACAGCCACCATCAAGCCGCGCTCCGGCAGGCTGGGCGCGCCCGCCTGCCCACTGCGCCCCCAATTTTCATCCTCCAGCACAATCTGCTGGTAGGCTGCGCCGTCGAGGGTCACATCCTGCACCCGAAAGGCGGGCACGTGCAAGTTCAGCAAAACGCCGTCGTTTTCAGCGTGAATCGTCATGTCGGGGCTGTCGGACGCAGCCATGGAATTCGCTGCGGCAGGCATTGCCAGTCGGGGCGACAGCAGCAAACCAATGATCAGGATCAACCTTAGTAATTTCATACAACACTCCTTAACGGTGGGGATTACAGCGGGGCGGCGGGTGTGTGGGGGTGCATTGTACCAATACACAGCCCATGCGTCAAAGCCGCGAATAAGCGGATCATCGCCGCGTTGACGCAGGCTGCGGGCTGTGCTACACTGCGACGACTTCGCACAAGACAGGATGCTATGACTGAACACCCATTGACTGCCATGCGCCATCCGCGCTATCTTAATTTACTGGTGGTGACCGCTGGTTTTGCCAGCCTGGGGCTTGAACTGACCGGCGCGCGCCTGCTTGATCCCTGGTTCGGCAACTCGATTTTGGTCTGGGCGGCGCTGATCGGGCTGGTGCTGGCCTGGCTCAGCCTGGGCTACTGGTTGGGCGGGCGTATTGCCGACCGGCAACCGCAGGCCAGCCTGCTGTACAGCCTGACGCTGGCCGCGGCCCTGCTGATTGCGTTGATTCCAGTGGCCGCGCGTCCGGCTTTGCAGCGCGCCGCGCTCAGTTCATTGAACCTCGACAATTTCAGCCTCGGCGTGCTGATCGGCGCAGGTGCGGCGATTTTTGTGCTGTTCAGCCTGCCGACGCTGTTGTTGGGCATGGTGGCACCTTTCGCCCTGCGCCTGGCGATGGCTAATGTAGCCAGCAGCGGGCAGGTGGCCGGTCGCTTGTACGCGTTGAGCACCATTGGCAGTTTGTTGGGTACGTTTTTGCCGGTGTTGGTGCTGGTTCCCAGCCTCGGTGCGCGGCTGACCTTTGTGTTAATGGGGGCTGTGCTGGCTGGAGTGGCATTCGTTGGTTTGCTGCTGGAGCGCGGGCCGCGGGCCTGGCCCGCGGCGCTGCTGCTGTTACCCTTGATCGGGCTGGCATGGCTGGCCGGGCGCGGCGTGGTCAAGTCTGACCCTGGCCTGCTGGCCGAGGGGGAATCGCTCTACAATTATTATCAGGTCGTGCAGCGCGGTTCGGAAACGTGGCTTAAACTGAACGAAGGGGTGGGGCTACATTCGGTGTATCACCCGCAGACCGCGCTAAGCGAAGGAATTTGGGACTATTTTCTGATCGCGCCGCTGTTTCGGCAGGCCGCCGCGCCCGCACGACCGCCGACGGAGGAGCATTTGTATCTCGTCGGGATGGCCGGCGGCACGGTGGCGCAGTTATACAGCGATGTGTATGGCCCGCTTCCCGTAGACGGCGCGGAGCTGGACCCGGCGATTGTAGAGGCGGCGCGCACCTGGTTTCACCTGGACGATTACCCCAATATCCACGCGGTGGCGGCAGACGGACGGAGCTGGCTGCTGGCGCGCGGCGCGGGCGAGCATTCCGCGTACAGTATAGTGGCGCTGGACGCGTATCGCCCGCCGTACATCCCCTTTCATCTGACCACGGTCGAGTTCTTTCAACTGGTGCGCGACAACCTCAGTGCGGACGGCGTGGTGGCAGTGAATGCGGCGCGCAGCCGCGAGGATTACAGCCTGGTCAATGCGTTGGCTGCGACGATGGCACAGGTCTTCCCCTCGGTGTATGTGGTTGACGAATCGACGCTGGATTATGCACTGGGTAACTCGCTGATCGTGGCTACGATGCAACCAACCACCCTGGCCGACTTCGAGCGTAACATGGCCGCGCTGGACGCTACTGCGCAGCCGCTGCTGGTGCAGGTGGCTGAACGTGCGCAGCATACTGTGCGCGTAGCTGCTACCGACGGTGTTGTACTGACCGACGACAAGGCTCCCGTGGAACAAATCGTGCATGGCATCATGGCGCGCTTTTTCCTCGGCGCGCCATGATGCCAGAAAGCCGTTTGACAGCGAACGCTTCCGCCCTTACAATTTCCTTGTCGCACATGCCAAAGCGGCGCGCGACTTCCAACTATGGACGTATCCGCTTTTCTTGCCACCATCAAACGCCAGTCTTTTTACGAGGGGCAGCTTGGTCACCTGGAGCAGATCCCGCGGCGCGGCGCGCGCTACGGCAAGCTAAACAAGCCGCTGCACCCGGCGTTGCGCGGCCAGTTGCAGGAACACGGCATCGAAAAGCTGTACACACATCAAGCTACGGCCATCAACGCAGCGCGGGCTGGCCAGCATGTGATTCTGGTCACCAGCACCGCCAGCGGCAAGACACTGGCCTACAACTTGCCGGTGCTGCAAACGATTCTGGAGCAGCCCACTGCGCGCGCGTTGTATCTTTTCCCCACCAAGGCGCTGGCACAAGATCAACTACGTAGCCTGAACGAACTAGGGTGCAGCATCGAAGGCGCGCGCAGCCGCAAGCCCGCACCGTTGCCCGTTTCCATCGGCTCTTACGACGGCGACACGCCGCAAGCCCGCCGTAGCAAGCTGCGGCAGCAGGCGCAGATCATCCTGACCAACCCCGATATGCTGCATGTCGGGATTTTGCCCAACCATGCCTTGTGGGCGGGCTTTTTTCGCAACCTGCGCTACGTGGTGATTGACGAAGCGCACACCTACCGCGGCGTTTTCGGCTCGCAGGTGGCATGTGTGCTGCGTCGGCTGCGCCGCGTGGCCGCGCTGTATGGCAGCACGCCACAGTTTATCGCTACCAGCGCCACCATTGCCAACCCCGGCCAGCATTTTGCTGCGCTCACCAGCCTGGAAGGGCAAGTGATTGACGGCGACGGCAGCCCAGCCGGGCCGCGCACCTTTGCGTTGTGGAACCCGCCCTTTGTAGACAAAGCCAAGACCACCCGGCGCAGCGCCAACGGCGAGGCCACCAGCTTGTTTACTGCGTTGGTGGAGAATCAGACGCGCACCATCGTGTTCACGCGCGCGCGCAAGGTGGCGGAACTGATCTTGCGCTACGCACGCGCCGAGCTGAGCAAGGAAGGTCGCGGCAAGAAGGCAGCGCGCGGCGCGCCGCCGGTGGACTTCGCCCCGTCAGCTTCCAATTTGGCCGACCGCATTGCCGCCTACCGCGCCGGCTATACCCCGGAACAACGCCGCCAAATCGAAGCGGATTTGTTCAGCGGCAAGCTGATCGGCGTGACCGCTACCAACGCACTGGAACTGGGCATTGACGTGGGCGGGCTGGATGCCGCGGTGCTGGTGGGCTATCCGGGCACGATTGCCAGCCTGTGGCAGCAGGCAGGCCGCGCAGGCCGCGGCAGTGAACCATCGCTGGTCGTGCTGATCGGCCAGGACAACCCGCTTGACCAGTACTTCATGCGCCATCCCGCGGATTTGTTTGGCCGTCCACACGAACATGCGCTGATTGATCCCGACAACCTGTACGTGCTGGAACGGCATCTACCCTGCGCGGCGGTGGAAGTGCCGCTAACCAATCTCGCCACGACGGATCGTTTTGACGACGAGGCGCTGTTTGGCCCCGGCTTTGTACCCGCGATGGTGCGGCTGGAGCAGCAGGGCGCGCTGGAATTCTACGGCGATCGCTGGACGTATCATGGCGCGCTGCCGCATCCGGCAGAGGCAGTTAACTTGCGTTCGGCCGGCGGCAGCCGCTTTGCCTTGCTCGATGAGGCACGGCAGAACCGCATCCTGGAGGAGATCGAAAGCAGCAGCGCACCGCAGCGGGTGCATCCGGGCGCGGTCTATCTGCACCAGGGCGAAAGCTATCTGGTGACGCGCTTCGATGCCGAGCTGGGTTTTGCTGTGCTGCGCCCGGCTGAGGTAGATTATTACACCACCCCGCGCGAGTGGAGCGATGTGCGCATTATCCGCTCGTTGCAGCACCGGCCCATTCCCGGCGGCTATGCCTATTTTGGACAGGTACGTACCACCTCGCAGGTAATCGGCTACCGCCGTCTGCGTCATTATTCGGAGGAAGTACTGGGCGAGGAGATGTTGGAGCTGCCGCAAACGACCTTTGAGACGGCTGCGCTATGGTGGGATGTGGCCCCGGAGATCGCGGCGGCCTGCCAGCGCCGCGGGCTGGACTTCCTTGGCGGGATCCATGCCGCCGAACACGCGTGCATCGGCATCCTGCCCCTGTTTGCAATGTGCGATCGCTGGGACATCGGCGGCTTGAGTACGCCGCGCCATGCGGACACTGACATGGCGCAAATTTTTATCTACGACGGCTTCCCCGGCGGAGTGGGCATTGCTGAACGCGGTTTTGCCGATTTGCCTGCCCTGTGGCGCGCCACCTACGAGGTGATCGCGGCTTGTCCGTGCGAAGCGGGCTGCCCAAGCTGCATTCAAAGCCCGAAGTGCGGTAACAATAATCAGCCACTGGACAAGGCCGCGGCTAAACTGATCCTGGGAATGTTGTTACAGGGTGCAGGCGGGCCGTGATCGGCCCTGTCTGCATGTTTCCGACCCCCAGGAATGTGATAAAACAAAAGCGCCCACCGTCACGCGACGATGGGCGCTTTTTCTTGCGAAAGAAGATGGATTACTGTACCTTGACCTGCGTAAACGCGGCGGTCTGGTTGCCATCCATATCTTCAACGGTGAAGCCGAAGATGTAGTCACCCACTGCGGCGTCCAGTTCTTTCCAGGTAAAGGGTGTATCGCTGAAGGTCAGCGTCTCACCGTCCTGCGTGCTGGTGGCTGTCACCTTGCCTTGCGCATCCAGATCGAGCCACTTCTGTTTCACTGTGAAGGTGTCACCCGGTTCGGGGCTGATCTGTGCAGGCGAGCCAGAGGTATCTGCTCCGGAGAAACCAAACACTTGCAGCAACGTGCCGTTCTGGAAGTAGAGCCGCGCGCTGCGCTGTTCGCCGTCGGTGAAGGTGTATGTGCCGTCCACAGTGTAGATAGCTTCCTCCCCCTTGCGGCCATAGCTTTCCGGCATCAACGCGGCCAGCGCGTCTGTCTTGCCATCGCTGATCGCGAACATCAACGGCTCCCAGTCGAATTCCAGGTTGAACGGTGTCGCGCCCCAGTCAGGATAGTAGACGCCGTCCTGGTTTAGGGTGCTGGAGCTTTCCAGATAGTCCTGATCTGCCACGAAGATGGCGTTGTTGGCCTGGTCATAGAAGCCGACGAAAAAGGTGATGTAGCCGACGTTCTGGCCGTTGACGACGGTGCTGAAGGTAACGGGCGCGCCGGGTGCAGCCACGTCGCTGGACTTTTCGATGGGTGCAACGGTGATGTTGCCCGCGCCGGGGGCACGAATAGCCGCTGCGGCATCGGGAACAACCGCTCGCGTATCCGCTGCATTGAATGGGCGTCCCGTATAGTGGAAGGCCAGATAGTCATCCCACAACGACTGCTGAGCGAAGCGGTTGGCTACGCCGGTGTAAGACTGCAAACCGGTGGCCGGGTTCTTGAACAGTTGCGAATTGGGGAAGTAGATGGATAAGCCATTTGCGCCGGGTTTGCCTGCGCCGTTCTTCTCCGCCACGATCACGTTGTTCATGGCTGCCAGCACTTGGTCCGCGGCCTGATTGACCGCCTGGCTGCGCGTGGCTTGCTTGATGAGGCCAACGAAGTTTGCCAAGTCAATGTAGGAGGGGGGCACACTGTCGCCGAAAATGCTGGTAAAGGATTGCGCATAGGAACGGGCTTTGGCGACGTTGCGCTGATCTTCTTGCTGCAACTGGTATACCAGGTTGTTCACGCTGTCCATCAGTGTTGGTACCGCTGATAAGTCGGCTGCGGTTAGCGTGATATTCTGCACGAGCTGGCTGGTCAACTGGCGGGCCGAGATTGCGCTGCGCACCCACTGCTGGCGGGCCTGATCGTTGAGGATACGCTGGTCTTCCTGAATGTAGCTGCGTACTACCACTTGACCAAGCTGGGCGCCGGTCATGTCGGGATTCTGGGTCAAGTCGTTGAGGATGCTGGCATAGGCCCAGCCCAGAGCTGGTTCCGTTTCCTGTGACACCACAGTATAGCGGGCGTGTGGCTCCAGGGCGGCCAGTACTTCCAGATGGCCCATGAGACAGGCATCCATACCCACGATCTCGAACTTGTCCACGCCGGTACTCTGGCGGATGGCAGCGAGGGCGGCATCAATCTTGTCCAAATACATGTGATTGCCCAGCGCACTGCCCAGTGGTGTGTTACTGATGCTTTGCGCCTGCCCACCAGTGGCCGGGTCGCTAAAGCCCCCGGGCCAGCCCAAGCCGTGATCGGACAGGATTAGGACATATTTGTCAGCCGGGTAGTTTTGCATGGCCCAAGTCGCAAAGTCCACCAAGGTTTGCGGGTTGGACATGTTAACTTCACCCAACTGCTCTACCATCTGCGATCCTACACGAGCCAGATTGTTGTCACGCGTGATGTAATAACGGCGCGCTTCAGTCCAGTCGCCGTCGCCATTAAAGCCGCCGCGGAAGCGGTCAATCTGCGCCACGACGTTGACGCGATCGGTGGAGCCGACCAATTCGGCCTCGTTGAGGTCCATGTAAATGTCCTGTTCGAGGATTTTGTCGTCGGCGTCCTGGTATAACATCACGGTCCAGGTTTGACCGGGGGTAGAACCAGCGCCGGTAGCCAGGTCGGGGCGCGGCGTGGGGCGCACTACGGACGCGGGGGTGGCAGTAGCCAATGCAAAGCCGCCTTGCTGCGCGTCATTGCCACTAGCGGATTGATCATTACCGCTAGACTGATCGAAACCGGTGGAACCGCTGGTATCTACGGAACTGCCGCCACCACTCAGCAAACTACCCAGGCCGCCGCCCATCACCATCATGCCGAGAACGAGGCATAAACAAAGCCCGCCGACCAGCAAAAGCAGGGGGGGAATGCGCATACCGCCGCCTCCGCCGGTGGGCAAGCCAATGCCGCCACCCGATGAACCACCGAAGCCACTGCCCCCGTCGCTGATGGGCTGGGACGATGCGGGCGGGCGATAGCTGCCACCGCCACCAGTGCCACCGCCAACGGGCGTGGTGGGACGTTCACGGCGCGGGGCCTCTGCGCGGTCGCGCGGGCCAGTGGACGGGCCGCTGGGCCGGCGGCGTCCGGCACGCACAGTGCGATTAGAACCATCGTTGCCACTGGCTGTAAACAGGGCGTTCAGGCCAGCCGCGCCCGGCGCGCCACGATCACCGGCCATTGCAACAGCCAGCTCATTCTGCTGGCCGAACCAAGATGCAAATTTCATCTCCGTTTCTCCTCACTTCAAACGGGCATGTCAACAATCATTGTTGATCAGGTGTAACCTGTCAGGATCAGCCTCGACAGGTGTATTGATATTGTACGCATTGATACCTTTCCTACAAGTGCATCGCGTCGCCATTTACATTACGAAGCAGCAGGCAGGCTGGGTACAGAATGTTAAGACACTTTGGGGAATGTTTTTGTTACGCCTCGCTCAAGGGTATCAAGGTTGAAGTCTGGCGTAGTTTATGCCGGCAATGCCAGCGTCGGATCGTCGTTGCTGACTGCGTTTACGCGGCGCGAAACCGGATAGACGCGCATCCATTCGGAGGGGTATGGGCGCAAAATGTCCAGCCAGATAGCCGGCTCCGCGTCGTCATCCAGCCAAATCGCCTCATGCTCCGGCAGCAATATCGCGGGCATGCGGTTGTGAATAGGCTCGGCCAGCGCGTTGGGCGGGCCGGTGATGATGGTAAAGGTGCGCAGCAGGCTGCCGTCCGGCGCGTCCCAGTTCTCCCACAGCCCGGCAAAGGCAAACGGCGCGTCGTCGGACAGAGCAAAACGCATCGGTGTCTTGCTCGCGCGGCTACCGGTGGCCGGGTCGGCCGCGTGCGCCTGCCATTCGTAAAACCCATCGGCCAGCACCAGGCAGCGGCGCTTCTTGAACGCCGCGCGGAACGCGGGCTTTTTAGCAACCGTTTCGACGCGCGCGTTGATCATACGGCTGCCGATCGTGGGGTCCTTGGCCCAGAACGGGATCAACCCCCACTGCAACAGCTCGACGCGGCGCGGCCCACTGTTCAGGATCACGGGCAGGGATTGCGTGGGGGCTGCGTTATAGCGCGGTTGCAAGCCTTGCGGCGGCAACTCGGCCTCGAAGCGCTCCGCCAGCCGGTCAGGATCGGTAAAAATCGTATAACGTCCACACATGCGTCACCTCACCAGGTTTTTGGTGTGTACAGTATAGCCCCTCGCACGGTTTTTGCCAACAGCCTTGTAGATTACGAGTGTGCGCGGATTTTGGTTGTCGCGGTGGCGCGCCGATTGTTTACCACTGTGCGCGGCATGGATGTGCAAACCGTCGCCTGATTTTACAGTAAAAAGATCAACGCTACGCCCATCAGCGCCAGCAGGGTGCCCAGTACTGCGCGCCGCGTAACGCGCTCGCCAAAAAACCAGGCACTGAGGGGAATCAACAATACAGGAGCCAGTGCCAGCAACGTACTGGCAATGCCCATGGCTGCGTGCTGTACCGCTTCCATCGAGAGCCACACGCCAATGTATGGCCCGGTCAGTGCGCCGCCCACAATCAGCCAGAGCGCACGGCGATCTCGCAGGCGCTGCCAAATTGCGCGTGTTTGTCCGCGTGCCGCGCCGATCACTACGATGGCCACGGTGGCAGCAGCCATGCGAATCACCGTGGCCGACAAGGGGGAAAACCCACCCACCAGGCCCTGCCGCGAGAGTAGCAGCCCAATCGCTTGGCACAGCGCGGCCAGCCCGCCCAGCACCAGTCCCTTACGATAGGCCTGCGGGTCGTCGTCACCAGCAAAGTGACGCTCGCCTTGGCGCGGCTCCGACACTACCCACATGATGCCGCCAACGGTTAGCGTCATTGCCAGCAGTTGCGGCAGGCTGAGACGTTCGTTCCACAGCAGCCTGGCCGCTAGTGTCGTCAACGCCGGCGCGGAGGTCATCATCAACTGTGTGCGCCGCGGGCCGATCAGCATGTAGCCCTGGTACAGCGCGGCGTCACCCAAGGTTAGCCCCACCACGCCAGAGAGACTCATCCACAGCCAGCGCGCGGGCGCGGCATGGATCGGCCATATCTCGCCGGTGATGAGCCAATGCGTCAGCGATAGGTACAGCAGCGCCAGCGCCAGACGCGCATAATTCATCGCAGACGAACCAACGCGGCGACCTGCCAACGTAAATTGGATCGAGGTAAAGGACCAAAGCGCGGACGCGGCTACTGCCGCCAACTCACCCATTGTTACCGTTTCCAGCATAAACGAGCGACCGTTTGCTTTCTGCAGGTGGTCGCTCGTTTATGGAACTGTCAAGTCACTGTGCAGGCGTCGCAGAATGGCGTGAAGTCGGAAAATTGAAGCAAGCGAATGCATTCATAAATCAGATGGATGCAAAACTTTAGCCAGCTTTCGACACGCCTTAAATCGGCAGTATGCCCCAACTCGGTATGTGGCGCAAATGATTGCATGAACTATTGCACAGTAACGATTTAATCCGGATATTGCGTTGTCAATGGGCCCATTACAGGTTGGCTGCGGCATTGGGGTGCAGCAACGATGAAATGCGTGCATGGATGCACGCGGCGGGCCGTTACTCACCACCACCACCCGCGCTCGCATTTCCCCGTTCAGCCCGAAGTGTGCTAGGATACATCCGACACTTTAGTGCTGAAAGTTACCTGCATGTCTGCCACTGCTTCTCCCGCACACCTGCGCGGCCGCACTATTGCCGCGGTCTTCTTCGACCTCGACGGTACGCTGGTTGAAACTGACGACGCCACTGTTTCCAGCCTGGCGCGACGTCTCCAACCACTGCGCGCCTATTTGCCGGCGCTGAACGTGCCAATTGCCGCGCGTGACTTGGCTAACTGGCTCAACGATCAGTTCAACGCCATCATAGCCCTGCTTGATCAGTGGGCGCTGGACACGCCCGTGCAGCGCTGGCTGCGCCGCGTGGAACTGATCGAGAAAAACGGCGCACAGCATCCCTTCGTGCCGGTGCCGGGCACGGTGGAGTTGCTGCGCGCACTGGCGGAACGCTACCCACTGGCAATTGTCAGTACCCGCACTGTGGCCGAAATCGCCGCGTACCTGCGCCAGGAAAAACTGGCCGACGTGGTGGCGGTCGTCATCGGCTCCGACAGCACCGAACGCATCAAGCCGCATCCACAGCCCATCCTGCGCGCGGCCGAGGTGTTGCGCGTAGATCCCCGCCAGGCTCTGATGGTGGGCGACACTACTGCGGATGTGCGCGCGGCACAGGCCGCGGGCGCGCTGGCGGTCGGCGTCCTGTGTGGTTTCGGTGACCGTGTAGACCTGCACCATGCTGATTTGATCGTTGCCAGCACCGCGGATATCGCGGCCTGGCTGTAGCATCTCCTTCATCTTCTATGTGAGCCGTTGCCATGACCCTCAATTCCCGTCTCGTTAACCTGGCTGGGCTGGCCCGCCAACTTGTCGAAAGTGCGCTGGTCAGCCCTATCGGCGGCAGCGTCAGCCTGCGCTGGGAAGATCAGTGTTACATTTCCCCGCGCGAGGCGCGTCTTGATCGCTTAAGCGCGGCCGATTTCATTCCCTTGAAGGTAGAAGATGGCCCGAATAGCTGGCAAATCCAGCGCGCATCCGCTGTCTACCCCGATCACCTGGCTTGTTACCACACCCGACCCGATGCGGCCACCGTGCTGCACCTGCAATTGACCAACAGCACCGCGCTGGGGTGCGCGGGTCTCGAACTGGGCGCGCTGACCCCTGACTTTTATCGCGTGGTGGGGCCTGCCGTGCCGCTGCTACCCTACCTTCCCCCTGGCTCTTCCCAGTCGGCTGAAGCCATCGGCACGGCCATCGCTGGCCACAATGCGGTGCTGCTGCGCAATCAGGGCATTGTCGTCATCAGCTCCAGCAGTGACGAAGCCTTTGTGCGCTGTCAGGTGATCGAAAAAGCCGCCCATGTCGTATTATGGGCGCATGCCGCCACTGGCAACTGCTCCTTCCTTAGCCCGCAACAGATGGCCGAGCTGGACTAGACGGCGGCGGCAATTTTGCATTAAGCCAGTCGCCAGACCAGCTTGATGTAAACTGGTTGTGTGTTGCCCCATGCCCAGCGAATTGCTTCTGACTTCGTTAATCTTGCTGATCGCAGCCATATTGCTGTTGACTGAGCGTTTGCGCGCCGATCTGGTGGCTGTGTTGGTGGTAGTGGCACTGGGCGTAACTGGCGTACTCACAGCGCAGCAGGCCTTCGCCGGCTTTAGCAGCTCGGCGGTAGTGACGATGGCCGCCATCTTTGTCTTGGTCTATGGGCTGCATGTGACCGGCGTTACCAACCAGGCGGGCTTGCTGTTGCAGCGTGTGGCTGGCAACAGCGAACGTCACCTGCTGGTGATGATCATGGGACTGGCGGCGTTGTTGTCATTGATTATGAACAACATCGCCGCGGCCGCCATCTTACTGCCTGCTGTGTCCGGTCTGGCCAGTCGTACCCGCTTGCCCCTCTCCCGCTTGCTCATGCCACTGGCCTTTGCCACGATTCTCGGTGGCATGGCAACGCTGTTCACCACCACCAACATCATTGTTAGTGGCGTTTTGCGCAATCAGAATTTAACTGGCTTCGGCGTGCTGGACTTTTTCAGCGTCGGCGCGCCGGTGGCGCTGGCTGGCATTGCCTTTATTGCCCTGATCGGTGTACGCTGGCTGCCCGCGCGCGCGGGTATGACCGAGCCATCGGCCAGCGCCACCGAAGCGATTGATCTGGTTGGGGTCTACCGCCTGAACGAGCGTCTTTTTCGCGCGCAGGTTCCCGCCGGTTCTGTGCTGATTGGCCGCGCCCTGGCCGACACCCCCTTGCGCGAAAACTTTGGCGTTACTGTCATCGGCTTGATGCGCAACAACCGACTAATCCCTGTCACCTCGCCACAAACTATCGTAACCCAGGGGGATATACTGGTGCTGGAAGGCAATCTGGAAGACTTTCAGACGCGGGATGTCGAGCCGCGCCTGGCAATCTTGCCCGCGGATACCTGGACGGAAGAAGACCTGGAAACCGATGATGTCGTGATTGTGGAAGCTGTGCTGGCTCCCCGTTCGCAGTTGCTCGGCCATACGCTGCGCGCCGCGCGCTTCCGCGAAAAATATGGTATGACGGTGCTGGCTATCTGGCGCGAGGGGCGCCCGTATCGCGTCCATCTGGGCGACATGCCCTTGCAATTTGGTGACGCGTTGCTGCTGCAAGGGCCGCGTGCCCGGTTGGGTGTGTTAAACGCTGAACAAGACTTGATTCTGCTGGCTGATGCTACGGACAGTGCACCGGTTGTCAAACCCGGCAAGGGCAAGCTGGCTGCAAGCATTATGGCGGTTACCTTGCTGCTGGCAACGTTGAATCCCAATCTGATCGGCGAAATCATGCTGGCCGGTTCAGCCGTGATGGTGTTGGCGGGGCTGTTTAGCATGGATCAGGTGTACAAAGTCATTGAATGGCGCAGTATTTTTCTGGTAGCCGGGATGTTGCCGCTCGGTTTGGCGCTCACCCAGAGCGGCGCGGCCGCGCTGCTGGCAGAAAAGCTCGTTGTCTGGCTACTACCGTTTGGGCCACACGTCTTGCTGGCCGGACTGATTTTGCTCGCCATCCTGCTGACCCAGATCATCAATGGTGCGGCAGTAGCCAGTATTGTCGCACCCGTGGCCATTCAAGCCGCGCAGCAGGCCGGGCTGGATCCGCGCGCGCTCGCCCTGGGCGTGGCAATTGCCTGCTCCATGGCCTTTATGACACCACTGGGCCACGCGGTCAACGTGCTGGTCATGGGGCCAGCCGGTTATCGTTTCAACGATTTTATACGACTGGGGCTGCCGTTGACCATAGTCACTTTTGTTGTCTTGATGCTGGTGCTGCCGCTGCTTTGGCCGCTGACAGGCTAAAGTTTTGGCGAAATCGAGGGGAAAACGTTGCCAGCCAGGCTTGATCACCTCACCCCGGAGCGTTTTTGCTCACTCAAAGCCCACCCGCCTGAAGTTGCGGTCATGCAACGCTCATGCTATACTGCCGCCACATCTTTACCAAGGAGTTTGCGCGTGATACCGCTGTTTCACCGCCATAACTGAATCATCGTCGTAGACGCTGGATTGCGTCTTCGTATGGATGCCTGGTTGGATGGGCGCGGCGGTAAATCTGCTGCGCTGTGCTAGCGTTCGTAGTTCTCCTCTGGAAAACCACCTCCTGCCGCTGCCTGTCCAACCAGCAGCGGTTTTTTTTTATGGTTTAGCGCGCCGCGCTGAACTTTATCACAGGAGGTTCGTGTATGTCGTCTTCTTCGGATTTTTCCAACACCGTCGTGCTGGTTACCAGCAACGGCATGGGCGTCGGTGACCCCGCTTTGCAGCTGAAGCTGGTCGCTACCTATTTTCGTTTGCTCGATGAGAGCAACACGCTGCCAGCCGCCATCTGCTTTTACACCGAAGGCGTCAGGCTAACAACCACCGGCTCGCCGGTGCTGGATGTCTTGCGCTCGCTGGAAAACAAAGGGGTCGCGCTCTTGCTGTGCAGCACCTGTCTGGAATTCTATGGCTTGCAAGCCGCTGTGAAGGTGGGGATTGTTGGGGGCATGACCGACATTATCGAGGCGCAGCGTCGCGCCGAAAAGATCATTACGCTGTGAGGGGTCAATGAACCTGTATGCTTTTCGCTTGCATCCTCACCAAGACCTGAAGGTCGAGTTGGACGCGTTTGTGCGCGACCACGCACTGGAAGCTGCCTGCGTTGTAACTTGCGTCGGCAGTTTACGCCAGGCGACGCTGCGCCTGGCCGACGGCGTTACCGCCACAACCTTCAAGGACAAATTCGAAATTGTCTCACTCACGGGCACCCTGTCGCGCCACGGCTCGCATTATCACATCAGTCTTGCGGATGGTACAGGCCGCACTCTCGGCGGGCATCTGCTGGAAGGCTGTTCAATCTACACCACCGCCGAAATCGTGCTGGCCGAACTGCCTGGTATGCGCTTTAACCGCGACTACGACGCCGCAACCGGTTATCCAGAACTCGTTATTCAATCCATCTAAGGAGATAACATGTCTTTTTTTGCACGCATCAAGCGCGAATTTTCCGTTAACACGTTGGCATTAATTCCTGTTGCCATCGCGTTGAATATTGTCGTTGGGCAGATTACATCCACACTCAAACTTCCCATCTTCCTCGATTCACTCGGTACAATCCTGGTTGGCGTGCTGGCTGGGCCGTGGGCGGGGCTTTTCACGGGCATATTAACCAACCTGATCTGGGGATTGATCAGCGATCCGGTCGCCGCGGCCTTTGCACCGGTGGCCGGGGTAATTGGCCTGGTCGCTGGGCTGGCCGCGCGCGCCGGTCTGTTCAAGCAATGGTGGAAAGTACTGCTGGCTGGCGTGTTGATCGGGGTCGCGGCTTCGATTGTGGCAGTGCCAATCCGAGTCTACATGTTCGGCGGCGTCACTGGCAGCGGTGCCGATTTTATCACAGCGTATTTACTGGCTACTGGCCGGGACCTCTTTGGGTCGGTCATCATTACCGTGTTGTCTTCCAACGTACCCGATAAAGTAGTAACAGCATTGGCTGTCTGGGGAATCATCCAGGCGTTGCCGCAACGGTTTGCAGCCCGCTTCCCACAAGCTGACAACACCGTGCGCTAAATCACTTCCCCGCGATTTAGGCCGCCTTGTATTGCAAGACGGTGATTTTCATTCACCGGGCAGGTATCAAACAGGTGTGTTTGCCTGAACATTTTTTTTCAGGCAAACACACCTCCGAAATTTCCGATGGCAGTCGCCTCTATGACCCCTTCACTGACCCTTTATCAAACAGGTTACAGCAATTTACATCGCCTGAATCCCCTTACAAAATTGACCGCGGTTATTTGCCTGCTTCTGCTGGCCTTTTGGGGGCCGGGGCGCTGGCTGGCCTGGGGATTGACAGCCAGCTTGCTGCTTCTGGCTGCGTCCAGTCACTTGACCCGCGCCCTGCTCCACCACCTGCGCTGGATCGTACTGCCTCTGGCGCTATCCTTGTTGCTGGTGCACGGCCTCTTTAACCCGGCTGAACGAATGCCCCTATGGCCCGCAGGTCCTTTGCTCATCAGCCGCACAGGGCTTATTTTTGCGCTGTTGATGACCGGTCGCCTGTTGGCTGCCGCCGCAGCTTCGTTGTTGTTTGTCTTCACCACCGCGCCTGGCGATTTAACATTGGCGTTGCAACAGCGCGGTATGCCCCATGCCGGGGCCTACCTGATTGGAGCCAGCCTGCAAATTGTGCCGCAGATGCGCGCCCGCGCCGCCACGATTTTGCTCGCCCAGCAAGCGCGTGGTCTGGAAACCACCGGATCGTTGTTGGCCCGTAGCCGCGCATTGTTGCCTTTGCTCTTACCGCTCATCCTCACCGCGCTGGCCGATGCCGAAGAACGAGCGTTGACGCTGGAAACGCGCGGTTTTACTGCGCCAACACCCAAAACCAGCTTGCGCACTCTGGCCGATCCTGCGGCAGAGCGCTGGACACGCTGGCTACTGGTGACAGGAACCTTGCTGGCGATCAGCAGTCGGTGGTGGTTATGATCAATGCCCACGCGTGCAGCTACACCTACCCGTTGGCAGCCGCACCCGCGCTGCGAGACGTGACGCTATCCATCGCCGCGGGCGAGCTGGTCGCGGTGCTCGGAGCCAACGACAGCGGCAAATCCACGCTGTGTTATGCTTTGAGCGGCCTGGCCCCGCACTTTTTTCGCGGTCAGATGAGCGGCCGCGTAACCGTGGCTGATCTGGATACGCAACACACCCCGCTTGGCGCGTTGATGGCCGTGGCAGGTGTGATGTTACAAAACCCTGTCAACCAGATTTCCGGTGCGCGCTTTACTGTGGCCGAGGAAGTCGCATTTGGTCTGGAGAACCTCGGTGTTCCGCGTGCAGTGATGCAAACGCGCGTGGACGAAGCCTTGCGCCTGGTAGGGCTGGAGGCGCTGGCTGCCGCGTCGCCGTTGGCGTTGTCGGGCGGTCAACAACAACGCCTGACCCTGGCCGCGACGCTGGCGATGCAACCACCAGTGCTTTTGCTTGATGAGCCGACATCCCATCTGGACGCAGCCAGCAGCCGCGCCATCTGGCAGGTGCTGCACAGTCTGAGCCGTTCGGGCCGCACCGTGGTAGTGGTTGAACGCAATCTGGCGTTGGTGGCTGAATTCGCCGACCGCGTGCTGGTGTTGGACGCCGGCGCGGTGGTATTGGACGGGTCGCCGCGTGCCGTGCTGACAGACGCACGGCTGGAGCGTTGGCAGGTGGACCGCGCCCGCGTGACCCGTTTGGCAGAACAGGCACAAGCCGAAGGCTTATGGCCCACTGCCCACACCCTGCCGTTGACAGTCAATGAAGCCGTAGCTGGTTTTCGTCCGGGAGGTCACGATGGAAATCGCTCTTAACCAGGTACATTTTGCCTATCCCAACGGGCAAGCGGCGTTGCAAAGTGTAACATGGCACATTGCTACCGGCGAGCGGGTCGCGTTGATGGGTGCGAATGGCTCTGGGAAAACCACCCTGGCGCGTCAATTGAACGGCATGTTGCGCCCCACCCAGGGTCAGGTTGCCATTGGCAATTGGTTGACCAGCCAGCACAGCATTGCCCAGTTAGCGCATCGGGTGGGCTATGCGTTCCAAAATCCAGATGACCAGCTTTGTCGCCGCACAGTGCGCGACGAAGTGGCTTTTGGCGCCCGGCAATTGCATTTGCCACAAGCGCAGGCGTTGACCGATGCGGCTCTGGCAGCTTGGGAACTGGAAGCACACGCATCCACGCATCCGCGCGATCTTTCGCCTGCCTGGCGACGCCGGGTCGTGCTTGCCGCGGTGCTGGCTATGAACACACCGATAGTTGTATTCGACGAGCCAACCACCGGCCAGGATCAACGGTTTCTCGGCCGGCTGGCCACCGTGCTGGATACCCTGCACAATCAGGGCAAGACCGTGTTGGTGATCAGCCACGACGCCGAATTTGTAGCGGACTGGTTCGACCGTGTCGTGGTGTTGGCTGCCGGGCGGGTCGTGGCCGACGGCGCGCCCGCGCATGTGTTGAGCGATACCCGCTGGGGAATGGCCGTACCGCAGCTAGCCGAGCTTTCGCTGCGCCTGGGCTGGTCAGAGCCGCTTGCACGCACAGACCAGTTCATGCAGCGCCTCCGAAGCGGGACAGCCAGCATCGCACTGGCCGAGACAACCAGCCCGCGCATTGAGGGTACCCAACAGCTTGACGGCTCTCGCGGCCAATGGTAGTATGCCACCAACCCAACCGCCCACTCAAGGAGTTCTCATGCACGCCGATCTGCTAATCCACAATGCTGCCCAACTACTGACCTGTGCCAGTTCCGATGGTCCCAAGCGCGGCCCGGCGTTGGCTGAGCTTGGCCTGATCGAAGATGGCGCGCTGGCAATTGCCGGTGGTGAAATCGTTGCCGTCGGCACAACCGCTGATCTGCTCGCTCAGCTTGATGACCCCGACAGCGTACTGCTGCTGGATGCCAGCGGCAAGGTGGTGTTGCCCGGCTTTGTTGATCCCCACACGCATTTGCTGTGGGCAGGCGACCGCGCCAACGAGTTTGAGCGACGCATCGCCGGGGCCACGTACATGGAGATCATGCAGGCAGGCGGGGGCATTATGAGCACCGTGCGCGCCACGCGCGCAGCCAGCCTCGACGAGTTGATCGCGCAAACGCTGCCGCGCCTTGATGCCATGATGGCGCACGGCACAACCACCGCCGAGGTCAAGACCGGCTACGGACTGGATTTGGACAGCGAACTCAAGATGCTCGACGCGATCCGTCTGCTGGACGAGGAGCATCCCATGGACCTGGTGCCGACCTTCCTCGGCGCGCACGCCGTGCCCGCGGACTATCAGGGCCGCACCGATGCGTATGTGGATTTGGTCGTCAACGACATGTTGCCCGCGGTGGCTGATTTGGTCTACACCGTGGAAAGCGACCGCGGCTCTTACCAGATTCGCGGTGCCGACTTCTGCGACGTTTTCTGCGAAGCGGGCGTTTTCGATATCGCCCAGTCGCGGCGCATCCTCGAAGCCGCCCGCGCGCTGGGCCTCGGCCTGAAGTTGCACGCCGACGAATTCGAGCCGATTGGCGGGGCCATGCTGGCCGCCGAACTGGGCGCAACAAGCGCCGATCACCTGGTCAGTACCACCGACGAGCAACTGGCCGCGCTGGCCGCCTCCAACACGATTGCCGTTTCCCTGCCCGGCACACCCTTCGGTCTAGGCCATCACGACTACACGCGCGCGCGCCGCCTGGTGGACATGAACGGCGCGCTGGCGCTGGCCAGCGACCTGAACCCCGGCACGAGTTGGTGCGAATCGATGCAATTCATCATCGCGCTGGCTTGCCGCTATCTCAAGCTGACCCCGGCCGAGGCGATCAATGCAGCCACCATTAACGCGGCCCATGCGCTGAACCTGGGCGCACACTTGGGCAGCCTGGAAGCAGGCAAGCAGGCTGACGTTTTAATCCTGGATATCCCCGACTATCGTCATCTAGGCTATCGTTACGGAACCAACCTGGTAGAAACAGTCATCAAGCGCGGCGAGGTGATCTAGCAAGAAGGGGAAGACGCAATTTCTATCGCAGTGAGATGCCTGCGCTTGCAAGGAGGCCGCTCAAAGTGCGGCTTATTCCCCGCTTCCACCACTCACAGATCTTGTTTGGAATTGCTGTTCCGACTGTATGCTTTTGACAAATCCTTCCCCTTGTGCTACATTTCCACGCGCAGTAAAATTGCATAGCTGGACTCCCATCCAGAGAGGCGGAGGGAACGGCCCGATGATGCCTCGGCAACCGGATGGTGACCAGTGGTCAGTTACCAGTAAACAGCAAACAGTAAACAGTGCAAAACACTGAATACCGGATACTGAACACTGGATGCTGGATACTGGTTACCGAATCGTGGTGCCAAGTCCGTCAGGTGGTTGTTTCTTGCCAGCCTGAAAGATGAGAGGCAAGCCCTTCGTTGGCGCGCTCCTCGGAGCGTGCTTTTTTTGTATTCGATCAGATTAAGGATGGTTGACGATGCGGACGATTTGGTGGGAAGATGGTCAGGTCAAGATGATTGACCAGCGCCTGCTGCCTTTGCAGTTCGAAATCGCCTCCTATAACGATGTGCGCGCGGTGGCGAACGCAATCACCGACATGGTGATTCGTGGCGCGCCGGCCATTGGCGCGGCGGGTGGGTTCGGTATGGCCCTGGCCGCGCAGCAAAGCCCGGCCATTGATCGCGCGAGCCTGCTGGCTGATTTGCGTGCCGCCAAGCAGGTGTTGGATGCTGCGCGCCCCACGGCTATCAACCTGGCCTGGGCTACCAACCGGCTGCTCACGCTGGCCGAAAATCTGGTGCTGCCCAACCTGGATGACATTCGTTCGGCTTTGCTGGCCGAAGCGCAACGCCTGGCCGATCAGGATGTGGCGATCAACCGACAGATGGGCGCCCACGGCGCGTCGGTTGTGCCGTATGGCGCGAACATCCTGCACCACTGTAACACCGGCTCGCTGGCAACTGTGGACTATGGCACGGCGCTGGGAGTGGTGCGTGCCGCCTGGGAAGCGGGCAATCCCATCCATGTGTGGGTGGACGAAACCCGCCCGCGGCTGCAAGGCGCGCGTCTGACCGCATGGGAGCTGATGGAAGCGGGCATCCCCATGCACCTGATCGCAGACAGCGCGTCCGGCCCGCTGATGCGCACCGGCAAGGTGGATGTGGTGCTGTTCGGCGCGGATCGCGTGGCCGCCAACGGCGACGTGGCGAATAAGATCGGCACCTACAAGCTGGCGGTGCTGGCCAAGGAAAACGGCATCCCTTGTTACTGCGTTGCGCCGGCTTCGACGATTGACCTCGACACGCCCACCGGCGACCAAATCCCCATCGAAGAACGTTCGTGGGAGGAGGTCGCGATTGTGGACGGCGCACAGATTGCGCCGCATGGCGTGCCAGTGTACAATCCCGCCTTCGACGTGACACCGAATCGGTATCTGACCGGCATCGTCACCGAAGAGGGAATTTGCTATCCCCCCTTCACACAAAGCCTGCGCCGCGCCAAAGAGGCAGCGGAGGCGAGAATACGCAACGCGTCACTCTGATTAACACTCCTGCAGCCACAGATGTCAACTCTGGGTTACAGGTTAACTGGCTTCTACTCATGCTTTACGACACCATTTACTGCACCGATTCGCGACGTATGGCCGAAGTGGGCGATGCGTCGGTGCAGCTTGTCGTGACGTCGCCGCCGTACAACGTGGGCAAGGCCTACGCTACGCACGACGACAATCTGCCACTGGACGCCTACCTGGCCTATCTGAACGAGGTGTGGCGCGAGTGTTACCGCGTGCTGGTGCCCGGCGGACGCCTGTGCATCAACGTGGCGAACACGGATCGCAAGCCGTATCTGCCGCTCAATGCGCTGATCACCGCAGAATTGTTGCGGCTGGGCCGCGACGAAGGCCAACACTGGCAGATGCGCGGCGAAATCATCTGGGACAAAGGTTCCAGCGTCGGCATCAGTACGGCTTGGGGCAGTTTTGCCAGCAGCAGCGACCCGGTGTTGCGCGATGTGCACGAATACATCATGGTCTTTTCCAAAGAGCAGTTCCGGCTGTCTGGCGGCAGCAAAACCGGCATCAGCGGCGGCGAGTTCGTGGACTGGACGCGCAGTATTTGGCGACCGGAGGAAGTTAGCCGGAAACAGTTACCAGTAAACAGTCAAGAGAGCGCAGAAGAGACAAACGGGCGCAGTCTGGCTGAGTTACAGCGCAAGCTGGCTGGCAAGCTGCGTGAAGCGCAAAAGCGCGGCAAAGACGATGACTGGACTGCCGAATCGCTGGCGCGGGCAGCCTGGCAATATTTCAGCCAGTCGGGCGACGACGTGTGGTGGATGACCACCGAATCGGGCATTGACCATCCCGCACCCTTCCCGGTGGAACTGCCCCGCCGTTTGATCAAACTGTACACCCAACCGGGCGACGTAGTACTCGATCCCTTCATGGGCGCGGGCGCGACGGCTGTCGCCGCGGTGCAAACTAACCGCCATTACATTGGCTATGACGTATCCGAAGCCTACTGCGCGCTGGCGCGGGCGCGGATAAAGAAAGTAGAAAAGGAGACAAGTAGACAAGAAAACAGGTCGTAAACAAGTACGCAAGGGCAAACTCCCTGCCTGCTTGGGTCCCTGTCTCCTTGTTTACCGAGCGACCCATGACCATCATCGTTACCGGTTCCGTAGCTTACGATTATCTGATGACCTTTCCCGGCCGCTTTCGCGAGCAAATCTTGCCGGAACACCTGCATAAGCTGAGCGTCAGCTTTCTGGTGGACAGCAAACAGAGCTTCCGCGGCGGCATCGGCCCCAACATTGCCTATAGCCTGGCGCTGCTGGGCAACCGGCCCAAGCTGCTGGGCGCGGCCGGTAAGGATTTCGGTGAATACCGCGAGTGGCTGGAAGCGCAAGGCGTGGACACGGCTGATATGGGCATTTTTCAGGACGAATTTACTGCCACGTTCAGCGTGATTACCGACCTCGACCACAACCAGATCGCCAGTTTTCACACAGGCGCGATGGCGCGGGCGCGCGAGCTGTCGCTCCACGACCTGGACCTGAACGCCGGTGATGTGGTCATCATCTCGCCCAACGATCCGGCAGCCATGTACAAGTACGCGCAGGAATGCCGCGAGCTGGACATACCCTTTATCTACGACCCCAGCCAGCAACTCGCCCGCGTGGACGGCCCCGACCTGCGCGCATCCATGCAAGGCGCGTGGATCCTCACCGTCAACGAATACGAATACGAGCTGATCCGCCAGAAAACCGGCCTGACCCAGGACGATATCCTTGACCGCGTCGGCACGATTGTGGTGACGCTGGGCGCGCAGGGATCGAAGGTCATCACGCGCACGGGTGAGCTGTTTGTGCCCGCGGTGGCCTCGGCCAACGTGGTTGAGCCGACCGGCGTAGGCGATGCCTACCGTGCCGGCCTGCTCACCGGCCTGGTGCGCGGCTACCCGTGGGACGTGACCTGTCGGCTGGGCAGCCTGGCCGCGGCTTATGTCATCGAGCAACACGGCACGATGAATCATCACTACACGCTGCCGGAGTTCGTGGCGCGCTACCGCGCCACCTACGGCGACGCGCCGGAGTTGGCGGATTTGCTGGGCAGATAGCCTGTAACCCGTAACACGGACTTGCGGGCTTTGGCTGGCTAAACGGATTACTATTACGTACTGCGTGTTGTGTCCAAAGTGGATACCATTTCCGAATACGCAATACGCAGTATGTAGTAAGCAATACGCAATACGTAGTACGCAACCATCACCCCATTCACGCCTTTACGCGTTCTGAGTTACCTGCTGCGTGCTACAAACCACCTTAACAACTGACACCTCCCGTCTTTATCGCTTCTTGCAGCGCGACCCGATCTTCGGCGCGTATGCACTGGGCGACTTGGAACCAGAGCAGAGGCCCTTCTGCACCTGGTATCTGGCACAGGCCGCGGACGAAGACGAGCCGGAAGCGTTGCTGCTGGTCTACCGCCGTCTCGATCCGCCCATTGTGTTGACATTGGGCAGCGCGGCGGGCGTGGCCGTGTTGCTGAAGCAGGCCGATCTGCCCAATCGTGTTTTTCTCACCGCCGCGGTGGCGCATGTGCCGTTACTCGCCACGCGCTTTCAGTTCGCAGGTGGTGAGCTGGAGCCGATGCTGCGCATGGCGGTGTCGCCGCAGACTTTCCGCCCGGTCGAACGCAGTGCGCACGGTGTGCGCTTGCGTCGCCTGGCCCCGGTGGATGTGCCGCGGATGGCCGCACTGATCGCGCACGGCGGAGCGTTTGCGCCGGACGCCTTCGACGCGGCGCAAGTGACTGACGGCGTCTTCTACGGTGCTGTGGACCCCCACACCGGCGCGCTGCTGGCAATGGCCGGCACGCATCTGGTGGCGCGAACGCTGCGCGTGGCGGCTGTTGGCAATGTGATGACACACCCGCAGGCGCGCGGGCGCGGCCTGGGCACGCTCGTCAGCAACGCTGTCACCGCTGAACTGCTGGCTGCGGGCTTGCAGGTTGTGTTAAATGTAAACCAGCGCAACCCTGCCGCCCGCCATATCTATGAAAAACTGGGCTATGCCGTGCATGGCCCGTTTGTGGAAGGGAGTAGTATACAGGTATACAGGTAAACAAGTATATAAGTACACAAGTAAACAAGTATATAAGTACACAAGGTGTTCTCCTTGTCTCCTTGTTTACTTGTCTCCCTGTTTACTTGTCTCCCTGTCTCCTTGTCTGCTATTCCCTTGTTTACTAACTTTCAAAGAGGTACATTTTCGTGAATTACGACATCAAAGACATCAACCTGGCTGAACAGGGCCGCTTCCGTATGCAGTGGGCTGCGCGCGAAATGCCCGTGCTCAACATCATTGAGCAGCGCTTTGCCAAGGAGCGCCCGCTGGAAGGGATGCGCCTGAGCGCCTGCCTGCATGTAACTGCCGAAACCGGTAACCTGATGCGCGTGCTGCAAGCCGGTGGCGCGGACGTGGTGCTGACCGCCAGCAACCCACTCAGTACCCAGGACGACATCGCCGCGGCGCTGGTGGCCTACAATGAAATGCCCGTGTACGCCATCAAGGGCGAGGACAACGAAACCTACTACCAGCACCTGCATGCCGCGTTGGACTTCAAACCCAACATGACCATGGACGACGGCTGCGACCTGCTGGCAACGCTGCACAGCGAGCGGCCTAATTTGTTGGAGTACATCGTCGGCGGCACCGAGGAAACCACCACGGGCGTGATCCGTCTGAAGGCCATGGCCAAGGACGGCGCTCTAAAGTACCCCGTGATGGCGGTCAACGACGCCATGACCAAGCACCTGTTCGACAATCGTTATGGCACCGGTCAAAGCACGATTGACGGCATCATCCGCGCCACCAACATCCTGCTGGCGGGCAAACACTTCGTGGTCGGCGGCTACGGCTGGTGCAGCCGCGGCATCGCTATGCGTGCCAAGGGTCTCGGCGCCAACGTAATCGTGACGGAAATAGACCCGCTCAAGGCGCTGGAAGCAGTGATGGACGGCTTCCTGGTGATGCCGATGATGGACGCCGCCAAGATCGGCGACATCTTCTGCACCGCTACCGGCGACATTCACGTCTTCGACAAGAGCCACTTCGAGGTGATGAAAGACGGCGCGATCATGGCAAACTCCGGCCATTTCAACGTCGAAATCAATATCCCCGAACTGGAAGGCATGAGCAGCGAATGGCGGCGTGTACGCCATCAGCTCGATGAGTACGTGCTGAACGATGGTCGCCGCCTCTACCTGGCCGGTGAAGGCCGTCTGGTCAACTTAGCCGCGGCCGAAGGCCATCCGGCGAGCGTAATGGACATGAGCTTCGCCAACCAGGCCCTGAGCGCGGTCTACATGCGCGAGCACGCCAGCGAGCTGGCCAACGACGTCTACTCCGTACCGGAAGAGATGGACAAGGAAATCGCCCGCATGAAGCTGGAAGCGATGGGCGTGCGCATTGATGTCCTCACTGATGAGCAGGTGAACTACCTCGCCTCGTGGACAGAGGGAACGTAGACTGTACTGCCTACTGCGTACTACGTAAATTCAGACTTGACATCTTTGGTAGCCACCAAAATCCATTCTGGATTACGCAAAAGCAATACGTAGTACGCAGTACGATCATCTGTTGATTGCCAAATAGTTAGTTTTCAGGAGAAGCGTTTTATGAGCACCACTTTTATGACGTCGCCGAAGTTGTATTACACCTCGGAATCGGTGACGGAAGGCCACCCCGACAAGATGTGCGACCAGATCAGCGATGCTGTGCTGGACGCCATTATCAAAGACGACCCCAACGCACGCGTGGCGTGCGAAACCTCCGTCACCACCGGCCTCGTGCTGGTGATGGGCGAAATCACCACCAATACCTATGCCGACATCGGCGCGCTGGCGCGCACGGTGGTGACTGAGATCGGCTATACCCGCGGCAAGTTCGGCTTCGACGCCGAAACCTGCGGCGTGATCGTCTCGCTCAAGGAGCAGTCCGCGGACATCGCCCTGGGCGTGGACGAGGCGCTGGAACACAAGACCGGCGAAATGACCGATGACCAGATCGAGGCCACCGGCGCCGGCGACCAGGGTATGATGGTCGGTTTTGCCTGCAACGAAACCCCGGAACTGATGCCGATGCCGATTGCACTGGCACATGCGCTCACCAAGCGCCTGACCGAAGTGCGCAAGGACGGCACGCTGGAGTATCTGCGCCCCGACGGCAAGAGCCAGGTAACGATTGAATATGCTTTCGGCCAGCCGCAGCGCGTGGATGCCATCGTCATCTCCACCCAGCACGCACCCGAAGTAGACCAGCCGCAAATCCGTGCCGATGTCATCGAGCACGTGATCAACGCCGTTGTTCCGGCGGAACTGCTGGATGCCGACACCAAGATCTTCGTCAACCCCACCGGCCGCTTTGTCATTGGTGGCCCGATGGGCGACGCCGGCCTGACCGGTCGCAAGATCATCGTGGACACCTACGGCGGTATGGCCCGGCACGGCGGCGGCGCGTTCAGCGGCAAAGACCCGACAAAGGTGGACCGCTCCGGCGCGTACATGGCCCGCTATGTAGCCAAGAATTGCGTGGCCGCGGGTCTGGCCAGCCGTGTTGAGCTGCAAATCAGCTACGCCATCGGTGTGGCGCGCCCGATCTCGGTCAGCGTCGAAACCTTCGGCACCGGTAATATTCCGGACGAGCGCATTGTCGAGCTGATCAACGAACATTTTGATATGCGCCCGGCCGCGATTATCCGCGACCTGGACCTGCGCCGCCCGATCTACCGCGCGACGGCTGCCTATGGTCACTTTGGCCGCAACGACATTGATGCACCGTGGGAGCGCACCGACAAGGCCGCAGCTCTGCGCAACGCTGCGGGACTGGCCTGAAAGTAAAATCACCAGGACTTACGTCCCGGTGACTTCTTTGGTTACTGCAAAACGTGAAACGTATGGACTTCCCGCGTTTCACGTTTTGCGTTTCATGCCAGATTGTCTAGCGGCCTTTGTGTACGGTATAATGCCAGCACGCAACGACCATAGGACGGATCGAGAAATGACACGGGCACTCATCACTGGCATTTCGGGCTTTGTTGGAAGCCATCTCACCGAATATTTGCTTGAACATACTGATTGGCAGATTGCTGGTACAGTGTACGGCAGGCTGGACAACATCGGCCACCTGCGCGACCAGCTGACGCTGTTCCCCGCAGAGTTATCGCGTCTGGAAGTCGTGCGCTTCATCGTCGAAGAAACACAGCCCGACTATATTTTCCACCTCGCCGCCCAGCCCATTCCCTCGCTCTCGCGTGTGGATCCGTGGTTCACGCTGGAAAACAACATCCGTGCCCAGCTTAACGTGCTGGAAGCCGCAGCGCAACTGGGCAAGTCCTGCCGCACCCTGGTGGTTGGTTCCAGCGAAGAATACGGTGCAATCACCCCCGCAGATTTGCCGCTGAACGAAGACACCCCATTTCGTCCGACCACACCTTATGCCGTCAGCAAAGTGACGCAAGACCTGCTAGGCTTACAGTACTGGCTCTGTCATCAGGTGGAAGCGGTGCGAGTGCGTCCGTTCAACCACATTGGCCCGCGGCAGCGGCGCGGCTTTGTTGCATCCGATTTCGCGTCTCAGATTGCCGAGATCGAAGCCGGACTGCGCCCGCGCACGATGGCTGTCGGCACATTGGAGGTGGCGCGCGATTTCAGCGATGTGCGCGACATCGTCCGCGGCTATCATCTGGCGCTCACCGCGGGCAAGCCGGGCGAAGTGTACAACATGGGATCGGGCGAAGCCCATTCCGTGCAGGAGCTGCTTGATATTCTGCTGGCTGCTGCGGCCGTGCCGATTGACGTCACGCAGGACACCACCCGCGCCCGCACCGTGGATGTGCCGTTAATGGTAGCTGACTGCCAACGCATCGCACGCGACACCGGCTGGCACACGCAAATCCCTTTCCAGCAAAGCCTGCTGGATGTGCTGGACTACTGGCGCGAGCAGGTGGCAACCGGTGCAACCGATCCGACACCTGCCGAGCTGCGGCCCGTGACCAGTAAATAATAACCGGATGAATACCGTCAGCCAAAAACGTTTCATTCGTTGCATTCGTAATTCTTAAATCGTCATTCAAGGAAAACTATGCCCAAAGCATTAATTACCGGTATTACCGGCCAGGATGGTTCCTATCTGGCCGAATTTTTGTTGTCACAGGGCTACGATGTCCTCGGCATGGTGCGTCGCTCCAGCACCATCAATTTCGACCGCATTCACCAGTTTCAGGATGAAGTTACCCTCGTGCAGGGCGACCTGCTCGATCAGGTCTCGCTGATCAACATCCTCGAAGAACATCAGCCCGACGAAGTGTACAACCTCGCCGCGCAGAGCTTCGTGCCCACCTCATGGCAGCAGCCGGTGCTGACGGGCGAATTCACCGCGCTCGGCGTTACCCGCCTGCTCGACGCGATCCGGCTGGTCAAGCCGAACGTGCGTTTCTACCAGGCCAGCAGCAGCGAAATGTTCGGCAAGGTGCAGGAAGTGCCTCAGCGCGAAAGCACGCCACTCTACCCGCGTTCGCCCTACGGTGTCGCCAAGGTTTACGGCCACTGGATCACCATCAACTACCGCGAAAGCTACGATCTCTTTGCTTGCTCTGGCATCCTGTTCAACCACGAAAGCCCGCGCCGCGGTCTGGAGTTCGTCACGCACAAAATTACCAACGCGGTCGCGCGCATCAAACTGGGAATGGAACATGAGTTACGCCTCGGCAATCTCGATGCCCGCCGCGACTGGGGCTACGCGCCCGACTACGTGCGCGCGATGTGGCTGATGTTGCAGCAGGACGAGCCGGACGATTACGTGATCGCCACCAACGAAACCCACTCGGTGCAGGAGTTCTGCGAAGTCGCGTTTAGCTACGTTGGGCTGGACTGGCGCGAATTCGTTGTGCAAGACCCGCGCTTCATGCGCCCCGCCGAAGTGGACTTGCTCGTGGGCGATTCCAGCAAAGCGCGCACCAAGCTGGGCTGGGAGCCATCGGTGACCTTCGCCGAACTCGTGCGCATCATGGTAGACTCTGACCTGGAAGCCAACCAACGCAATGGACACACGCCGCGCGTGCTGCACGGCTAAATCGTAACATGTAACCCGGAATGGACGTCCTTGCAGCCTGTACAGTGAAATCCAGGTTACCGGTTACGCATTCATCTCACCACTTCTTCCCTATTCACCCATGAAACCACGCTTATTCGGCACAGACGGCATTCGCGCCCGTGCGGGCGAATGGCCGTTGACCCCTGAATTCACCCTGCGGCTGGGCCGCGCGATTGGTCATCTAGCGCGTGAGCGCAGCACAACGCCCGTGGTGCTGGTCGGCCGCGACACGCGCCGCTCTGGCTCGATGCTGGAAAGCGCGCTGCTGGGCGGCATCCTCGCCCAGGGTGCTGACGTGTTGCTGCTCGACGAATTCTCCACGCCTGGCGTCAGCTACCTGGCTGCACACACCGCCGCCGCGTTCGGCATCGTCATCTCCGCATCGCACAACCCCTATTGGGACAACGGCATCAAGGTCTTTGACGGTGTCGGCTTCAAGGCCAGCGACGAGCTGGAGCTGCGCATCGAGCAGTTGGCGTTGCAGGAGGAACTGGACTGGCACGAAAACGGCCAATCCGGCATCGTGCAGAACACGCGTGACCTGGGCGAAGCCTATGTTAACCACATGTTGCACGCGTTCGGTGGGCCGGGCGCGCTGCGCGGCTTGCGTGTCGTGCTGGACTGCGCCAACGGCGCGGCCTCGTATCTCGCCCCTGAGGTGTTTCGCCGTCTCGGAGCCGAGGTCGTGGCGCTGAACGTCTGGCCGAACGGCGTCAACATCAACGTCAACTGCGGCACCGAGGGCGATGGCCCCCGCCGCGCCGGGCAGGCTGTGCTGGCTGCAATGGCTGACATCGGATTTGTTTTCGACGGCGACGCGGATCGCTGTAAATTTGTGGACGACACCGGCGTGGAGCGCGACGGCGACTATATCCTGGCGATTCTGGCGCGCGACCTGCTGGCGCAAGGCAAGCTGGCCGGCAACGCGGTGGTCACCACGCAGATGGCGAATCTGGGGCTGGATTTGTCGCTGCGCGATATCGGCGTAACCCTGAAGCGCACCGATGTCGGCGACAAGTGGGTGTCACAGGCGATGCGCGAGGGCGGGCATGTCCTCGGTGGCGAACAATCAGGCCACATTATTCTGTTCGAGCATGGACTGACCACCGGCGACGGCCTGTACACCGCGCTGCGCATGAGCCGTCTGCTGTTGGACAGCCGCGGCCGGCATTTTTCCGATCTGGCGAACAGCGTGCTGACCAAAGTGCCGCAGGTGTTGGAAAAGGCCAATGTATCCAGCAAGCCGCCGCTGGAAGAATTGTCCGCAGTGCAGGAGCAGATTACCCGCTCACATGCTGCACTCGGCCCCGATACCTTGATCAATGTGCGCTATTCCGGCACCGAGCCGGTGGTGCGGGTGATGATCCAGGGCGCGGGACAAACGAAAGAAACACTGCGCAACGAAGCGCAGGCTATTTTGCACACAGTTGTGACAGCCGTATCCAGGATACGGTAACCAGTATTCAGTCTGCGGCATCCGGAACTGTCTACCGGATACTGCGCACTGAATACCGACAACGGGAGACACACCCCATGAACGACATCATTTTCGGTACGGACGGCTGGCGCGGGCGCATCGGCGAAGATTATACCTTCGATAACGTGCGGCGCTGCGCGCAGGGCTTTGCCAGCTATCTGCGCGACATTACCAAGCCCGCAGACCTGGCGCGCGGAGTCGTGATCGGCCACGACAAGCGTTTTTCCGGACGCGCCTTTGCTCTGGCCGCGGCGGAAGTGGTTACTGGCAACGGCATTCCCGTGTTTTTCTGTGAAGGCCCCACGCCAACCCCTGCCATTTCTTTCCAGGTGGTTCATCACAGCGCGCTGGGCGCGATCAATATCACCGCCAGCCACAACCCACCCCCGGACAACGGCTTCAAGGTGCGCAACCCCGCGGGCGGCGCGATTGATCCCGACGGCTTGCAGCAGATCGAAGCCCTGATCCCGCCCACGATGGCCGGGGTGCGGCGTATTCCCGCAGAACAGGCGGAAGCAGTAGGCTTGCTACGTCCCTTCGACCCCAAGCCGGCTTACCTCGCACGCGTCCGCGAGCTAGTGGATGTGGACCGCATCAAGGACGCCGGGCTGCGCATCGTCTATGATGCGATGTGGGGCAACGGCTCCGGCTGGCTGGACGACATCCTGAAGGGCGGCAAGACGCAGGTGATCGTCGTGCATGGCGGCACGAATCCCACCTTCCCGGAAATGGATCGTCCTGAGCCGATCCGCCCGAACGTGGACGCGGGCCTGGCTGCAGTCAAGCGCGAACACGCGGATGTGGGGGTTATCAACGACGGTGACGCCGACCGGCTGGGCCTGATTGATGAAAAGGGCGAGTTTATTGACCAATTGCGCGCCTATGGCTTGATGGCGTTGTATCTGCTCAAGCTGCGCGGCGACCATCGCCCCATCGTCAAGGCGCTGTCTACCACCGGTATGTTGGACATTCTTGGTAAAAAGTACGGCGCGGATGTCTACGAGGTGGGCGTCGGTTTTAAATTCGTGGCCCCCAAGATGCTGGAAACCGACGCAATGATCGGCGGCGAGGAAAGCGGTGGTTATGCTTTCGGTGACCACTTGCCGGAGCGCGATGGCATTCTGGCCGCGCTGCTTTTCCTCGATTTTATGGTGCAGACAGGTAAAAAGCCATCGGAGCTGGTGGACATGCTGTTCGAGGAAGTAGGGAACCGTTTCTACTACAATCGCATTGACACCCGCTTTCCCAGCGAAAAGCGCCCACTGGCCAAGCAGCGTCTGGATGCGGCCCGTCCCGCCAGCGTGGCCGGGCTGAAGATCACCGGTTTCAACGGCATGGACGGCTATAAGTACTATCTGGAAGACGGCGGCTTTTTGCTGATCCGCTTCAGCGGCACCGAGCCGATTGTGCGCGTGTACAGCGAGACCACCCGTCAAGACCTCCTGCCCGCTATCCTGGATGGCGGCCTGGAGATCGCCGGATTGAAGTAAAGAGAGTAAATTAGGAGTTGGTAGCTTGGTTGCAAAAAAGTTTACCAATTCATCGGATTGCCTCACTCATGTTCATTGACACGCACTGCCACCTGAACCTTGAGCAGTTTGACGCCGACCGCGCGGACGTGATCGGGCGCGCCCGCGCGGCAGGCGTGGAGATAATCATCAACCCGGCGATAGATGTGGCGACCAGCCAGCAGGCGATTGAGCTGGCCGAACAGCACGCGGGCGTGTACGCGCAGGTGGGTGTGCATCCAAACGACACAGCCGATTTCGCGGCCGCTACTGTCGCCGAGTTAACTGTGCTGGCCGCACATCCCAAAGTCGTTGCCATTGGCGAAATCGGCCTGGACTACTACTGGGAACGGGTGTCGCACGCGCAGCAATGGGCCGCTTTTGAAGCACAGCTTGAACTGGCCGCGCGACTGGACTTGCCCGTTGTGGTCCATTGCCGAGATGCGCACGCTGATTTGCGTGATATTTTGCGCAAATGGGTAACTGGCGCACAGAAACAACGCGGAAAAGATGCTATGCTGGGCGTACTTCACGCCTATGCAGGCGATCTGGCACTCGCCGAGGAGGTTTTTAGCTGGAATATGGTGCTTTCTTTCGGTGGGCCGTTGACCTTTCGCAATGCCAAGGCGCTGCAAGGCCTGCTGGCACAACTGCCGCTAGATCGCCTGATGCTGGAAACCGACGCCCCCTATCTGACGCCGCACCCGCACCGCGGCCAACGCAACGAGCCGGCCTACATTCCTTTGATCGCCCAAGGCCTGGCCGACATTCAAGGTGTGGAGATTGCCACGGTAGCCCACAGCACTACGCAGCTTGCCCAGGCTGTATTTGCCAAGCTTGCCGTAGAAAGACATAATTAACTTGTACCAAAACGATACCGGCGTGCTGGATCACCCGGCTTTGACTCCCCCCTTCTTTGAACAGCCCGGCCATGCGCCGTCCGCGAGGAGACAACCCACGTTGAGTAGCCATGTTGAAGCGCTCGGACTTGTGTCAGACGATCTGAAACGAGTCAATAACAAGATGCAAGCGACAGACGAGGTGTTCGCGCCGCTGGCAGGAGCGATCAACCTGTTGCTCGACAGCGGCGGCAAGCGCCTGCGCCCGGCCCTGGCCCTGCTGATTAGCAAACTTTACCCGGATGCGGACAGCAGCAAGGTCGTTTCGCTGGCCGCCGCGGTCGAAATGTTGCATTCCGCGACCCTGGTACATGATGATGTGATTGACGGCTCGCTGCTGCGTCGCGGGCAGGCCACGCTCAACGCGTCGTGGAGCCAGGGCGCAACCATCCTCGCCGGTGACTTTGTCTTTGCCCGCGCGGCCTTTTTCGCCGCCGAAACCGACAACATCCGCGTAATGAAGATCTTTTCGCAGACCCTGATGACGATTGTCGAAGGGGAATTGCGGCAGATGTACGCGCTGCGCAACTGGTCACAACCGAAGGATGCCTACTACGAGCGCATTTACGGCAAGACTGCTGCGCTGTTTGCCGCGGCCACCGAAGCCGCCGCGGTGCTGGGGCACGCGTCAGAGGAAGAAATCAGCCTGCTGCGCGACTACGGGCACAACGTGGGCATGGCTTTCCAGATCATGGACGACATTCTGGACTTCGTGGGCGATCCGAACAAGGTTGGCAAGCCCGTAGGCGGCGATTTGCGCCAGGGTACAGTCACTCTGCCCGTGTTCTACTATCTACAAACGCACCCGGAAGCAACGCAAGTGATGGTCGCCTCGACCGAAGGGCGCAGCAACGGGCATCTGCTGGGCGAGCTGATTACAGCCATCGGTGCATCGTCAGCCATTGACGCCACCCGCGTCGAAGCCGTCCAGTTTATTGACACGGCCAAAGCCTGCCTGGCTAGCTGGCCGGCCAGCCCCTACCGCGATGGCTTGCTCACCCTGGCCGATTACGTAGTGATGCGTAACGTGTAATGAACCAACCAGCGCCAGAGTTGTCGGTAATCATCGTCAACTGGAACGTGCGGGACTTGCTGCGTCGCTGTCTGCAATCTATTGTCGACAGCGACGCTTTGTTTATCGCGGCAGGAGCTACGGGGAAGCCAGCCAGCCGCGGGCCAGGCTGGACCGCCGAGGTTATCGTCGTGGATAATGCCTCGTCGGACGACAGTGTGGCTATGCTGGCCCGCGAGTTCCCGTGGGTGCGCGTGATTGCCAATTCAGGTAACGCAGGCTTCACTCGCGGCAACAACCAGGGGCTGGCGGTCAGCCGCGGGCAATATGTGCTGTTTTTGAACCCGGACACCGAGCTAGCCGCAGGCGCGTTGCAACAAATGCTCACCTATGCAGCCGCGCAGCCGCAAGTCGGCATCATCGGCCCGCAGTTGCGCTACGGCGATGGCAGCTTGCAGTCCTCGCGCCGCCGCTTTCCCACACTGGCGACCTTCTTGCTGGAAAGCACGGTACTGCAACGCTGGTGGCCGCGCAACCGCGTTTTGAGCCGCTATTACATGCTGGATCGCCCCGATGACGCGGTGAGCGAGGTGGATTGGGTAGTGGGTGCGTGTATGTTGGTGCGGCGGGCAGTACTCGACCAGATTGGCGGCTTCGATGAAGGCTTTTTTATGTACTCAGAAGAGCTGGACTTGTGCCACCGCGCCGTCACTGCGGGCTGGCGTGTGATCTATCTGCCCGCAGCAGTAGTGACACACTACGAAGGCAAGTCGAGTGAGCAAGTGGTGGCCGCGCGGCACAAGCGTTTTTATCGCTCGCGCGTGCGCTATGTGCGTAAATACCACGGCGCGGCCGCTGCGTTCATTGTGCATAGCTTTGTGCTGCTGACTTTTGTCTTTCAATGGCTGGAAGAAGCCGCCAAATGGCTGGCTGGCTTCGTAATACCGGCTCAACGCCCCCAGCAGCCCATGCGTCGCGAGCGCATGGCCGCGTATGCCGACGTGCTGCGCTCTGGGCTGCACGAATGATTTGACTTCAAGCACACTTCGGGTAGACTGTGTACACTATGCGCGTTTTATTTATCACTGGCGAATTTCCACCGATGCAGGGCGGCGTGGGTGATTATACCTGGTCGCTCGGTGTCGCGTTGACGCAGCGCGGGGTAGATGTGCATGTTCTGACCAGCAACAAAGCTGGCCCGGCCCATTTGATCCCCAGCGGAATTGATGATGTGTATGCCGACATCACAAATTGGCGTTGGGGCCTGGCGCGCCATGTGCAGAGCGTCGTACGCGAGGTGCAGCCCGATGTCGTACACATCCAGTACCAGTCGGCCGCGTATGACGTGCATCCGGCAATCAACCTGCTGCCACGCGCACTGCGCAAGGTGAAGCAGTCACCGGCAACCGCCGTAACTTTCCACGACCTACGCACGCCGTACATTTTCCCCAAGGCTGGGCCGTTGCGTTGGCGCGCCAACCTGGCGCTGGCAGATCATGCCAACGCGGTGATCGTTACCAATGCCGAGGACGAAGCGCGCTTGCGTAGCGAACCGGCTGTGGCCGGCAAGATGTACGAAGTGCCGATTGGTGCTAACATTCAGCCCAACTCGCCGACCGATTTTCAGCGCGCAACACAACGCGCAGCCTGGGGCGTGGGCGAAAACGATCTTTTGTTGGCCTATTTTGGTTTCTTGAATGACAGCAAGGGTGGCGAGGAACTAATGCTGGCGGTGGCGCGGTTGGCTGCTTTGGGCGTGCCGGTGCATCTGTTGATGATCGGCGGCCAGGTGGGGGCCAGCGACCTGACCAATCGCGCCTATTTACAGCGCGTTGAGCAGTCTATTCAAGACATGGGGTTGAGCGACCGCGTCCATTGGACAGGGTACATCACCGCGGACGAAGTTTCCGCCAACTTCTGTGCCGCGGACATCGTGGTGCTGCCTTATCGCGACGGTGTCAGTTTTCGTCGTGGCAGCCTGATGGCTGCCATTGCTCATGGGCGACCAGTGATCAGTACCGAACCGGTCGTGGAAATTCCCGAACTCAAGCATCAGGAGAACATCTGGCTGACGCCGGTGCGCTCACCTGAGTTGCTCACGCAAGCTGCCAGCTATCTATGGCAACATCCGACTTTGCGCGAACGCCTCGGTGCAGGCGCGCAAGAGCTGGCCCAGCAGTTCACCTGGGATGCCATCGCCGATCGCCATGTCGAAATCTATCGTGCGATTGCCTGAACGGTCTGAGCAAAAAACGGCAGGGGAAAAACACGGGCGCGCTGCGCTGCGCAATCACCGGGAAGCGATTGCAATCGGCGCACTTTTTTTGGCACTCAGCCTGTTTTATAACATCACCATACCACTGTGGGAATCGGACAACGAATGGTCGCACTATCAATATGTCCGCTATATCGTTATGGAGCAGCGCCTGCCCCGGCCGGACACTCAAATTGCTGTCGCGCCTACCAACGACGTCTGCGATCCCTTTGCCGCGGGCGGGATGACCACAGTTCACCAGTTTCGGCAGCCACCGTTGTATTACCTGCTGGCATCCAGCGTCGTAGCTGGCATGGATATGAGCAACGATAGTGCTGTAATAAACAACCCGCATTTGCACACGGGGCAGGGCGGAGTGAATGTGGCGGTACACACTGCCGCCGAAAGCTTTCCCTACACTGGCACGGTGCTGGCCGTCCACCGGATCCGCCTGTTTTCAGCCCTGGTTGGACTGGCGGGACTGATCGCGACCTATTTGATCGGGCTGGCATTGTTTCCGACACGACGCTGGATGGCGTTAGCGATGTTGGCGATCAATGCTTTTGTGCCCCAATACATTTTTTCAGCATCAGTCGTGAATAACGATATTCTGGCGGGCGCGTTGGGAGCCTGGTGCTTGTATTTCTGTCTGCACTACGTGCAACAGCGGGCTGGCTTTGGTGTGCTGATGCTGGCGATGTTGCTGGCAGTACTCGGTATCATGGCAAAATATTCCAGCCTGATCCTGTTACCGGCGCTGCTGCTGGCAATTACGGCTCGGCTGTTCATAACCTGGCGCTACGCCCGCACGGAATTTGCCGCACAGCTTCATCGGATCCTGTTGGTGCTGCTGCTAAGTAGTTTGCCTGTGATTGTCTGGCTGGCGCGCAACCAGATGCTGACCGGACATCTGCTGGGAGACTACGCTTATATCTTTGTCTCGCTTTTTCAGAGTGAGAGCGGCGCTACTGGCTCCAACGTTACGCTGCACCCGCTGCGGGCGACCCAGTTCATGATAATGACCTTCTGGGGCCTGTTCGGCAACGACAACATCACCTATCCCGATCTCGTTTTGGTTATCTTGCAGGCAACCTTTGTGCTGGCAATAGCAGGGGTCTTGTGGGTAGCGTTCGACCGGCGGCAAGCGCCTCGATTGCGTTGGACTGTAGCCGCTGTGTGGGGTGTCGTTATAATCGCCTGGGTGATTAACTTGTTCAAGGCTATCGGCACGGCTGAGCCACGCGGCCGCTACTTCTTGCCGATCTATGCCTTGTTCAGCTTTTTGCTGGCGCTGGGGCTGAACCGTCTACTGCCCCGACGCTGGCAGCACGCAGGCACGGTGTTTCTTTTGCTGCTCTTGCTGATCCTGAGTTTGATAACGCCTCCGTGGCTGCTGCATTCACCCTATGCACAGCCCGCGCTGGCTGCTTCGGATCTGCTGCTGCCGAACGAACAGCCGCTTCATGTGATCTTCGGCGACACCGCCGAGTTGGTTGGATACAGTATCGAGCCACAACGTCTGAGCTTGTTTGAGCCATTAACGGTCACATTGGTTTGGCGCGTCCTGCATCCTGCCGCAGGAAATTATACTGTGGCGGTTGATCTGCTTGACGGCGACCACCAATCGCTGTACCGCTCGGCGAGCTTTCCCGGCAACGGCAACTTTGCTACTTCCTTGTGGCAGCCCGGCGATATATTTCGCGATGTCTATCGAGTTTGGCTGGCTCCCAACGCACGACCCAGCCTGCCCGGCATGGGGCGCGTGAAAGTCTCCATGTATTGTTACTCGCCGGAAACAGTGCAGCCCTTGCCGGTTACGAACGCGGCGGGTCAAAGCCTCGGCGATGCGGTGTCGGTTGGCAGAATCAAGCTGGCAGCCGAAGCGGATGCCCAGCCCACACCCACAACCGAGCCACTTTTTGACTTCGGCGGCGAAATCGCTCTGCAAAAGGCCAACTATAGTCCGTCCCAGTTTCCCTATGGCAAGGAATTGACGATTCAACTCGACTGGGGTGCACTGGCCCAGCCGACGCACGATTATACCGTTTTCGTCCATTTGCTAGATGGACAAGGTCATCCCGTTGCATCGTATGACGTTCCGCTGACCAATGGCCGCTATCCCAGCGGGTTATGGGAAGCGGGCGAGCAGGTAACTCATCAGCAGATACTGCCGCTGAACAATATCCTGCTGACCGGCGAGTACTCTCTCCGCATGGGCTTGTACGATCCGGTCTCAGGCGCGCGCCTGCCCGCACGCGATGCTCAAGGGAACACGCTCTCTAATGCAGAAGCGCCCATCGGCACACTGAGCGGCCCGGATAACTTCCAGTTCTTGCCCGACCTATGGCAAAATAGAACCGTTGACACCTTCCCTGATCGTTGACGCACATGACCCAAGCACTGATTACCCGCCTCCAGTATGCCCTCTTTCATCCGCAGCCGCGCACGGCGAATGCAGCTGTTGCTGCGTTGCTGCTGGCCGCGGCCGTTGCGGTCGCCATAATCGTCGCTTTGTTGGGGCCGTTGCTGGGCATCGCCGCGGGCCTCGGTATTCTGGCAGCCTATCTGGCGCTGCGCAGTCCGCGCTGGGGCCTCACCTTCGTGATCCTAGTGGTCGCCCTACTGCCTTTTGCCACTTTCCCCTTCCGCATCGGGTTCAAGCCAACCTTTCTGGATGCTGCGCTGGCCGCGTTCGTCTTTGTCTGGCTGGTTGGCCTGTTGACGGGCCGCGAGCGTCATTTCGTCGGCTCACCGATAGGCGTATTCGTGGCAATCTTCCTGTTCCTGGCACTCTTCGCCTTTGCCCTGGGAGCCACCAACGCCCGTCCCAGTGTTACCACCATCCGCCGCTTCGCCGAAATCGCCGGTGGCATCCTGATCTTCTTCGTCATCATCAACGTGATACGTACCCAAGCGGATCTGGAATGGATTGGTCGTGTGCTGATGCTGGCGGGCGCGGGCGCGGCGCTGATTGGCATTGTCTTCTACGTATTGCCCGAAGAGGTCACTGTGCGCATCCTGAACGCCTTGGCCCGCTTCGATTATCCCGGCGGCTTCGGCGCGCTGCGCTATGTCGAAGATGACACCGAGCAAGCCATGCGCGCCATTGGCACAGCCATTGACCCCAATACCTTTGGTGGTATGCTGATTCTCTTCTCCGCCCTGCTTACTCCCCAACTGTTCGCACCGCGTCCCTTGCTGCGCCGGTCGTGGGTGGCTCTGTTGTTCGCCCTCACCGCGCTCTGTCTCTACCTCACCTATTCGCGCAGCGCCATGCTCGGCTTGGCTACGGCGCTAATCTTCGTAGCTTTGGTGCGCTATCGCAAGCTGATCTGGATCGGCCTGTTGGGGGTAATGTTGCTCTTGTTGCTGCCGCAAACGCAGGACTATGTCGCCCGCTTCATGGCCGGTGTGCAGGGGCAGGACCTCGCCACCCAGATGCGCTTTGGCGAATACCGCGACGCGCTGCGCCTGATCTCCCGCTACCCAATCTTCGGCGTCGGCTTCAGCGGCACGCCCGACATTGACATCTACCTCGGTGTCAGCAATGTCTACCTGCTAATGGCTGAGAACATGGGCGCGGTCGGCCTGCTGACCTTTTTGCTGGCCATGCTCGCATTCTTTGTACAAGCCGTCGGCACACTGCGCCGTGGCCTGCTCGACAGCCGCCGCGATGCATTGCTGCTCGGTCTGACCGGCGCAGTGCTGGGCGTCCTGGTCAGCGGCCTACTCGATCACTACCTCTTTAACCTCGATTACCCCCACATGGTCAGCCTGTTTTGGATCTATATCGGGCTGGCGATGGCGGCCATTCTGATCGAACGGCGCGCCCGCGCGCAGTCCCCCTTGGCGAACTGACCACGCGCCACGTTGCTGCCCTCCAACGCAATTAGCGGATCGCTGGCGACGGCCTAGCCGTTGTAAATGCGCGTGCCGCCCGCAGCGGCTGTGCCCAGCAGCGCGTGATAGAGCGCGTCGGTGCGCAGGCCTGATACCAACCGCACCTCAGTTTCCGGCTGGCGGCTGACCAGATCGCACATTTCTGTGACCTTGCTCAGCATCCCGCCCGTCACATCCACGCCGTGCGAACCGCCCAGACTAGCGCGCAGCCGCGGCAAGTCGGCAGGGGTAAGCTCCGGCCACTGCACCGCTGCGGGATCGGCCAGCGGGTCGCGGTCGTATACACCATCCACCGTGCCAGCCAGCACAATGCGCACCGGCCGCAGCCGCGTCGCCAGCCAGGCGAATAACTCCTCAGTGGAAGCAATCGTGCCACCGCGCACCTCGTCCAACACCGTGTCACCGTAGACCAGTGGCAGCAAGCCGCGCGCCAAGGCGGCTTCCAACAGCGCAGTCGGCCAGTCGGTCAACGCACCCGCTCTGCTGCGCGCGCTGGCCGAAGGTTGCAGCGACCAGGCAGGAACCTGCGCGGCCAGCAGCGCAGTCACCACCTGCCGGTTCAGCCGGGCCGCGGCGTCGGCGACCTCGGCAAAGCCCAGCCAGCCGGCTCCCCCTTGTACCCCCGCACGCGTGCCATGTCGCCGCGCGGCCACATGCCCAAACGAGCCACTGCCGTGGCCCAGCACCAAGCGCAGCTCTGGCGCATCACACCGGGCGCGGGCGATCTCCGCGGCGGCACGCTGCAACACTGCGGTCTGCACCACCTCCACTTGTGTTTTGTCGGTGATCAGCGAACCGCCCAGTTTGAGGAAGACCAGCGGGCCGCGCGCCGCATTCATGCCTGGCGCTCCTGGTCAATTTCCACGCAGTCATCATCCACCACCACCCAATCCCCATCTCGAATCAAGTTAATGGCAATCTGATCCACCATCGGAATATCGGCAATAATCGCGCCGACGGCTACGATTGCTTCGCTATCCGCGTTGATAATGGCCGCCGGGGCCACGCCATTGCGCGCCAGCCGCAAAATCGTATACGAACCGACGGTGCTACCCTTGCCGGTGGGAAAAACCAGCACGCGGCCCGCCACCGACTGGCCTTGCAGGGGGTGGTTCGGCTCCACCACCACACCGCTGTCGGGATCAACGCCGCCCAGAAAGCCGATGGGCGCGGGGGAAACAAGGGCCACGCCTGCCGCATGTCCGGCGCGGATCACACGTCCTTGCAATCGGGTAATCGCAGTCATTGGAGTTCTTTCGTCGTTAACGCAAAGCCTGCTGCGCGGCCTGAATGGCAGCCAATAGCAGGTTGTCCTGTTCCGGCAACACCGTGCGCGGGTCGCAGCATAGCGTATCATCTACGATGCGCGCCACCACTGGCGGTTGACCTGTCCGCAACCGCGTGGCTAGCAGATCGGCGGGCAGGTCCGGCAGCGCCAGCAGGGTTGTGGGCAGCGTTTCGCCGGGCAGCGCGCCGCCGCCGACTGTGGATGCGCCGGGCCGCGTGTGCGCGGCGATGCCTGCGGTGGTGAGCTGGTCAGCCCAGGCC
>JBAQWV010000107.1:0-1571 GCA_049299095.1 Anaerolineae bacterium | reverse complement strand
ACCAGCGGCAATCCCGGCAATGTCCTATCGTTGGCATGTTATCCTCATCGCTCTATTCCAGCGTGGCCGGCGCGTCGTCGCTATCCTGATAGAAATAGCGCGTATTCCACGACCTAACGGCGGCCGTCTCATTGTCAGCCATGCCGCCGTCATCCGCAAGCGGGCCAACCGCGCCGCAGGTGCGACAGACAACCTTGCTGCCTAACTGCCCATCGGGGCGCAACTCCAAATCGGCCGCCGCCGCGCAGAACGGGCAAGGCAAAGCGTTCTCAGTTGCGCCGCTCGATAGCTCAATAGGGCATAAAGCTAGATAGGTCATGGTAGTCTCTATTCTATCACCGTCGCCGTTCCGCAACAGTCTGCGGCCGGCCAAGCACGCGATCTAATGCCCGCAACTCCTGTATGAGCGCGTCACGTCTAAGCGACAGATAGGCGCGTAGTTCGTCCGATAGCCCGGCCGCCGGGATGACGACCACGGCCACGGGCTGGGCTTCGGGGGGGGTGTCTTGGGGCGGATTCATAATGCAACTATGACCGTGGGCGCGGCCCCTGCCCTAACGACGCAACCAGCGGCGATCTAGGGTAATGTCAGTGCACCCTTTTGCTCGATTACATTTCATGCAGAGCGTTTGTAAGTTGCTATCTTCGTTTGTGCCGCCGATGGCCGCGGGGATTATGTGATCCACTTCTAACCTGTCGCCGGAACCGCAAATAACGCATTTATTATTGTCCCGCTCTCTAATTCTTTGCCTTTTCTGCGGTGTCAACGGCCGCCTACTGTACAATCTGTACAATTCCTTATACTCATTAGTATCTATGATCTTCAGCCTCCAATGCGCCTCAGCAATAACCGCTTGTGTAGTTGGAGTCGAGTATGGATATTTATCAATAGGTAGGTACTCTTCCCGTATTTTGGCAATAAGTTCTCGTATTTCAGGCGGCGATAGTTTCCCCCAATTGTCACGGATTGTGCGGTTCTTCTCCCTATGCCAGCGATTGTAATCGGATTCACAGCTCATCTAGAACCCCTCCAGCCCCTGCCCCACTATCGCCCCATCGGGCGCGAGTGTTCCCATTTCCTCAGTACAACCACACGATGTCCGGCACTCGCGGCGGCCAACGGGGATGTACTCGGCGCTACCCATTGGGAACCATTTCCCATCCAACCCCACGCAAGAACGGCAGCTGTCACGCTTGTGCCGATGCGACCGTATCATGACCACCGCCCCGGCGTGGCTCTCCGCAAAGCCCGCCCGCTTTTGTTCGTGGAATGTCCCCTTAGCCGCGTCCATGTACATTTCTGCCCGGTGCAAGGCGCGGCCGTCTAGCGGTTGCGTGCCGTCGGCTATCTCTTTTGCGAAGTTGCGCAGATAGCCGTATTGCTGCCGGATGATAGCCCCGGCCCGCCCGCGCTCTACCGCCGTCATATTCTGGACGCCACCACTAGCCGACGCCACGGCCGCATAGTTGACGTTCTTCACGGCGCGGGCCATGCCGACCTGCCACTCGGCTAGACCAATGCGGCCGTCTCTGAGGGCTGTCGTCAACTGCCGGGCCACGTCGCGCCCGGC
>JBAQWV010000106.1:0-21747 GCA_049299095.1 Anaerolineae bacterium | reverse complement strand
GTGGCTCGGCACCTCGATGTCGGCTCGTCGCATCCTGGGGCTGGAGTAGGTCCCAAGGGTCGGGCTGTTCGCCCGTTAAAGCGGTACGCGAGCTGGGTTCAGACCGTCGTGAGACAGGTCGGTCTCTATCCGCTGTGGGCGCAGGGAATTTGAGAGGAGCTGCTCCTAGTACGAGAGGACCGGAGTGGACAGACCTCTGGTGTGCCAGTTGTCGTGCCAACGGCATTGCTGGGTAGCTAAGTCTGGCAAAGATAACCGCTGAAAGCATCTAAGCGGGAAGCTTGCCTCAAGATGAGATTCCCCACCTCCTTGTGAGGGTAAGCGCGCAGGAAGACTACCTGCTTGATAGGCGAGGCGTGTACGCACAGTAATGTGTTTAGCGGACTCGTACTAATGCGCGAGGGCTTTCTGCGTGAGATGGTAGCAGTTGAAACAAAAGCATTCTGTTCGGTTGTTAGGGTAGCAGTCATAACCTAAACAAGTGAAAATACAAGCTCTGTTGGTGGCTCGAGCGAAGGAGGTATACCCAGTCCCATCCCGAACCTGGAAGTTAAGCCCTTCAGCGCCGATGGTAGTTGGGACGTAGGTCCCTGTGAGAGTAGGCCGCTGCCAACTGAGCTTGTTTTTCTTTTTCTAAACTCTTTTGCACATGACCGTGGGTTGTGCTAGAATCTGGGCAGACGCAAGAACGAACCCTTGTCTGCCCAGCCTTGCACCCGGCGATTGGCCGCCAACATGGCTGCCACGCCCGCCCATTTGGATGATTGACCTCAGGTCTTTTTGCATGTGCATCAGTTGCGACGCCAGGGCGCTAGCGTAGTTGACGCTTCTTGTCCCCTGGCGTTTTTGTTTACCATTCACATTTTTCAGACAGGTGATGTGTGAGCCAGTTATCTGCTTTTTCAACCCTTGAACCGGCTCAGCCGGATATTGTGATTCTGGCCGCGGGCGAAAGCACCCGCATGCGCTCCCAAACCCCCAAAATCCTGCATTTGCTGGCGGGCAGGCCCTTGATCGAATATAGCCTGCGGCTGGCTGAAGCGGTATCCAGCAAGTTGCCCGTGGTGATTGTCGGTCGCAACGCGGACGCGGTCATGGCCCAGCTTGGCAGCCGTGCTCAATATGTCATGCAGGAACAGCGCCTGGGCACAGGCCATGCAGTGCTGCAAGCACGACCCGCGTTGCAAGGCCGTGCACAGGTGGTACTGGTGTTTTACGGCGACATGCCGCTGGTGACACAAGATTCCATGCAGGCTTTGCTAGACCTGCACGCACGCAACCGTGCCGAGGGCGGCGTTCTAACCATGTTGACCTTCCACAGCGACACCCCGCGCGGCTTCGGTCGCATCGTGCGTAGCCCGGCAGGGGACGTGTTGGCGATTGTGGAAGAAATGGACTGCACGCCGGAGCAGCGCCAGATCACCGAGTTGAATCCTGGCCTGTATTGCTACGAGGCCGATTGGTTGTGGCGCAGCCTGGACGAAATCACCGTCAGCCCCAAGGGCGAATATTATCTGACCGATCTGGTCGCGATTGCCGTGGCGCAGGGTAAGCGCGTGCTAGCCCATCAGGTGGACGACGCAGTCGAGATGTTGGGCATCAACAACCGCGTACATCTGGCCGAGGCGGAAGCTGTGCTGCAAGCCCGCATGAACCGCCGCTGGATGGAAGCGGGCGTGACGATCACCGATCCCGCCACTACCTACATCGAAGACACCGTTGAAATTGGCCGGGATACCACGCTGCTACCTGGCACACACCTGCGCGGACGAACCCGCATCGGTGAAGATTGCCAGATCGGCCCGAACAGTCTGATCGTGGATACCCAGATCGGCGATGGCTGCACGGTGCAGTATTCGGTGCTGGAGCAGGCCGTCTTAGAAGCTGAAGTCGAGGTCGGGCCGTTCGCGCACCTGCGTAAGGGCGCGCACCTGGCCGCGGGCGTCCACATGGGCAATTTTGGCGAGGTAAAGAATTCATACCTTGGCCCCGGCACGAAGATGGGGCATTTCAGCTACATCGGCGATGCCGTGATCGGCCAGAACGTCAATCTGGGCGCAGGAACGATTACCTGCAACTACGACGGCAGCCACAAACACCAGACGGCGATTGGTGACGACGTGTTTATCGGTAGCGATACTATGTTGGTGGCACCGGTGACGGTGGGCGCGGGCGCGCGCACGGGCGCTGGGTCGGTGGTGACGCATGACGTGCCCGCCGGCGAATTGGTGCTGGGTGTGCCCGCCCGCCCGCGATCAGCAAATTCCCGCTAGCCGGTTGCGAATTGATGGGAATTCTGCACAAGACTTAACAATGATTTTGGAGTATTGCTTTGGACGAGGGTAGCCTGCCAGCCTGGTTGGCGCTTGTTGCCGGCATCGGCGCGAGCGGCCTGGCCGCGGCGGCAGAAGTTTCATTGGAAGCCATTAGCGGCGCACATGCGCGCCGGTTGGTGGACGAGGGTACGCCGCGCGAGCGTGCCTTGCAAGTATTATTGGATGATTTAACGCGCTTTCGGCTGGCGTTGTTGTTGTTGACCGCATTGGCATGGGTGGTTGTGACCACCGCTGCCAGTTGGTTGGCTTTGCGCGCCGCAGGCACATGGAACATGGCTATTTTGCTGGCATTGCTGCTGGCGGGTCTGGTGATCGTGCTGGTGCAGACGGCAGCCCGCACCTGGGCCGCGCGCTGGCCGGAGCCAGTAGCCGTGCAGCGTTTAGGCGGCGTGGTGCAGGGGGTTGCGCTGGTGCTGACCCCGCTGGTATCCCCGCTGCACAGTCTGGCGCGGCTGCTGCGCGGCCCACGCGAGGAAGCAGCCAGTGCGGGCAGCTCATTACTGAGCGATGATGGTCTGCGTTATCTGATTAACACCGCCGAAGAGCCAGGCTTGATTGAGGCAGGCGAAAAGAAGATGATCGCCAGCATCTTCGAGCTGGGTGAAATGGCGGTGCGCGTGGTGATGGTGCCGCGCATTGACGTGGTGGCTGTGCCGGAAAGGACTACGCTGCGCGAGGTCCTTGATGTGACGGTGCAGGCTGGACACTCGCGCATTCCGGTTTATCATGATACGATTGACAACATTCAGGGTGTGCTGTACGCCAAAGACTTGCTGTTGCCCTTCCGCGACGGCCGCGACGATTTACTGATTACCGAGCTGATGCGGCCCGCTTATTTCGTGCCCGAATCGAAGCGCGTGGATGATCTGTTGCAGGAATTGCAGCAGCGCCGCGTGCATATGGCGATTGTGGTGGATGAATACGGTGGCACAGCCGGCGTGGTGACCATCGAGGACTTGCTGGAAGAGATCGTTGGCGACATTCAGGACGAATACGACAGCGAAACGCCGATGTCGCACAAGGTGGACGAGCGCGAGTTCGTGTTTGACGGGCAAATTCGCATTGACGAGGTGAACGAAATTCTGGATGTGGACTTGCCCTCGGAGGAAAACGACACGCTGGGTGGCTTTATTTATTCCGAACTGGGTGCTATGCCAGCCGTTGGCAGTCGGGTAGTCTACGAAAACCTGACTTTGGAAGTGCAGAAGGTTGAGGGCCGTCGCATCGTGCAGGTGCGTGTCGTCAAACAACTGGACGATACACCACCGGTTGCGCCGTCAGCAGCTACTCGACCTTCCTCTCTCTTTTCTTCTTCAACCTCGTGATGCGAGGAGAAGGATGATGTTATGTTGAGTGAAGCGGTGATTTCTGAACTGATCGAACAGGCCAGCGCCGCGCGCGAAGCGGCGTATGTGCCGTATTCACATTTTGCGGTGGGAGCGGCCCTACTCACCCGCTCCGGCCAGGTGTACACGGGCTGTAACGTCGAAAACGCCTCTTACGGCTTGACGGTGTGTGCGGAGCGTGTGGCGATCTGGAAGGCAGTGTCCGAAGGGGAAACCGAATACGAGGCGATTGCCGTGGTGACGGATATCGCGGGTAGCCCCTGCGGTGCGTGCCGACAGGTGATGGCGGAGTTTGCACCGCATATGCCGGTGATCATCGCGGATATGGATGGCACGCGCAAGCTAATGACGATGGATGAACTGCTGCCTGCTGCCTTTTTGCCTGAGCATTTACTGGATGCGAACTGAACCAACCCGCTTGCCTGAAGAAGTTATGCCATGAGTGAACAGACCGAGCGCCGCCAGCGCCTTTATCGCACCGAGGCAATCGTGCTGAAACGCCGCGATTACGGCGAGGCTGACCGCCTGCTGACAGTTTTTACGCCGCAGCATGGCAAGTTGGTGCTGCTGGGCAAGGGGGTGCGCAAAACCCAGAGTCGCAAGGCGGGCCATGTCGAGCTGTTTACGCACAGCACGTTTCTGATCGCTAAGGGCCGCACCTGGGATTTGGTCACGCAGGCGGAGATGATCGAGCCGTATCTGGGGGTGCGGGAAAGCCTGCTGCGCACCAGTTACGCCTATTACATCGCTGAGCTGCTCGACGGTTTCACGCAGGAGCAGGATACACATTCCGCGCTCTTTGCCCTGCTGCGTGAAACGCTGGCTCGACTGGCTGCATCCAACGAGGAGATGCTGCCGCTGGTGGCGCGTTTCTACGATCTGCACTTGCTGTCGCTGGCTGGTTATCAGCCGCAGTTGTTCCAGTGTGTAGCGTGTCAGACCGAGTTGGAGCCGGTCACTAACTATTTCAGCATCGTTGACGGCGGTGTGCTGTGCCCGCAGCACGGCGAGGGCCGCGTGGACGCCGAGCCGTTGCCGCTGCCGCTGTTCAAGGCGCTGCGCTTCATCCAGTCGCGCGACTGGGAGCAGGTGGCGCAGCTTAATCTGAGCGCAGCGATGCAGGCTGATCTGGAGCGGCTGCTGCATGGCTACATCGTCTACCAGTTGGAGCGCAACGTGCGGTCGGCGGTGTTCCTGCGCACGATCCGTGAGCAGATGCAGGGCGCTCGTCATACCTCGTAACCCGAAATATGTTTTGTTGTGTGACTGAATGAAGACAGGACGTCTGGCAAGTACAACGATTTTGCTGCTTGTTTTGCTGGTGGGCTGCGTCGGTCCGCTTGCGCGCACCGCATCGCCCAATCAGGCAGCCGCGGACGCGTCCGCGGTGAGTGCGTTGCAACTTGCCGCAGTGAACGCCGAGCGCACAGTGCAGGCAGGCGGCGAAGAGACTTTTGATTTCACATTGACCAACACCTCGGATCAACCGGTTCCCGTGTTGGTGGTGCTGGAGCATGGGGCGGGAGAACGCTGGCGTACATCGCTCTGCGTGAACCAGCAATGCCTGCTGGGGGATGGTACCAAGCCTTCGGTGTCCGATCCAGTTATCTTGCCGCCGTACCTGGAACAGCCTTTTCAAGCACACCTGTTTGTGGACGCCGCGGCCGAGGCCGGCGATGTGACCGCGCTTGTTTTGCGCGTGGAGTCGGAAGCAAGCACGGTCCAGGCTGAAAGCATCACCCTGCGCGCACAGGTGGTTGAGCGGTGAAGGCTTTCCGTCTATCTATGAACCGTTTTCTCAAGAGCGGGACGTTATGTCGTTCGCTCGGCGGGGAGATTGTCGGGTGTGTTTTAGTTATCGGCAAAAGAAAAAGCGGAGTGCGCACCATTTTGAAGCACATTCCGCTTTTTTTGTATTATGAATAGTCAACTGATAAAACTAATTGCCTGCTAGAACGTGAACTTTAGCTTTAAGGATAGGCGACGTAATGAGTGTCCTTGCTGTTGATCGTCCATCTCGTTAATTCACTGCCATCGGTTCGCTTGAGGATGTAGACATAGGATTTCACAAAGAGGCATCCTGCGCCATTCGCTGGAATGTCATACTCGACCGAGTCTTCGACTTCCTCTGAAAGTGTGTGCGCGGTTTCTGATGTAATACCCAGAGAATAGCTGAGTGTTGTGGAGACAGAAGCTTTGGCTCCTATTCCGTCTACCTCTACTCCAGCTTCATAGCCGGCAGTCAAAGACACGCCAATGGTGTTCTCGATTGACATTGAATCTGTCTTCGAGGTGCCTGTCGTGTACTTGAAGCCAAATCGCCCATTTGTTCCGCCCTGGTTCGTGTGAAAGGAAGCCCGATTGTACACAATATATTTCTCCAGTGTATAGAAGGGCGTTTCCTCAACTTGACGGTTGAGTCTGTCACGATAGGCCTCATCCTTCACCTGCATACAAGGAATATAGGCCACGCTGACCGGGATCGGGTTTCCAAATGTATCCCTCGCCATAATAGTCTCTTCGGGGCCGGCCAGGCTGGTAAGGCGGGGAAGAATTGGTTCTGCGTCCTGTTTGTCTGAGGGAAACTGTACTGCCAAAGCGTAAGCTACGAGCGAGTCGGCTGGCTTGTCGCCGGAAGAATTCGGGCAGAACGAGCCGGACACAAGATAGGTTTGTTTGCTGTCAGGCGGAGGGCTTAGCGGATTAATGCCCCACGTACTCAGATCATGGTCTGCACCAGAGCCTGCATCGTTCCAGATAAAATTGCCCACCTCGGCCTTGAATACCAAATCGCTGCGCACACACGCCATCGGCCAATCTGGCAAGTCGCGCGCCAACTCTTCCGCCGAACAATGCCGATCCCAGGTAAATGCGCCTAAGGCGCTGTAATTCGGGGGCGCCTGCGGTACCCATACGCTGACATCGTCGTCCGCACCAGAGCCAGCATCATCCCAAACCCATTGCCAGCCGTTCGGTCTGGCAAGTGCATTCCACTGAATTGCCTTGACGATCAGCATAGGTGTTTCGGGCGCGCTGTGTCCTTCTTTAACATAATGTCCCAGAGACCGGAAACCTTCATTCCACATGTCCATGGGTATATCAGGATACCAGCAACTGAAATTTCTGTCAGCTCCTGATCCAGAGTCGTCCCACATCTTGAGGAATTTAGTCACAAAAGCAATTTCCAGAGCTGGCTGGCCTTTCCCATCGAGTACTTGCAGACGGTGTGGCGACATTTTCTTGGCTCCTTTAGAAATATTGACGATTTTTAGCAGATTTTTCGGTTATAAGCTCTAACGATATGGGGTATTCGGATCGCGGGGGAGTACAAATTACGTGCGACTGTTGTACAAATAGTATACTATAACGATTAAACTTCTGTCAAATAGGAAAATCGTACAAGCGAAGATGGGGCAAGCAAAACCTTGCAGATGTAGAACGTTGTGACTGGGCATTATTTCGGCGTTTCTTCCGCGGTTTGGCTTGGCCTGCAAGCGGAATACGACTTGGATGTTGTACTCGATGCACTGGGGATGCATTGGAGCGGAGATAAAAGCACCTCGGATCAACCGGTTCCGGTGTTGGTGGTGCTGGAACATGTCTGTCTCCCCTCTCCCTGCGAAGCACGCCGGAGGGCCTTACCCTAAAAGCGAATGGACTCCACAAGCAAATTTCAACCGAAATCCATACACTACGCCGGGCGCGCGCCTTGACGTAATCGCCTTTCCCGTGTATGATTGCGCCCATGGTATCCGCTTATCAGCGCCTTCGTGCTTCCGCCCTCGGCTCCGGTCGCGGGCCGCAGACGCCCCGGCCCTCACGGGCGGCGTGCTGCGGCCATCCTTCACAGGTTGCGTCACCAGAGCCGATTTGCCGCGGGTAAACATTGTGCCCGCTCCTGCTGCCGGGCCTTTTCCCCTACAGCAGCATCCTAAGTTTTATCAGCCGGCCTCTGGGCCGGTTTTTCTTTGCAGCGAGGTGTTCTCATGTCATCCCAACGTCCCCCCTCCTTTCAGGAACTCATCATGCGGCTAGAGCATTACTGGGCCGCGCGCGGCTGTCTGATCTGGCAAGCCTACAGCGAAAAGGTCGGCGCCGGCACCATGAACCCAGCCACCGTGCTGCGCGTGCTGGGGCCTGAGCCGTGGAACGTCGCCTACGCCGAGCCGAGTTTCCGCGCTGATGATGGCCGCTACGGCGAAAACCCCAACCGTATGCAGATGCACACCCAGTACCAGGTGATCCTCAAGCCCGATCCGGGCAATCCGCAGGAGCTTTACCTGGGCAGCCTGGACGCCATCGGCATTGACCGCCAAAAGCATGACATCCGCTTCGTCGAGGACAACTGGGCCAGCCCCGCGCTGGGCGCCTGGGGCCTGGGCTGGGAAGTCTGGCTGGACGGCATGGAAATCACCCAGTTCACCTATTTCCAGCAGGCCGGCGGCATGGTACTGGAGCCGATCAGTGTGGAGCTGACCTACGGCCTGGAGCGCATCGCCATGTTTTTGCAGGGCGTGCGCAAGGTGTGGGACCTCGACTGGGACGGCACGCACACCTACGGACAAATCTACCTGGCGCAGGAGATTGAATACTGCAAGTACAACTTCGAGCTGGCCGACGTTGACCGTCTCAAGCAGATGTACAACCTGTACGAAGCTGAGGCCAAAAGCGCGATTGCCGCAGGGTTGGTGCTGCCCGCACATGACTACGTGTTGCGCTGTTCGCAGACCTTCAACCTGCTGGATGCGCGTGGAGCTATCGGCGTCACCGAGCGCGCCAGTTACTTTGGCCGGATGCGCGACCAGGCCCGCCTGGTAAGCGAGCTGTACGCGGCCCAGCGGCAGGCGATGGCCTATCCCATGCTGAAAGCAGATGCGGTTGCCAGTGACATAATACCCCCAGCCACAGAAGCCGTGCAGATCTCTCCGACCGTGGCCGCGGCTGACCTGCTGTTGGAAATCGGCTCGGAAGAGCTGCCGGTGGACGATGTCGTGTCAGCCATTGAGCAGGTACGCGTGGCCGCACCCAAATTGCTCGATGACGCGCGCCTGCCCCACGGCGCGGTGCGCGTTACCGGCACGCCGCGCCGCCTGGTGGTTTATGTGGAGCAGGTGGCGGGTCAGCAGGCTGACGAGGAATTGATCTTTCGCGGCCCGCCGGCGGCGCGCGCCAAAGATGCAGCAGGCAACTGGACGCAGGCTGCCATCGGCTTTGCCCGCAGCCGCGGCGTAGACGTAAACACGCTGGAAATCCGCGAGGCCGACGGCGGCCAGTACGCCTTTGCCACGCAGCACGTCACCGGCCAGCCTTCAGCCGCCATCCTGCCTGATCTGCTGGTGAAGTTGACCGCGGGCCTGCGCTTCGAGAAGTCCATGCGCTGGAACTCGGCGGGCATCGCCTTCAGCCGCCCGATTCGCTGGTTCGTCGCCTTGTACGGTGATCAGGTGTTGCCTTTCAGCTATGGCAAGGCCAACAGCGGTCGTGTCAGCCGCGGGCTGCGCTCCCAGAATTCCCCGGACATCACCATCCCCAGCGCCGTCAGCTATTTCGATCTGATGGCGCAGCATGGCATTATAGTGGATCGTGACGAGCGTCGCCGCCAGATCGTGCAGCAGGTGGCCGAGCTGGCCGCTAGCGTCGGCGGCCAGGTTCCTGACGAACCTGCCTTGCTGGAAGAAGTCACCGATCTGGTGGAGCAGCCCGCAGCGATTCTGGGCAGCTTCGAGCAGCGCTATCTTGACCTGCCCGCTGATGTTCTGATCAAGGTGATGAAGAAGCATCAACGCTATTTCCCGGTGGTTGGTAAACAGGTAGACGAGGAAACAAGTACACAAGGTACAGAGCTAGCGCACCACCGCACCACCTTGCTACCGTACTTTATTACCATCGCCAACGGTATGCCGAGCGCGCCGGAGGTGGTGCGCGCGGGCAACGAAGGGGTGATCCGCGCGCGCTACGCGGACGCGGCCTTCTTTGTGGAACATGACCGCCAACAGCCACTGGTCGCGTTCACCCCCAAGCTGGCGACGCTCACTTTCCAGGAACAACTCGGCTCGATGCTGGACAAAGTGCAGCGGTTGGAGCAACTTACGCCGTGGGTCGCTGAGCGGCTTGGTCTGTCGGCGGCGGACACCGCCACCGCCCTGCGCGCGGCCAGCCTTGCCAAGTCCGATCTGGCGACCTCGATGGTGATCGAAATGACCTCGCTGCAAGGGATCATGGGCCGCGAATATGCCCTGACCAGCGGTGAAACGCCCGCAGTGGCGCAGGCGATCTTCGAGCATTATCTGCCGCGCAGCAGCGGCGATCAGCGCCCAGCCTCGCTGCCCGGGCTGGCTGTGGGTCTGGCAAACCGGCTAGACAGCATAGCGGGCCTCTTCGCCGTAGGGCTGGAGCCGAGCGGCTCCGCGGATCCCTTCGGACTGCGCCGCGACGCGCTGGGCATCGTGCAAAATCTGGCCGAGGCGGGCGTGCATTTCTCCATCGCCGCGGGCGTGGCCGAGGCCGCGCGCCTACTGCCGGTTGCTGCCAGCCTCGAAACGCAAGCCAAGGCCGCCACATTCATCGTGGGGCGGCTGGAAAACTGGCTGCGTGACGAGGGCTATCCCTTCGACGTGATCCAGGCGGCGCTGGCCGCGCGCGGCGATGACCCAGTGGCCGCGCGCGCCGCGGTGGTTGCGCTGGCAGCGGCTGTGGCTGATCCTGCCTGGCCCGCCACGTTGACCGCTTACGCCCGCGCCAAACGCATCGTGCGCAAGTTGGACGTGGCGTATCCGCTGGACGCGCGCGTGGATACTGAACCGGCCACGCAGGCTTTGCTGGCCGCCTATCAGGCCGCAGTTCCCGCGCTGCGGGCGATGCCCGATGTCCAGACGCTGGTGGCAACACTGACGGCCCTGACCGGGCCGATCAACGCGTTTTTCGACAAGGTGATGGTGATGGTGGACGACGAAGCGCTGCGTGCGGCGCGGCTTGGCCTGTTGCAGCACATCGCCGCACTGCCCGATGGTATCGCCGACCTGAGCGTGTTACAGGGGTTTTAAGCAGAATTAGAACGATACGGAGTGTGTAAGTAGTGCTTGCACTCCGTATCGTTGGGGGATACGCAAGTCAGAGTCGGAAACTTGTGTTTTTGTGTAGATTGTTTTAAAATATCTTAACCTAAGGGGTTAAGATATTTTTTTTGGGACGGGTGTGATGGATATTGCTTTTGGCTCAACGAAGTTGCAAAAAACGCTGAATACACAGGCGTTGTTAGTTAAGGCACATGGTCCGAAGCGCGCACAACGAATACGTCAACGCTTGGACGATATGGCAGCGGCTGGCTGTTTGCAGGAAATGGAGCGTTTGCCTGGCCGGTGTCATGAGTTGAAAGGAAACCGTGCTGGCCAATTGGCGCTTGATCTGGATCACCCTTACCGACTGATATTTAAACCCGATCACGACCCCGTTCCGATCAAAAGCGATGGCGGCCTCGATTGGCAGGCCGTTACTTCTGTGGTAATTCTAGGCATAGAGGACTATCATGGCTAAAGTGAGAAATAATGAATATACGCCTGATTATGTTTCTCCACCTGGTGAAACCTTGCAGGAGTTGCTCGCAGAACGACAAATGAGTCAGGCTGAGCTGGCAAGACGTACAGGCAGGCCCGATAAAACCATCAATGAAATTATTCAGGGCAAGGCTGCTCTCACACCTCAAACGGCCTTGCAACTGGAACACGTTCTCGGGATTCCTGCCGGCTTTTGGAACAACAGAGAGCAGACCTATCGTGCTTTTCTGGCTGCGCAAGCTGAGCGGGCAGAATTGCAGGAGCAGGCAGACTGGCTGCACTGTTTTCCTGTCAAGGAGATGGCTCAACGCGGCTGGATAAAACTTCATGAGGACACTGTTGAGCAGATCCGAGAATTGTTGAAGTTCTTTGGGGTTGCGTCTCCTGCACAATGGCAGGCATCTTTGGCGACTTCTGATGTAGCTTACCGCCGTTCGCCAGCTTTTCGTAGTCAACCCCACGCTTTGTCGGCGTGGCTGCGTCAGGGTGAGCTACTGGCTCAACGAATAAACTGTGAACCCTATCAGGCAGACAAATTTTACCAAGCTTTAACGGAAGCACGTAGCTTAACCAAACTTGAGCCAGATACGTTCATCCCTGAGCTTCAGATGCGCTGTGCTGCGGCAGGAGTCGCCGTAATATTCGTAGAAGAAGTAAGTGGCGCGCGTGTCAGCGGTGCTACTCGGTGGCTCAATTCTCAAAAAGCACTCCTTCAACTCAGTTTTCGTTATCAGCATGACGACCAGGTGTGGTTTAGTTTCTTTCACGAAGCCGGACATGTTTTACTTCATGGCAAGCGCCAGGTATTCATCGAAGAAGAAGGGGCAGAGGATGAGCAGGAAGAAGAGGCCAACCAATTTGCTGCTAATCTTTTGATCCCGAAAGGTGCTTTACAAAGTTTCCTGGATCGTCAAATCCCAGGACGCTATCCCAGCAAGCAATCCCTCATAGAATTCGCGGAAGAGCAGGGCATTGCTCCGGGGATTGTTGTGGGTCGTTTGCAACATGATTACCCCACAGTAATTCCTAAAACACACCATAACCGCTTAAAGCGTCGCCTGATTAGAGCGTGAAGAGCTATCAGGTTTTTAGTTTTGAACAAGTATTTATCGAGGAATGGATATTATGAAACTAGCCGAAGCTTTGATTTTGCGGGCTGATTACCAGAAACGCATGGCGCAGTTGCAGGATCGTTTGCTGCGCAATGCTCAGGTGCAGGAAGGCGAAGCGCCCGCCGAAAACCCGGCCAGCCTGCTGCGCGAGCTGGAGAAGGTGGCCGATGACCTGACCCGCCTGATCCAGCGCATCAACGCCACCAACGCGGCCAGCGAGCTGGAAGCAGACATGACGCTGTCGGATGCGCTGGCTGTGCGCGATGTGTTGAAGAGCAAGCACGGCGCATACAGCGACCTGGCGCAGGCAGCCACAGTGTCGCAGGATCGTTACAGCAAGTCGGAAGTGAAGTTTTTGAGCGCAGTCAACGTGTCAGAAGTTCAGGCGCGTGCGGATGACATCGCCCGCCAGTTGCGCGAGCTGGACATGCGCATTCAGGAAGCAAACTGGCGCATCGTTTTGCAGGAGTAGCGAAACACGCAATGGGTCGGCGCGAGTAGGTAATCGTTCCGGTAAAGGCGAGCGCAAACCCCTGCTGGCGGGGCAAAGCCAGCACTTGTCAAGGCATGAGGAGCCGTGCCGGTGCTAGAACCACCGCTTACTGTTATGCTCAGCACAGTGACAAGGGTACAAGGCACGTTGCATCGTTACAACCACGCGCTGATTTGCCGGTGCGGTGAGGGTGGGTTCGGGGCTTGGCGCTGGCCCATTGCGTTTTTGTTGGTTTGTTTGGAATAAGTGATCGTTCCCCTGTCTCTCCCCCCCTCTGTCAACTGTGATACCCTTTAACTGCTGGCTGGCACGAAACGATAGCCCTGGCCGCGCACGTTGACGATGCTACCCGGCGGTGCAGGCATCGCGCGCAGGTGGCCGCGCAGGCGGCGAATCGCCTCTTGCACGCGGCGGTCTGTCGCATCCTCTGATGCGCCCCACACATCAGCCAGCAATTGCTGTGTGGAGAGCAACTGGTTGGGGCGCTGAACGAAGTAGCTCAACAGATTGCCTTCGATGCGCGGCAACGTGCTGAAAGATACGGGCACAGTTACTGGTGACTGGACGCTGCCGTCGCCGGCCGGATTGCCTCGCCGTTGTGCCCAGTATTCCTTAAACAACGGGGTAAACAGCTCGTATTTCTGATTCTGGTACAGCACCATTGCCTGGTTGATCAGCCAGTTCATCGCGTCGTTTTGTTCGGGGCCGTTGAAATCCTTCGCCGTAATGCCGCCTCGCAGCATGGCGTTCAGCAACGCCTCGACCGCGGCGGGATTGATCCGTTTAGGTAGCGCATTGATCGCTTCCGACAGCGTATCAAACAGCGGTCGGCTGTGTTCCGCCAGCCGCAGCCGGATCAGCTCCAGATTGTTTTCATCAATCTTTTCATCGAGTGGCAACATCTTTTGCACGTCCAGCAAGGTTTCGCGCAGGCGTGCGAGCAGGAAGGGATGCCGGCCTGTGTAGATAATCAGTTCATCCAGAATGTTGGCATCCAGACCGGGGAAGCTCTGTTGATAGGCCCGCACCCAGTCTTGGGCAGCTTCGGGTTCCAGCAGGCCGACAAAAACCTGGGTGAGCAGGCCTAACAGCCGTGATTGGACCATGGTCTGGCTGATGCTATGCAGGGGCTGGCGGCTGCTGACCACCAGTGCCAGTTCGCTGGTCAATGGACGCATCTTCTCCAGGTCTTCCAGTTTAAGGTTATCTTTCTGGAGTAAGGCATCGAAGTTGTCGAGCAGCAGCACCAGGCGCATAGATGCTTTGTTGGCCAGGACTGCCATTTCAAATAGGCGATGGCTAGGCTCTGTATTGCTGGAAATCGCTTCCCAGTCAACCGCGAATGGCTTTTGCTCTTTGAGTTGCGTTTCAACCCGCTGTGCCAAAAAGTCAAGCAGATTTTGGCTGGCTTCCGGCCAGTTGCAGTCAATGAGTGTGACAATAACCCGGTTGGGTGCGGCAAAATGTACCGGACGCGTGGCATCCTGGTTTAACAGTGGGCCTTGTTCTGATGCGAGATATTCCAGAATGCGCGTTTTGCCACAAAATTTCGGCGCGACCAGGGAATAATCCAATGGCCGGGTCGCCAACACGCCCATCACAATCTCGCGTAGCAGTTGTTTGCGTCCGAAAAACGGTTTGGCTTCCACAGCAATCTCCAATCTAAGCTAAAATGAGCCGGGCGCTGTGTGTCCGGCTGTGGCGAGTGTCCAGCGCTGGAAAAGCAGGCTGGTAAATTGCCAGGCATGGTTGTTGATGCGTTTGATAACACCCTGCTCGGTCAGAGCTTGCAAGATGCGCTCCAAGAATGGCCGTTCGATCTGACCACCGCCGAACTGGATTTCGTCCAGGCTGAAAATTGCATTGTACGGCCCGGCCAGGCGTGCCAGCTCAATGCAAATTTCATGCGTGCGGCCATCGGCGCTCTGCAAAATATACTCAAACAGGGTTTCATGCGCCGCGTATAGCTTGGCCGCCACCACTTCAACGTCTTCCAGCGTTACTTCATGGTGCGTTTGGTCGGCCATGTGCAGCATCATACCGTAACAAAAGGCCTGCACGATGAACGGGCTGTAGCCGGTATAGTCCAGCGCGCGCACCAGCGCGTCCGGTGTGTACGATATAAAACTACGAACGGGACGGGTAATTAGGTTCACGGTATCGGCTGATGTAAGCGGTTCCAGCAGTACATTGTTACCTAGCTCAAGCAACTGCCATAAGGGACTGGTCTCGCGGGTTTCTCCCTTTTCTGTGGCGATGTCCAGCGCCCGCTGTTGAACCACGAGCAAAAAGCCACTTTCGCGGCTGATCGCTTGCAGCAGGCCGCGCCAGCGGGTGAAGAATTCCTGCTGCTCCGCGCCCTGTAAAGAATCGACCGGTGTGCTGAATTCATCGAACAGAAACACGAGACGCCGGGGAGCGAAGTAGGCTTGCAGACGCTGCCAATAGCTGGCCAGCTGCTGCGCAGGCGCGGTCTCGAATAATTCACGCAGCGGTGGACTGATCTCGACGCTGTGTCTGTTTCTGTGTAATTCCTGAAAGCTGGCTTCGGCAATCCTGTACCAGATTGTTTCGTCGCGGCAGCCGCTGAAGAATTGAAAGTCTACATAGCACGGCACAAAGCGGTTTTTTTCCAGCTCGTAGTCGCGCAGCGCCCACAACAGCGAGGTTTTACCGATGCGCTTGCGGCCGCGCAGAAAAACGAGCTTGGTAGGGCCTGATAGATGATCGCGGATCTGGTTAATTTCGGCATCGCGGCCAATCAGCATCTCACGTTCGCTGACAGGCGAGCGACCGTAAGGATTGTGAGCCAGGGGATCGCGCGAGCGGCTGAACCGTTCCAACACCGCAAGATGGGGATGGACGCGGCGCACGCTGTCGGGCTTGCGCGGAGGCAGCGCTTCCAGCTCCTGCACGATCTGCTGGATCGGTTCTTCACCTGCGGCTTCCACAGTGAACCGGATTTTAGCCGCGCCGCGGTGCGCAGTGGCGGTCACTTGCAGCAGAGTGACCGCAGGTACGCGCTTGTATACAGATTGCAACATGCTGCCCAGCAGCCCTGCTTCATCCACGGTGATGATTTCGATGTCGGCAATGGTTTGTGGCGTCGGGCGTAACCGCCAATGCAGTACCATCGTGGCTTCCTGGGCCTCCGGCGTCCGACAGGCGAGCGTATGCACGGTCAGGCCGCGCAGCTTGTTCTCTCCTCTCACGCGCCAGCGCCCGCGGATTTCGTCGCTGAGGCGTGGCCGGCAGCTCTGACAAAGCCGAATTTGGTGCGGATACAGGCGCACCTCCGCGGGCAACTCGATCTGGCCCACAAGCTCATCGGCAAACAACGAATGTAAGACACGGTCGGGCGGGATGCGCTGGCTGGCGACCTCCTGTAACAGATGTTCCACGCTTTGTAATTCAAGGCGACGTACAGCTTGCAGCAAGCCTTCTTCGATCCGGTGCTGCGGGATCGTAAAGCCATAGTGCTGTTCCAGCATTCCCAGCCGCCGGTCGAGCAGGGCACGGCCCGATGAGGCCACCCCGCGGCGCTGCTTGAGAAAACGTTCAACGTGCTGACGGGCGCGGCTGGTGCGTGCAGCCGCATGCCAAACGGGGGTTGGACCGGGCGCGCTGACGTTACGTTCCAGTTCGACAATGTCCAGATGGCGCAGTTCGCGCGTGGGGCTGGCGACTTCGCCGTTGACGCGGAACAGCTCGCACTGATTTGCCAGCTCACTGTGCACCTGATACGCGTAATCTATCAATGTTGCGCCGCGTGGAAACTCAAAGACCTGGCCCTGGGGGCTGAAGACGCACACCGGTTCTGCCAACGCGCCGGGCGCAGCCGCGCACAGCTTGGGATAGATCGTGCTGCGTTTGCTCCACCAGGCGTTGGGTAAGTCCTCTTGCAAGTGTTCGCGCATGAAAATAGCCGCCGCGCCCCAGTAGTTCACCTCCTGCATGGCCGCGCTTTGAATAAAAAAGCGGACTTGCGGCGCGTTGCCGTAGACGGGTGGCGGGGTAACGGTGGTGTGCAGACAGCGATAGCCGTTGACCTTGCTGGCCGCGATATAATCCAGCACGCCGCGTTCGCTGGGGCGTCCCCAGCGATGCACGATGCCCAGCGCGGCATAGCAAGCCGCTTCGTCTGGCATAATGATGTTGATGCCGATGACGCCGGTCGGTGCGTTCGCACCGATGGGTGTGTTCGTGTTATCACGCAATTTCAGGTCGGCTGTGGGGAGACAACCTGCCAATTCGTCAGCGATGCGGTCAAAAAGCAGGCGTTGTTCGCGGGTGCGGTCGTCAGCTCTGGCGCGTGCTTTGCTGCTTTTGGGCAGGCTTTCCCGTACTTCCAGTTCTTTGCGCAGTTGCCACATCCCCAGCATGTCGAGCAGGCCCAGCAGCGCCGGCCGGCTTTTAGGATCCTGCGCGGGCGCGCGGGCGGGTTGTCGGCACAGGGTTTGGTGACACCACAGATCGGCCGCGATCAAGATCGCCAGACGCGGATCGCGGTAACCCGCCAGGAAAAGTTGCGCCAGCGCGGCTGGTTTTTGTTGGCTGGCCGTGAGGTACTCCCCGTAATCCAGGCTCAGGGCGCTGATCTGCGGATTGTCGCATTCGGCTAATGCTGCCGGTGTGGTTACCCCCTGGTACAACAAGCAGCCGTTGGTCGCGGCTTGCAGCACGTCCGACCCCGCACCCCAGTTCTGTAAGAGCGCCAGCAGAGGCGTTATCTGTGCTTCGATCGTCCCCGTTTCGTTCACAGCTTGCAGTCCTTCCAGATCAATCGTACCGGCAGCCTCACCCACAGGCTGGTGTGCAGCAGGGCGAGGGGGGCGTAGTGTAGACGGTTGGAAGTTATTCATGGTACTTGCACAAAACGAAACATTAAATTTGTGTGTATTGTGGATTAAGCATATTGACACACGAAAAAAACTGTGATATAGTGCTGTTACACACGAAAACAAGTATTATTCACAAATCTGTGTTTTTACAAGTATACACCAAGCTGTGGATTTGTGCAAGCAATTGCACGGGTCGCTTTGCCGCTGCGGGCCAAACAAAGGAGGTTCACGATGACAAACGATATAATCCAGGCTTTTGAGCTGATCGGCGCCGGTGTGTTTGGCGGCTTGAGTGCGCTCTTCTGGATCGCCGCAGGCATTTCCAATCACTACGGCGAAACTACAGACAGCGGCTTCACCCGCTTCATCGCTTTTGTCTTGTTGCTGATGATGCTAGGGCTGTTGGCGCTGGTGGTTAGAGGGTGATGTTAACCGAACCCTGCCCGCCTGTTGTTCTGCGCAAAACAGCAGGCAGGGCAGGAAACCGGTGGCAGCACGGTGATGGCGTTCACGACATCATCCGTTGTGGTATATCGTGAACAGAGTGGGCGGTACCGTAAGTCAGGCTGACTAGCTATCAGTCGCATGTCGTCAAGCTGGCGGGAACCTGTCGCAAGGAATTCCGTGGAACCCGCAAGCCTATCTCAGCCAGGGGGGACCTGGCAAGATTTTGCAGCGGAGGGTTTGTATCATGAAGACTTTTTATGCTGGTATCAAGACGATGGTGGTCGGTGCTTGTTTGGTGACGGTGGTGGCGCTGGCGGGGACGCCGGGCGTGATGGTTCGAAGCCATCGCGTCGTCGGTGGGACGCCGGTGGTCAACGATGAGTGTATTGAAACCATCTGCAAGCGTTAATCCGCAGCTGGGGGGACACCCACGCCACAAGTGAATAACAAAAGAGGTCGGCCCTTACAGGTCGGCCTTTTTTGTTGTCTGCAAATGGTTTAGGATAGTCATACGCAAGCCAGCAACACTGAGACTTTCAGCACAGAGCGCCAGATAGTCTAGCCCAGTTTGCCAAACAGCGCTGGCTTCAGTCGGTTTACCTTGCGCAGTCAGCACCAGTCCCAAGCCATCCAGCGCGTTGGCGGCCAGTTGAAAGTCTTCGAGTTGCTCGAACAGCGCAATGCTGGCGCGGTAGGCTGTCTCAGCATCCGCCCAGCGGCGCAGCTTGCGGCAGCAAAAGGCAATCCGTTGCTGGGTATTTGCCAGCTGGGTAAGGTTTTCCAGTTGCTGGAAGGCTGTCTCGGCCTCTTGCAGTAAACGCAGGGCAACTTTAGCATCGCCGTTGTTGGCATAAATGACGGCTAAATTTGAGCGGGCAATCGCTTCGTGCAGCGGATCATCTACAATAGCAAAAAGTGCCAGCGCGTCCTGATAACAGACAAGCGCTTCCTCCAAACAGCCTTGCCTGCGCAGCGCAGCACCCAGGTTGGTCAGCGCCCAAGCGATCATGCGCTGATCGCCCACCTGTTGCCAACGCGCCAGCGCCTCGCGGAATTGGCGTTCGGCAACGTCAAATTGCTCAGCGTGCAGGGCCAACGCACCTTCTACAAAATTGCAATGGGCGCGTTCTGGATCGTCCAGTGTGAACAAAGGGCAGGCTTGTGCCAGTAAGGTGCGCGCTTCGTCAAATTGCTGTTGTGAGGAGGCAATGCTGGCCAGTGCCGTCAGCGCGCGCGCCTGCTTGTGCGGCTGGTTCAGCGCGGCAAATAGCTCCGCGCTGGTTTCTATCTCGGCACGCGCCGGCTCAAGCTGGCTGAGGAATTCGTACAGGACGCCCAGTTGGAACCGTAGTTCCGCTTCGGTTGGCCGATCGCCGAGTTGCTGGCTTACTTCGATGCCTTGCAGCAGATAAGGGATCCAATCTTGCCGATGTCCGGCTTGCTCCATGATCGGCGCAAATGTCAGCAGCGTTGCCAGCGCCTCCGGCCAGGTCGCACCCGCTTTTAGGCCATAGCTGAGTGCCAACATCGCCAACTTACGGTCGCTCGAGGAAAGCGCCGACAGCGGGGTGGCTGTCAGCCTGTGTACATTGGTTAAGCTGCGCCGGATATTGTCAATGAAGCGCGCTTGATAGCGCCCATTTCCGTTTTCGTTGGGGTCAGCAAAAGTCATTGCCAGTGGATTACCTCATGCAGGAAGGTGCGGGTCAGACTGTGGATGGTAAAGTGACGATTGTTCAATTCGCCGTGACTGTCCACCAGATTCAGCCGGATCAGCCTGCTGAGGCAAGCTGCGGCTTCTTCCTGCGGCACCGCGCTGATCGTCGAAATCAGTTCCAGATTGCCGCCCTGTTCCAGCACCAGCGGCATCGCTGTAAATACATCGCGGGTCGTCTCATCGAGAGTGTCCCAGACTTGCCGGTAGAGATAGGTGTACAGGTTGAGCGCCGTCAGGCCCCTGGCGCCCTTCAGGCCAGCCAATACCCAGTCCAGTGTGTAGGTATGCACCTGACCAACCACCAAACGAAGCGCCAGCGGGTTCCCCCCAACGACCTCATAGATCGGCAGCAATTCATCACGGCTGGCTTTGGTGATCTGCTCAACGCCTTGCTCATCCGCTTCCTGATAAATCAGTTCCAGCGCGTGGTCTTCGTTCATCTCCGTCAGGCGGATATGGTGAATACCCGGCTCGTTGAACAGGCTTTCCCGGCTGGTCAGGATAAATTTGCTGGGATCGCGCAGCCGGCGTACCACCGGCATCAGGTTTTCGACATCCTCCAGCGTTTCCAGATTGTCAATCACAATCAGGTAGCGATCCTTGGCGAGGCGGTTGCGCAAGGCTTGCTGCTTGGCATCCGGCGTTAAAGCAATCGGTTTGACATCGGCGTCTTCAAAGACTTGATCGAAAATCATGGTGATGATTTCCGCCACGTTGACGCTCTCATCGCGCTCCCGGCGAATACCGCCCCCCAGATTGAGCGATTGCTGGCGTGCTGTCACCCATACCAGTTCCGTAAAAGCCAGATCATGGGCCGCTCTGCGCACCGCGGCATCGGCCAGGGTGGTCTTGCCCAGACCGCCCATCCCTTCAATGGCAGCGACAAAGGGTGTGTCCGGTGGATACAACTTGTCAACAAGCTGTTCTACATACCCGGTCACACCAATCAGGCGGCTGTAGGTGCGATCTTCCAGCCGATGTTCCAGTTCAAAAAGGCGCTGGGCGCGGGCGGCGCTTTCGTGCTGGTTCAGGATAGCCGCAAGCTGCTCAATGGCTTTGTGCTGGGCGCGGTAGAGGGAACTGCCCGACAGGCCGATTTGGTGACCGACCTCTTCAACCTTTTTCTTTCGCTGGAAACGCTGCTCCAGCAGCGCGGCCGCCTCGGCATCTTCTATCGCCAACTGCTCCACGGCCGGCAGCAGCACGCGCAGATGCCGCTCGTGCATGTTGCTTATGTGCGCGGACGCTTGCCGGTGCAACAGAAGATTGTCCAGGGCGCTTTCGGTCAGCTTGGCGTTTGACCATTGCTTGAGCGCCTTGTGGGTCTGTTCAAACGAGACAAACGGGGCGATTTTCTGTTTCGATGCTTTGCGTTTCATAGATGTGGCCTCACCCAACGTGATTAAGAGCAAAAAGATGAGAGGTTTTGCGTAAAAACGAGAGTTTTTTTTCAGACGGTTGATGTTATAGTAACAGGAAGCGATTATCTTGCTTTCGTCACCTTGACGTGCAACGTGGTCCGGGGGGACTGCGTTGATTAGCGCGTCATGGTTTGCTTACCGGCTGGGGCGCATCATATCGTAGGGTTTACCCAAAGCCCTGGGATGCGGTGCGCTCTGCCGGTGAGATTTTTTATCGGACCAGGATAAATAACCTTTGGTGCTACGAAAGGCCGCAATCTGCGGCTTTTTTTTGTTGTCCTGACCCCGATGGAGTTTGATTCTACCATAGGCAGAAGCATCTTTACAAAACCTTAACAAGTATGGTAGTAATACCGGTAGTGTGCGTCTTTCGGTTGAAATTTAGTTCAAAGCATGTGAATGATTGAACGTGCGTGTTTCTTGAGCCATCATGGCTTGCAGACCGGCGTCGGAATGATAGGCATTGGCGGCTTTCAAGCGG
>JBAQWV010000105.1:0-30338 GCA_049299095.1 Anaerolineae bacterium | reverse complement strand
GTGGTGCTGACCAGCGGCTTGCAATTAACCCCCTTTTATGACGGTGCAGCGTTGCAGCCCGGCCACTGGCTGACCGGCCCGGCGGTGGTGGTGTACAAGGATACCACGGTATTACTGCAAGCAGGTGACACCGCGCGGGTGGACCGTCATTGCAACCTGATCGTCACCGTTGCTGCGCTGGCGCAGGAGGCTCCCGATGACTGACCCCATTCGCCTGGAAGTGTTCAAGCATCTGTTTGCGTCAGTGGCCGAGGAGATGGGCACGGTGCTGCGCCGCACCAGCTATTCGCCCAACATTAAAGAGCGCCGCGACTTTTCCTGCGCAGTTTTTGACGCTACTGGACAGATGATCGCGCAGGCCGCGCACATCCCGGTGCATCTGGGGGCGATGCCGCTGTCGGTGCAGGCCGCGCTCGACGCGTTGACCCTGGCGCCCGGCGACTGTGTGATCGTGAACGATCCCTACCGCGGCGGTACGCACCTGCCGGACATCACGCTGGTAACGCCGATCTTTGTGACCACGGCTGCTGCTGCGCCGCTGCTGCTCGGTTTTGCTGCCAACCGCGCCCATCACGCGGATGTGGGCGGCATGTCGCCCGGCTCGATGCCGATTGCGCGCGAATTGATCCAGGAAGGGATCATTATTCCGCCGCTCAAGCTGCTGGATGCGGGCCAGCTTAACGAGGGACTGCTGGCTTTGCTGCTGGCGAATGTGCGCACGCCGGAGGAGCGGCTGGGCGATTTGCAGGCGCAACTGGCTGCCAACGCCACGGGGGTGCGGCGCATGGGCGAGCTGGCCGCGCGCTACGGCGTGGGCGAGGTGCAACGCCACATGGATGCGTCAGTGGCCTACGCCGAGCGCATGACGCGCCGCCTGCTGGCCGGGCTGCCGGATGGCGTCTACACCTTTCGCGACTGGCTGGATGGCGATGGCGTTGACCCGCAGCCCGCGGAGATCGTGGTTCATATCACGATCCGCGGCGACGAGGCGGTGGTAGACTTCACTGGCACAGCCGGGCAACGCCGCGGCAGCGTCAATGCGGTCTATGCGATTACGTTGTCGGCCACACTGTACGCATTTCGCTGCCTGCTGGGGGAGGATGTGCCGACCAACAGCGGATGTTTGCGTCCGCTGGAGGTGATCGCCCCCGCGGGCACGCTGGTGAACGCGCGCCCGCCCGCGCCGGTAGCCGGTGGCAATGTCGAGACTTCGCAGCGCATCACCGATGTGTTGCTGGGCGCGCTGGCGCAGGCCGCACCCGACCGCGTCCCGGCGGCCAGCCAGGGTACAATGAACAACCTGACGATTGGCGGCTGGGATCCGGTGCGCGGGCAGCCGTTCGCGTATTACGAGACGATTGCTGGTGGCATGGGCGCGCGGCCCGGCAAGGATGGCGCGGATGCCATCCATACCCACATGACGAATACCCTCAACACACCGGTAGAGGCGCTGGAATATGCGTATCCGCTGCGTGTGCGGCGCTACGCGGTGCGGCGGGGATCGGGCGGTGCGGGCCGCTGGCACGGTGGCGACGGCGTGCTGCGCGAAGTGGAATTGTTGGCCGACGCGCAGGTGACGATTTTGGCGGAACGACGGGTGTTTGCGCCGTATGGCCTGGCGGGCGGGGAACCGGCAGCGCGGGGCAGCGCGGTGCTGCGTCGTGGTGAGGTGGACGAGGAACTGCCGGGTAAGGTGACGTTGGCCGCGCAGGCGGGCGATGTGATCAGCCTGGCGACGCCGGGCGGTGGCGGCTGGGGCGTGGAATGAGTGTGCCGCGGGGTGAACCGGTCGAAATGGCATTCCCTTCGACAAGCTTTGGAACCCTTGCTGTGCGGTTGAACCCCGCTTCGATGATGCCCTGCCTTGTCCCCTGCTTAGCGATACCCTTCGGCTTGCAGGTTGAACAGGCGCGCATAGCCGCCATTGAGCGCCATCAGCTCAGCGTGGCTACCCAGCTCCACGATCTTGCCCGCAGAAAGTACCGCGATGCGGTCGGCCATGCGCACGGTCGAGAAGCGATGGGAGATTAGCACCGCGGCGCGGTCGCCAATCAGCTCGCCGAACCGGCGGAACACCTCGTATTCAGCTTCCGCATCCAGCGCCGAGGTGGGTTCGTCCAGCACCAGCACGTCCGCCTCGCGCATGAACGCGCGCGCCAGCGCGATCTTTTGCCACTGGCCGCCCGATAGTTCCTGCCCCTTTTCCCAGCGCCGCCCCAGCATCGTGTCGTAGCCGTGCGGCAACGCGGCGATGATCGCGTCTGCACCGCCGCGCTCGGCGGCTTCCTCGATGCGCGCCTGATTGTCGAGTGCATCCACCTGGCCGAAGCCGATGTTTTCGCGCACAGTGAACTGATAGCGCACAAAATCCTGAAAGATCACGCCGAAGCGTTGGTGCAGGCTGCCAAGGTCATACTCGCGCAAATCTACGCCGTCTAGCAGGATTTGACCGCCGGTGGGATCGTACAGCCGCGTCAGTAGCTTGATCAGCGTGGTTTTGCCTGCGCCGTTCAGGCCAACCAGTGCAATGCGCTCGCCGGGAGCGATGTGCAAATTGACTTCGCGCAGCACATCTACCTCGGAGCCGGGGTAGCGGAAGGAAACGTTGCGAAACTCGATGCCCTGTCGGATCGGTGAGGGGGCTGGGCGGCCATTGACCGGCGAGACCAGTTGTGGCTGCAACTCCAGATAGGTCATCAGATTGTCGAGGAACAGGTTGCTTTCGTACAGACGGTTCAGGCTGTCCAGCAGCGCGCGGATTGAGCTTTGCGCCTGACGAAACAGGCCGAGGAACATGGTCATATCGCCCAACGTGATCGAACGCGCCACAGTGCGCAGCACAATCCAGGCATAGCTGCCGTAGTAGGCGAGGTTCGACAGCAGGCCCCAGGCCAGCGCGGCGATGGTGCGCTGACGGGCAATTGCCAAATCTTCACGATAGAATTTGGTAAACAGCTCTTGGTAGCGACTCAACAGCGGCTTGCCCAAGCCGAATAGCTTGATTTCCTTGACGGTATCGTTGCCGGTCAGCAGCATTTCCAGATAATTGAGCAGGCGCGCTTCAGGCGCGCGGCGCGATACGGCGCGAAATGCGCGTTCGGCGTACTGCGACTGCGACAGGAAGGAAGGGATCGCGGCAACGAAAACCAACACAGCCAGCCACGGACTAAAACGCACCAATAGCACGATCAATGAGATCAGCGTGATGCTCTGTTGCAGCATTTGCAGCGTCGAATTGACGATATTGAGCGCGCTGGTGTCGGCCTGTCGTCGCGCGTTTTGCAGCGTGTCGTAGAAGATTGGGTCTTCGAAGAAGCGCAGATCGAGGCTGATCGCCTTGTCTATGATCAAGCTGTTGACGTGATTGGTCAACTGCGATTGCAGGGTGCGGTCGGACAGGCTGCGGATTTGGCTGGTGATCGAGCTGACCAGCAGCAGGCCGAACTCCAGCAGCAGGAAGGGCAAGACGTTGCGCAGCCCGACCATTGGTTCCACGCCTTGATTCGCCGCAGCGACTACTGCGTCCACGATCAGCTTGCCAGCCCAGGCTTGCGCCGCGGGCAGCAACGCAGCCACCAATGTCAAGCCGATGCCAAGTAATGCAGCGGGGCGGCTGGCCGACCAAACCAGGTGGAAGGCTTGCGGTGTATTGCGCAACGCTTCCCAGAATTCTTTTACCTCGTTGGCAAGGCGTGCGATGAGGGAGGGCTTGGAACTGGGCGACAAAGGCTAATTTCTCCTCAGGTGGAAGCGGTTAACGAAATGCATCGTTGGCGCGCGGGCGCAGAATCTCAGACAATCGGCCATCGCCGCGCGGCCAGACTGCGCCGCGGATGAGTACCACGGGCGTGCCCTCGCCTGCCTGTCCCATCATCAAGCCCGCGGCCGCGGCTAGTTCGTCGGCTATGCCGACTTCAGTGTATTGCAAAATGCGTCCGGCCAGGTCGGGCTGTCCACGTAAATCGGCCAATGGGTACAGCCCGGCGACGCCGATGGCTACGCCGACTGTGCCGAAGCGCCAGGCGCGGCCGTGGCTGTCACAGATGATCACCGCGGGCTGTGCGCCGGTGACTGCGTGGAGGGCAGCACGCAGCCGCCGCGCGGAGGCATCGGGGTCTTGTGGCAACAGCAAGGCCCACTCATCGCTGCCGCGCACGTTGGATTGATCTATACCCGCGTTGGCGCAGACGAAGCCCAGGCGATGCTCAACCACCAGCAGTCCGGGGCGGGCGCGCAGCACCTCATATGCTTCGCTGAGGATCAGCTCTACCAGGCGCGCGTCCTTGCCGGTGACCGCGGCCAGCTCGCGGGCGCGCGCAGAGGGAATCACGTTGGGCAGGTAAACCAGACGCCCTTCGGCCTTGCTGACGATCTTCTGCGCCACGACTAAAACATCGGTATCGTGAAACGTCATACCGGCCTGCCTGGCCGCGGTCAAAAGAAGACCCGGCAGGTCGTCGCCGGGTTGCACAAGGGGAAGGCCGGGGATGGTAAGCAGTTCAATGCGGGGAATATGTGTGTCAGTCAATCCGCTACGCCTCCACGGGGTCTTTGATCGCTCGCAGCCAGCCGCGCGCCGAGATTTCGTCGGGCCATGCGATCTTGTCGTAAAGGTCGGTGGTTGCCAGCTCGATGCCCAGCGAGGCAATGGGTAGGGTGTTTTCCAGTCCCATGTAGAAGCTCTTCAGCCAGCAGTAACCCGATTGACGCGCCCTATGTTCTACCAGAGCGCGGTCTTGTGCGATCAGCAGATAATCGGTGAGCGATTCCAATTATAACTCATCGTCTTCGTCGTCCCAGGGCGGCGTGTCGCCAGAGGCCCAACGCGGTTGGCCCACCGGCGTGTCGCTGGAGCCAGTCCAGCGCGGCTCATGCGCTGGCGGTTTGGGTGTGGGCTTGCTTTCGGCCAGCACCTCGCGGCCCATGCTGCCGCCTTGGTCTGGCCCCACTACACCGCGCTCCTCCATCAAATCAATCAAGCGGGCCGCGCGGCTATAGCCGATGCGCAGGCGACGCTGCAAGAGCGATACCGACGCGCGACCTGCCTGCCGTACCACGTCTACGGCATCGTTGTACAGGTCGTCGCTGTTCTGTGCATCGCGCTGCTGCTGGATCATCTCTTCCCACAAGGGGGCCTGTGTCACGGCCTGGGGACCGAACCCGCCCATCGGTGGCAACCCACCGTTGGCAGCGGCGGGGGCCATTCCATCATCGCCGGTGGTGCCGTCGGTGATGCGCACACCCTTCCAGTAGCGCACCAGCTTTTCCAGCTCGGCGTCAGACACGAAACAGCCCTGCAAACGCTCCAGCTTGGAGCTGTCGGGACGCATAAAGAGCATGTCGCCGCGGCCCAGCAAGGCCTCCGCGCCGGGGGTATCCAGAATTACGCGGCTGTCAATCTGGCTGGTGACGGCAAAGGCGATGCGCGAGGGGAAGTTGGCTTTGATCAAACCAGTCACCACGTCCACGCTGGGGCGTTGCGTGGCGATGATCAGGTGAATACCGGTGGCGCGCGACATCTGGGCCAGACGGCAGATATAGCGCTCAACGTCGTCCGCGGCAGCCATCATCAGGTCGGCCAATTCGTCAATCACTACCACGATATAGGGCAGGGTTGTTTCGCCGCGCTTGGCGATCTTTTCGTTGAACGCGTCTACATTGCGTGCGCCTTCCTTGGAAAAGAGCTTGTAACGGCGATCCATTTCGCCGGTGGCCCAGCGCAACAAGGGCACGGCCTGTTCCACTTCTACCACAACGGGCGAGAGCAGATGCGGAATGCCGTTGTAGGTGATCAATTCCACCATCTTGGGGTCAATCATCAGAAAGCGCAGCGTGTCGGGCGTGTGGGTGAGCAGCAACGTGGCAATGATCGAGTTGACGCACACCGACTTACCGGAGCCGGTTGCGCCGGCCACCAGCAAGTGTGGCATGCGGGCCAGATCGGCTACTGCGGACTGCCCGGAGGTATCTTGCCCCAGACCCACGCGCAGAGCGCTGTTCATTTGCTTGAAGGTGTCCGATTCCAGCACACCGCGCAGCGACACCATCGCTTTTTGTGTGTTCGGCACTTCCAGCCCCACCATCGGTCGCCCCGGCACTGGTGCTTCGATGCGAATGGGGGAGGCGGACAAGGCCAGCGCCAGGTCGTTGGTCAGTGATTGGATTTTGGAAACTTTGATCTTGACGCGCTCATACTTCTCGATCTCGTTTTCCATCACTTCCTTGATCTGGTCTTCGGAAGGAGTGCGGCGGCCGCGCTTTTGCAATACCTCCTCGGCTTCGCGGCGCATTTCATCGCGCGATTTACGGCGTTCGCGGTAGCCGGGCTGCAAGCCAAACTGTGTGACGGCCGGGCCGGGGTTGGCCTCGACCACGCGTACGGGTAGGCCAAAGTCGGCCAGGGTTTTTTCAATGATGCGGGCGCGCTCTTTGATGTCGTCCTGGCTGATCTCAACGTCTTCGGCTTCTTCCAGCACGCTGGCAACGTCGGGCAGACGCCAGGAACGGTTGTTGCCGCCGATGATGCGTGGAATCAACGATTCGGCAGAGCCAGGCGCTGGGCCGCGCGCCTGACCGGCATTCGTTTGTTGTGGCGTGGCGACGGGCGCTTCGCCCACGACACGCGCGGGCTTGCCGTTCTGGCCGCCGATCACCAGCGCGGGTTCGTCGTCATGGACGGAATCATCGTTGCCGCGACCCAGCCCGCGCAGCCGTTCGGTCAGTCTAGCCCACCACGAAGGGCCGGCGCTGGCTACACTGCTACCATTCATGCTGTCGGCCCAGCCAGTGCGCAGTTCCTGGTCATCGCGCCGCTGGCGCAGCCAGATTGTCGCAATGCTGCCTGCGCCGATCAACAAGGGGCCAACCAGCAAAAACAGGGCCAGTCCGGCCAATGCTGCAATCAGCACCCAGGCGAGGCTGTACCCCACGGCCTGAATGAACAGCTCGCTCAAGCCGTAGCCGAGAAAACCGCCCCCCTCGCCGCGCTGCGCCATCTGTAACGCTTGCGCGTCTGTGATCGAACCATCCATGTGCATGGCAGTGACCACAGCGAGCAGCAGCAGGATCGCGCCGATGGGACGGTAGCGAGGCATCGCGGCTAGACGGCCAATGCCGCGCAGCATGGCCCACAGGCCGATGCCGATCATCAGCAGGGCCAGCAAGGCTGCACCGTTGCCAACCACGCGATGAAGCTGGCCGATCCACCAGCTAGTGAGCGCGCCTTGCCGTGCCGACAGCATGGCCAACAGGGTCACGACGCCCAACACGATCAGCAGCGACCCCCAGACTTCGCCCTGCAAAAGCATATCGAGGTTGTAGCGCGGTGTCTTTTGTTTTTTCGCGGGAGCTTGTTTACGAGCCATGAAAGTAATTTTGTCCGAACTCTGGTTTGGGTGGGCGACATGCCCTCCCGATCATCTGAAAGCATGTGCTCTGAATTACGCGGGTTTTCGTTAGCATCAGAACATCCGTGCCGGAGTATAACACGACTGAAACGAAATGAAAAGCTTGTATAAAGTAAACCTTAAACACGTTTTATGTCAAGTTTTTATAGTTCCAGTACTACCGGCAGGATCATGGGACGACGACCGGTACGGCGATAAATCAGCTCCGCCAAGCCATCTTTGATCTTGCTGGCTACGGCCGCGGGCGGTCCGGCGTGACCAAGCGCCTCTAGCACCTTGGCCTTGGCTTGTTCGATCAATTCCTCGGAATCGCGCATGTAGATGAAGCCGCGCGAGAGGATTTCCGGCTCCACCACGACAGCGCCGGTGGCTTGATCCACACCGGCAATCGCCACGACGAAGCCATCGCGGGCGAGATGACGACGGTCACGCAGCACCACCGGGCCGATGTCGCCGACGCCTGAGCCATCCACCAGCACGTGCCCATCACTGACCGGCTCGGCCTGGCGTGTCCAACCGCGGCCAAACTCCATCACATCGCCGCTTTCGATGACAAAAATATGATCCTGTGGTACGCCCATCGCCGCGGCCAAACGGCTGTGCAGTACCAGATGGCGATATTCGCCATGAATGGGAATGAAATACTGTGGGCGTACCAGATTGAACATCATCTTGTGATCTTCGCGGCTGCCGTGCCCGCTGACGTGGACGTGCGCCAGCTCGTGATACAGTACGTTCGCGCCGAGACGAAAGAGGTTGTCAATGGTGCGATTGACCGATTCCTCGTTGCCGGGGATGGGAACCGCGGAAACGATCACCGTGTCGCCTGTGCGCACTGCCACGCGATGTTCCTCCATGCTCATACGCACCAGCGCAGAGTTGGGTTCACCCTGGCTGCCAGTGCAGACTACGATCACCTGCTCGCCGGGCAGGTCGTTCATCTGGTCGAAGCTAAGCATGTCGGTCGGGTCTTGATCGAGGTAGCCTAGATTGGCTGCCATGCGTGCGTTGTCGCGCATGGACCTGCCGACCAGCCCCACGCGGCGGCCCAGCCGCGCGGCCATGCGGATCATCTGGTTCAGCCGTGAAATATTGGAGGCGAAGGTCGCCAGAAACACCCGCCCCGGCGCCACTCGAATCAATTGTTCCAGCGATTCTTCCAAATCCTGTTCCGATGGGGTGAATCCATCTTTTTCCGCGTTGGTAGAATCGGAGAGCAGCAGCAGCACGCCGCGGTCGCCCAGCGATTGCAGCCGGGCAAAGTCGGTCAGACGGCCATCCGCTGGATGCTGATCGAACTTGTAGTCGGAGGAGTAAATGACCAGGCCCACCGGCGTGGTGACCGCGACGCCCAGCGTGTCGGGGATGGAGTGGCAGACGTGGAAGAATTCGACGGTAAATGGCCCCAGCGGCAGCACATCGTTTGGGCCGACCGCGATCATGTCCACCTCACCGGCCAGCCCGCGCTGGCGCAGCTTGACTTCGGCCAACCCCAACGTCAGCGGCGCGCCGTACACTGGCACATCAAGCTGCTCCAGCACGTAGGGCAGCGCGCCGATGTGGTCTTCGTGACCGTGCGTCAAGATGATGCCCTCCACTTGATCGGCGCGCTCCACCAGGTATTCGATGTCAGGGATGACGATGTCCACCCCTGGCATTTCGCTGTCGGGGAACATCAAGCCTGCGTCAATCACCAGGATGCGCCCTTCACATTCCAGGGCCATCATGTTCTTGCCGATTTCCCCCACGCCGCCGAGTGGGATCACGCGCAGCACTGGCTCGGCAGGTGCTGTCTCTGAAGAAAGCATGGTGTCGGTCAAGCGGTTGCTCCTTGAAAGGCAGGAAACAGGTAGGCAGGTAAACCGGTAAATAAGTAGACAGGTAGGCTAGAAGACTGTTTCTGTAACTTGTGTACGTGCGACTGGTTTACGGGTCTACTTCCCTGTCTTCATAACCACGAAAGCTGCTGCGATGCAGGTTGCGCGGGTGGCAGCGCGTCCATACGTTGCGGGTACAGCGTGTCCACCAGCGGTTGCAGCCGGGCAAAATCTTCTTGCAGCGCAGTCATCCATTGGGGATTGCGCAGCGCCGCGGCGGGGTGGAACATCGGCACGTGGATGCGGCCATCCATTTCCTTGTGCTGGCCGTGGACGCGCGTGATGGTCTGACCCGGAAAATAGCGCGCCATGGAAAAGCGCCCCAGCGTGATGATGACGCGCGGCTGAATGGCCGCGATCTGCTGATCGAGATAAGGTGCGCACGCGCTGATTTCATCCGGCTGTGGGTCGCGGTTGTCGGGTGGACGGCACTTCACCACGTTGGTGATGAAGACATCTGCGCGGCGCAAACCAATGCTGGCCAGCAGCTTTTCCAGAAGCTTGCCGGAAGCGCCCACAAAGGGCCGTCCTTGCTGGTCTTCGTGAAAGCCGGGGCCTTCACCGATCAGCAGAAAGGGTGCGTCTTGCGGGCCTTCGCCCGGCACCGCGTGCCGGCGCGTTTGCGCCAAAGGGCAACGTTCGCACGTGCGAATCTGCGCGGCAAGCTGGCTAAGAAGGGTGGGTTCCTGGGAAGTTGTCATGATGTCAATCAGCACACAGCCCGCAACGAAATTGTTCTAAAACGGCAAACGATTTTACCCCAGAAAAGGACATTTGTCTAACCACTTTTGATGCGGATCAGACATCGCCGCGGCTGCGGCGGCTGGCGTAGGTGATGGCGTCGGCCAGGTCGTAACCTGCCTTGCGGAATAACGCCAGCGATGCCGCGTTCCAGTCCTCAATCAGCGCGGCCCATACATCAATGCCTACGCTCTGAAAATGCGCTTCGCACAGGCGAATCAGGCGCAGACCTAGACCGCAGCCGCGCCAGGCGGGGTCCACGGCCAGCCGGTTGATCCAGCCCTTGCGGCCATCATGCGTCGCCAGCGCCACCGCCACCAACTGGCCTTTTGCGCGTAGGCCAATCGGAGTTTGCACGCCCAGGGCCTGCTGCTGCGCAAAGGCCGCGGCGCTGTCACGTCCAGTCGGACGCACATGCAGCCCGGCGCGCTGCCACAAGGCCATGATCTCGGGGTAGTGCTCAGTTTGCAGATAGACTTCGGTGATGTCGTTGGAGTTGTTCATCGTGCATAAGTCCTGGTTCATAGTCCGATTATATCCAGTGCGCCGCGGCTTTCCAATCAGCGTTTTCTCCACAAGAAATCCATCACTTCTACGCGGTTTGTGCATCAGCGTTTGTTATACTGATCGTAGACGGTAAGAAAAACGTCAATCAACACAACAGCACGTGCCTGCTAATGGCACGCTAATCATCCAGGAGATCACTCATGAAGAAGTTTACGAATTTTGTACTGGCCGGCGCGCTGACGCTCGGCATGGCTTTCACCAGTTTCGTTGCCGTTGCGCCCGCCGGAGCAGCCGGCAATGGGCCGAATCGCAATACCAACACGACTACCACCACTCGCCCAGCCGCCCGGCCGGTGACCCCCACTCCCAGCCCGGTCTTATCGGCGGAAGAAATTGCCGGTCTCAGTTTCATGCGCGAAGAGGAAAAGCTGGCCCGTGATGTGTATCTGAACATGGCCGATCTGTGGGGCGCTCAGGTGTTCAGCAATATCGCCGCCAGCGAGCAAAAGCACATGGACGCCATCGGCACGCTGCTGACCCGCTACGGTATCGCTGATCCGGCAGCCGGCAATGGCATCGGCGAGTTCAGCAATGCCGAGCTGCAAGCCCTGTATGATGACCTGATGGCGATGGGCCGCCAGTCACTGACGGATGCGCTACAAGTGGGCGCTCTGATCGAAGAGACTGACATCGAAGACCTGATCCACGAGCTGTCAGCCGTGAAGCACAGCGACATCAAGCGGGTGTACACGCAGCTTGAGCAGGGGTCCGAGAACCACCTGCGGGCCTTTACCTCGAATCTCTCAGCGCAGGGCGCTGCGTACGAGCCGCAAGTGCTGGACAAGGACACCTATGGCGACATCGCCAGCGGTACCAACGGCAACCGCCAGGGCCGCGGCAACAACTCGATGCAGGGCCAGGGCGACGGAACCTGCAACCGGTAGACAACCAGTACATCACACAAAACACCCCAGGCAGAATGCCTGGGGTGTTTTGTTTTCGGGAAGTGGTTGACGCGCTACTCAGCGAGTCTTCGGGCCGCATGGCGTAAAGCGTGCACCCGTACCAGCCCCAGGATGATCAGCAGGGCAGCCGCAAGGGCCAGCCATACACCGTGACCAGACGAACTGGTATGCAGGTCGGTCAGTGTCACCGCGGTTGGCGTTGTGAAGATTACACTAACCGGGCCGTGCAGCGTGGCAACGCCGTTCACGTCTATATCCTGCAACCAGTAATAGTAGGGCTGGCTGTTCACCAGGTCGTCAGCATCCTGCCAGGTGTAGATGAAGCCGCTGGCGCTGCCTTGTGCCTGCGAAGGAATCAACTCCGTGTTGAGTTGGCGATCCCAGGCATCAGACGTTGTCCCGCGGTAGAGGTTGAAGCCGCGATTGTTCTGCTCGGTGGCGGTTTCCCACGTTACATCCACCTGGTTGCCAGTTTGCATGGCGCTGAAGTTGGACAGAAAAACAACCAACGGCACTGGCGAAGAACCATCTTCTACTTCGCCGCCTGTGGCTGCACCGTACGACCCCGCATCCATTGCTTCACCTGCGCCGGCTGGCGCGCTGGCGCTGTCGTACAGGCGCACGCGATATTTCACAGCAGTAGTCAGGCTATTCGGTACTGCAACGGTCAGGTCGTTATCGCCAGTCACTGCGGCGGCATTGTAAACCAGTTCCGTGGTATCGAATACACCACTGTTGTCCCAGTCGAACCAGACGCGCAGCCAGCGGCCTGCGCTCGGCGTGCCTTGCACATTGACGCGTACGGTGGCGTTTTGATTCTTCTGGAAGGGGGTGACGAAGCTAACACCATCATCGCTGTCGCTGTCCGCGCCGAAGGTGGTGTCAGCCGTCCAGGTGGGGCCGAGCTTGAGCGCGCCGTTACCGGTATGCCAAGCCACGCCATAAGCGCTGGCCAGATCGCTGTAGTCGGCGGTGATAGCCGTCAGATTTCCGCACAGCGTGATGCTCCAGGCATTGAGTGTGCCCGTGTCGTCCGCCACATCATCCGCGACATTCAACTTCCATGTACCCGCAGACGTTTTGCCATCCAGGGCACTCAAGGCCGCTTCGGGTCGGAAGCTACCGGTGAACGGCGCAGTGCCTGCTGTAATGGCGGTGGCAGCTTCGTCGTCGAAAACGGTGTTGGTATAGTTATCGCCACTGCCGCCGTTGTCGGTTGACAGTTCTCGTGAAGTGGTGTCAGGATGAATGATGGAGATATCAAGATCGCTATCCCATGTATGCACAATTGAACCGATGGTGACATTGACATCCGTCAGTGTAAAGCTGTCTGGCACTGTCAGGCTGCTTTGTACCGTACCGGCGTCAGGGATCGCCTTTGGTACGTCCGTGCTGGTGTAGGTCGTGCATGGGTTGACCCCAGTGCGGAAGGCAAAAACGGCTGACCAAGTGCCGCCGCAGCTGTTGACCGCCTGCACGCGCCAGTAGTATACTGTGTCCGACAGCAGCGCGCTGCTCGGCGTCCAAGTGGTGGAGGTAAGCCCGCTGGCCGAGGCCACGATGTTGCTGAAGCTGGGGTCGGTGGCTACCTGGATGGTGTAGCTGCTCGCGCCGCTCACTGCGCTCCAGGTGAAGGCGGGCGTGGTAGCTACGCCTGTTGTGGCATTGGCAGGCGCGGTCAGGGTTGGTGCTGTCGCCGCTGCTGTAGCGATGTTCAGCGTGACATTGGCCGTGTGACTGAGCGCACCTGATGTGCCGGTGAGGGTCAGCGGATAGCTGCCCGCAGCGGCTGCGCCGGTGTTGCCGATGGTCAGCGTGCTGTTGGCTGTGGGCGTCGCCGGGTTGGGGCTGAAGGTGGCGGTGGTGCCGCTTGGGTTGCCGCTGGCGCTCAGGGTCACAGGCGAGCTGAAGCCGTACAGGGCGGTCAGGGCCACCGTGTATTGGGCATTGGCCGGCGCGCACACATCCACCGTGGCCGGCGTAGCGGCAATGGTGAAGTCAGGGGTGGCAGAGCAGTTGGCGAACTTGAATGATCCGATGCGGGTATACCAGTTATACGCGCCATTTGACTGCGCATACTCCTGCGTGTACCAGAAGGTGCAGTCATCTACCGGGTCTACCTGCATGGCGCTGTAGTCGCCCCAACGGCCGTAGCTGTCGTTCTGATAGCCACCGCCTGTTACCAGGGTGGTTTCGCTCTGCGGCATAGTGCCTGTTGCGTCACTGGCCAGGCGGCCTACATAGCGAATGCTGGGATAAAGGCTGACATTGTCGGTGATGCTGTAGCCCAGAGCCATGTTGCCGGCACTGTCCATGGCAATGGACCCCATCCAGCGACTGGTGGAGGTGGTATCAGCGGGGCCGTATACGCCCTGCTGATTGATGCTCCAGGCGCTGCCGGTGTTGCGCAGTTCAAACCAATGGATGCCGGCGCGTCCGGCGGGGCTGTTGGTATCCACTGTGTGGTTACCAACCAGAGTCTGGTAGCCGCCGAAGTTGCGGTATTGCAGGCGGTGCATGATGCGGTCAGCCAGTGAATCCACATTTTGAGTGGTTCCCGGTTGGTTGATGCACGGTTCTGTGGTACAGATGGTAGGATCAACATCTGTGGTGGTGAGGGTATAGTTGGGAGCCAAAGCCGTGCCAAAATAAGAATTGGCAATGGTGGTCCAGTCAACATGGAAGTTCCAGATGCGCAGCGCATCGCTGGGGGCGATCCAGGCGCTGTCATCCCATTCGGCAAATGGAATGGGCGCGCCCGCGGGTGGAGGCGTGGAGCCTTCCCAATCTGCCGGCAACATACCGCCATAGGTAGCGCCTACGTTGTAGGAGATCACCTGCGCCGACGCGCCGGTCAGCATCTTGGTGCGCTCAAAAGCCGCTACACCACCTCCAACCCAGGCTCCTGCTTGTGTGAATTGGTTGACAGTCAAGTAATAGCCGTCGGGCCACAAACCCATCTTGGGATAGTCGGGCATGTAGTTGCTGGGCCAGGAATAGGAATAGCGATACCAGCTACCCAGCGGGTCGGGTGTCTGTGACACAGCCATACAAATCATGTTGGGCGTGCTGGTGATAGCAAACTGCATCATCACCCAACGGTCGGCCAGATGGTCGTACAACACCACAGGATCGCCGTCGTTGGCGCTTTCGCATTGACCGCCGAAGCCGCTCCACAGCGTGTTGCCGTTGGCTGGCCCGTAGAGCGAAGTGCCGGTCTTGTTCCAGATTTGGAAACGCACATTAACCCACTGCACGTAATGATTCAGACCCACATCACCCACGGTATCGGGCGGGCGCATGGAGTAGCCCACATTGTTGATACCGTCCCAGTTTTGAATCGGGGCGGGCATAGCCAGCGGCCCGTGAGAATTCTGGTAGGTAGAGTCTACACTGCTAAAACTTCCGACCTTTTCGTGTCCAGGTAGCACTTCCGATTCCTGAAAGCGCATCAGTGCTGGATCCGATTGGGATGTTATTATCGGGGCAATATCGCGCAGCGGTGGGGAAATATCGATGTGATCTGGCTGCAACACAGTCGGACCATCAGTTGCCGGTTTTGTTTGCACGGCTGAATCTAGCTTATTGGTTGCCAGCACCGGGCTTGACTGCCCAGAATTCTGGCCGATAGCCACGCGGCTGCCTGAATGTGGCACGGATACGTTGGGTTGCAAGGGGTCTGCTGATGCAAAGGCGATCACACCAATCATCAGTAACATCAGTAGTCCAGACCACCGTTTCCAATGAGCTTTCATGGGCCGAATCCTTCCTTTCTCCAATGATCACGAACAAATTGACAAGGCTGGTTGCGAGGCGGCAAGAGGTCAGTATCACCAGAAAGCTGGGGCTGTTCACTTTCCGGTAATATGGTTAGAAGTTCTATTTTACAGTCGAGGATGCCCATATTGCAAGGCCCGTGCAATGCAGACTATGGCAAGGGCAAGTGCTGCCAAAGCAAGAACTAATGGCAACAGCCTGGTGGTCGTAGAATGGGCCTGCACGCCGGCGAGCATCACCGCGGTGGGTGAGCCATAGACCACGCTCACCGGGCCGTGCAGCGTGGCAACGCCGTTCACGTCTACATCCTGCAACCAGTAGTAGTAGGGCTGGCTGTTCACCAGGTCGTCAGCATCCTGCCAGGTGTAGATGAAGCCGCTGGCGCTGCCTTGTGCCTGCGAAGGAATCAACTCCGTGTTGAGTTGGCGATCCCAGGCATCAGACGTGGTCCCGCGGTAGAGGTTGAAGCCGCGATTGTTCTGCTCGGTGGCGGTTTCCCACGTTACCTGAATATTATTACCATTTTGTACTGCATGGAAATCAGACAAAAAGGTCGCCAAGGGCACTGTACAAGTTTGTAGCCCCGCATTAGCGCCAGTTTGCGAGACACTATACGTGCCGGTGTTGAAACCGCTGCTTGCGTCACCTTGTGTTATCTCCCGCCAGCCACTGGGTGTAGTGGCAGTGACAGAAGCGCCCGATGTGTTTGTCACACAAGTGCTGCCTGATGCAGGCCAGGTTACATTATAGGTATAATTGGGCGCACAAATAGACGTATTAGCAGATGGGGCAAGGGCGTGTACCTGCGTGCCGCTATTATAACCTATCGAGCTGTCTGTAACAACGTAATTGGCCAAGTGGACGGTAGTGCTGCTATTGGTGATTGTAAAGCAGTATTGTACAGTCATTGTTCCGGAACCACCAGGCAGACCGGTTGTACTCTTAACGGTGCCTGTCTTGGTAACTGAAACAGATGGCGTACGACATACACGTATCGGTGTCAGAAAAGCATCCGCGGCGTTGGTGCCGCCAGAGCTATATAAAACCGCGTATAGATAATTAGGATCCGTGCTAACGCCAGATAACCCAATCCATTCGTTGGGAGACAAGGCACCGGGGCAAAGGTAAGTACTCCAGGAACTGGGAACATTGAAGGTTGTGACGAAGCTGACCGTTGGGCCACCGGGTGAAGCAGCCGCGGTATAAACACCCGTGCCTGTAGTAGCATCTAAAGATGAGCGAGTAGGAGGGGTAATATTAGCAGCATTGACGTAATCAAATGGTGTACCGTCTGAATCAAATCCCCAGTAAGCATGGGCGTGTGAGGAAGTATTACCTCCGGTATTAGGCTGCTGGAAAGCCTGCCCTACCGGCAGGCCGCTACCATGATTGTTGGCGGGTGCATTACCGATTGATGCTATCGTCCAGTTCGTCGGTCCAACCAGGTAGAAACTATCGGCGTGTTCACCGGTAAAGCTTCGGATGGGGGAAGAATTGAAAGTAATCGTCCAGGTGCCCCCAGGCACGATAGCCGCTCCACCCGATGTCCAAGTATTGCTGGGTCCCAGCAGATCAGGTGTGACACCGTTTGGGGCAGTGGGTGGTTCCTCAATAGTTTCTTCCAGCCACCAATAATGGACCGAAGTCGGTGGGAGTAACGTTTCGGATTTGTATGCAGCGTTGACTGCAGATGGGTTAACCAGACATAACACCAACAAAACCAGAATCAGTATTGACTTCATGGTCACTCCTCCTAAAGAAGAAAAACGCGGGGAGAAGCAGTTGGTCAACTACCCATATAATGTAGATGACCTATTTGTAAGATCATAGTAACACAAACAAATTCTGATCTAGCACAGAACAAGGTTACAGTTTTGTAAGTTCCTGTTAAGGATGCGCCACAGGAGTTCGTAAAGTAGCGAGCCATAAAAAAGCGCCTCCGGTATAAACCAGAGGCGCTTGAGCAAACTTGAACGAAACCGATGAGGGAAAATCAGCCGGGCATCACAGCGTCAACACCGAGGACGCCGGCCAGCTCTTGCAGAGCTGCCTTCTCCGCGTCGCTGACACGCACGCCACCGATGCCCAGGAAGCCGCCTTCTTTGCTGGCATTGGCCGCGTTGACTGCCACTTCGTACAGCCATTCGCGTACACCCTGCGCTTCCGCAGGCGTGCCCTTTGTATTGAGCAGGGTCACGGCTGCGCTGACACCACCCAGTACTTCCTGCTTCAGCTCATCGGGCTTGCGCGAGTGAAATTCCGGCTGAGCCAGCTTCGCAGTTTCTCGGTTTTGCAAGTCGCCCAGCAGCGCGCCCAGCAGTTCGTCGGTCGTGCCTTGCTGAGCCGCGGCAACGATGGTTTTAGCGACTGCCATCGACTCGCTGATGGAACCGGCGAGGCTAGGGCTGGCTAGCGAGATATACAAGCCTGCGTTGACAGGTGCTTCCAGTAAAGTTTCCCACTCTTGTGCGGTGAAATCGGCTTTGGTCGTCATTGATCCTCCATGAAAAGTAATGTTTGAACCGTCGGTTCAATTATATGCTGAAAAGCTGACAAACAACAACATCAGGCTCACGATTTGCGTGTTGCGTCCGAAGTGGTACTGTCGTTGGCTTCCAGTTCCATGATCTTTTGTGCCACCTGCTCGATGGCAACGCGCTGCTTGCGATACAAATCCGATTCGCTCATTGCCAGCCGGTCGGCAATCTCGCGCACGCGCTTGCCCTGAATAAACTTCAGGTCCAAAATATTGTAGAGCAGCCATTCCGAAGCAGCCATCTGCCGCTGACCTTCGGGGCGCAAGCCCTCGATAGCGCGCGCCAACACGGCGCGTAACCCCTTGGTGGGACTTCCCTCTTCAGCCGCAGCCCTGCCGACCACTTTCAGATTCAGCAGCGGGCTGTCGGTTAGCTTGGGGCCACCCCAGTAATGTGTCAGTGCGTCCTTGACCCACCGGGTGAATTCCAGGTCGTAGGTGATGCTGTCGGTATCGGCTGGCTGGTGCAACGGGGGCGTGCCGGGGTACGGAGTGACGCTGCGCCAACGCTGCACGCGCTCGATTTGCGGCATGATCTCCATCACCGCGGCGAAAACGCCCTGTTGCAGCAAGCGATCTTCCAGCGCAGTCTGGGCGCGCTCGACCAATTCTTCGACGACGACGCGCTCATCCTCTGTGGGGCCGGTTTCGCCTGCTCGCGCCACCACCCCCAGCACGCCCAGCGCGTGATCCTGCCCGCTGGTGCGCAGGGGCCAAACCCAATAGCCGTTGTATTGCACGTTGTCGCCCGCGTGATCGAACGGGCGCGCGGTGGTCTGCTCCAGCACCGCAGGCCAGTCGGGATAGCGGCGGAATTGCGTGACAAGGTCCGCCGGCCCGCAGGCAGCTTCAATCATTAAGTCATCGGCAGCCTGCACCGCTACAAAGCCACCCGGCACGCGCAGATATTCGCAGATGGACACCAGCGCATTTTCCAGAAACTGGCGTAGGTCGCTGGAGGTGAGTAAACGGCGATCCAGCTCGCGGATCGCCATCAGTTCTTCCTGATCGTGATTGTAGATAAACCGCTCGACTGTCGGCTTAATCAGCTCGATCAGCAGTTGCAGCAGCACGATCAATGCCACTACGGTGAGCAGCACGACTGATTCACGCGGCAGGCCCAGGATGTTTTCGACCTTGGGCACCGTCAGTAGCGCGCCAACTACCAGAATACCAAGCAGCGGGCCGCGGATCAAAAAGACGATCAGGCCGCGCTTGACGACGCGGTCGGGGCTAAGTACGCCGTAGTAAGCGATGCTGTAGGTCATCACCACCAGCATAACCGCCACACCGACGTTGCCAACCAGCGTTAATAAAGAAACAAAGGCTTTGCCGGGGTCAACGGTAAAACCTGCCAGCACGAGATAGGGGAAAACGCCCAGCCCCGGCGCGATAAATGACATGAAGAGGTAGGTCATGCGGCGGCGCGAGGCGGGGGTCAGGCAGCGTTGGCGCACGCGGTAGGTGTTGAACAGGCCATAGCCCGACGCCAGCGTAAAGTAGATCACGAACACTAGGAACAATGGGCCGGGGTGCAGGTAGTAGAGATTATTGGCTTCGGTGCCGGGCTGCACCACCCAATTGGTCACAAGCGCCAGGACGGATAAAACCGCGCCGACTAGATAGCTCAAGAGTACCAAGCGCGTCCGGCGTTGTGACACCAGATTCGTCGTGCGCAGCAGTGCATCGGACAGGTCAAAGTAAGCCGCGGGAACGAAGGGGATCCCCAGCCATTGCAGCCGCAGCCATAGCTCTGTTTGCGCGGGGGAAACCAGGTAGAGTAATACGTCCCCGGTGTAGACCACCATCACACACGCGAGTAAAATGGCAAAGGCGCGCCCCACCCGGTTGCGCACGTTGTACGCCAGAACATACGCAAGTAAGGAAAAGGCCAGAATGGCTACCGTGCTGGAAAGGAGCAGATTTGCCAGATCCAGCACGCCAGCCGGGGAAATGAAAGCTAAAGCAGGCATGGCGGCGTTGAGAAGAAAGCAGACAAGGCCAACGTTAAAGGATAGCCTGTTGGCTGAATGCGGCTAGCGAAGATCACGACCAAAGAAGAGCGCGACGCTGCCGTTGTGGTAATAGCGGTCATTAAAGCCACAAAACGCAAAGCCGTGGCGCTGCAGGAAGCGAATACCGGGATCGTTTTGCGTTTGCAGCGGAGCCATCAAGCGACGTAGCTCGTGATCGCCGCTCCACTGCAAGGCTGCGCGCAGCAGCAAACTGCCGATGCCGTGGCGTCGCTGGCTGCGGTCAACCACCAGATGCCACAGCCAGCCGGTTTGCAGATCAGGCTCTGGCCCCACATCAATATAGCCAACTACACCGCTGCCGGGCTCATTTTCGGCCACGATGATACAGTAACCGCGTTGCCAGTGCATCAGTAGTGCATCATTGGGCGAAGGGTAATCCACGCGCAGCTCGCGTGGAACCGGAGTGGTGCGCAACAAGACTGAAACTTGTTCGCGCGCTTCACGTAAATCTAATTGCCATACACGCCGTGCTTCAAATGAAGCATCCAGGCGCAGGCAGGTATCGAGATCGTTTACGGTAGCAAAACGCACATGCATAAGGTAAATTGTAGCACCGGCCGCGTGAAATAGCAAAGCTTTGCTAGTAAATGCTAAAATGCACATACTTGTGACAAAACGATGGTTTGACAATTCATTCTGATGGTCTTATAATTCCCACGATTGTGCAGTCTGCAACGAAGCAACGAGCAACGGAGTATTTCGTGCCATATTTGCAAGGAAGCTACAGAAAACTCCTGACGATGGAAAGTCCGGTGCTTGCGGAAAACCCATCGCCTCTAGCAGCAGAGACAGATCACCCCGATCCAAGTCGGAAAAGCGACTTGTTGTCTCTTGCACCCTCCATATTTAGAAAAATTACGCCATCCTTGACAATTGAAGTTGCCTATAAGCTTTTGTGTGCGCGATATACTTAAATCCGCGCTTATTTTTGGTAACTACGAGTTAACTCGTGTTATAGCTTTACGTCGTTAGAATCTGGTTTCGACCAGTTTCTAGTCAATTCAAGGTTCCAATCAGGAGGAGAACCATGTATCGAAGAAATTGGACTATCGTTTTTGCGCTGCTCGTGGTAGCTTCCATGCTGCTGGCAGCGTGCGGCGGCGCGGCAACGCCCACCACCGCTCCTGTGGCTGAAGTCGCCACCGAAGCCCCGGCGGCCGCAGAAGTGGCCACCGAAGCCCCGGCCGAAGCCGCCACTGAAGCCCCGACCGAGGCCCCGGCCGAAGCCGCCACTGAAGCCCCGACCGAAGTGGCAATGGTGAACACCTGCGCCGAAGGCTCGCCGTTCTTGACAATTTGGGCTGACGATCAGCGCGTGCCTGTGCTGAACGAACTCAAAGACAAGGTCATGACCGAAACGGGCGTCTGCCTGAACATTCAGGAAATTGCCTTTGGTGACATTCGTACCAAGATCGGTCTGGCCGGCCCGGCTGGCGAAGGTGCTGACATCTTCGTGGGCGCGCACGACTGGTTGGGCGAGTTGGTCGCCAATGGCGTACCGGCGGAAATTGATCTCGGCGCCAAGGCTGCTGATTTCGACCCGGTTGCCGTTCAGGCCTTCACCTATGATGGCAAGCTGTATGGCATGCCCTATGCCGTGGAAAACGTGGCATTCCTCTGCAACGCTGACTTGGTCCCCACGCCTCCTACCACCTACGAAGAGCTGACCAAGATGGCGAAGGAAATGCAGGATGCCGGCAAAGTCAAGCAGTTCTTCGCTTTGATGGCGAGCGATCCTTATCATCAGGAACCCATCAACACTGCGTTCGGTGGCTACATCTTCGGCACGACCGACAAGGGCTATGACGCTTGTGATGTGGGCCTGGATGGCGAAGGCTCGGTAGCTTATCTGGGCTACATTGACCAGATGGTCAAGGATGGCCTGTTGAGCGCGGATGTGGACCGGGAAACCGCCCACGTACTGTTCGAGAGTGGCGATGCGGCTTGTATGATCACAGGCCCCTGGGCGCTGGATCGTTTCAAGACCAACAACATCAAGTACACGATCAATGCACTGCCTGGCGCCACAAGCGCTGCTTCTCCCTTCGTCGGTGTTCAGGGCTTTATGATCAATGCCTTCAGCGAGAACAAGGTGTTGGCGCAGACCTTCCTGACCGACTATCTGGCGAGCAAGGAAGTTATGGAAGCCCTGTACAAGGGCGGCCAGCGGCCTCCTGCCTTCATCCCTGCCCAGGCAGCGATGGATGCTGACGCCAAGGCTTTTGCCACCGTTGGCGCCACCGGTCACCCGATGCCCGCCATCCCGGCGATGTCGGCTGTGTGGAGCTCTTGGGGCGATGCAATCGTCACGGTCTTCCAGCAGTCCGCCACGCCTGCGGATGCCGCTGCAACGGCTGCCAAGCAGGTGCGCGAAGCCGCTGCCTGCCAATAAGGCATCAGCGTCTGATTTAGGCTAAGCAAGGCCCGACATCGGTTGACTTCATCAACTTTTGTCGGGCCTTCATCCACATTCCGTTGGCGTAATGTGGTTTTGTTCTTACGCCTCTATTGAATCGTTCAGGGAGGTAAACCATGGCTGTTACTACAGCCGGTAAAGGAGCAGGCTCCAAGGGGCCTCTCTTTTCCCAAGAAGGCAGTGTAGTAGGTACTCTCGTTAAGGTTGTTGGCTTGGCCCTTGTTGTTGGCCTGCTAACGTTTATTGGCTGGCAACTTATTCGTGACGGCTCCTACCCATTTGCAGCGGCTTTCTTTATTACGGCGCTCCTTTTTACCCTTGTCTTTGTGCGTCAAAGCACCGTGCCCTTGCGCTGGATTATGCCGGGCCTGGTGTTCCTCATTCTCTTCCAGCTTTACCCAGTTTTCTTCACCGTTTACACCGCCTTTACCAATTATTCAACGGGCCGCAATATCGAAAAGCCGGCAGCGATTGGTGCCATTGAGCGGCTGACCTATGTCCCGGAAGGTGCACCTACCTGGACATGGACACCGTTGAAGGCAGCCGATGACAGCCCTGCAATTTGGATCAATGAACCTGGCTCAGGGGAATCCTATTTAGCTACCCCGAACAACGACTGGGTTCCGGCGGCTAGCGCTGAAGGGGCACAACTGGATGCTAACGGCGCACTGACAGCGCTTACGGGCTATACAGTACTAGCCAATAACCAGCGCTTCTTGTTTGTATCACAAAACCAGGGCGTCACCTTCGGTACAGAAGATCAAGGTGTTCAGGTCACCAACTCGAACGAAGCCAAAGAAACCCGTCAGCGTTACGCCTACGACGCGGCACAAGATGCGATGGTGGATCAGGTGGACAAGACAGTCTACGTCAACCAGAGCGGCCTGTTCACGTCGGCTGATGGCAAAACCTTGTCGCCGGGCTTCCCAGTCGGTGTGGGAATGGAAAACTTCACTCGTATCCTTTCCAACCCGGCTATTCGCGGACCGTTCCTGACCATTTTTATCTGGACATTTATCTGGGCCTTTTTCAGTGTGCTGGAAACGTTTGTGCTTGGCCTGATCCTGGCGTTGACCATGAACAGCCCCAACATCCCCTTCCAGCGCTTGCTACGCGTGTTACTGATCGTGCCCTACGCGATCCCGCCCTTCATCACCGTCAAGGTTTGGGTCGGTTTGTTCAACCCGGTCTTGGGCGTCATCGGTAGTCAATGGAATCCAGGCTGGTTTACAGATCCCTTGTGGTCCAAGATCGGTATCCTGATCGTCAATATGTGGTTGGGCTACCCCTACATGTTCCTGATCACCACCGGCGCGCTGCAAAGTATTCCCTCGGATATCTACGAGGCAGCTAAAGTGGACGGCGCAAGCGCGTTCTATCAATTCCGTCGCCTGACGCTGCCCCTGCTGCTGGTTTCCATCGGCCCCCTGCTGATTGGTTCCTTCGCCTTCAACTTTAATAACTTTGCGATCATTGATCTGTACAACCAGGGTGGCCCACCCATTCCGGGCGCTGGAACACCCGCCGGTTACACCGACATTTTGATCAGTTACACTTACCGCATCGCGTTTGGCGGTGCGCGCGGTAACGACTATGGCCTGGCCGCGGCGATCTCGATCATCATCTTCCTGATCGTGGGAGCCATCACCATCTTCAACTTCCGCTACACAGGCCAACTGGAGGAGGTATCTGAAAATGTCTAATGCATCTTCCAGCAAATCTTCTGGGATGACGATGGCTAATCGTCGGCGCATGGACACGGCGCTGCGTTTGCTGGTAGCCTTTATCTTCATTGCCTATGCGCTGTTCCCGATCATCTATGTGATTGGCACATCGCTGAACGCCAGCGGCAGCCTGCAAACCTCGCAGATTATTCCCAGTAATCCGACGCTGGCTAACTATCGCAGCTTGTTGACCTCGCAGAGCAGCCCCTTCTTGCGTTGGATGGCAAATTCGTTGCTGGTCTCAACGATCACCGCGATTTTGACCGTAGCCCTGTGCGCCTTATCCGCGTATTCCTTCTCACGTTTCCGCTTCAAGGTTCGTAAGCGTATGCTGCAAGGCTTGCTGCTTTCGCAGGTCTTCCCCAACGTTCTCGCCATTGTGGCCGTCTTCCTGATCCTGCAACAACTGGGCAGCCATTTCCCCATGTTCGGTCTGAACACGCTGGGTGGCTTGATCCTGATCTACCTCGGTGGTGCGATTGGCTTCAATACCTGGTTGATGAAAGGCTTCTTCGACACAGTACCGCGCGACCTGGACGAATCGGCGATGCTTGACGGCGCTTCCCCGTGGCAGACTTTCTCGACGATCATTCTGCCGTTAGTACGCCCGGTGTTGGCCGTGATCTTCATGCTCAGCTTCATCGGAACCTACGGTGACTACCTGATGGCCCGCGTGTTGCTCTCCGATACGCAGAAATACACCGTGGCTGTAGGCTTGAGCCTGTTCATCGGTAACCAGTTCAGCCAGCGCTGGGGCGAATTCGCAGCCGGCGCGGTGATGGCTGCCATCCCCACGATGATCCTGTTCTACATCTCCCAAAGCCAGCTGCAAGGCGGTTTGACCTCCGGCGCTGTCAAGGGCTAAACGTTTCGCTTCAAGCCATTCAAGAGGCTGCCTCGCTGCTGGGGCAGCCTCTTGTCGTTTTCAGAACTTAGGCGGGACTGCGGTAAAAGAGGAAGCCTTCGCGCGCCAGGGGAAGGTGACACGGCGCAGGATCGTACCGCCCAACGGTGTCAGGCGCGCGGGCACAGAGCATCCATCTGCGGTCTGGTATAACTCGCCAGCCAGCACGAGACTGTTCCAGGGATGGCTGGGATCGAACTCGCGGCGCTCCAACGTAAAAAGCGGCGCATCGGGCAGAGACAGGTCAGGAACAGGCGCTGCGGGGTCGTAATAGCGATCTGTGAAGCCGGGGCGATATTCCCTACCCGCGCGCGCGCGGCCGTCCAACGGTAATGCAAAAAGCAGCGGCCCATAGCTGATGAAGCCTTCCTTCTCGCCCCAATGGTGACAGGTGACATCCGTGGCAAAACGCACAGTCAACCGGTCCCCGCTCTGCCATGTTTTATGAACATGCAGCCAGCCTTCGCTTTCCATATAGCTATCCGCACCAACAAGCGTCATCCCGCTCGCCCAGCCTGGCCGGCGCAGGCGAAGCGTAAAGGCGACCGGTTGCGCGACAGAAAACACTAACGTCACGCTCAGATCAAAAGGATAATCAGTAATCTGAGTAATCGCGACGGCTGTATCATGAACCTGGGTTTGCAGGTTACACGCGCCATAAAACACAGCCGTCAAGCCATCGCGCGCACGCAACCACATGGACTTAGCATAGTACGGCAAGATGCGTCCAGCATTGGGCACACAACACACAGCCACATCCTGATGCACAGGTGAATATTTGTAGCGCAATTGCGGGTTTCGTTCGTCCTGAACGTCATGTGGATGCAGAGGCCCGCTCATCGAGTAAGAGTTATCTGTCTTTAAGTAAGCAATGGCAGGCTGCTGGGGGTGGCGCGCGCCCTGCGCAGCGTTGAAGAACAGCCATTCGGCGCGGTCTGCCCACTGCACCGCGCCCGTCTTTTGCAACAGATGCGTATACGAATCAAACAACTCGTGGATCGAGCAGTACTCATAGCCGGTTTCCGACGCGTCCGCCTGCCGTCCTCCGATATGTTCATCACCGATCGGTGCGCCGCTGGGCGTCAGACAGGGTTCCAGCTTGACCAGATAGGATGCCAGCGCGGCATCCATGTACGGAGCGTCCGCGGCATAAGTTGCGATCAGCAAGGAACGCAGATGCTCATAGGTGTGGACGCCGTGCGCATAAAAACGCCGCTGCGGATCGAGCAGATGGGCAAGCTGAATATCATCCTGACTAAGCGGCTGGCGGCTATATTCCTGGTACAGCCACAAAGCATAGCTCAGATAGCTTTCGTCCCCGGTGAGTTGATAAAGCTGGTCGAGCACGTCGGTGACGATCAAACCATGCCCCACCCCAGCGTAGTCGTTGGTCACGGCAAAGGGATGCGCTTGTCCGGGCGGGTAAGCCCTCATCGTCGCATCCACGGCCCGGCGCACAGCATCAAGCACGCTGGCGTCGCGGCTTGCTTCGTACCATCTCAGCAACACGCGGCCCAGCGAGGCCTGCGCCCACAACTCGCCGTTTTCGCCGCTGAAATCAAAGCGCAAATCAGGCGCATAAATCCCCAAATAGCCATCCTCGTCCTGCGTAGCGAGCAGATGCTCGATGCGGGTGCGTGCCCGCTGCAGAAATCGCGGATGATCTAGCAGCACAGCCGCGTGCATAAAACCATCCAGCCAGTTCGACTGGGTTTCACTATTCCACCACAAAAATTGAACTTCCCAACGGCTTTCTTTGGCAAGAACTCCCAACTCCTTAGCGCGCACAGCTTTGGTCAAGCGGTCAGCACCATAGATGTCGTCATGCTGGATCAAATCGGGCACAAGGTCATCCAGGCAGCCCAGAAAGCCCCGTTCCAGGTCATGCGTCAGTTGCGCAGCCAGCCAGCCTGCTGGCCGTACCGCTCCCAGCGGCAAAAAACGATAAGATTGCAACCGGGTGCGAATTGCTTCGTAAAAAACAGTCACATAAACCTCTTTGAAACCTGCATCAAGCAGCGGGCTGCTTGAGCGTCTCCAGATGCGTTTCCAGCCCCTCGTACAGCATACGCAGTTGCGCGAGAAAATCCGCCGGGAGCTGCTGGCTGGCATCATCGAAAGCCCCGGCAAAGCGGATGGCAATATCAGCACGATGTGCTGCCGCAGCCCGTGCATACAGGGCTGCCCCTTTTGCCGTCATGTGCAGCAAGTAGGAACGGCGATCGTGTGTGTTGAGCTGACGACTGACCAGCCCGTCTGCTTCCATGCCGCGTATAATGCGCGTGACATTGGCCCGGTCCGTCAGCATTAAATCGCTCAACCGCACAAATGAAATCCCCGGCTCGGCATACAAGTGCTGGAGAACGTGAAAACGCGGCAACGACAGACCGTATCCGGCCAGCACAAAACGGTCGTTTTCGTTAACCACCAAAAAGAGATTAATCAAGGTCTCATACAGCGTTTCAGGTGGTGTCGGATAACTCATGGGCAAAAGCCTTTCGCTCCGGGCAGCATTACAATCTCGGATAGATTATCACGAATTCGTTGATATGTCAACAATTATATTTGACAACGGACTAACCCTGTGATATAGGTGATGTATCAATGATCAATATCGGCCAGCTTTGTTTCACCACCCAGGAGCCTCCCGTTATGGTTACAGTCCCCATTTCTGACAACAGCGGCATGTTGCATCGCTACACCGGTCTGCCCTCCCCCACCGGCGACCTGCGCACCGTGGATGTGTGGTTGCCCGCTGGCGCGGCGCAGGCCACCGGACAGCATTATCCGGTCTTATACATGCACGATGGACAGAACCTTTTCGACCCCGCGCTGGCTTATGGTGGCGTGGATTGGGGCATGGACGAAGCCATGCAGCGGCTGATGGCGCGCGGCTTGCCCGGCGCGATCGTGGTAGGAATATGGAATTCCGGCGAAGGCCGCTGGCACGATTACTCACCGCAGACACCCGCCTGGATCAGCCAGTTGCCCAGGGAGCACCAGAACAAGTTTCGCTCCAACAACTACCTTTGGTTCCTCGTCAACGTCGTCAAGCCGCTGATTGACTCCACCTATCCCACCCTGCCCGATCGTGCGCATACCTTTGTAATGGGCTCCAGCATGGGCGGGCTGATCTCGCTGTACGCGCTGGAGCAATACCCACAGGTTTTCGGCGGCGCGGGCTGCCTGTCCACGCATTGGCCCGCGGGCCAGAATGCGCTGGTAGACGCGCTGGCGGCTGCTTTGCCCGCGCCAGGCCAGCACAAGCTCTATTTCGACTACGGCACAGAAGCCCTCGATGCCCTGTACGAGCCATTTCAACTGCGCATGGACGATCATCTGGCCGCGGCCGGCTACACGCGCGATCAGGATTGGTTGACGCTGAAATTCGATGGCGCAGAACACAACGAAGCCTCTTGGCGCGCCCGTGTAGACATTCCGTTGTTGTTTTTGTTGAATTGACCCATACCAACCTCTGCGCGGGCTTGGCGTGGGCTGAGCATGTCGCAGCCCGGCGAATCGAATTCGCCGCCTAACCATACCAACCCCTGCGCGGGCTTGACGTGGGCTGAGCATGTCGCAGCCCGGCGCCCCACAATTCATTGTCCGGCACAGCCCGGCGAACAAAATTATGAACGAAACACCCTCCGTCATGCAGGATTTTGTCTTTGGTGCGCTCGAATCCGATGCCAACACCCTCGCGCTCAACCGTCAGCGTTGGTCAGGCATCCGCCACGAATATGCCATCACGCCGCTGGATCCACAGCCCGATCAGTCCGTCACCCTCTCCATCACCGTCGGCCGCGACCTGCTGGTCACGCATCTCGTGGCCTACGTCACCACCGACGGCAGCCTGCCTGCTGGGCAGCGCGGCACAGCCAGCAACGGCTTGGTCGTGCCCTTCCAGCGTGTGGAAACCCTCTATCAGCCCCTATACTGGGACTATGCCGAGCTATGGCAGGCGCAAGTCCCCGGCCAGCCCGATCAAACCCACGTGCGCTACGTCATTGAAGGCTGGTGTGACGCGTTACCCACTGAGCGCAGCCAGCCAGCTACCTCCTGGTTTGCCAACGAGCTGCGTATTGACGGCACAAGCGAGCCGATGACCCTCTACGGCTACGTCGTAGACCGCGCCGCGCCGCCCGCTTGGGCACACGAAGCCATCGTATATCAAATTTTCGTGGATCGTTTCGCGCCCGCAGTGCCGCGTTGGCTGGAACCGTCCGAGATGGAAACCTTTATCGGGGGCACGCTGCGCGGCGTGATCGAAGCCCTCGACTACGTTGCCGCGCTCGGCGTAACCGCCATCTGGCTAACGCCAATCTTCGCCATGACTAGCTATCACGGCTACGATACCCTGGATTACTACGAGATTGAACCGCGCTTGGGCAGCAAAGCCGATTTGGCCGAGTTGGTACAGGCAGCTCACGCCCGCGGCCTGCGTGTGATCCTCGATTTCGTCGCCAATCACAGCAGCGATCAGTTCCCCGCGTTTCAGGATGCGCTCAACGACCCCGCCAGCCCAAACCGTTCGCTGTACAGCTTTGCCGACACCTACAAGTTGGGGTACCGTTCCTTCTTCGACAACCCCGGCATGCCACAGTTCAACCACGATCACCCGCAAGCGCGTGCCTATCTGCTTGCTGCCGCGCGCTACTGGCTGACCGAATTCGATGTGGACGGCTACCGCCTGGACTACGCGGCCGGGCCTGGCCATGATTTCTGGAGCGTCTTCGGCGCGGCTTGCAAGCAGGCCAAGCCGGATTGCTGGCTTTTTGGTGAGGTCACGCTGGGCAGCGACCTGCTGCGCACCTACGCCGGACGGCTGGACGGCTGCCTCGACTTCGGTTTTGTGCGTCAGGTGCGCCTGCTGTGCGCCGCGCCCGCGCCGCTGACGGCTGTCAGTCAGTTTGCGGCCAGTGTCGAGCGCGCTCAACACTTCTTCCCTCCCGACTTCACCCGCCCCGCGTTCATCGAAAACCACGACATGAACCGCTTTTTGTGGGGCGCGGGCAACGACACCACCCTGTTGCGCATGGCCGCGGCCTTGCTGCTAGCCTTCGGCGGTTCGCCGATCTTGTACTACGGCACGGAGGTTGGGCTGGGCCAGCCGCGACCCAAGGGCCATTACCGCGAAGAAGCGCGCCACCCCATGCTGTGGGGCGACCATCAGGACCGCGCGCTGCTGGCCGATTTTCAGCAGCTTGTTGCGTTCCGTCGCGCCCATCCCGCGCTGGTGTACGGCCCCATTCGCACCCTCGGCCTCGACGATGCGCGCGGGTTGTGGCTGGCCGAGCGTGTCCACGCCGACGACCGCGTGCTGATTGCCGTTAATGGCAGCCTGCGACAAGAGCGCCTCACGCTGCCCGCGGGCGCGTGGCGCGCCGCGCGCGGGCAGGTCAGCGCCGACAACACCCTTTTGCTGGCCCCGCGCAGCGTAGTCTTCCTC
>JBAQWV010000104.1:0-14909 GCA_049299095.1 Anaerolineae bacterium | reverse complement strand
GGCCGCTCCTCCAGCAAGGCCGCGGTCGCCGGGGCATCTACCGGCTCGGCCGCGGGCAGCACCGGACGCGGCACGCTGCCCACCGCGCGCACCCGCAGGGTGACGATCTCTAATGGCGCGTCGGGACGGTTGCGGCCATACACCCGCGCGTGTTCCGCGTGAAAGGCCGCGGCAAACGCTGTATCCAGCGGCACGGTCAGCTCGTAGGCCTGGCCGCGGTAGCGCACGTCTAGTTGTGGGAACAGGGTAATCTGCTCCGGCGGCACGCCTTCAGCCGCGACTTCGGTCAGGCCGCGTTGCTCGAGCATCGCCGCGGCCGCGCGTAACTCGGCATAGGGCGTTGTGCCGGGCAGCATCACCGTCTGGCTGTAGTCTTTTACCACGTCCGCGGCTAACATGCCGAAGGCTGACAGCGTGGACGCGCCCGGCGGCACGAGTACGGTGCGCACGCCGAGCGCCCGCGCCAGGTCACAGGCATGCAGGCCACCCGCACCGCCGAAGCTAAGCAGGGCAAAGTCGCGCGGGTCGAAGCCGCGTTCCACGGAGATGACGCGCAGCGCCCGCTCCATGTGCGCGTTGGCGATCTGTACCACGCCGCGCGCGGCCACCTGCGCGGGCGACAGCTCACCCTGGGCATACAGGCCCGCATCCGCGGCCAACCGGCTGAGCGCCGCTTCGCTGGCTGCGCGGTCGAGTGGCAACGCGCCGCCGAGGAAATGATCTGCGGCCAGACGGCCCAGCACGAGGTTGGCATCGGTGACGGTGGCGGTTGTGCCGCCGCGACCATAGCAGGCCGGGCCGGGGACAGCTCCGGCGCTGTGTGGGCCGACGCGCAGCGCACCACCTCCATCCATCCTAGCCAGCGAGCCGCCGCCTGCGCCAACGGTGTGAATGTCAATCACGGGGATGCGTACTGGCAAGCCGCCGATCTCCCCTTCGCTGGTGATGCGAATGGCTTGATCGCACAGAGCCACATCGGTGGAGGTGCCGCCCATGTCAAAGGTCAAGATTCTGGTGAAGCCTGCTTGCTGGGCTACGTAGAATGCGCCGACTGCGCCGCCCGCCGGGCCAGAAAGAATCGAACGGACCGCCTCGCGGCGCGCCTGGGCTGCGCCGATGCTGCCGCCGTTGGATTGCATGATACGAAAATCGCAGCCGCGCAGCCGCTCGGCCAACTCGCCCAGATAACGATCCAGCACGGGCGACACGTAGGCGTTGATGACTGTGGTGCTGGCGCGCTCGTATTCGCGGAATTCCGGCAGCAGCGCGCTGGACAGCGACACCGGCACGCCTAGCGTTTGCAGCGCCGCGCCGACTTGCTGCTCGTGGGCGGGGTTGGCAAAGGAAAAGAGCAGGCAAACCGCGACCGCCTCAACGTTGGCTGCGGTCAAATCTGCGGCGAGTGCGGCCAATTCGTCAGCCGCGAGCGGTTGCAGGACTGCGCCGTGTTGATCGACGCGTTCACGCACCTCGCGGCAGAGCGCGGCCGGAACCAGCGGCGCTGGCCGGTCGGTAAAAAAATCGTACAACTGGCTGCGGTTTTGCCGTCCGATAGCGAGCAGATCGCCAAAGCCCGCGGTGGCGACGAAGGCGGTGCGCACGCCTTTGCGCTCCAGCAGCGCGTTGGTGGCTACGGTGGAGCCGTGAACGATGGTGGTTACAGCCGCGCCGCCCAGCGTTATGGCATCGGACGCGGAGGCATCGTCTAGCCCCAGCCCGGCCAGCACTGCGCGCGCGGGGTCGCCGGGTGTGGACAGCCGCTTGAAAGTGCGTAAATCGCCGCTGGCTGGGTCGAAGAGGACGAAGTCGGTGAAAGTGCCGCCAATATCAATGCCGATACGCATAGGTTGCTCGCTGTAAGAAGGTCTTTGGTGGAAGTCAGCAAACCGAATTGGGAAGTAAGCTGCGGTGTGCAGCGCGTTGTTGTGGGATGCCGCGCCCTGCTTTCAGGCGGCAGCCCACTTGCGAATTCTTTATGACGAAGAGACCACGGACAGGCACTATTGTGCCATTGTTTTGTGCAGAACGCTACTTGGCGCGTTTTTCGCGAATTGATTCGTGATATTCAGGACTTGACCAGTACAATAGATCGTGTTATAATCCAAATGACGCGGTGCGTCATCGAATAGATTATTAAAAATTGGACACATTGGTGTCCCCATGTCTTGGAGGTACAAACATATCATGGCAAAGAAGATTGAAACGACCATTTCGGATGTCGTTGCAAACACTAAAAACAGCATTGAAGAATTGGAAATTAGCGAAACTGTTGAGCAGACAGCTACAAACATGGTGTCGGCTGTGCGCCGTGTTTTATTGGCGGGCGTCGGTGCGGTAGCCCTCACCAAGGACGAAGTTGAAGATTTTGTGTCGCACCTGATCGAGCGCGGTGAGATCGCCGAGCAGGATGGCCGCCGTCTGATCAAGGAAACCCTGCGCCGTCAGCGCAGCGAGGCCGAGGGAGTCGCGGAAAAGGTGCAGGACAGTGCGGACAAGCAGATCACGCGCGCCGAGTCGATGCTTGATCAGCGCATCGAAACGATCCTGGGCCGCCTGAATGTCCCCAGCAAGGGCGATATTGACCTGCTCAGCGAGAAAATTTCCCTGCTGGCCGAAAAGGTGGATGCTTTACGGAAAGCGTAGTCTTGAACCGTGCATCAACGATGATGTCTCCCTTTTCCAGGACATCGTTCGCCGCATCCTGAGACTTTCCAGCCAAAAGCGCCGGTAGCAAGCAGGGGAAATATACCTCGGCTCTTCCGGCGTTTTTCTTTTTGGCCCGCGCTGGATGGACTGCTATCTATTGGACACATTTGACACAGCGCGGTATAATTTGGTCAGGAGTACCTGCAATGCCAACTGTTCTGATTAAACGATACCCAAATCGCAAACTTTATAACACCGAAGCCAAGCGCTATATCACGCTCGACAGCATCGCCGATCTGATTCGGGATGGCTATGATGTGGAAGTGCGCGACCATGAAACGGGCGAGGATCTCACCGGCGTTACGCTGTCGCAGATTATCTTCGAGCATGAAAAGAAGGACGGCGCGTATCTGCCCAACCTGCTGCTGGCGAATCTGATCCGCGCGGGTGGCGACACCTTTGGCTACGTCAAACGTTCTTTTCAGGCATCGTTGCACGCGGTTAAGGCACTGGAAGCCGAGGTAGATCAGCGTATTGAGGCTTTGGTGCGCCGGGGTGAAATGGCCGAAGAAGAAGCGACCCGTCTGCGCGAAGAGTTGAGCCGCGAACGCTTGGCTGGGTTGGTTGACCCGCGCCTAGTGGATACCAGCGTTGAGGCTGCGCTCCATCGTCTGAACATGCCGTCGCGCCTGGACGTGGTGAACTTGCAGCAGCAGCTTGAACAGCTCAATCAAGCGCTGGATTTACTCCTCACCTCCGAGGCCACCGAAGCCGAGGAATAAACGCTTTAGAATTGTGTGCGGCAGATAGAAACTGAGGTTGCTTTATGGACAGCAAGAAACTAGGTTCCGTCCGTACTGCATTGGTTTTAGCTGGTGGTGGTGTCAGCGGCGCGGTCTATGAGATCGGCGCCCTGCGTGCCATTGACGAACTTCTGGTCAACCGCACAGTCAACGATTTCGATATCTATGTTGGCACCAGCGCGGGCGCGCTGGTGTCCTCTTTTCTGGCAAATGGGGTTTCCTCCACCGATCTGATGCGCGTGGTCAACTCGCGCCACCCCTTGGTGTCATTCCCGGAAACCAAGCATTTGTTCCGACTGAATACGCGTGAATTTCTGCGCCGCGGGCTGGGACTACCGCGGCGGCTGGTGGGCACAGGAGTGGATGCGCTGCTCAGCCGCGGCCGCCTTTCTATTCTCGACCTTATCTTCACCGGCCTGGGCACGGCGTTGCCATCCGGTATCTACGACAATAGCTCGTATGCGCAGTGGGTGCAGGAAGGCTTGGACCTGATGGGGCTGCCTGATCGCTTTGATCAGCTCGAAAAAGAACTGTATATCATCGCTACGCAGTTGGGCGACGGCTCGCGGGCGGTGTTCTCAAGTCAAACCCCCGCCATCCACATCTCCGAAGCGGTCGCTGCTTCATCCGCTGTGCCCGTTGTCTACCGTCCGTACCGCATCGGGGACAAAGAATACATTGATGGCGGCATTCGCGGCAATGCCAGCCTGGATTTGGCTATTGAGCAGGGGGCCAAGCTGGTGGTGTGCATCAACTCGCTGGTGCCATTCGACAACGCCGAGTTGAACAAAAACGGCAAGCTGATCAGCGAACGCGGCCTGGAAGCGGTCAGCGCACAGGCCACGCGCGTGCTACTCCACTCCGGTTTGAAATACCAGATCAAGCAGCTTCAGCGCCGGCACCCCGATGTGGACATTATTCTGATCGAACCCCAGGCCAACGACGCCATGATGTTCTTCGCCAATATCATGCGCCTGAAAGACCGCATCACGATTGCAGAGCATGGCTATCGTTCGGTTAGCGTTGACCTGGCTGGCGACTACGAAAACTTCAAGGACACACTGGCGCGCTATGGCATTCGCATTTCGCGCAAAGCAGTCCTGGCCGATCTGGTTGAGATGAGCCAGGCGCATCACGAAACCGCCGTTGTCCAGCGCATTCTCGAAGGTGTGCAGCCCGACAACGAAGCCAAGCCGGCACTTCCCTCATCAGGTAACCGGCTTGTGGACACCCTTCGTCACACGCTGGACACACTCGACCAGCAGCTTGACCGCCTCAACTAAGCCGCGGCATCGCGCTGCGCCTGCCAAATGCGCGGGTAAACCCGCTGAATTTGGCGAAACAAATCGGTCAGTTGCAACGCACGAAAGATATTGCCGTCCACCTGTACATTCCCCGACGTAAACGCGGCTCGTACTCCTGTTTCGCCCAACAAAATACTGTGGAATAAATCGGCTGGCAGCACCAAGCTTAAATCCGCGCGCTGGTTGGATGCGCCGAAAGAAAACGCCGCGGGCGACGCTTTGCCGTCAATCACCGTGATCGTTTCCGGATTTGTGGTACGGATTTGCACCGTCATACGACGACGCTGAAAATCGGCCAAGGTGTGCGGATCCGCAGCCAACTCACCAAAACCGGCACGCAAAACCGTGTAAAAATCATCAGCAGTTTGATAAACGGGCATCGTGGTCTCCTGACAGGGGACAAGGATGGAAAAACAGCTCGCGACAGCTTAGCCGCGAAAGATCGAGCGACGCCGCGCCAGACGTTCCAGCAACATGCGCTGAATCGTCATCCGCACCTGATCGCTCAAGCGCGCCACCACAGCCGGATTCGACGCGGCACGGCTGTCGTAGTCATGCAGCGTAATCGGCTCGCCGAAGTCAATGCTCCATTTGGTGGGCAGCGGGGCCAGCCCCAGCGGCCCCAGCCACGGCCAGGTGGGCGTCAGCGGGAAAAAGGGCATGCCCAGCAGCCGTGCCAGCGGGTCCAGGCGGCCAACCATGGGGTAAATTTCTTCTGCACCGACTACGGCCACCGGTATAATCGGCGCGCCTGTTTGCAGCGCGACCTTGATAAACCCGCCGCGGCCAAAGCGTTGCAACTGATAGCGGTCGCGGTATGGTTTACCCACCCCTTTGATGCCCTCGGGGAAGACGATCACCAATTCGTCGCGCGCCAGCAAGCGCTGTGCAGTCAGAGGATGCGCCTGCACCTGCCCCGTTTTTTGCAGCAAGATGGACACAAAAGGCAACGAGGGGAACCAGGAAGCTACCAGCGCACGCGGCAAACGCTGCTGCGCTGTGCCGTTATAAACGGCCATGCCAATCATCGCGCCGTCAAAAGGTAACACACCGGAATGATTGCTGACCAGCAGACCGGCGCCGTTGGCTGGCACACGATCCAGGCCGGTCACTTCTACGCGCCAATAATTCTGATACATAAACTGCGCCAGCGGCAGCACCACGCTCAAAAAGCCCTCGTCGCGGCCAAAATCGTCAATTGCGTAGTCGCCGGTGAGACGGCGCTGCACGCTGTTGGCCTGCGCACGCAGCAAATACGCGGCCACATAGCCCGCGCCGCGCCACAAATCAGGGTTCAGCGCGGCACTGCTTTGCTGCAACCACTGGTGCGGGAAGAAAGGCCCCAACATGCGGCTGAACAGTTGCTGCGTTTGCCGCGCGGTGGGAACCAGAACCTCGGCCCCCGGTGGTACCAGCCGCTGCGCCGCGTGGGCAAAGCGCGCCAACTCGGCACGCAGTCGGTTGTCGCGCTCGCTGTTGCGGACGCTCAGCTCCGTCAGGCGATCCTCCACCCACAACTCATCGTCGGGGGCCTGATTTTCCAGCGGGACGGGTGGCGGCGCGGGGTGCTGTGCGGCAGAACGGTCTTCGATCACCAGCCAGTCGGCATCGCTGAAAGGCGCTTGCGGCGTGTCCTGGTCGCTGTGCAGCGTGCAAAAGGCGCTGCCCGCGGCCACGGGATTGGGACATGGCCGGCCATCGCTGGTGTGGGCCTGACAGAACGCGACTACTGAGGCACTCATAGATCGGCACTCTCCGCGGGTGTTTGGCTGGCTGCACCGCGCCGCACCAGCACATCGTCCAGGTGATCCGCGGCAAAGGGCTGTTTGGCGGCTGCGGGTTGATACTTGCGCATCCGCAGCATTTCCGCCATGCGCTGCACAGCCTGCTCTGCGTTCCAGCACGGGGTAAAGCCGAATTCGGCGCTCATGCGCGTGAGGTCACCGATCCAGGGATAGCGCAAATAATCGGGTTCCAGCGGGAACCAGCGCAACCATTGACGGCTGACCGGCAGGCTGGCAGCCAGCGGGCGGCTCCAGTACACCAGCAAGTGCAGGATCGGCAGTGTGGGGCGGCCCAGCTTGCCCGCCAGTTGATCGAGCGAAACCACGCCCTCCGCAGCCACGTTCAGCGGCCCAGCGAATGGCTGCAAGGCGGCCTGTGTCAGCGCGGCGATGGCATCCTCCGCGTCAATCACCTGAAAAAGCGGATCGAAGCCCAGCAGGTCGGGCCAAACCGGCAGGCGCAGCAGGCGGTTCAGCGGCCCATCCACGTCCGCACCGATGACGTTCGCCAGCCGCAGCGTGGCGAAGCGCATGGCCGGATAATCTGCCGCAAAGCTAGCGATGAAGCGTTCCACCTCCAGCGCATCCTGAATGAAGGCGCTGTCAGCATGGGCTGCCAGTGGCGTCTCTTCGGGCATGTACAGCGGGTTTTCCGCGGACGCGCCATACACTGCGGTGGTGCTGCGCCAGACGAACTGCTGCACCCCCGCATCCACGCACGCGCCCAGCAACTGCATCGCGCCGAGGACGTTACTTTCGAAGTCATCCTCGCGTCGCCGTCCCTGCTCGCGCCAGGCCAAATGCACCACGGTGTTCACCTGCTCGGCGCGAAAAAGCTCCACCAGCAGCGGGTTGCGGATGTCAGCCTTGATAAAATTGAGGCCGTCCAGCTCTGCTGCGGGGGGGCGTTGGTCCAGGCCGATGACGTGCAGATCGGGGATAGACAGGAGACGCTGGGCTACGCCGCGTCCCCAAAAGCCGCTGACGCCGGTGATGACGATGGTTTGCATGGTGTTAGACCGGTTGGGATTGTGGTAGATTATACCATTGTGCAGGACAAAGTCTCAAACCATTTTGCCAGCGGTTGTATACAGAGGAGTTTGCACGCCTGTGTACAGACGGGGCGTCTTGAAAAGGTTAAGCTGTTCGGGCTTAGGCAATCCAGCGTAATCCGGTTTACGCAGTCAAGCGAGATAGCCCTCGGCGCGCAGCCACGCCTCGGTGCAGCGCATCCCCTCATCTAAACTGACGCGCGGGGTGTAGCCCAGTAACGTCTGCGCATGGGTAATGCTGAATTGGCTAGGGTTAAAGCGAAAATGATAGCTCCAGCGCCCCGGCACTGGCTTGCCCAGCAGTCGTCGCGCCAGTCGGCCCGGCGCGCTGACTGCGCCGCGTGCCACCCACGCGGGCAGCACCGGCAGCCGCTGGCGGCCGAGCATTGCCGCATAGCGCAGATAAAACTCGCGAAAGGTGAGTGTTATCCCGTCGCATAGGTTGAAAGTTTCACCCACCGCGGCCGGACTGTGCAGCGCCAGCCAGACCCCGTCTACCACGTTGTCAATATAGCCGGGATTGACCAGCCCTGCGTCCTTGCCCAGCAGCACCAGACTGCCGCGCTTGATTTGCTGGATCGGGCCGACCGTCCAGGCCGTGCCGCGCGGGCCGTAGGTACAGGCTGGGCGAATAATCGTGGTCGCCAGTCCTTCGGCGTGGGCGGCCCGCACCAGCGTTTCCGCGGCGATTTTGCTGTCGGGGTACAACTGACCGACGGGTGGTGTGGCGGCGCGTTCATCCAGCACCGCCGCGTGGTTGACGCCATACACTGCTACGCTGCTGAAATAGATCAACCGCTGCACGCCCGCGGCTTGCGCGGCGCGCAGCAGCCAGCCAGTGGCGGCTACGTTGACCGTCCACGCCTGCGCGTCGTCAAGGTCGGGGCCACCGGTCCATGCGCCCGCGTGCAGGACAACATCGCAGCCGGTGACGGCCTCAGCCAGCGTGGCTGGTTGGGCCAGATCGCCCGCGACCAGCTCGACCCCGCGCGCAGCCAGCCAGGCCGCGTCCGCGGGACGACGCGTCAGCCCGCGCACAGCCATGCCCTCGGCCAACAGTCGTTCGGCCAGGTGGCTGCCGATAAACCCCGTAACACCAGTAATCAGGGCGCGCATCGTGCGCTCCGTCCGCGTAAACGGGGCTGCCAGAACCTGTCTGGCAGCCTGGACGCCACAACCAGCCGCCGGTTAACGGTCGTTGACCAACTCATTGACCACGTCGGTGTCGGACACAACGGCGATAGGCCGCATGCCGCCCTCTTCGGGGCGCACCACCACGACGCGGTGAATATGATGACCGATGAGGATGCGCGCGGTTTCTTCCACAGTGGTTTCGGGCATCACCGAGATCACGTTGCGCGTCATGTATTGCTCGACCGTCTGGGCGCGCCAATCGTCCGTTTCTACGAACGCGCGCAGGATGTCAATGCGCGAGATGATACCATGCAGGTGGCCGTTGGCATCGGTCACCACCAGGGCGCTGATGTCTTCATCAGCCATACGCCGGGCAATTTTGTCCATACGGTCGGTGGGTTTGCAGCCGACGATGCCGAGGCGTTTTGCTTCCAGAACGGTACGCGACGACGGGGACATGGGTACCTCCTTGAGCTACCGGACAGAGGCATCCAGCGAAGTGACCCGCTGGTTGAGCGCTGCGGCAATATCCTGGCCGCAGCGAATCACATGAGTAGGAATACCGCTGGCTAGCAGGTCGGCCAGGGTATCGAGATGCGAGGGCGCATCGCCAAAAGTATCGGCAGCGAGCAGCAGCGCCATGCTGTGGACGCCGCGACGCCGTAAATCGCGCATGGCCGCGACCCACTGTGGGTCGTTGGAAGCGGTAATGGCGACCAGTGTTTGGTGGCGCGGCAGGTTTTCCATCTCTGAAGTCAACACACGGGCGAAGGGGATGCGCCCAGTGGCGTTGACTACGGCCAGCGTTTCTAGAATCTTGCTCAATTGCCGCTCGCCGCGGTCGGGTTGGATCATTTCGCGGTGGCCGCTGTGGGCAATGAAGCCGACTGACAGGTCTTCCAGCAGAAAATGGCGGGCCAAGCTGGCGGCCAGCGTTACACCGTATTCTACCGTGCTGGGCGGTAACTGCAAGCGGGGGCGCTCCTGACGCAACAAGGCCGCGTTGATGTCCTGCTCTGGCATGCTCGTGGCGTCACCTGCCTGCGCACCGAGGTCCAGATCGAGGACAATCCATACGTCCGCGGTCGGGTCCAACTCGAATTCCTTGACCATCATGCGGCCCGTGCGTGCGGTTGAACGCCAGTGAATGCGGTTGAAGCTGTCGCCCGGCACATAATCCCGAATGGATGAGACGTTGGTGGTTACGTAATGGGTGCGGCGGCGCATGGCATCGCCACCGGGCAACAGGCCGATGGGTGGTTGAAAGCCGGGGAGATCAATCGTAGCTGGGTAGACAATCATTGTCGAGGTGGCTGCCAGCTCGCGCTCCCGTGGGAACAGCCCCAGCGGGTCGCTGCTAGAGAGGGTGATTGGCCCGAGACGAAAACGGCCGCGGCGCTGGCAATAGGTGCGCACGATCCAACGCCGCATCCGCCGTGCGCCAATCGAATTGAGCACCCGGCTGGCATCGTGCTGGGGCAGGTCGGAGTGATCGCGCACTTCCAACCAGAGCTTGGGCAGCCAGCCGCTGTTGGTTACTTCGAATTGTTCTTCGGCAATGCGGCCGACCTGCGAGCGCCGCGAGCGGGTGATGCGGCTGACGCGCACCCAGCGCAGGTTGAACCAGGACCAGACAAACGAGATGACCACCATGCCGGTGAGCAAATAGGCCACCGACCAGGCCACGCCGCTGTTGCTCGCCGCGCCAAACAGGGCAAAGGCCAGCGAAGCCAACCATAAGGCGATGAGCCACCACGAACGACGCATGAGAATTACCGGGCGCGCACGCGTGTGCCGGGCACGGGCACGGAATCGAGAATTTCGTTCAACACCGCACGCGAGTCGACGTTTTTGATGCGCGCAGAGGGGCTGATGATCAGCCGATGCGCCAGCGTAAACTCAGCCAGCGCCTTGATGTCATCGGGGATCACGAAATCGCGGTCAAGCACGGCCGCACGGGCGCGGCTGGCCTTGAACAGAGCCAACGATCCGCGCGGGCTGACGCCGAGGTAAATGTCAGGATGTTTGCGGGTGGCGTTTGCCAGTGACACAATGTATTCTTTGATCAGATCGTCTACATAGACTTGGGTCACGGCCTGCTGCGCGGCCATCAATTCTTCGGCGCTGACTACCTGTGCCAGTGCGTCAATCGGGTGTTGCTGGCGCTGCGAGTCCAGAATGCGCATTTCTTCATCCGCCTGGGGGTAGCCGAGGGTAATACGCATCATAAAGCGATCTAGTTGTGCTTCCGGTAGAGGAAATGTTCCTTCATACTCGATGGGGTTTTGTGTCGCTAATACCAGAAAGGGTTTTTCCATCGGGTAGGTCACGCCGTCTACGGTAACTTGACGCTCTTCCATTGCTTCCAGCAGTGCAGATTGTGTTTTAGGGGTGGCGCGGTTGATTTCGTCGGTCAGGACGATTTGCGTCATGATCGGACCGGGGCGGAATTCAAATTCCAGCGTCTTTTGGTTAAATACGGAAACGCCGGTCACGTCCGAAGGTAGCATGTCGGGGGTGAACTGAATGCGGCGAAATTCGCAGCCGATGGAACGGGAAATCGCCCGTGCCAGCATCGTCTTGCCCACTCCGGGCACATCTTCGATCAGTAAGTGACCTTCGCACAGCAATGCCATCAAGGTAATCTGCACTTCGCGGCGTTTGCCGAGGATTACCTTTTCCACATTATCGCTGATACGGTCGGCCACATTTTTGGCGATTGCTACATCGGGCATTGAGAGGGAACCTCCACGAGAATAGTCAGGGCATTATAACAGGCTGATTATACCCTGTCAGTAGGAATTGGGGTAATTAGTTGCGCCCCCCCCCTGCCCGCAGCGACGACATTCGCGTCAGCGTATACCGATTTTTAAAATCGTTATACGCGGTATTGCCCATGCCATACAAAAAAAGACACCCGTAATGGGTGTCTCGAAAAAACTGGGCAAACGTTGCCACCTGCTCAGCCTAATGATCCTGTTAACACGTTGGAAAGTTAATCGTCACGAGCCTGGGGAGCCCGGTGGCGGTAGACAATTCGACCGCGTGTGAGGTCATATGGCGACAGTTCAACACGTACCGCGTCACCTAGCAGGACACGAATATAGTGCTTGCGCATCTTGCCAGACAAGTAGGCCAACACTTCGTGGCCGTTCTCCAGCTCAACACGAAACGTAGTATTAGGTAAAGCTTCAGTGATTTTGCCTTCGAGAATCAGCTTATCGTCGTTGGACTCAGCCATTCGCCATCACCTCCTTTCCAAACGTGGTCTTAAAGCTTTGTGTTACGAACTTTTTTCTGTGCCGAAACGGCATTATTCCGCCATCCGATCGCGCTTGCGCTGAGCCTGGCGCGCCTTGCGCACGGCCTTCTGCTTCTGGATGCGGCGGACTTCACTGGGCGGAGTGAACCAACGCTTCTTGCGGGCAGTAGATAACACCCGGCTCTTGGTCACTTCCTTGCGGAACCGCTTGAGCAACTGCTCCTGCGACTCGCCACTCCTAAGCTCGACATTTGCCATTGTGGATTCGTACCTCCTTGAAAGATTATTGCCACCGTCTTGCCAAATCAACTCATCGGCCAAACGGATGTCACCAAAAACGTATTGGTCGCCAACAAATAAACACCCCACTGGCTATCAGTGAGGCTTCTTGAAACAACCCGTCTGCACAAGTGGGTTCAAGATCGCAGTGCTGGACAATCTGTATCGAAAAGACTTGCCTACCAAGCCTGTCGAATTAATATATTATAGGCAGGCCAGAGAGATTGTCAAGAAAAGTCGCTTTCAGCCCGCCAGCGTTGCAGTGTTGCCATTCGTCGCGCCGCGGCCGTTGGTTACCGAACGCGACTGTGGCAGCAGTACTTCGAAAACCGTGCCCTTGCCCAGCTCGCTTTCCACCGTGATCGTGCCGCCGTGCGCTTCGGCAATGGATTTGGCGATGCTCAAGCCCAACCCGCTGCCACCCGCCCCGCGCGTGCGGGCCTTATCGGCACGCCAAAAGCGATTGAAGATGTGCGGCAGGTCGTCTGGCGCAATGCCGACACCGGTATCGGCCACGGTGACGCGCACCCAGCCATCGGGGCGTCGGTGCAGGCTCAGGCGCACCACGCCATCCGCCGGGGTATGGGCGATGGCGTTACTCACCAGATTCAATAATAGCTGCTTAAGCCGGTCGGCATCGCCCTGCACCAAAGCCTGATCCTCGTGGCCCAGACGCACCTTGACGCGGCCGTTGGCGATCACCAGCGCCTCGCGGTACACCTCCAGCAGCAGCGTATCCAGCTCCAGTGGCTTCAGGTTGAGCTTAACGCCGGCATCGGCTTCGGCTAGCAGCAGCAGGTCGCGCACCAGACGGCTCATGCGCGCCACTTCGTGATCAATCGCTTCCAGCCCTTCGGCCAGCATCACCGGGTCTTTGGCGGCCCCGCGGCGCAGCAAGTCTGCGTTGCCCTGCACCGTAGCCAGCGGTGTACGCAGTTCGTGCGACACATCCGCCACCAGCCGCTGCTGCGTGTTGAACAGCTCTTGCAGCCGCTCCATCATGGCATTGAAGGTATCCGCGAGCTGGCCGATCTCGTCTTCAGGATAGACCTCCTCGATGCGTTGATCGAGGTCTTCGGCGCGAGCGATGCGGCTGGCTGTGGCGGCAATGCTGTGTAAAGGTCGTAGCGCCGAACCTGACAGAAACCCGCCCACGAGCGCGGCCAGCACCACCGCCAGGCCGCCGCCGATCAGCATCACCAGCCGCGCCACACGCAGCATGGCGTAAATTGTATCCAGCGACTGCGCCACCTGCACCATCGCCACGACGTTGCCCTCTGGCGAGCGGATCGGCGCGCTGTATACGCGCAGCGTCGAGCCTTCGCTTTGCCAGTCGTAGAAGCGCGCGTCGCCCTGCAAGTTGGCCTGCTGAATGCTGGCGGGCAGGGGCAGGTGTTCATCCCCCAGGCTGGGCGAGGTGTCCATCACCGTGCCGTTGGCGGTAATCGCCTGCGCGTAGACCTGCGCCGCGAAGACGATGGCTGTATTGGGCAACTGGCCGCGGGCCGGGTCAATGCTGCCCTCGAAAACCGCCACCACCTGCTCGGCCTGGCTGCGGATGGTATTGTCCACATCGTTGAGCAGTGCTTGCGTCACCACCAATTGGAAGCCGAGCGCGAAGATCAGCAGCACTACGGCCAGCAAAATTGTGTACCAAAAGGTGAGCCGAAAACGCAGCGTCATAGGTTATGGCTCGCGCAACACATAGCCGACCCCGCGGATGGTGTGCAGCAGGCGCGCTTCTCCTTCCTGTTCGAGTTTGGCGCGCAGGTAGCGGATGTAAACCTCGATGATGTTGCTTTCTCCACCGAAATCGTAGTTCCAGATGCGGTCGTAGATCAGGTCGCGCGTCAAGACTTGACGTGCGTTGCGCATAAACAGCTCCAGCACGTCGAATTCCTTGGCGGTCAGCTCCAGACGTCGTTCGCCGCGCGTGGCTTCGCGGCTGGCGGGGTAGAGTGTCACGTCATGGAAGCGCAAGACTTCCTGACGTGCGTTGGGCTGGCGGCGGCGCAGCAGCGCACGGATGCGAGCAACCAGTTCCTCGAAGTGAAAGTCGGCCTTTACCAGGTAATCATCCGCGCCGCTGTCCAACCCTGCCACCTTGTCGTTCAGCGTGCCGCGCGCCGTGAGCACCAGGATCGGCACATCACTGGCCGCGCGCAGCCGACGGCAAACCTCCAGGCCATCCAGCGCGCCCGGCAGCATCAGGTCCAGCACCACCAGATCGGGCATTTCCTTGCGCGCAAATTGCAAGCCTGCTTCACCGTCGCCGGCCATTTCCACCTGATAACCCTCGAAAATCAGCCCGCGACGCAGCAAATCGGCCATGCGCGGGTCATCTTCTACCACTAAAATGCGTTCAGACATGGCTACATTATAACATAAGCGTAAACGTGGCCCCAAAGCCCGCGGCCAAAAACGCCCCCGATGACTTGCCGATCCGTCGCCGCGCGGGTATAATGCCCCAAATCTGACAGCCATATCCTGCGGGGTATGGCTGTTTAAGCAAAAGCCGTTGGACACCGAGCGATGACATGTCATTAGGACATGTCATTCTTTGTGACCATTGCCAAAGGAGATTATTTGTGAAAATCCTCGGACGTTTATCTATCTTTCCCAGCATTCCACCTGCGCTGCACCGC
>JBAQWV010000103.1:0-39460 GCA_049299095.1 Anaerolineae bacterium | reverse complement strand
CACCAAGCTCAACCATTACGCCCTGAAGACCAAGCTCTATCTTGCCGCACTCCAATCGGCCTTTGAGCAACTTCAGACCATGCAGCCATTTCGCTTCGCCTCGCTAGAGGCGCCTGCGTAACATGAGGTAAGATTTTTCAGCAAGGTGATACGCGGTTGACAATCCAACAAAAGGGGGTATACTTCGTTTAGTGGTGGATTTCACTACTCAGACTGGAATGAACTCGTTGTGCTGATATGATGCAGAGCAGCGCACGCCTCATTCCACAGCGGGCCTTGATGGGTCAACGACTTCTTCGTCGTTCGAGAAGCGGATGGGCACAGAGGTCGAACAACAGCAGACAGGAGAATCCCCATGACAACCCCAAATAGCCACGATTTTTCTGAGCCCCCCCCCCCGGCTCGAAGCGGCGGAAGCAAACTTCTTTCTATCGGCGACGAGAGGTTCACGTCCTGTTGCTGACGGTCTTACTCCTTGCGCTGCTGGCGCTTTTCACCCTGGCATCCAGCCAAGCTGACGAAGGGGATGTCATCGTGGCATCGGCGAATGGAGCGCAGAATTCTCACAGCGCCACGTTGTTGACCGATGGGCGCGTCCTGGTGGCAGGGGGCTGGAGCGGGACCACAGCCATTGCAACCGCTGATTTGTTCGATCCGAACGCCAGAACCTGGGTGGCCGCTGCGCCGCTGCTGACGCCGCGCATTTTTCACGCCGCCACGTGCTTGTCCGATGGCCGCGTGTTGGTCACAGGCGGCTGGGACAACAACGGCAACATCTTGACCAGCGCCGAGGTCTACGATCCTGCTCGCGCGGGCTGGTTGTCTGCTGCTCCGCTTCGCAATGCACGCGCCGGCCACGCAGCGCTCACTTTGCCGGACGGAAAGGTTTTGGTGGTGGGAGGCTGTTTTGGCTCACAGGCTTCGGGAGCAGTCTCTTCTCCTGGCCAACCGTGGGACGTTCAGTCCATCGCCGAGGTCTATGACCCCCGTGCGGATAGCTGGCAGGCAGCCGGACAACTGGCCGAAGGCCGCTGCTGGCCCACAACCACGCTGCTGGCGGACGGCAGGGTGTTGGTCGTTGGCGGCAGCGACCGCACCGGCCGGCCTGTGGCCGGTGCGGAGCTGTACGATCCCCTGCGCGGCAGTTGGTCATCCGCGGGCCGGCTGCATGTGGCGCGCGTGGGGCACACGGCCACGCTGCTCCCCGATGGGCAAGTCCTGGTGGCGGGCGGCTACAACGGCGAAGCGTTGGCCAGCACAGAGCTGTACAGCCCCGCCGCCAACACCTGGACGCCGGCTGCCGCCATGCGTCAGGCGCGCGCCTATCACACAGCCGCCTTGTTGCGAGACGGCAAGGTCTTGGTCATCGGCGGGGCGGCGGGCGGCCTCCCCAGCCAGGATACGGAGGCCTATCATCCTCGGGCCAACACGTGGACGCCGGCCGGTCCATTGCCGGCGTCCTATGCGTTTCACCTGACCACGATCCTGGCCAACGGCCGCATGGTGGTGACAGGCCGGCCGGGCAGCAACGATCCCACAGGCAACGACGGCTATCCCACCCCTATCGGCGGCGCGCAGACGCCGACGCCCAGGGGCACGCCCGGCATACCCCAAAATCTGGCCAATACAGCGAACGGGGGAGCAATGGGCAGCCAGGGCATGAACGCAGTAGAGAGCGGCGAGGGAACAACGCCAACGCCGCCGGCCCCTGTGGACAACGTCACGACTGGGGTGAACACAGCCCGATTGTACGGCGTCCATGAAGTGAGCTTCACGCTGCCTGCTGCCACTGCTTCGCCCTATGGTTTGTCCTATCCGATCATCTTCACCGGGCAGAACGGCGCCAGCACCACGGTGAAAGCGTTCTATGACGGTCCTGCCGGAAGCAGAGATAAGTGGGTGGCGCGCGTCTACGTCAACCAGGTAGGTACGTGGACATGGCAAGCGCCGACGGGAGCCAGCAATACGCCGTGTGGTGTCCTATCGTGTTCGTTTATTGCCGTAGACCAGCCCAACTACGCTCAATTGCATGGTATGCTGCGCGTGACCTCTGGCAACGAGGGCAAGCGCTGGTACACCGACGACGGCCAGACCTTTCTGCCTAAGGCCGACACGGCTTACCGGCTGTTCATGGAAGTGCCTGCTACGCCGGCAACCGGCTGCTCGGCGAACTTGCCGATGCCAACCGTAACCCCGGCTGCTGCAGACGTTTTCGTCGCATCGTATGCCGACTCGGCGAAGGACCACGGGATCAACGTGCTGCGCGCCCTGGCGTTGGGCAACTGGGCCTATTCAGACTCAGATTTCGCGACACCTACACCTGGAGCAAGTTGTGCGACCGAAGATTGGAAATGCCAGCATTTTGTAGGCATACGGCATGATGACTGTCTTCCTGATCTGAGCCTGTATTTCAGCAACAGTCCGAACGGCTCCTCCACCGACCTGTTCGATGGCGGGCCGGAGTATGCGGCGATACAACCAGGCTCCTACCCCAACTTAGGCTACTACCCCAATCTGCAATCTTTTCAGCGCACGGATCGCAAACTCAAGCTGCTGCTGAACGAATATCCTTCGATGTATATTCAGGTGCTTCTTGTCACTGAACCGATCGACAACGGTTTTGATACGAGATGGGGAGACATCAATGGCACGTTGCGCACTCAATTGTGGCAGAACATGATCGCACGGTGGGCTGCTTTCCCCAACGTTTTCTGGTCGGTATCGAATGATCTCGGCGATTCTACGGTGCCTGACATTTGGCCCCCCCACGCTGTGTACCCGAAAAACATAGCGTTAGCTAAAGAGATAGGATGTTACTGGATTGGTGGAGGTGATTGTACCGCTCCGTCCGGCAATGATCCCTGGCGTGCGGGCCGCCCCATGAGCATGGGCCATTTGCGACAGCGCGCTGACAGCTCAATCGACAAGCCCTGGCATACCTACATCACTTCCTATACGAATGCTGATACTTCTGCGCAGGAGATGGACGGAAGCATGTATCTGCCGCTTGCTTGGAACCGCAGCTACGCAGCAACTCCCAAGCCTGTCTATAACACCGAGGATATGTACGAAGCTGAGGACGCCGGGACAGGACAGACTAACCATAAAGTTGTTAAGTACGCTGATTACTTCTTCCGCAAATTGTTCTGGTCATATTTGCTTTCTGGCGGGGGAGCCACCTATGGCTCCGATACTACCTGGAGCATGGAACACGAGTATGATGAAGGAACCTATTACATACCACCACCGCTCGATGTCATCACATCGCTCGTCGGACTCGATAGCATCGGGGCTATTGATCCAATTCTTCATCAGGCCCGGATTGATCTGGCCAGCTTTACCCCAAGCGACGAATTGATCCTGCAAACTATATCTCCCCCAGCCTGGGCAGAAGTTGAACGCGCTCAGGCGGCCGACAACACGCAAGAGATACTGGCCTATATTCCCAGCACGGATCCCAGCAATGTCAACACTTCCACCGTGGGGCCTATCGATCGTAGGATGGCTAGAGAAATCACATCCACTGCCAGGATCATCACGGTAGACATGGACGACTATGGCAACCCCAACTACCGTGTGACGTGGTATGAACCTGCCACAGGCACGGTTCTGAATACCGGAACCATCCCTGGCAACCCAGGGCCAGGCAGCTATCGTCCAACCTTGACGCCTCCGCCCAATGCCGGCGACGTCGTGTTGCACATCAGCGCGCGCTGCGAGTCGCCCAACGCCTGCCAGCCGATGGACGCGGATCCTCCAACCAGTACACCTACGCCGACTGGCACCCCTTCCGCACCAGCGCCGGGTTTTCACGTGGGCGCAGACCTGAATACGCAGGTAGTGCTGGACAGCTCGCGTAGCGCCTTGAACTACTCCAATACGGCTTCCTGGCGTTGTGATCGTTTGCCCGCGAACGAAACTGGTATGCCCGGCTGCTGGGTGAGTTACATTATCCCTACCAATGAGAACGGACGCACGGTTGCTTCTGCCGATTTCTACTTCCGCCGCAACAGTCAATCTCCTTATCTGGGGCTCTATTTTATCACCGCATCCGGCGAAGACCCTGGCGCTCCCGTCGGCTATGGGGAAGACGCCATTTCTCTGGATGTTTGGTTCAATGACTTTGGCGACTTGTACACCACGGGAGATCCCGTGACGATGCCATGGGTTATCACCCCAGGTGCTGCACCTGATCTGAATAGATGGTACCGCCTATCTGCCCGCGCGGAGCGAACCGCGTTCAATACGTATACGCTCAAGGTCTATGTGGACGGAGTGCTAAAGCAGCAGCGCGCCAACTTGCAGTTCTCCTCGGGCGATCCTCACTTCCGCCATGTGCTGGTCCATACAGCCTGGTGGAACCCGACGATCGATTTGCCGCCGGGCAGCACTCCCGCAGTCTGGTGGGATGAGCTCTCCATCGATCCGCCCGCGCCCGGAGAGACAGCCGGCCTGTATCGCACCACCTTCCAACAGGGATTGGCCGGCTACAGCGGCAACCATGGGGCTTATTTTGGCGGCGGAAACGGCTTGAACAACAGCGCGCTGTTGAAGGTCGGCGCCAACAACACTTACAAGAGCTTGCTGTGGTTCAACACCAGCAGCTTGCCGTCGCAGGCCATCGTCGACGAAGCCACCCTGGACCTGTACTACACGGGCCGCGACAACGGCAACACCTTGACCCTGGGCGCGCACCGGGTTCTGGCCGAGTGGATCGACAGCGAGGTGACCCATTTCCAACGCAAAGCGGGGATCAACTGGACCGTGGCGGGCATGGGCAGCGGCAGCGACTACACGGCCTCGCCCGAAGCAACGCTACCTCTGGGCAGCGTCGCCAGCGGCTGGGTGCAGTTGGACGTCACTGCGGCTGTCCAGGCGTGGGTCGCCGATCACGCCAACAACCATGGCCTGGTCCTCCTGCAGGAGGCGGCCAGCGGATGGGTGACCTATCAGTTCTGCAGCGAACTGGGCTGGACGCCGTGCACGCCCAGCCAGGCCCCGCGCCTGGTGATCCGCTACCATCTGCAAGATCCCGCGCCGCTGAAGGCCGCGTTCCAGCAGGGGGTTGGCGGATACAGCGGCGCCAACGCCACCTGCCTGGCCTACGCATACAGCAACAACAGTTGCACCCTGTTCAAGGCGGGGGCCGACGACGGGCTGAAGAGCCTGCTGCGCTTCGATCTGTCCACAATTCCGGCCGGTAAGACGGTGGACGAAGCCACTTTGCGGCTGTACTACAAGGGGCGCAGCAACGGCAACGGTCTGACGTTGGGCGCCTACCGCCTGCTGACCCCCTGGGTGGACAGCCAGGCGACTTGGACGCAGCGCATGACGGGCATGAACTGGGCCGTCCCTGGGCTAGGCAGTGGATCGGATTATGCGGCCACCGGCGGCAGCACCGAAGCTGTGCTGGGCGACGGCGGAAGCTGGGTCGAGATAGACGTGACGGAGATGGCACAAACCTGGGTGGACAATCCCACGCAGAACTACGGCTTGCTCCTGCGCCAGGCGTCGGCCGCGGGCTACGTTATCTATGACTTCTGCAGCGAGCGCGGCGTATCGCCCTGTACTGCGGCGCAGACGCCCCAGTTGACTGTATGGTATCGTTAAGGATAAGGGATGAAGAACGTCGAGGAGATGGATCATGTGGCAACTAAGAATGATACGACTAGGAATGGGCGTGCTGCTGGCTCTCAGCCTGATTGGAATGGATACAGCGTCAATACCGGGCCTCGCGCAGGCGCAAGGACTGGCAACCTTCGACTGTACCGCAGTTACGGAAATCCCGCAGCAGGAATGCGAGGCGCTGGTCGCCTTCTACATCAGCACTGATGGCGACAACTGGATCAACCACACGGACTGGTTACAAACAACGACACCCTGCACCTGGTATGGGCTGACTTGCAGCGAAGGACATGTAACGTGGTTAGAACTGTATGGGAATCACCTTCAAGGCACGATTTCCCCCGATATTGGCAATTTGTTACAATTATGGGTGTTGGGCTTGAGTAGTAATGAGCTAAACGGTCCTATTCCCCGCGAGTTGGGGAAACTTGTTAACCTGAGTTTTCTTTACCTGAATGATAATCAACTGAGCGGCCCCATCCCGGCTGAACTCGGCAGCATGAGTGGGTTAATTTTCCTGAAGTTACAAGACAATCAGTTGAGTGGTTCCATTCCTCCAAGCCTTGGCCAACTGACCAACCTGTGCGACATCGACCTGAGCTTCAACCACTTGACTGGAACGCTGCCGCCCGAGCTGGGCAACCTGACGCGCATCGGCTGGTGTCGCTCCCCAGCCCAAACTGACGGGATGAGTGATATGCTTCGGCCAAGCACCATGGGTTGCATGCCAGAGATGCGGGGGCGTTATCCAGAACCTCCTATCGGCTACCTTGCCGTCGCCAGCAACCATCTCAGTGGCCCAATCCCTATCGAGCTGAGCCAACTCACGGATACCTCCGGGTTGAACCTGAGCTGCAACATGTTCTCCGGCGACCTGCCGTATCCGGTGGCGCAGGTCGTTCGCTGGGGAGGTATCGCTTTCAATGCGCTGACCGGCTACGATCCGGCTGTCTATCCTGTCTGGTATTGGTACATAAACCAAACCATAGCGCCCACCGATCTTACCGTGACCGGCAGCAGCAACGGCACACCGATCACGCTCTCGTGGACGCCCATCGCCTACTATTGGGACGTGGGTTATTACGAGATCAGCTACGCCACCGCGCCGGGCGGCCCGTTCACCGTCCATGGGCAAACTGCAGACAAAACCATCAGCGCTTACAGCGTGGTTCTTCCCCCGCGCAGTACGCCCTACTACTTCCGCGTGCGCACGATCACAGAACCGCACTTCTGCGACCCGATCGATATGTGCGCCTATCAGCCGAACCGGGTGATCAGCGAGTACAGCGAGGTGGTGGCCAGCGGCGCCGGGCAGCCCACGCCGACTGCTAGCGCAACGTCCACGCCTACGGCCAGCCCGACCGCCACGGCGACGGCGACACCGACCGCGACTGCGACGCGGACGGCCACCGCTACCGCGACTGCGACGCGGACGGCCACGCCGACCGCGACCGCAACTGCCACCGCGACGCCCAGCCCAACTCCAACAGCCAGCACCACCCCAAGCCGGCTGTGGTTGCCCTTGATCCTGCGCTGAGGCAGCGGGATGACAAAACAACGCCCTCGGCATCGTAAAGCAAGCTTTGCCATGCCGGGATGTCCACATGCGACGATGCTCCCACACCACTTCGCACGCGCCTGGCAGCACCAAAGATGTACTGGGCGACGGTGGAAGCTGGGTCGAAATAGATGTGACCGACATGGCGCAAGCCTGGGTGGACAATCCAGCAGCGAACTACGGTCTCATCCTGCGTCAGGCGTCGGCCGCCGGCTACACGGTCTATTCCTTCTGCAGCGAGCGCGGCGCGTGGCCCTGCACACCCGCACAATCGCCGCTGCTTACGGTTTGGTATCATTGACCGATACAGAGCAAAGGAGGTGAATTATGTTCCATGCAACAAGGCCGCATATCTTGCTGGTATTGTTATTAGGCGTCCTGCTGGTCGGTCCAGCGCCGTCGGCGGCAAAGGTCGGTGCTAGCCAAACGCCCCCCTTCGACTGCGCGACGGTCACAGAGATCCCGCAGGCGGAGTGTGAAGCACTGGTGGCCTTCTATGTCAGCGCCGATGGCGACAACTGGCGCATTAAAACTGGTTGGCTGCAAACCGACACGCCGTGCAGTTGGTTCGGCATCACGTGCGATGTGGGCCATGTCAATCGTTTAGAAATGGATCAAAACATTTCAAATGGCATACTCTCGCCCGAAATAGCCCATTTAACCGAGTTGAAAGTTCTATGGCTGACTTCTAATGGGTTGGCTGGAGAGATTCCAGCAGAGATTGGCGATTTGAGCCACTTGTTGTCGTTGAACTTAAACGGAAGTTTGTTCAGCGGCCCCATCCCGGCCGCACTTGGCAATCTCACCAATCTTGAGGGACTGTTTCTATACTACAACCAGCTAACCGGCCCCATTCCCCGCGAACTGGGGAAACTGGTCAACCTTGATCGTCTTCTGTTGTTCCATAATCAATTGAGCGGCCCCATCCCGGCTGAGCTGGGCAATATGAGTAGCTTGATCTTCATGGATTTAGCAGACAATCAGTTGAGTGGTTCCATTCCTCCAAGCCTTGGCCAACTGACCAACCTGTGCGATCTCGACCTGAGCTTCAACCACTTGACTGGAACGCTGCCGCCCGAGCTGGGCAACCTGACGCGCATCGGCTGGTGTCGCTCCCCAGCCCAAACTGACGGGATGGAGGAAAAGCTTCGGCTAAGCACCACCGGCCCTTTGGTTGGTACAGACCGCTATCCACAACCAGGTGTGGGCTACATAAACTTAGCCGCCAACCACCTGAGCGGCGCAGTCCCGGTGGAGCTGGGCCAACTGACCGAGACCTCCGGCCTTAACATCGGCTGCAACATGTTTTCAGGCGATTTGCCCTATGCTGTGTCGCACGTCATCCGTTGGGGTTCCCTCGATTTCAATGCGCTCACGGGATATGATCCGGTCCTTTATCCGCATTGGTACTGGTATCTGACCCAAACCGTGGCGCCCACCAACCTGACGGTCACCGGCAGCAGCAACGGTGGGCCGATTACCCTAAACTGGACGCCCATTGCCTACACCGAACACACGGGCTACTACGAGATCAGCTATGCCACGGCGCCGGGTGGGCCGTGGACGCTGTACGGCCAGACCGCGGACAAGACGGTGAGTTCGGCCACGGTGATGTTGCCGCCGCGCGCCACGCCGTACTACTTCCGTTTGCGTACGGTCACAGAGCCACATGGCTACAGTCCCAACTACGGGGATTGTTATGCCCCACAACCGAACACGGTGACGAGCGAGTACAGCGAGGTGGTGGCCAGCGGCGCCGGGCAGCCCACGCCGACCCACACGTCCACGCCTACGGCCAGCCCGACCGCCACGGCGACGCCTACCGCTACTGCGACGCTGACGGCGACGCCAACTGCGACTGCAACCGCCACGGCTGGCCCCGTTCCACACCACATCATCTGGCTGCCCTTGATCCTGCGCTGAGGCAGCGGGATGACAAAACAACGCCCTCGGTATCGCAAAGCTAGCTTTGCGATACCCTGATGCGCACATGCGACGATGCTCCAACATCACCTCACACGCGCTTGGCAGCACCGAAGCTGTGTTGGGCGACGGTGGAAGCTGGGTCGAGATAGACGTGACGGAGAAACGGCAACGCGCTAAGTCGTCAGCATCTGCTCACATCTCACTATTCACACGCCCCCAGTTTGACACATTTGGCCCTTCGTGTTACACTGGCCCCACTATGGCAACTAACTGCGTTTTCATTCTCGCTTATGCGTATCGCATCCGGGGCGGCTTGGCCCCGGCTCCGAGCCTATGAACGCGCCTGTTGGTTGACTTAACTTTCTCTGTTATGTAAATAAACGTGGCGCAATGCGCCACGTTTTGATTCTCGGCGCAGTCAACCACCCGCTTCGGAGGTATTGTCATGATCACACCGATTACCGATCCCACCACCCTGACCCTTGATGAACAAGTCGCCTGGCTGATGCAAGGCACCAACTACGGCGACGATGAGATGAAACAGAAGATGACGGTGGAGCTGCGCCAGCGGCTGGCCGAGGCGCAGAGCGCCGGCCGCGCCCTTAACATCTACTGCGGCTATGACCCGCGCAAGCCCGACCTGCACCTGGGCCACACCATCACCATGCGCAAGCTGCGCCAGTTCCAGGACCTGGGCCACAACGTCACCTTCCTGATCGGCTCGTACACCAGCCTGGTGGGCGATCCCAGCGACAAGGACAAAACACGCCCGGTGCTCACCGAGGCCGAGGTTGAGGAAAACGCCCGCACCTACGTGGAGCAGGCTTACAAGATCCTCGACCGCGACAAGACCACGGTGCGCCATAACGGCGAATGGCTGGCTGGCCTGCGCCTGCTGGACCTGATCCAGCTTGCCCAGAACTTCACCGTGCAGCAGTTTCTCCAGCGCGAGAACTTTGCCAAGCGCTTCGACAAGGGCGAGCCGATCTTCCTGCAGGAAACATTCTACGCGCTGATGCAGGCCTACGACGCGGTGGCACAACACACCGACGTACAGATCGGCGGCACCGACCAACTCTTCAACATCCTGATCGCGGGCCGCAAGCTCCAGCAGGCGATGGGCCAGAAGCCGCAGGTGGCGCTGATCGTGGACATCCTGCCCGGCACCGACGGCGAGATCAAGATGAGCAAGAGCCTGGGTAACGACATCCCCATCCTGGCCGCGCCCAACGACATGTACGGCAAAGTCATGTCCATTCCCGATCACGCCATGCCGCTTTATATCAAGCTGGCTACACGCTGGCTACCCGATCAGGTGGCTACGGTGCTGGACAGTCTGGCCGACGGCAGCCTCCACCCGCGCGATGGCAAAATGCAACTGGCGCGCGAGATCGTCAGTATCTTCCACGGCGACGACGCGGCCGCAGCCGCGCAAGAGCACTTCCGCACCGTGTTCCAGCAGCGCGACCTGCCGAGCGACATGCCGGAAATCGAACTCACGCAAACCGTCAGCCTGCTTGCGTTTATGGTAGAGCAAGGGCTGGCCGGCAGCAACAGCGAGGCGCGGCGGCTGGTGCAGCAAGGCGGCGTCAAGCTGGACGGCGAAGCCGTCACCGACATTAAACAAAATCTGGAGCCGACCGGACGCGCGCGCGTGCTGCAGGTCGGCAAGCGCAAATTCATCCGCTTGATTGGCTGATCGGCTGGCCGACGGGCCAGCCCCCCCCTCTTCTCCGCCGCGTCTGCGCCGGTCTTGAGGTCACAGCCAGTCAATCCCATAACGAACAGAGCCTGCGTACAGTGCCGGCTCTCGGAGGTTCAGCATGACCGTTACATCGTCCCAACCCAAACCTCCGCTCAGCGAGAAACTGGCTTCCTACGACCTCAAGCAGTCCGTTGTCCCCAACCGACTGACCGGCTTGTGGCGCATGATGACCGGTTTCCACGGGGCGTTCTTCGGCGCAACGCTGGCGCTTGGCTTGGCCGCGCTGGCAAAAACGCTGGTTTATATCGTTTTCCGCAACTACGTTGACACTGTGTTGGGTCAGCCTGACCGCGCGCGCTGGATTCCGATCATTGCCATCGGCCTGATCGGGCTGGCGGTGCTGGAAGGCGGCTTCACCTATCTGAGCGGACGCTGGGCCGCGCGCACAGCGGAAGGCACGGCTTACCGGCTGCGCAACTACCTATTCGATCAAATCCAGCGGCTGCCCTTCACCTATCACGACCGCACGCCCACCGGCGACCTGATCCAGCGTTCGACTTCTGACGTGGACGCGATCCGCCGCTTTCTGGCCGATCAGGCCACCGCGGTGGGCCGCGTGCTAATGCTCTTCGTGGTCAACTTCACCGCGATCCTGCTGCTGAGCTGGAAGCTGGCATTGTTCTCGATTATCGTGGTCCCGCCGGTGCTGGCGATGTCGGTTTGGTTCTTCCGCCGCATCAGCAAGGCTTACGAAGCTTATCAGGAGCAGGAATCGGTGCTTTCCACCACGCTGCAAGAGAACCTGACCGGCGTGCGCGTGGTGCGCGCGTTTGCGCGGCAAGCCTACGAGCGCGACAAATTCGAGGGTGTGAACTGGGAAAAATACCGTCGCGGCCGCAAGCTGCTGATCATCCATGCACTCTACTGGCCCAGCACCGACATTCTGTCGGGCTTGCAGATGATCGCTGGCTTTGGGCTGGCTGCGTTGATGGTGATCCAGGGCGAAATCAGCATCGGCACGTATCTGGCCTATCACCAACTGGTGATCTGGATCATCTGGCCGATGCGCAACCTGGGCCGCCTGATCGTGGAGATGTCCACGGGGCTGGTCTCCTTCCAACGCGTGACCGCGGTGATCGCTGAGCAACGTGAGCCGCTAGACGAAGGCGAGTTGCAGCCGACGGCTGCGCCGCAAGGGCACATCGCCTATAACCAGGTGGCCTTTGCCTACACTGCGCCGAAAACCACGACCGAGGCTGCGGCTGCGGACGCGGCACAACCGACTGAAGCTGCCGAGCCAGCCCAGCCTGTGCCGCATGTGCTGCACGACGTTACTTTCGACTGCCAGCCCGGACAGGTGATCGCGCTGATGGGTGGAACTGGTTCCGGCAAGACCAGCCTGGTGAACCTGCTGCCGCGCTTCTACGAGGCGACTGGCGGCGTGATTACGCTGGACGGCGAGCCGCTGAGCCGCTATAGCCGCCGCTATCTGCGCGACCAGATCGGCATCGTGGAGCAGGAACCATTCCTGTTCTCGCGCACCATCCGCGAGAACATTACCTACGGCGTGGGGCGGGCGGTATCGGACGAGGAAGTCTTCGCGGCCGCGCGCGCTGCGGCGATCCATGATGTGATCCAGAGCTTCCCTGACGGCTATGCGACGCGCGTGGGGGAAAAGGGTGTGACGCTGTCGGGCGGCCAGAAGCAGCGGGTCACGATTGCCCGCACGCTGCTGAAGAACCCGCGCATCCTGATTCTGGACGACGCCACGTCGTCGGTGGACAGCGAGACCGAAGCGGAGATTCACGCCGCGCTGGAGCACCTGATGGAGAACCGCACCACGTTTGTGATTGCTCACCGCATTCAAAGCGTAATGGACGCGGACTTGATTCTGGTGCTGAAGGCCGGTCGGGTGTTGCAGCACGGCACGCACGCCGAGCTGATGGCCGACGCTGCGGGTTTCTATCGCCAAATCTATGACCTGCAAGCGCGCATGGAGGACGAACTCCAGCGCGAGATTACCGGCAACGGAGCAGTGACCGGTAACCGGTAACCGGTTATCGGTCTATAGTAGTCAGGCAGAACTGGATACCGGTTACTGTAGACTGATTACTGAAAAATGAGGCAAGTATGTCTAACGAATACGACGAGATAGAATTAGAAGAACAGGACTTTCAAGGTCAGGTGAACACGCATACGCTGCGGCGTATTCTGGGACTGACACGACCGCATTGGCGCTGGGTGGCAGGCTTTCTGCTGCTGATCGCCGTGGTGTCAACGCTGGACTCGCTGTTCACCTACCTGAGCAAACAAATTGTGGATGAAGGCATCGTGCCGGGCGACCGCGCGCGGCTGCTGGAGATCGTGCGCCTCTACGCGGGTCTGACCCTGGTGCAGGCGGGCGCGGTCTTCGGTTTCATCTACCTGGCCGGTATCCTGGGCGAGCGCATCCAGTACGACTTGCGCAAGCGTATGTTCGATCACCTGCAAGCGTTGTCCTTTGCCTACTACAATCGCACTCCCATCGGTTGGATGATGTCGCGCCTGACCTCCGACTCCGAGCGGGTGGCGCAGTTGGTGACCTGGGGCATCCTGGACGTGACCTGGGGGGTGATGAACATCATCACCGCGCTGGTCTTCATGCTGTGGATCAACTGGCAATTGGCGCTGATTGTCATTGCAATCGTGCCCGTGCTGCTGCTGGTGGCAACGCAGTTCCAGCGACGCATCCTGACCCAGTACCGCCAGGTGCGGCGCGTTAACTCCAAGATCACCGCGGCCTACAACGAGAGCATCACCGGCGTGCGCGTGGTGAAGGCACTCAACCGTGAAGAAGGCAACTTACAGGAATTCGATCTGCTGACCAGCGACATGTATCACGCCGGCTACCGCGCTGCGGTGCTGTCTGCCATGTTCCTCCCCACAGTGCAACTGATCTCGGCCTTCGCGGTCGGGGCCATCGTGTGGTACGCGGGCATTCAGGCACTCGATCCGAACGGCGCGCTGGCCGGGCTGACCATTGGCGGTATCGCCGCGTTCATCTCATACGTCACCTTCATGATCTGGCCGATCCAGGACCTGGCACGCGTGTTCGCAGAGATGCAGAACGCGGTAGCCTCGGCTGAACGTATCTTCTCGCTGCTGGACACGCCGCCCGACATCGTGGATCGGCCCGGCGCGCTGGACCCCGGCACGGTGCGCGGCGACATCGAATTTGATCACGTAACCTTCTATTACGAGGATGGTAAGCCGGTACTGGACGACTTCAACCTGCGCATCCGCCAAGGCGAGACAATTGCGTTGGTGGGGCCGACGGGCGGCGGTAAGTCCACCATCGTCAATCTGCTGTGTCGCTTCTATGAGCCAAAGGCCGGCGCGATCCGCATCAACGGTCACGACACGCGCGATCTGACCCAGTACGCGCTGCAATCGCGGCTGGGGATCGTGCTGCAAACGCCCTATCTGTTCTCCGGCACGATCCGCGAGAACATTCGCTACGGACGGCTGGATGCCAGCGACGCAGAGATCGAGGCTGCGGCGCGGCTGGCAGGTGCGCATGACTTCATCACCGCGCTGCCCAAGGGCTATGCTCAAGAAGTTGGTGAGGGCGGCACGCTGCTGTCGGTGGGACAAAAGCAGTTGCTCAGTCTGGCGCGCGCGGTACTGGCGCGTCCAGAGATCTTCATCATGGACGAGGCCACCAGTTCGGTAGACACCCTCACCGAGGCGTTGATCCAGCAAGGCATGGAGACACTGATGCACGACCGCACCAGCGTGGTGATCGCACACCGGCTGTCTACCATCCGCCGCGCGGATCGCATTCTGGTGATCGAGGGCGGCAAGATCGCGGAGATCGGCAGCCACAGCGAGCTGCTGCGCGCCCGTGGCCACTACTACAACCTGTACACGCAACAGTTCCGTCAGGAACAAACGGTCGAAGAGGTCGCGCGCGAGCTGGCCTTCGCGCCCGCGTGAGGACAAAAAAGCTGGGACACGGTTCAAGCGCCGTGTCCCAGCTTCATCGTTTATCAGGGGACCAAAAGTTCACTGCTTGCCTACAGTTTGCGTGCGTAAACATCATACCCATAGCACAACACCTCAGACGATCCCGTGTCCCGGCGGCTAAAGCGCGCTAACATGCGCTGCAAGACATAGATGCTTGCCATCTCGAAGGGATTGGGTTTGCTTTTGGCATAGCGTTGTGCAATGGCGGGAATTCGGTAAACTTCTTGGGCGAGGTATTCGAAATAATTGCCGTTGGGGTCCAGCTCAACGATCTGAAAGCCCGCGTTCACCAGATGCGTGTTATACCAGTAGGTGTTAAACCCGGTGCTGAAGTGATAGGGCGCGTAATGGGTCAACGAACAGAAGGGCGCGGTCAGGATCAAATGACCACCTGATTTGACAAGACGGGAGAACTCCTTGACAGCCAGCACTGGATCGGGCACATGCTCCAACACTTCAACACATAAGATCGCATCAAAAGACCCATCCGGTTCCGGAATGCTGGTGATATCGCTGACGATATCCAGTTTCCCGTAGTTATACTGGCCGGTTTGCAGAGCGTGATCGTTGCCCTTGCCATCATATTGTGCAAAGTCTTGCGAAACATACTGGAGGTGTTGGCAATATTTGCGATAGCGTTGGGTTCCCGCGCCGGCATCAAGGATGCGGCTGTTAGCCGGAATTGTCCGCAGAGTCTTTTCCAACCATTTTTCTCTGGTACTTCCGTTACTCTTTCCAACAGTGGGGACCAACGATCTGAACGCATTGCTGGCTTTCATGGATTCCCTTTCAAAATGCTGCAATCATAAAATCGGGGTTTTTGTCGAAGTTGTTTCGAGCGCATCCCCAGTATAGCCTACCAGGCTTTTTTTCGACAATACGGGGCTGGTGCAGTTCATGGCCCGGTCAAAGGTTGTGGCAGAGCAAACTTGGCGCATTTCTTCAGCAGCCTACAGCACTTGACAGTCACACAAGCTACGGATATACTCTGCACAAGAGTAATACAATATAATTAAGTTTCCTTTATTGATTTTACGAGAGGCGCTATGTCCACTTCCCGCCACGAAGACGAAGCAAGCCGCCGTGAGCACAGCACGCAGATCAAAGTCGCGCTCATCACCGGCATTGTCACCATCATTGCTGCCATCATCACTGTCGTGGGCGGACCACTCCTTACGCGCTATCTGGACGGATCAAAAACCCCCGTTACTGCCGATACTGCTGCTCCTGCCATCGCCGCAGATACAGCCGCGCTGGACAACGCCGGATCTAGCCTGCCAGCCTACAAACCCATGGCCCAATCCAGCGCCGTACTCACCCGTGCCGATGGATCACAAACCACGGTTCAGGCTGACACCCTTTGCTGGTGTGTCTGCTCCGGCGCACGTTCCCTTGATTTAGTGGATGGATCAAGCATCTTACTGGATAAAGTACAGCGCCTGGACGTAGTGCGCGCAGAGCCGCCGGGTGGAAAAACTGTTTTTACCATCACTCTGCTCGACGGCAGCACGCTGGAGGGTGAAGCCTTCACTTGTGGGTTTATTGGCGAAACAGCCGCAGGGCGCATTGACATCACCTCAGATCTAATAACGCGCATTGAAATCATGCGTAATTAGTCCCCTGCACACACTATTGTTAGGTCAGACCTTTTTAATTCCACGATCGAGGTGTCCTCGTGCAAAGCTCGGCAAAAACGGTAAGCGAATACCTTGAAGAAGTGCCTAGCGAGAGGCAAGCGGCATTGATCCAATTGCGCGACCTCTGCCGCGCGTCGCTTCCGGAGTTTCAAGAAGCCATGATGTATGGCATGCCGGTCTACGTGCGCAACGGGGAAGTCGAAGTCGGCTTTGCCAGCCAAAAGAACTTCATTGCCCTTTATATTCTCAAGACAGACGTGATGAATTCCCACAGAGATTTGCTGAACGTCAGAGGGGTTAGTCTGGGAAAGGGATGTATTCGCTACTCCAAGCCTGAAAGAATTGATTTCAACGTCGTTGAGATGCTATTGAAAGCGACAACAGCCTCTGCAGGAGCGATTTGTGAGTAAGTGGGGCCTCAATACCTGCCTGCTCACCCTGTTCACTCCCTCGCGCGCACCAGCAGATAGCCGCCAGCCAGCAGGCGGGGACGTAGCACCACCGGCTGACCCAGTTCGGCCAGACGGCGCGCGGACGCGCTGAACCACTGTCGCAGCCCCCAAGCGCGCACCGCCATCGTCTCGCGCGCAGCCCGTTTCCACGCCTCCAACAGCACATAAATTGTTTCTCCCTCGACCATACGATGGATGTAATTCTTCGGTAACACGGCCTGAAATGCGGCAGGATCAAAGCCCAGCCGGAAATTGGTGCTGAATACCAGCCCCTCCATGCGCAGCGTCGTTGCGTCCTTGCGCAGCAAATTCGCGACCCACAGTCGGCCAAACGGCTCCGATGTGCCTTCGATCAGCAAACCACCAGGCAGCAAAGCCTGTCCCATCGCATCCCATGCTGCGGCGACCTCATGCTCTTCGTACTGACGCAGCACGTTGAACGCGCGCAGCGCACGCACCGTCTCGCGCGTGCCGTCGGGCCGCAGATGAAGCGGCACATTGAACCCACCCAGGCGGAACTGCGTCAGGGCATTAGCATATGGCTGGGCCGCAGCTACGCGCACGGGATCAATCTCGACCCCCAGCACCGGCAATTCCGGCGCAATCCGGCGCAGCCGCGCCGCGCTTTCGAGCGTTGTCCACGGCTCCGCGCCGTAGCCCAAATCCACGAAATAGGCGCTGGCAAACGGCCCATCGCTCCGCCGCAGCAGGTCCACATCATAATGCAGCAAAAAATTGTCCACGCGGCGCAGCCGGTTGTGCGCCGTTTTGCCGCGCGTCGGTTGACCAAGCAGAGGTGCAGCGCGGCCGCGGCCAGGACGCAACCGGTTCATGCGACCCAGATCACGCGGCCCGTGGCGGTATTGTCATAGCCGCCAAACGTGGCAATAACAGCCTGCGCGTCGGGGCTGGTGAGCCAGGAACGCAAAGCCTGCACCGCGGGATGTTCCCATTGCGCACCGCGCACCACCAGATCGTAACGTTCACTGGTCAGCGGCGTGAACCCCAATCCCAACGCCAGAGCCGCGGCTTCAATGCCCAAGCCTGCGCTGGCTTCGCCCGCGGCCACGGCCTGCGCTACCTGCGTATGGGTCGCGGCTTCATGCGCGTAGCCGGCAATGCTTGCCGGATCGAACCGGCACGCCTGCAACTGTGCATCCAACCAGACGCGCGTACCGGAACCACGCTGCCGGTTGATAAACTGCACGTCAGCGCGCAGTAGATCGGCCAAGGTCGTGAGCTGCTGGGGGTTGCCGGGTGGGGTGATCAGCCCCAGCCGGCGATGCGCCAGCGTCAGCAGGGCCACCGGCTGGCCGGGCAGCAGATGACGCACGAAGGTGCTGTTGGTGCTGTCGCTGGCAGGATCCCACAAGTGACAGCCTGCCAGCTCTGCTTCACCTTGAGCCAGCGCCATCAAGCCGCCCAGACTGCCATTAAAACGCACAGCTAAAGCCCAGCCCGGTACAAGGGTCTCGAAGTGCGCGGCCAGCCAGCTAACAGCCACGTCATGGCTGCCGGCAAAGCGCACCACACCGGCATCAGCGGGCGCGGGTGTCGCGGTGCTGGCTTGCCAGCGTTCAACCGCCTGCCGCACTGCGCGCTCCACCTCGCCTGACTGAAAGCCCGCGGCGAGCATGTCAAGCAAAAAACGCTCGCTTTGGTTAGCCAGGGTCGAGCGACGCAAGGAACGTTCCGGCGCGGCTTGGAGCAGGTTCTGGGCGACGTGTGTACCTTGCCCGAAGCGTGTGATGGTCAACCCCTCGCGTGCGAGTTCTGCGTAGGCGCGCTGCACTGTGCCAACCGTGCATTGCCAGCGTTCGGCCATGGCGCGCATGGAGGGCAGCGCATCGCCAGAGTGCAAGACGCCATTAACAATGTCTAGCCGAATGACCTCAGCGATTTGCTGGTAAATGGGGGTACGGTCAAGATCGTGTGTCATGGACAATTTATACCGCACGCGCCGCGTTTCGCCAAGCCCGCAGCCCGATATTGCAGTCCACCAACCTGTTTTTGTGGTCTTCGCCAGCTTGCCACAAAGCGCAAGCAGTGCTACGCTATGGCAATTATTTCTCTCAAAATTAGAAGGAGCGCAGCCCTATGGCGTTTAATTTGCGCAATCGCAGCTTTGTCAAAGAGCTGGATTTTACCCCGGAAGAATTCAAGTTTCTCCTCAAGTTATCAGCCGATTTGAAGGCCGCCAAATACGGCGGCTATGAGCAACCGCGGCTCCAGGGCAAGAACATCGCCCTGATCTTTGAAAAGGCTTCCACGCGGACGCGCTGCGCGTTCGAAGTGGCGGCTTACGATCAGGGCGCCCATGTCACTTATCTGGGGCCGGAAGGCTCGCAGATTGGCGTCAAGGAATCGATGAAGGACACCGCACGCGTGCTGGGGCGCATGTACGACGGTATCGAATACCGCGGCTTTGCGCAGGCGACGGTGGAAACACTGGCTGAGTACGCGGGCGTGCCAGTGTGGAACGGCCTGACCGACCAGTTCCACCCGACGCAACTGCTGGCCGATGTCCTGACCATGACCGAGCAGAGCGACAAGCCGCTGGAACAGATCGCCTATTGCTATCTAGGCGATGCGCGCAACAACATGGGCAATTCGCTGATGGTTACCGGCTGCCTGCTGGGCATGGATGTGCGCCTGTGCGCGCCGCGTGCGCTATGGCCCGCCGAGGAGCTAATCGCCACCTGCCGCGACCTGGCCGCCAAGACTGGCGCGCGGCTGACCCTCACCGAAGACGTGGCCGAAGGGGTGGCTGGCGTGGACTTCCTGTACACCGATGTGTGGGTTTCGATGGGCGAACCCAAGGAAGTGTGGGACGAGCGCGTCAAGCTGCTCAAGCCCTATCAGATCAGCATGGACGTTGTCAAGCAAACCGGTAACCCCAAGGTCAAATTTATGCACTGCCTGCCCGCGTTCCACAACCGCGAAACCCGCCTGGGCGAAGAGATTTACCAAAAAACCGGCCTGGACGGCATGGAAGTCACTGAAGAAGTCTTTGAATCGCATCATTCCATCGTTTGGGATCAAGCGGAAAACCGGATGCACACCATCAAGGCTGTCATGGTTGCGACGCTGGGGGGCTGATCGTTCACCGACCTGCCCGCCCGCCCCGGTGGCCGGGTGGGCAGGATCAAGCAACCGTGGCGCACGGGAAAGGAAGAACCACCATGTCGGAAAGCATCACACAGCGCGCGGCCTGGCAGGCTTTGGCCGCCCACTACGACCAAATCAAAGATGTTCACCTCAGCACTTTGTTTGCCGACGATCCGCAGCGCGGCCAACGCTACACGGCTGAAGCCGCCGGCCTGTACCTTGACTATTCTAAAAACCGCATCACCGGCGAGACGCTGGGCCTGCTGCTGAAGCTGGCCGAAGAAAGCGACCTGCGCGGCCGCATTGACGCCATGTTCCGCGGGGACAAGATCAACATCACGGAAAACCGCGCGGTGCTGCACACGGCGTTGCGTGCGCCGGCCAACGCCGAAATTTTTGTAGACGGCGTTAACGTGGTGCCGGAAGTACACGAGGTACTGGACAAGATGGCCGCCTTCGCGCATCAGGTGCGCAGCGGCCAGTGGCTCGGCTATACCGGCGAGCCGATTCGCAACATCGTTAACATCGGCATCGGCGGCTCTGACCTCGGGCCGGTGATGGCCTACGAAGCGTTGCGTCATTTCAGCCAACGCAATTTAACCTTCCGGTTCGTATCCAACGTGGACGGCACTGATTTTGTCGAGGCTACGCGCGACCTTGATCCCGCGGCAACGCTGTTCATCATCTCGTCGAAGACCTTTACCACGCAGGAAACGATGGCGAACGCGCATAGCGCCCGTGCGTGGACGCTGGCCGCGCTGCACGACGATGCGGCCATTGCCCGCCATTTTGTAGCGGTGTCCACCAACGCGGTCAAGGTGAGCGAGTTCGGCATTGATACCGCCAACATGTTCGGCTTCTGGGACTGGGTCGGTGGCCGCTATTCGATGGATTCAGCGATTGGCCTCTCCACTATGCTGGCGATTGGGCCGGACAACTTCGCGGCGCTGCTGGCCGGTTTTCATGCGATGGACGAACATTTCCGCACTGCGTCCTTCGAGCGCAACCTGCCGGTGCTGATGGGCCTGCTGACCGTGTGGTACAACGATTTCTTCGGCGCGCAGACGGTGGCTGTGCTGCCGTATGACCAGTACCTCAAGCGCTTCCCGGCCTACCTTCAGCAGTTGACGATGGAAAGCAACGGCAAGCGCGTCACGCTGGCGGGCGATGTGATCAGCGACTACGAAACCAGCCCAATTTACTGGGGCGAGCCGGGCACCAACGGTCAGCACTCTTTCTACCAACTCATTCATCAGGGTACCAAGCTAATTCCGTGCGATTTTATTGGCTTTGCGCAGACCCTCAACCCGCTGGGCGATCATCACGATCTACTGATGTCGAACGTTTTTGCCCAGGCCGAAGCATTGGCCTTTGGCAAGAGCGAAGCGCAGGTGCTGGCCGAAGGCACAGCCGCGTGGCTGGCTCCGCACCGCACCTTCTCCGGCAACCGGCCCAGCAACGTGCTGCTGGCCGAGCAGTTGACGCCGGAACTGCTGGGCGCGCTGATTGCCCTGTATGAGCATAGCGTCTTTACCCAGGGGGCGATCTGGAACATCAATCCGTTCGACCAATGGGGCGTGGAGCTGGGCAAGGCGCTGGCGAATCGCATTGTACCGGAGCTGGTCAGCGCGGCCCCGCCGGTCTTGCATCATGACAGTTCAACCAATACCTTGATTACCCGCTATCGCCATCTGCGCGGCCGCGCGTAGTCAGTCAAGATCGCGGCCTCATGAGCGAACTTCACCCATTACGCCGCGCACCATTCCCTGCACTGTTGACCAACTATGCCCTCCATCACTGTCTTTCCCGACAAAACAAGCTGGACTGCGGGTGCAGCTGAATTCCTGCTAGAGCAAGCCAACACTGCGTTGGCCCAGCGCGGCCGCTGGACGGTGGCGCTGGCCGGCGGCAACACCCCGCGGCCGGTTTACGAGTTGCTGGCAACGCCCGATTACACAGATCGCCTACTTGACTGGTCGCGCGTGTTTGTCTTCTTCAGCGATGAACGCTGTGTGCCGCCCGCCGATGCACGCAGTAACTACGCAATGGCACGCGCGGCGCTGCTGGATCGTGTGCCTCTGCCCGCGGCCAACGTGCTGCGCATGGCCGGTGAAGATGATCCAGCCCAGGCGGCCTTTGCCTATGAGCAAGCCTTGCAGCACTTCTTCCGCACCCCCGCGCCGGTGTTCGACTTGATCTGTCTCGGCCTGGGCGACAACGGCCACACCGCGTCGCTTTTTCCTGGAACAGCATCACTACGCGAACGTAACCACGCCATCGCAGCGCAATATGTGGAAGTAATGCAAAGCTGGCGCTTGACCATGACGCTGCCCTTGATCAATGCGGCGCGCCATGTGGCGTTTCTGGTGGAGGGAGCAGGCAAGGCCGCGGTGGTGCAGCAGGTACAGCACGGCGCGTATCAGCCGGATGTGCTGCCCGCACAGCTCATCCAGCCACAACCGGGGCAACTGCACTGGCTGCTTGACGCGGCAGCCGCAGGCGCGTCAAACAGCCAGCGTTATTCAGAAAAGACACGTTGAATTTGGTCATTCCGCGGGTCAAACGGCTTGCGGAATGACCTTTCTGCAAACTTCTCACTTCGTTTGGAGCGGCAAGCATGCTGTCAACTTAGCTTTGCGCAAATCCCGTTGTACTCGGTATCTTCGTGCCCTTGTGCTGATGCTTCTCCCGCTCCCTTGCAAACAAAACCATGACGCAAACTCACCTTTCCCCCGATCAACAGGCTGCCTACAAAGTGGCGGCCGCGCAACATGCCGTCGAATTCGTACACGATGGCATGGCCGTGGGCCTGGGAACCGGCAGCACTGCCATCCATGCCACGCGCCACATCGCCGACTTGCTGCAGAACGGCGCACTGCATGACATCGTGGCCTTTGCCACCTCCCGCGCCACGCACGCCGAAGCGGTGCGCCTTGGCATTCCCCTGCTGTCCGACGACCTGCCGCGCGGCCTGGATGTGACCATTGATGGTGCGGACGAAGTGGACCCCGCGCTGAACCTGATCAAAGGTGGCGGCGGTGCGCTGCTGCGCGAGAAAATCGTCGCGCAGGCTAGCGGGCGCGTGATCATCGTCGCCGATGCCAGCAAGCTGTCGCCGCAGCTCGGCACACACTGGCCCGTACCGGTCGAGGTGCTGCCCTTCGCTTGGCGCTCGCAAGCCGATTTTCTGGCCGCGCTCGGTGCAGACTGGCGCATCCGGCTGGCCGCCGACGGCAGCCAATTCGTTACCGATTCCGGCAATATGATCCTCGATTGCCACTTTGGCCGGCTGGCCGATCCCGCGGCGCTGGCCGCGGCGCTGGCAGGCCGCGCGGGCATCGTCGAACACGGCCTGTTCATTGACCTGGCAACCGATCTGATCGTGGCCGGGCCGGATGGCATCGTCCACCGTACACGCTGACCCTGGAGGCCCGCATGTCCTACCCCGAAATCGCCCCTTCGATCCTCGCGGCTGACTTCCTGCAACTGGCCGCCCAAGTGCAGGCTGCCGAGCGCGGCGGCGCGCGCCGCTTTCAGATTGACGTGATGGATGGCATGTTTGTGCCCAATATCAGCTTTGGGATGCCGCTGGTCGAGGCGATGCGCCGCGCCACCGATACCCTGCTGGAAGCGCACCTGATGATCGTCCAGCCGGAACGTTATGTCGAGCAATTCGCCGCGGCAGGCTCCGACCTGATCATCGTGCATCAGGAAGCGACCATCCACCTTGACCGCACCATCCAGCAGATCAAGCAACTCGGCAAAAAGGCGGGGGTGGCCCTCTGCCCGGCCACGCCGCTTTCGCTGCTGGATGACATCATCGAAGAACTGGATATGCTGCTGATTATGACGGTGAACCCGGGCTTCGGCGGCCAACGCTTCATTCCCTACACGCTGAACAAAATCAGTGCGGCACGGGCGCTGCTGGATGTGCGCAACCCGGCCTGCGCGTTGGAGGTGGATGGCGGCGTTGATCTGCGCACGATCGGCCCGGCCTATGCCGCGGGTGCGCGCGTATTCGTGGCGGGCACGTCCGTGTTCGGCCAGCCTGAACACATCGAAACCGCGGTGCAGGGGCTGCTGGCGGCCGCAGTCAACTCGGCTTCATAGCCTTATTTTCTGGCAAAAAACAGCTCCGACCGGCAAATAACCGGGTCGGAGCTGTTTTCTTTTCTCTTGAATTATCTCGGCGCCCGGACTCGCCGAGCGAAAGGGTCCTGTTTAGCGATGGGCAACGGGGCAAGCCATGCCCCATACTGAGCTGAGTACGCCAAGATCGAGGATATCGTTGGCGCCGTCGCAGCCGCCGCTGGCCCGACAATCAATGTCTGCGGCTTGCGCATAAACGCTGCTGTCGTGGTACGCTGTCCAGGCATTGGCGACCGCCACCACATCGGCTACATCAATCGTGGTAGAGGTAATCCCGCACGAACAATTGACATCGGCCCAGAAGCAGGCAGCAGCGTTGATCGTAAAATTGACGTTGGAAATGTCGAAGAAGATGTTATTGGCACAAGCCACCCGCACGCGCGCGCTGGTGCTGCCGATATTGGGAGCAGTCACTTGCTCCGAGCCATCGTTCGCCACACTGCTTGCCAGCGTCAGCGGGTAGGTGTAGCCGCCGTCAGTTGAAAGCGTCACGTTGACCAGGGGGCAGTTCACCGGCGCGGACGTGGTGTTGGCCACGTCCCAGGTGACGGTTTGTGTCGTATTGCCCGTCCAGACAACGGCGGTGTTCGGCGCAGTCACCTGAAACGGCCCGGCTGCCGTAGTCACATTAAACGTGACGGCAGCATAGTTTACCCCACCGCCACCCGTGCGGTTATCGCGCGCGGTCAGGCGGTAGGTCATGCTGCGGGTGGCGTTGGGCAATATCTCGCCGATGACTGTGGTGTTGTTGACCAGATCGGAGAGCCGCGGAAAAACGCGCGTTGGGCCGGTCAGGCTGGGCCAAGAGCGGAAGAAGGGGGGAGTGGCCGCGTTGTTGGGTGCGCCAGCCGTACCCAGATCGAATTCTTCCCAGTTGTAGGTGAGTGCATCGCCGTTGGGGTCGCTGGCCGAGCCGGTCAGTTGGAACGGGGTACGGCTGGGGATGGTAAACCCACCGGCAGGCACAGTCACTGCGGGCGCGCTGTTACCTGTATTGGTAATCGTAGGACAGCTATTACCCGCCCCTGTGGTCGTGTAGGCAACAATCTCATCGAAATTGATGCCGTGGAAGTAGTCATCGCTATGGGGTTGCAGATCCTGCGCGCCGCAAATGCCGGCATAGGCCATAATCGTTGAGCCACTCCCCGGCTCATAGGCCGTGGAGGCGTTACGATTGCCACCGCCGCACGAGCCTGCGTTGCCGTTAAAGCTGTGATTGCCAGCAAACTGATGTCCCATCTCGTGCGCGACGTAGTCAATATCGTAGGGATCGCCCACAGGCGCGGAAGAGCCGGTCACGCCGCGCGCTTTGCTGCCTGCCTGACACACCACGCCCAGATAGGCCACGCCGCCACCACCTGTGCTGAACACATGGCCGATGTCATAGTTGGCGCTGCCGATCACGGAATCCACGTTCGTCTGATTTTGACTTAACATGGTACTGCCGTTGCTGTTGGTGTACGGATCGGTGGAAGCATTGGTGTAAACGATCAGGTTATTATTGGCAACGAGTACCATGCGCACGGCTACTTCGCGCTCGTACACGCCGTCCACACGGTTGACGGAGGTTACGATTGCAGCCATCGCGCCTGCCACTGTGCCGCCGTGGAACGCGGTGTATTCGCCTGTGGCCGCTAAAGCCAGCCGGTAGGTGCGCAGTTGCGGGCCAGTGGATGCCTGCACGCCTGTGCTGGCAGGCAACGCTTCGGGGGAGGGCAAAGGCGGAATTTCCTCATATTGCTTGGCGGAACCGGGCAGGAAGTCGCGTTTGTAATAGCTGATGTAATGTTCTGTATCACCCTGGCTGTACGGATCAATATACACCACGCCCGCGGTGGTGAAAAGCATGGCATGGAAGCCCGCCGGCGTCCAATCCAGACGCACGCTGGCGGTGGGATCATCCACTCCCTGCCCGGCGTAGGTGCTGATCTCAGGGAACTTGGCAGCCAGCTCCGAAGCCATGACCGGTGATTCTACCAGACGAAAGCGTGCATAGCCGCCTTGCGGCAGGGGCAAAGCCAAAATAGCCGAGCTTGTGGCAGCCTCGGCAGTGAACTCATCCGGCGCCGCAGCCAGCACAGCCTGCAACGCATCCACCTTCAGCCCAACAGTGCGATATTGCTGGGGGACGATCTGGCGCGGCCCTGCAAGCAGTCCAGTTGGTTCGTTTACGTCGAACCATACACCAGCGGCTTGCTGAGCTGGCGCAGCAGCTAGGCTTGGCAGTGCCGTAGCTGCCAGCAAGATCAGGATATACAAGATTGACATTCGGCGCATAGTACCCTCACACAACAAGGATTAAACCGCGGGAGAAACACGATCCAAGATGCCGTGAAGTATACATCCCGACAGGATAACCGACAAGCGTACCTTTTGCCCCTCAAAACACATACTGCGCACCACGCCAAGGCGCGGTACGCAGTATGACAGAAACGGATTGAAGCAGAAATGCTAGCTGGCGAGAATAGCCTTCTTGACTTCGCCAATCGCCTTGGTGATGTCAATTTCGCGCGGGCAGGCTTCTACGCAGTTGAAGACCGTGCGGCAGCGCCAGACGCCCATGGCGTCGTTGGCGATGTCCAGACGCTCCTGCGTGGCCTGATCGCGGCTATCGAAGATGAACCGGTGGGCCTGCACGATGGATGCTGGCCCCATGTACTCGCCATTGGCCCAGAAGGAGGGGCACGAGGTGGTGCAGCAGGCACACAGAATGCACTTGGTGGTGTCGTCGAAGATCTCGCGGTCTTCCACGCTCTGGTAACGCTCGCGGTCGGGGGCTACCGGCGTATCGTTGATCAGATATGGCTTCATGGCGCGGAACTTGGCGAAGAACGGCTCCATGTCCACCACCATGTCCTTGATAACGGGCAGGCCGCGGATCGGCTCAACCGTCACCTTGCTGCCGAGGTCCTTCATCAGCACCTTGCAAGCCAGCCGATTGCGGCCATTGATGACCATTGCATCGGAACCGCAAACGCCGTGCGCACAGGAGCGGCGATAGGTGAGCGTACCATCCTGGAACCACTTGATTTTATTCAGCGCGTCCAGAAGCTGGTCATTGGGCTGCACATCAACTTTGTATTCTTCCCAGTGCTGCTTGGTGTCCTGCTCCGGGTTGAAGCGCTTAAGCTTGAGTGTTACTTCCATGGGTCGCCTCCTAGTAGACGCGCTTCTGCGGCTGGTAGCGCCCAATGGTCACCGGCTTGTAAGCAAAGCGGAAGTTATCGCCATCTTGCCAGATGAAGCTATGCTTGAGCCAGTTTACATCGTCGCGCTCAGGATAATCGTCGCGGGCATGACCGCCGCGGCTTTCCGTGCGGTTCAGCGCAGCCAACGTCGTTACTTCAGCCAGATCGAGCATGTTGCCCAATTCCCAGGCTTCCAGCAGGTCAGTGTTGAAGCGCTGGCCTTTGTCGGCTACATAGACGTTGGGGTATTGCTTCTTCAGCTCGCGAATGCGCTCCAGCGCCTCGCTGAGTAGCGCCTCGGTGCGGAACACGCCCACATTCATCATCATCACTTCCTGCATGGCCTTGCGCAGCTTGGCAGCAGGAATTCCTTCGGTGTTGGCCAACAGGCGGGATAGCATACCCTGCACTTCAGCCAGCGGGTTCTCCGGCAACGGGGGCATGTCAACCGAGTTGCAATATTCGGCCATCGCGATACCACCGCGCTTGCCAAAAACGACAAGGTCCACCAGCGAATTCGTGCCCAAACGGTTTGCACCGTGCACGCTGACGCAGGCTACCTCGCCCGCAGCAAAGCCACCGGGCAAGACTGTGTTCTTCTCGTCCACAAGCATCCGCGCATCCGTGTCGGTGGGAATGCCACCCATCGCGTAGTGCGCCGTCGGCTGGATCGGCATCGGGTCCTTGATCGGGTCTACCCCCAGGTAGGTACGACAGAAATCGGCGATGTCGGGCAATTTCTTGTCAATGTCCGCGGCGGTGATGCGGCGCGGCGTACCATCGGGGTTCTTTTTGCCATCCTCGTCGAAGAACCTATTGACGACCTCAGGGCGCACATCAAGATAGACATAGTCCTTGCCATCCACCCCGCGGCCTTCTGCCACTTCGAGGTAGATCGCGCGCGAGATCACGTCGCGGCTGGCCAGGTCTTTGATCGTCGGCGCGTATTTGAGCATGAAACGCTCACCCTTGCCGTTGATCAAAACACCGCCCTCCCCGCGCACGCCCTCGGTGATGAGGATGCCCATCTTGTAAATGCCGGTAGGATGAAACTGGAAGAACTCCATGTCTTCCATCGGCAGGCCCTTTTTCAGCAACACTGCCGGCGCGTCGCCGGTCAGCGAGTGAGCGTTCGAGGTGATGTTCCACAAACGCCCCCAGCCGCCCGTGGCAAAGAAGACCGCCTTGGCATGAAAGACGTGCAGCTCGCCGCTGTTGATGTGATAGGCGATGATGCCAGCCACGCGGCCCTCGCTGATCAGCAAGTCCATGAACTGGAATTCATCGTAGAACTGCACATCGTTCTTGATACACTGCTGATAGAGCGTTTGCAGGATCATGTGACCGGTGCGGTCGGCGGCGTGGGCCGCGCGGCGCACGGGCTGCTTGGTGACGTTGTTGGTGTGGCCGCCAAAGGGCCGCTGGGAAATCTTGCCATCGGACGTGCGATCAAACGGCAGGCCCATATGTTCGAGTTCCAGCACGATGTCTACCGCGTCCTTGCACATGATGTCTGCGGCATCCTGATCCACAAGGTAGTCGCCGCCTTTGACGGTGTCAAAAGCGTGCCACTCCCAGTGGTCTTCTTCGATGTTGGCAAGGGCTGCACCGATGCCGCCCTGCGCTGCACCGGTGTGCGAGCGGGTAGGATAGAGCTTGCTAACCACTGCGACGTTGGCAGTCTTGGAGGCGTAGAGTGCGGCCATCAGGCCCGCGCCGCCTGCGCCAACGATTACAGCATCAAATTTGTGATAATTCATCATGGGTGCGCCTTCCTAGTTGGTGAAAACCGCCGCCACAGAGCCTAACGCCGTCGAGGCCGCTGTGGGGTCGAATCTGAAGATCACGAGCGCGCCCATCAATACAAAAAGGATGGCCAGAAGGACCAGCACGGTTTTCAGAGTAAGATTCCAGCCACGGTGATGGACATAATCATCAATTACCCAGCGCGTGCCGTTGACGCCATGCAGCATGGCGAAGATCAACAGCGACAGATCATATGTCTGTACCAGGGGACTGGCCCAACGTCCGACTACAAAGCGATAATCAATGGCGTCAACGCCGTACCAGACGTGCATGATCAAGAGGTGCATGACGGCAATCAGTAGCAGCAGTGCGCCGCTGACCCGCATAAAATACCATGACAGCACCTCGAAGCGGTTTGAACTTCCATAACGTGCGCGAGTCGTTGCTGACATGATATCAACCTCCCAGGAGGTGGCTTAAGCTCAAGTGCATACCGAAAATCGGCGCCACCGTGACTATGGCCGTTGGAATGAAAAACAACAGCGTTACCAGCACCACCAGACGGAACAAGGTGCGCTGCATTTTCAAATTAGCGAACTTGCCCGGCCAAAAGTCAACCAGAATGATGCGCACACCGTTAAAGGCATGGAAAAACACGCCGAATAACAGCGCCATCACGAACACTTTGGCTGGAGCAGAGTGATAAATAAAGAGGAACTTCTCGAACAATTCCTCGCTCACACCAACCAGGAAAATATCGAGAACATGCAAGAAGAGGAATAAAACGATGCCAAGGCCACCGAGCCGGTGCAGTAGCCAGGCATAGTGCCCGTCCTTGCCTCGGTAGGTAATGCCTTGCCAAATGGAAGCTACAGCGCTTGCCATGCACGACTCCTTTCCGTGAGTAACCTGCATTCATTGCAGGTGAAAATTCAGGCCAGCATCCCCGCAACTGACCTTAAAAACAGTTGTGAAACAAGACGCATTATAGCAAGCGATGGGGAAAAGTCAAGTACAAGCAGCGGACTTGAGTTATTTTGAACGAATAGGATGCTAGCGACGCTTTCACTGCCCCCTTACTGCGCTTGCAGCAACTTTGCCAGCTGGTTGTTGTAATCATATAATACAGCTACTACCGTCTTATCCTATCGCGTTTATCAACAAGGAGGCTCTTTATGCCCAGGCAATCTATTCTGGCTATTACGGGACTTCTGCTGGCGTTCGTTCTCTTATTCTTACTCAGCACTGCCTCGCTCGCAGCTCCCACCATTCAGGGAGAAGGGCCTTTGCTGGCGAACAGCTTGACCCGTCAACGCGAAGTGGCTGTTGCCAAGGGCAGCGCCTTGCCTCTTTTTGTCGGCGCGCCCACTGACGACCTGTTTGCCTACAGCTTTGACGGCACAGCCTGGCAGCAAATCCCCTTCCAAATTGATGAAGTCAACCCCATCAGCAACACCTACACCATCACCGGCGACGGCACGTTCGATGCAATTGATGAACTCAGCTTCCTGGCCAAGGATGCCGGGCAACAGGCTCCGGCGGGCCAATGGATTGCCGATCCAGACTCCACGCTTTACCCGCGCTACGAGTTACAAGTGACCGATCCACTCTACGTCGGACAAACCGCATGGGTGTACCTTTACCGCTCCCCCACCCTCGCGCCCAGCTTTGGCCAGGTTTACATTGACGTGAACCCGAATACGGTACACACGCCCTACTTTGATGCCCAGGTAGACTTCCAAACCACGCTGGGCTTGACCGTCCTCAAGCTGAACGGCGGCGCCAACGATCTGCTGGATCAAAGCCATATCAGCATCAAGGGAAAGATCGGCTTTTTCATCCCGGTACAATACTGCGAGCAGGATTTGCTCAGCCTGATTGACCCCGGCACGTTTGGCACGGGCCTGCCCGACATAGATCGCCCCGTGCGCTACGTCAGTGGCCTGGTCACTGCACCCAGCGCCGTGGTCAATCCGGCCAGTCTGCAAACGGTGCTTGGACCGGTTAATCTGACTGAAATTGCTGCTGGCATCAATATTCCCACCGTCAGCCTGAGCGAATTACGCATCAGCCTTGACCTGCTCAAGCCAGCCAATACTGGTTTTGCCCCTGCCCGCTTCTATGCCAATACACTGAGCGCGTCGGGGGTTGCCATTGACGGCGCAACCGACACAGTTCCCACCACGCTTGCCTCGTGGACACAGATCAACGGCAGCACCGGCAGCATCGTACAGTTGAACAACGTGCAGGCAACCGGCACCACCGTCTACAACTACTATCTTGACAACGCCAGCGCAACAGCCGCAGATTGCCACGGCACCGATGGAGCTTACGGCGAAAGCGGCGTGCGCATCGCGCCTTTCTCCGGTGAAGTGACGCTCGACCAGCGCTATTATTTCACGGCTGTGCAAACGCAGGGTGCTGGCGCGCTCTATCAGAGTTACGCCGCCAACCCACTGCAGTTGACCCCGGCCAACCAAATGACCTGCTATTTTGCCGATGTACAGCCGGACGCCACCCATACCAATCCGGCCTTGTGCGACGACGATGTGGATCTGCTCGATATTCTGACGGTGGCCGCGTGCTGGAATCAAAGCATTGGCGCGGCCAACTGCCCCGCCAGCCTCGATCTCAACCGCGACACTGTCCTTGATACAGCCGATGTGACAATCGCGGCTGAACTGTGGAAGTGGCAGCGTTAATGCAGAATTTGCTCGCGCCCGCACGCGCCGGCAGGCAGGTTCCCTGGCGACGCTTGTTGGCTTACCTGAAACCACACCGCGGGCCGATGGCCTTTGCCTTGCTCATGTTGGCGATCAGCAGCGGCGTCAGTCTGGCCTTCCCGCTGCTGATCGGCCAAACCATCGCCGAAGTACTAAACCAAGGGGACACCGCCCAGCTCAACCGCTTTGTGCTCTTGCTGCTGGGCTTGTTTTTGCTGATGGCCGCCGCCAGCTTTGTGCAAACCTACTTCTTTGCAGTAACCGGTGAGCGCATCGTCTATGACCTGCGCGCCGCGCTTTACCAGCGGCTGATCACCCTGTCGCTCGATTTCTACGAACAGCATCGCGTCGGTGAGTTGATGTCGCGGCTCGGTACCGACGTAACCCTGGTACGCGGCGTACTCACCACCAACATTCACACGCTGCTTTCCTCGCTGATCTCGCTGATCGGCTCGGTGGTGATTGTTTTCACCCTCAACCCGTCGCTGACCGGCTTCATCCTGGTACTCGTGCCTGCGCTGCTGGTCGTGGCGTTTTTGTTTGGCCGCCCACTGGAACGGCTGGCCAGGCGCGTGCAGGATCAGATGGCAACCGCCTCCACCACGGTGCAGGAAGGCTTGAGCGGCATCCGCACTGTCAAGAGCTTTGGCCGCGAGGCTTTCGAGCGCGAACGCTACGAAAACGATCTGACCAGCGCGCTGCGCACTGCGCTGCGTTCGGTGGCCGCGCGCGCCAGCTTCGGCAGCTTGATGCTCTTCCTGGGGTTCAGCGCCATTGCCGCGGTGCTGTGGTTTGGCGGCAGACAGGTGATCGCAGGCACGATGACCATCGGCATGATCACCAGCTTTTTGATCTACGCGTTTCTGATCGCCAGCGGCATGGGCAGTCTGGCCAGTCTGTACGCCGACCTGCGCGCAGCCATCGGCGCGATCAGCCGGGTGTTTGAAATCCTCGACACCGAGCCGACAGTGGTCGAAGCCCCCAACGCCGCAGCGATGTCCACCATCAAGGGACGCATCACCTTTCAAAACGTCTCTTTCAGCTACCGCGGCCAGGCCGCGCCGGTGTGGCCCAGCGGCGAAGGCCGCGTGCTGCAAGAAATTGCACTGGACATTCAGCCCGGCGAGATTGTGGCGCTGGTCGGCCCCAGCGGCGCGGGCAAAACCACCCTCTGCAACCTGATCCCGCGCTTTTACGACCCCACAGACGGCACGCTGATGATTGACGGCGTGGACGTGCGCACGGTGACCAAGCACAGCCTGCGCGCGCAGATCGGCTTGGTGCCGCAGGAAACGCTGCTATTCGGTGCCAGCGTGCGCGAAAATATCCGCTATGGTCGCCTTGATGCCAGCGAAGAACAGATCGTGGCCGCGGCGCGGGCAGCCTATGCGCATGACTTTATCATGGAATTGCCGCTGGGGTACGACACACCGGTTGGTGAGCGCGGTATGAACCTGAGCGGTGGGCAGCGCCAGCGCATCGCCATTGCCCGCGCCATCCTGAAAAATCCAGCGATCCTGCTGCTGGACGAAGCCACCAGCTCGCTCGACAACGAATCGGAACATTTTGTGCAGGCTGCGCTGGAGCAGTTGATGGCAGGCCGCACCACGGTAATCATCGCTCACCGGCTCAGCACCATCCAGGCTGCGCACCGCGTGGTGGTGCTCGATCATGGCCGCATCGTTGAGATCGGCACGCACGACGAGCTGCTGGCGCTGAACGGGCTGTACGCGCGGCTGTACCTGATGCAGTTCGCCGACGAGACGCCCGCGCGCGCGGTGGTGGATGTCTGGCCGGAAGGGGACTGGGCCGTGCTGCGCGGGCACTGGAATCAATAACGGCTGCGGGAACCAACCGCGACCACGAAAAGACACGGGTATGCTTTACAACGAACAACGCATTGCCGAAGGCATTCTGTTTACCGATCAATACCAACTGACGATGGCCCAGCTTTATTTTCGCTTGGGCCTGCACGAGCGTCCGGCTCAGTTTGAACATTTTTTCCGCCGCTACCCAAACTACGGTTCGCACCAGGCGGGGTTTTGCGTCAACGCCGGGCTGGAGTGGCTGGTAGACTGGATGCAGCAAACCCGCGCCACCGATCAGGACATTGAATTGCTGCGCAGCCAGCGCGGCCTGGCAGGGGAACGCATTTTTGGCGACGACTTTCTGGACTGGCTGCGCGCCAACGGCAATTTCGACAGCCTTGCCCTGCAAGCGATCCCTGAAGGCCGCGTCGTTCATCCCGATGTGCCGCTCACGGTGGTGCGCGGGCCAATGGCGATGGCGCAAATCCTCGAAACCCCGCTGCTGAACCTGCTCAACTACCAAATTCTGATCGCCACCAAGGCCGCCCGGCTGCGCGAAGTCGCACGCAGCAGCACGGTGCTGGAATTTGGCATGCGCCGCGGGCCGGAGCGCGGCAGCAACGCGGGGGGACGTGCTGCGCTGATCGGCGGCGCGGATTTTAGCTCCAACGTCGGCCTGTCGCACATCCTCGGCCTCGATCCGAAGGGCACGCACGCGCACGCGCTGGTGCAGTTATTCATGGCGCTGGGCGAAGGGGAACTGGGCGCGTTTCGGGCCTATGCCGATGTCTACCCTGACAACTGCCTGCTGCTGGTGGACACTGTGGACACGCTGGCGAGCGGCGTGCCCAACGCCATCACCGTGTTCGAGGAACTGCGCCGCAAGGGACACCGGCCGGTGGGGATTCGCCTCGATTCGGGCGACCTGGCTTATCTGGCGATCCAGTCGGCCAGGCTGCTCGACGCCGCAGGTTTTCCCGACACAACGATTGTGCTCAGCAACGACCTCGACGAGCTAACCATCTGGCAGATCATCACGCAAATCAGTGAAGAAGCGCCCCGCTCCGGCGTGGATGCCGATCACCTGATCCGCCGCCTCACCTACGGGGTGGGCACGCGCCTGATCACCTCGCGCGGGCAGGGCGCGCTGGACGGCGTGTACAAGCTGGTGAGTGTACAAACTGGCGACCAATGGACGCCGGCGATCAAGATTTCGGAAACCGCAGCTAAAACGCTTACCCCCGGCGATAAAACCGTCTGGCGTTTGTACGACAGCCGCGGCAAGGCCACCGCGGACCTGTTGACGCTTGACCCGGAAAACCCCAGGCAGGCGGAGGAGCTGATCCTGCACCATCCCTCCGATCACACCCGCTGGCGCACCCTGCCGCGCGCGGAGCTGTCTGAGCTGGAGCCGCTGCTGGTGGATGTGTTGCAGGAAGGACGGCTGGTGACCGACCTGCCCGACCTTGCCACGCTGCGCGCGCGGCGTCAGGCTGACGTGGAGCGGCTGGATGTCGGTGTGCGGCGACTGGTCAGCCCACACATCTACCATGTGTCGCTGAGCGATACCCTATGGAATCTGAAACAGGAATTGATCCGTGCGGCCAAAGCCGGGGTCAGTGAAGCCTGATTTTTCGCTTAACCACCAATTTTACCTTGCCTGAACAGAACAGCGGCAACCTGATTAGTCGGGCTGCCGCTGTTATCGTGTTGAGATTGGCCGGTGACGCTGGACGCTCAAGGCGATTCAGCGCCTGCGGACCTGCACTGAGCCTGGTCGAAGTGTTACCCGGCTCAGGCACAATGGTGTCCGCTTGAGCGCCCCTGGGCTTTCAGCCTGCGGGGTGCTGCGCAAAAACGTCCCAGCACGGGGTCGTAGAAGCGAGCGTTGTAATACATCAACCCCAGCCCGCTGTCCAGTTGGCCGGTGTCCACTCTGCCCCACGGGCTCCGGGAGGCTGCGCGCTAGGTGTAGCTCGTCGGCAGAGTGTTGTTCGGCCCAGGCCGCACCGTGCCCCAGGGATAGTCCCTCCGGCCCTTCGGGCCTGCGGCCCACTCCGGCCTTCGGCCTTCGGGGTGCTACGCAAGAGGCTGCGCACTAGCGCTGCGTCACGGTCTGTCCACCATCGCTGCGATAGCTGACGTTGCTGGAACCCAGATGGTCGGCGAAGAGGTAGTGGATCTGGTTCGCGCCGGTCGTGCCATCCTGCACGCGCGCACGGCCACGCGCTGGCCCGCGGCATGGTAGTAGCTGCGCCATACCTGGGTAGAGGGCCGGGTTGCTTCGGGTGCCAGATGTAAAGACAGGTGTCCGACTAGTTCTCTGGAAGCGCAAGCTTATCCAGGTGCTGTTCATACGAACTGTCAAATTTTTCAGATGAAGATCTAAAGTCTCGCCACTTGTCAAGACTACCTACGAAGTAACTTTCGCTTGGCCTCAACTGACGCGTATTGTAGACTTCATACGTGCCTGTAACGCATACGACGGAACCATCATGTTCCACGTGATCAAAACAGGTGCTCGGCGGAATAGGTCGAAGTGAGCCATCGCCAACTTCATAGTAGAACGCAAACTGGCCGACCCCTGACGGCGGGTCGCTCTGCAAAAGCAAGACGCCATCTTCCGGAATACGATATATGTAGACATCCCCTTCCTTGACTGGCTCGGCACCGTCAGGCACCTGATAGGCGATCAAGACATATCCCTCGAATCCACTTGGCACAATGACATCCACTCGTTGCCTGGGAGCAAATAGCCAGTATATGCCTTCAGGTACGCAGCCTGCCAAAGTGACAAGTAGGGCCAATGCAAGAAGAGTTGTTTTCACCAGCACATTATTCCGTTGGACGGGCGTTGACATTTTCATCACCTCATTACTTCAGCAATGCTATCGCACGGTGAGAGCGTAGAAGAGACCCTGCTGACCGCTGCTATCACCGGGTTGGGTATCAAATTGGCGGTATGTCACCATCCCGAACGAGGTCGTCCATTTGGCATGCTCACGGGCTAGCTCTTCTGCGCTGAAGTGCTGGAAACGGATAATGAAGTCCCCTTGCAACGTACCGTCGTTCCAATGATAGGCTTCCAGGTTTGGAAACTGGTTTACCTTCCCACTTGCAGCAAACGAACCTCTTCCGTCAGGCCGGAAGGTGATGACGCCATCTGGCGCAAGCCCGTTGTTGCAAATGGGATCGGAGCACACCACATGGTAGGATAGGGTGATCGATCCGTCGTCCGAGCGGGTGGTCGCAAATTGGTTACTCCCGAGCAGGCGTTCCAAGAGCTCGTTGTCGTGAGGTTGATTTCGAGGTGGAGACGGGTCTCCAATCGGTTCTCCGTTAGGCCCGGACACCCGTTGCGTGGGATGGACGTAGCGCTCGATGATCTCCCCTGTGTTAGCGTTTAGCCAGAGCCAAAATCGGGACCCGTGTTTATCAGACGCGCTTGAGAAATCCCGTCCGTCGCCCTGGAAGAAAACCAAGAATGGGATGCCGGTGGAGGTTTCTGTGGCAATAAAGCCGGCGACACAGATGATGTTGGCGTTGGCGTACTGGCCGGATGGTTGAGGGCAATGCCCACTCGGATCTGAGTACCTCAGCGGATTGTTGAGCACATAGCTGTACCTGTTCAGCGCCTGCGGGCTGTGGTAGCTGACATAGCCGAAGGGCTGCGGTGCGCCGGCAGCGGTGGTGCTCAACCGCAGTATACTTGCCAATAGAGTAGTTGTCGAGCGGGAATAACATGTTTCCGTGTAACTACTCAGGCTGGCGGTGAGCGTTGCACGCCAACGCACTTGGGAACGAAGGGCGTACCGTACAGCGCCAGGTTCAGGACCTCAAGGACGTTCTCGCCATTTTTGCGGGCAGTAGAGATGTAGCTGCGGATGTGACAGAAGTTCTGCGCACCCTGTTTGGTACGAAAACAGCCTGAGACCTTCTGCTTCAATTTGACCATGCGGATATCACGTTCCGCCTGGTTGTTGTCAAACGGCACCTTACCATCGTTGAGAAAGGCAAGCACAGTGGTTTTGTGGCGCTGCAACCGACCCAGGAGGTTCTTGGCTGGGCTCTGTTTGATACGACCGCGCTTCTTGGGCTGCGACGAGGCCTGTTGAGATGACGGGTTTGCCTGCAACCCCGCACGGATCAGGTCATCGTAGCGGACATCAAAGCGAGCAGCGGTTTCAGGTGTCAACGGAGCGTCCAAGGCCTTGGCGGTCTCAACAGCTTGCTTCATTTCGACCAACAAAGCGGCCATCTGCGCCGCCCAGGTCTGTTCATGGCGTTCTGCCAAGAACTTCAGTTCACGCAGGTGATGGGCGTTGCACAGCGCATGCGCGACGTTGGCAAACTGGAAGTAGGACACATAGCCATCGTGGACGGCGACACCCTTCATGTCAGGAAGGATGTTGATGTCGCGTAGCGCTTGCGAGCCGCGCTTGCTGTGAACGGTGTAGTGCATCAGATGCTCTGTGCTGGCCGAATGGAACCAATGCAGCCTGCCAGCGACACGAGCACCGGTTTCATCAAAATGCACCACGGCCTCGGCTGCGGCCAGGTGGGCTTTGATCTGCTGGTTGATGGGCTCTACCTGGGCAGCGACTTCTTCGCAAGCCGCCACGATGCTGGCATCGCTCAGCGGATGGGCATACAGATCGGCGAAAACCTCGCCTACCCGTTCCAGTGGAATGAACTGGTACTGGTTGAAATACACCGCCTGCGCTTTGATCCGTGCACCGTACTGCACAGGCTGCGTGACCTCGACAGGAAACTGGCCTTTGCTGATCCGACCGCAGTGTGGACACTGCTTGATCTCAGCTTGGTGTTCTGTCACTTCGACCCGCAGCGGCGGCAGATCAAACACCTGCCGTTTCTCGTGCTGATGGGCTGACACTGCTTCCAACGACTCGCTACAGTGCTGGCAACGCTGCACCGCATGCGTCTTGATGTGATCAGGATCTGCCACCGCCTTCAACGTGTGCCCAGCGTGGCCCGGTTGACCGCCACTGCGTTTGCCGCTCGATTGACGCAAACTGCGATTGCGAGGCTTTTTCAAGCCGTCACTGGAAGGCGGTTTCCCGCTGTTGCTGCTGTTCTTGGCCAGTTGATCTTCCAACGTGCGGACCCGATCTCCAGACGCCGAATGGTTTCTTGCTGCTGTTGGATCACTGCCAGCAGCTCAGCTTGTTGAGCAACCACTTGCATCACCAAGGCGACAACGGCTTCTTCGCCTTGAGCGTAGGCTCGATGGATATCTTCCAGCGACGGTATCCGCAGCGTTTCTATGACCCTATTGTCGCTGGTTCTGCAATTTAGGCAACCTTAGCGCATCAGGCCACATGCCTGAGTAGTTACGTTTCCGTTATCTATTATTCATCTTCTTTTCTGATCCACCAATCTTTTGTGAGTAACCATGCATGAAGACGCCGGTGCAGAAGCCATGCTATAATAACAAGGAGTACAAATAAAATTGGCAAGGCAACCCATCTACTGTCTATTACAGTATTTTTCACCTTGATGACAGAAGGCAGACTGCCTACAACTACTACACGGAGTAGCTTGCCTGTCATTACGATTAGGCTTAATTCAATTAAGTACACGATATCTTCTAAATAGGGTTTCAGCTTACGCATGCATTACCTCATTGCTTGACAGGATTTAACACACAGCCTTTGAGACGCCTAAAAGTGCCGGTAGATATTCTTAGAGACTGTTTGAAAAGTGGTAACTGTCGGGCAAATCGTGGTATGAATCGTCGTTGTGAACCAACGAAACTACCCAAGCGACATGACCGACAGTCAGTGGAACATTATCCAGGAATTTGTTCCAC
>JBAQWV010000102.1:0-9353 GCA_049299095.1 Anaerolineae bacterium | reverse complement strand
CTATGACATAGGTCATAGCGCACGCTCGCGAAGTGTGTCACAATAGCGTTGACAGTGATTGCTATTGATGTTATACTCTCAAGACTTTCGGTCTGATTTCTAGCTAGGAGATACCTCTATGACAGAGTCGACAATTCTCACATCGCCGCAACTGGATGCGAAGCCTGCCAACCGCAACATGAAGTTCATCGTCGGTGCGGCGATCATCTTTGTGGCGATTGGGTTTCTTGTCTTCAACGCCATGAGCAGTTCCGGCGCTTACTATATGACAGTAAGCGAGTTGACGCAGCAAGCCAGCGAAAGCGTTGGTAAAAACGTACGTGTGAGCGGCATCGTGGTAGATGATAGCGTGGATTATAACTCGTCGGAGTTGATCCTGCGCTTCAGCATCAAGGATGACGCCAACCAGTTGCCGATCTACTTCCACGGCCCGCGGCCCGACAACTTTACGCGCGCCACCGAGGCCATCGTGGAAGGGCGTTACGGTGAAGATGGCACGCTTTATGCCAACACCCTGCTGTTGAAATGCCCATCGCGCTATGAAGAAAATGGTGGAGAAGCCAAACCGGTTGACGGTTACGAAGAAATTCAAGTCGAGTCGGCCGGCTAATCATTGGACGTTGATAGTATTTCAGCGCGGTCGCCCGTCCCACGGCACGAGCGACCGCTTTTCTTGTTAGAATTCGCATGAGCCATCCAACTTTTTCGCAGCCGCAAGCTCGCTCCCGCCAGCTTGCTCGGTTCAGTTTCGTTGCCACTCTCGGTTTCCTTTTCTTGCTGACGTGGCTAGTCTTGCGGCAGCCAGCCGCAGCCAGCCCCGCAGCGCAAACGCCGGTGACCCCACCCTCCCCCCTCAACGGTCAAACTCTGTTTCAGGACCATTGCGCCGATTGCCACGGCGTGACTGGCTTGGGCGACGGTACGATGATAGACAAGCTACCCAATGGCGCGACCGCGCTGGCCGATCCTGCAGTCGCGCGCGCCGCTTCGCCCGCCGGCTGGTTCCAGGTGGTCAAAGAAGGCCGCCTCGACCTGTTCATGCCGCCCTGGAAAGATAAGCTGACCGACGCTGAAATCTGGGACGTAGTAACCTACGCGCTGACTTTGCATGTCACCCCGCAGGACGCGGCCATCGGCGCACAACTCTGGGGCGAGCAGTGCGCCGATTGTCACGGCCAAACCGGTGCAGGCGATGGCCCGCAGGCGATTGAAGACGGGCTGAAGATGCCCGCACTGAACGATCCCGCGGCTACTGCTGACCGCACACTGGAAGACTGGTTCACGCTCATCAGCGAGGGCAAGGACGACATGCCGGCCTTCGGCGACGTGCTGACCGACGACGAAATCTGGGCCGCGGCCACGCAAGCGCGCACCTGGGCCTATCCCGCAGTTACATTGCCCACAGTACCCGCAGGCACGGGTGTATTGGCTGGTCAGGTCGTCAACGGTACCACCGGCCAGCCCTATTCCACCACGGTCACGCTCAACACCTTTGAAAATTTCAACGCCATGCAAGCCAGCACTGTGGCAACCGATGCCTCTGGTGTGTACACCTTTACCCAATTGCCCACCGGCGCGGAATACGTGTACATCGTCACCACCAGTTATGGCGACAAGTCCTTTGGCACGAACACGCTCACCTTCCCGGACGGATCCAGCACGCTTGACGCACCCTTACAGGTCTTCGACGCCAGCGCCACCCCCGGCACCATCCGCGTCGCACTGGCGCAGTGGTTCATTGACCAGCATCAAGGCGCGCTTCTGGTGGGCGAGTTATACCGCATCACGCACGACAGCACCACCGTTTACACCGGCAGCGAGGAAGTTGCGCCCGGCAAAAACGCCGTGCTGCGGCTGAACCTGCCCGCGGGCGCCACCTCGGTGGTGCTGGATGGCGGCGACATCGGCGACCGCTTCTTCCTGACCGCCGATGGCGTCGTGGATACCCAGCCGTTGCTGCCCGGTGGCACGCAGATTTTGCTGCGCTATTTGCTGCCCTACGATGGCACAACCTTCGACTTTGCCCACACCATCCCCTACGCAACCGACCGGCTGGCCGCGCTGGTGATTGATGGCCCCACCGTGCAAACCAGCATGGCCGACCTCGGGCCAACCACCGTTTCTGAACAAACGTGGCACAGCTACGAACAGACGAATATCCCGGCTGACCAGCCGATCAACTTGAAGCTGAGCGGGCTGGACGATGCAGCGACCGCTGCTGCTGCCGCTGCCGAGGCGGTGCCGGGCGCGCCTGCGCTCTCTACGGCAGTGCTGGCCTATAACCGTGCGCTGTTGTATGGCATTGGTGCGCTGGCTTTTGCGGCCATGCTGGGTTTATTCGCCGCGTATATGCTGCGTCGTCCCAGTGCAGCCGAGGAACACACGGCATTGGCCCTCACGCCCCCCGCGGCCGATGCCGACCTGCCCACCCAGCGGCGCAGCCTGCTGGCTTTTATCGCCCAACTCGACGACTTGTACGCCAGCGGCCAACTGGACCCCGACAGCTACGAGCGCGTGCGCGCCGCACAAAAGCGTAGCCTGTTGCTGGTCGAGCAGCAATTGGCCACACAAGCCCGCGGGGAGCAAACCCTCCCGTGATCCACGTCAGCAAGCTGGTCAAGGCCTTTGGCCGGCGGCCTGTGCTGCGCGGCATTGATCTGGATGTGCCCGCCGGACAGTCGGTGGCGTTGTTTGGCCCCAACGGCGCAGGCAAGACCACCTTCATCCGCATCATCGCGGGCCTCAGCAAGCTCACTGCCGGTCGCGTAGAGCTGGGCGGGCAGGATATTCAGAAGGCGGGCGACGCCCTGCGCCGCTACATCGGCGTGGTGTCGCACAATCCATTGGTCTATGACAGCCTGACCGCCGAGGAAAACCTGCAATTCTTCGCGCGCATGTATGATGTGCCCGCGCGCACGACCCGCATCGCTAGCGTGCTGGAGCAGGTTGGCCTGAGCGGGCGGCGCAAGGATGTGGTGCGCACTTTTAGCCGCGGCATGGTGCAGCGGCTGGCCATTGCCCGCGCCATTCTGCACGATCCACCGATTTTGCTGCTGGACGAGCCGGATACGGGCCTCGATCAGCAAGCCGCGGACATGCTGCGCAGCCTGCTGGTTGAGCTGGGTAGCAGCGACCGCACCGTGTTGCTGACCACGCACAACCTGGAGCGCGGCATCGAATGGGCCGACCGCGCACTGATCCTGAACGGTGGCCGTGTGCATTTTGATGCACCGACCCGCGATCTGACAGGCAGCGCGTTTCGCACGATCTACACCGAGGTGGTTGGCGCATGACGGGCTATCTACGCAAAGTGCTGGCCATTGTGTGGAAAGATGTGCGCGCCGAATTGCGCACCAAGGACATCCTCAGTTCAATGCTGGTGTTCGCGGGCTTGTCAGTGCTGATCTTTCAGTTCGCTTTCGACCTGCGCGCAGACAACGTGCGGCTGGTGCTGCCCGGCGTGCTGTGGATTGCCGTGACCTTCGCGGGTGTGTTGGGCTTGAACCGGTCGTTTATCCTGGAACAGGACCGCGGCTCGCTGGAAGGGCTGTTTTTGGCCCCAGTGGATCGCAGCGCGATCTACTTTGGCAAGCTGATCGGTAATCTGCTGTTCATTTTCATCGTCGAACTGTTGTTGCTGCCGTTGATGACAGTGCTGTTCAACGTGTCGCTGCTGTCGCCCGCTTTGCTGCTGGTGTTGGCGTTGGGCACGCTGGGCTATGCTGCCGTGGGCACGCTCTTTGCTGCGTTGAGCATCAACACGCGCGCCCGCGAGGTGATGCTGCCGATCCTGTTGTTTCCTGTGATGATCCCGGTATTCGTCGCGGGTGTACAGGCCGTCGGTGATCTGCTGGATGGCGGCACGCTGGCCGACATCGCCAAATGGCTGCGTTTGCTGGTCGCTTACGATGCGATTTTTATCGCCGCGGCCATGCTCTTGTTCGATTACATCGTCGAAGAATAAATTTCGCTGTTGTGGCAGCGGAGCTTGCTAAAAGGAGAGATTGATGGCTGTTTCGCGAAAATCCCGCGGTGAAAACCCCATCTGGCCGATGCTGCTGGCAGTGACCGCCGTTTTAGTGCTGATCGGCATCTATCTGTCGGCTATTTGGGCCCCGACCGCGGTGAATATGCCCACCGAGGCTGAACGCTATGCTCAGCGCATCTTTTATTTTCATGTGGCCGCGGGCTGGGTTGGCTATGTGGCTTTTGCTGTGACCGCGCTGGGCAGCATTCTGTACCTGCTTAAGCGTGAGCGTCGTTTTGATAATCTGGCGGTCTCCTCCGCGGAAATCGGTGTGGTGTTCACCGCGGCCAACCTCGTCAGCGGCTCAGTCTGGGCGCGTCCGACCTGGGGCACCTGGTGGTCGTGGGACGATCCGCGTCTGACCCTGGCCGCGATCGTGCTACTGGTTTACGTCGCCTATCTAATGCTGCGCAACGCGTTGGATGATCCGGAGCGCCGCGCCCGGCTGGCCGCAATCTATGGCATCGTGGGGTTCCTGAGTGTACCGCTCTCCTTCATCTCGGTGCGCATCTGGCGCACGATCCACCCCGCGGTGATTGGCACAGGCAGCGAAACTTCGCAGGGTGGCTTTGACATGGGCGGCAACATGGTGGTGGTGCTCTTGTACGCCATTACCGTGTTCAGCTTGCTGTACGTGGTGCTGCTGCATTACCGGCTGCGTCTGGAAACGCAGCGTGAACAGCTCGATGATCTGAAGCTGCGCGCGCTCACGGAGTTGTAGACAGTCGCAGATCAGACAAGGAAATTGGTACGGTTCACTAAACCCGTTGAGGAGTTCTCATGTTATATTTCGTTGGTGGTATGATGATTTTCTGGTTGGCGACTTTCGCGTTTGTGTGGAGCATTGCCCGTCGCCAAAATCAAGTGGAAGAAGAGCTGGCCGCGCTGAGTGACGTGGTTGAGAAGCCCGCTCGCCGGTAACTATTTGCTGCCTTTTTGCATCAAACTTGATATCGTTGTCTGCCAGCCTGCCCGCGCAGGCTGGCGGCATCTTATACAGGTGTATCGTTGGATTCACAAAACCTAAATTTGTTGCTGGCCTCGTTGTTTGGCCTCGTTTCCTTTTTTTCGCCCTGTGTGTTGCCCTTGGTGCCGGTTTATCTCGGTTACCTGACCGGCGCAACGGTGGCGGGCGTAGATGCGCAGGGCAAACTGGCGCGCTGGTTCACCTTTTCGCACGCGGTGGCGCTGGTGGCCGGCTTCACGCTGGTTTTTGTCGCGCTGGGTGCGCTGGGCGGCGCACTGGGCCAGACGCTGAATCGGGCTGTGCCCGTGATCATCCGCGTCGGCGGTGTGATGCTGGTCGTCTTCGGCCTGCGCATCGCACACATCGAATGGCCGCGTTGGCGCTGGGGAACACTGGCCGTTGTCTTCGCACTGCTAGCCTACTTTGTCAACATCCGCGAAACGCCGATCAACCGCGGCCTGCAAGCAGCAATGTTCGCCGTGATCGTGCTGGCGGGCATGAATTGGCCGCTGGCCGGACATGTGGCGCTGGGAGTGTTGGCGGGTGCGCTGAATTTCCTGTCCATCTGGTCAGGCAGCACGGGGCTGTTCGGCATTGCCGAGCTGGGTGCGTTCACCCCGACCGTGACGGCGCTGGCCGAAAGCGCACTGGTGGCGTTGCTGGTGGCTTGGGCCAGCCGCACCGACCTGTTCTACGTCGAAAAGCGTTTTGAACTCGGTCAGCAACGCAATCGCGGCTATCTTACTTCGTTCCTGACCGGCATCGTGTTTGCCGCAGGCTGGACACCGTGCGTCGGGCCGATCCTCGCCAGCATTCTGGCGCTGGCTGCCACGGAACAAAATGTTGGCCGCGGGGCACTGCTGCTCTTCTTTTATTCGCTGGGACTGGCCGTGCCCTTCCTGCTGGCCGGCTTGATCTTTAACCAATTGGGTAAAATCTTGCCCAAGATTTATCGGCATTTGCCCTTGATCAGCCTGATTAGCGGCTTGCTGCTGGCAACAGTGGGTGTTGTGATCTATACCGGCGGCCTGCAATTGATCGCCACCATCGTGCCGCAAGTCGAGCTGGAAAGCTGGCTGCTGGACGTGCTGGGTATGAGGTAATAAGGTACAAGGGACAGTTATGAACAGATATCAACAGATGTACAAAAGTATCCGTGTAATTTTACTGTTGGCGGGCTTGTTGCTGGCTGGCTGCGGCAGTCAGCCGCGGGTTAGCGCGGAGCTGGCTGCCGCTGGTTTGGCGAATTTAGCCGAAATCTCGACAACGAATATCAACAACAGCCAGACTGGCCTGAAGACCGGCGATGTTGCCCCCGATTTCAACCTGCAATTTGCTGACGGCAACAAGGCGCGGCTGAGCGACTACAAAGGCCATCCGGTGATCATAAACTTCTGGGCCACCTGGTGCCCGCCCTGCCGTGAAGAAATGCCTGGCTTTGTCAATGTCTACAACCGCTATAAGGCCGACGATGTGTTGGTCATTGGCGTCAACGCTGAGGAAACCGCGGCTGAAGCGGCTGATTTCGTCCGCAGCTATCAGATGACTTTTCCGGTGGCGTTGGATGAGCGCGGCGAGCTGATGCAGTTGTACAACGTGCGCGGCCTGCCCACAACAGTATTTATTGACAAAGAAGGCCACATCGCGGGGATTTGGTCAGGATTGCTGCCTGAAAACGAACTCGAAGTTTCTTTAGCGGAGTTGAAATAGCGTTGGTCAAGTGCGTCACGTTGTACACCTCCCCCGGCTGCACCTTGTGTCGCTATGCGCGGGAGGATTTGGAGCTGCTGGCAAGCGAGCAGGCACTCGTTATCACCGTCGTAGACGTGACCACTGATGAGCACCTGGCTGCGCGCTATTTGCTGCAAACGCCAGTGATTGCCATTGTTGGCGGGCCAGAACTGACGCCGCCGATCACCCTGATGCAACTGCGCCACGCTCTGGCCGCGGCCGAAGAGTAAATGATGACAACGTCTAACCATCCCCCCGCTGCGCAGCCCGCGCCCGACCGCATCGCCTATTGGGCGGATCGGCTGGTGCTGGGTGTTGCACGTCACTGGCTGGCATTGTTCAGTCTGGCGCTGTTTTTGTATGTGGGCGTGCCCTTTCTTGCGCCGGTGCTGATGAAGCTCGGCTTGACCACGCCCGCGCGCATCATCTATACGATCTACATGCCTGCCTGCCACCAGTTGCCCGATCGTTCGTATTTCCTGTTCGGTGAAAAGCCAGTCTACACTCTGTCCGAGCTGGAAGCAGACAATGTGCTGCCGGGTACGTCTATTCTGGAGCGTCGCCGCTACATCGGTGACGAAACGCTGGGATGGAAGGTGGCGTTGTGCGAACGGGACGTGGCGATCTGGGGTTCGATGTTCCTGCTGGGCTTTGTCTTTTTGCTGCTAGGCAGGCGGGTGCGTCCCCTTTCGATGTGGGGGTTTGCGCTGTTTTTGGTGCCCATTGCCGTGGATGGCTTGAGCCAGTTGGTCGGGCTGCGCACCAGTACCTGGTGGCTGCGCACGATTACCGGCGCGTTGTTTGGCACCGGTATTGTCTGGCTGGCCTATCCGCACATCGAAATCGCCATGCGCGAAATTCGCCAGAGTACTGAGAAGAAATTGGCGCGGCAAAATTAGACAATTTCTTGCCCGTCATGTATAATTTTGGTTCGTTGGCTAGCACATGGATTTGCAAGACATGGCCCGTTGCGCAGATCCCCGTCCTCTCACGTCCGTGCAGCTGACAGTCGAAAGACAAAGCCGGAGTTTGTCGAGCAATCGAAAAAGTTGTTTTATCCCATGGAGGACGATTCGTGGCTAACCACAAATCTTCACTGAAGCGTATTCGAACCTCAGAAAAGCGTCGCCAGCGCAACCGTGTTGTGCGTGGCGGCACTCGCACCGCCGTCAAGCGCGCGCGGCTGGGGCTGGCCGGCAAGGATGTAGCTGTGGCGGCTGAGGCCGTGCAGGGCGCTGTCTCAGCGCTGGATAAGGCTGTGGCTAAAGGCGTCATGCACAAGAACAGCGCGGCGCGCCGCAAGTCACGCCTGATGCGCCAGTTGAACCGCGTGCAGGCATCTGCGTAAGAGTATCTTCGCCGTATAAAAAAGGGAACTGGTTACCAGTTCCCTTTTTGCGTTTATTTCCATTGGTACAAGGGGCTAATCTTTACTTGCCAACCGGCTGTGATCAACTGTCTTTTGCAGGCTCGTCGGGAGCATCCCTTTTCCCAGCAACATCTTTGTCCCCGCCGGGCAGAAAAACATAGCCGATGCCGCGTTTGGTACGTAAAAAGACTGGCTTCTTGGGGTTGGGTTCGATCAGTGTGCGCAACCAACTCATATGTACATCCAGGGTGCGTGTATCCTCGACGTAGGAAGTGTGCCACACGTCTTGCATGATCTGACTGCGGCTGATGTATTGCCCGGAATTTTGCATCAGCAGCGCCAGCAAAGCAAACAGCTTGTGGGTTAGCTTGCCCTCGCCCGTGGGGCCAACAATCGTTCGTTCCACCAGATCCAACACAAAGTCGCCGCGTACCAATACCTGCCGTCGTTCGCTTGCCGTGGCTTCCTCGATGGATTGCGCAATGCGTTGCCAGGTGACAGGCAGCGTCAGATGATAGTCATAGCTGTAGCCCGTTGGACTGTCACCTTTGGCGATCAGGACAATACGTGCCGCGGGCGCTTGTTGACGCAAGGCGCGCGCCAGAGGTTCCGGTGCGCCGCGCAAGGAAGGCGCATCCAGCACAATCACATCCGCCGAATTGACAGCCAACTCCCGTTGTGCGCGCATCTGGCTGGCCGCGAAAGATACTTGGTGGTCACTTAGCAGGAGATGCCGCCACAACGGAGCATAGGTATCTGGTTGTCGCCCAACAAACAAAATATGAGTCGCCATCAAGCGTGCTTCTCAATCATACGAAAGGTTATCAAGCGGACTGTTGAATGGCTGTGCCCGCCGCAGGTAAGACGATTTAAGCAGCCGTGATTATACAACGAGTACTTGAGTTTGCCAATCAATCGGCGCACGCTGTTTTAGCGTGTTTCCGACACGGTCAGCATTGACCCGACAGGCTCATGCGGGTATAATTTGGACAATGACCACCGCGATAGAAAATGCAGAAACTGCTATGCGCGCCGCGAATGCTGGCGCGCTCGTTTGTGTTGTCATCCCAACCTATAATGAGATTGACAATTTGCCAGCCATCGCGGCCGATCTGCTGTCGCTGCCGGTGTCTGATCTTCATCTCGTGATCGTAGACGATGATTCGCCTGATGGCACAGGGTACGCCGCAGATCGTCTGGCGGCTCACCATCCGGGGCGCGTCCACGTGCTGCACCGTACCACCGATCGCGGACTGGGT
>JBAQWV010000101.1:0-23856 GCA_049299095.1 Anaerolineae bacterium | reverse complement strand
CCACCCCTTCAACGACAACACCCGCGTGATCGCCGCCGTCAAGGTCGTCTTGCCGTGGTCAATGTGCCCAATCGTGCCCACGTTTACGTGTGGCTTGGTTCGCTGGAATACTTGCTTCGCCATGCGAAAACTCTCCTTTTTTTGTCTCCGTCGCCAACGCTGCACGCGTTGGTCACGACAAAATACTTTTTTTGACGCTCGCTCTACCGAGTGTACCTACTGTAAATAAACGAATAACCCGAAGTAGCCACACGAACGTGGTACTTCGGGCCATTGCCGAGTACTGCGCTCTACGTAGGCACCCGTTAAACTCCGCGAGGGTTCGGGCACCCAATGCCATCCGGGATAGGCTCACACTCCGGCGGCAACTTTCGCAATATATCACAGATCGATTTGTATCGCAAATTTCGCAAACGCTTTATGCGATTTTTACGAATCTCCGCGGATGCGCTTGGCAACTTCAGGACTGACCGGTTCGTAGTGGTGGAATTCCATGCTGAACGTACCGCGACCCTGCGTGGTTGAACGCAGCGAGGTAGCATAGCCGAACATCTCGGCCAGCGGAATACTGGCGTGGATGGCTTGCAACCCTTGCGAGTGCGGCTCCATCCCTTCGATGCGACCACGTCGGGAACTCACATCGCCGATCACATCACCGGCGTAGTTGTCCGGCACCACGACTTCAACCTTCATCATCGGCTCCAGCATGATCGGGCCTGCTCGCTGCACGCCTTCGCGCAGGGCCATCGAACCAGCGATCTTGAAAGCCATTTCCGACGAGTCTACTTCGTGGTACTTGCCATCAATCAAGGTAGCCTTGACATCAATCAGCGGATAGCCCGAGCTGCCGCCGGCTTCCATCGACTCGCGCACACCCTGCTCGATAGCGGGAATGTATTCTTTGGGAATCGCGCCGCCGATGATCTTGTTCTCGAACACAAAGCCTTCGCCCTGTGGCATCGGTTCCACGCGCAGCGAAACCACGCCGAACTGGCCGCGGCCACCACTTTGCCGCACAAAGCGCGCCTCATGCTCGACCGTGCGCGTGATGGTCTCGCGATATGAAACCTGCGGACGCCCCACATTGGCGCGCACGCCAAACTCGCGCAACATACGGTCAATCAGCACTTCCAAGTGCAGCTCGCCCATCCCCTGGATCAGGGTCTGACCGGTTTCATTGTCATAGCGCACGCGGAAGGTGGGGTCTTCCTCGGCCAGACGCTGCAAAGACTGGCTCAGCTTGTCTTGGTCGGCCTTGGTGCGCGGCTCAATGGCAATCGAGATCACCGGTTCGGGGAACGCAATGGTTTCCAACACCAGCGGATGGCTGGCTTCGCTGATCGTTTCGCCGGTGAAGGTGGCCTTCATGCCCAGCACCGCGGCGATGTCGCCTGCGCCGATCTTGGTGATTTCTTCGCGCTGGTTGGCGCGCATGCGCACAAGCTGGCCGATACGTTCTTTCTTATCCTTGCCCGCATTGAGGTACGTGCTGCCGTTGGAGAGCGTACCGGAATAGATGCGCAAATAAGCCAGACGCCCCATGTAGGGATCGGTAACGATCTTGAAGCACAACGCAGCCAGCGGGCCATCAGGATCGGGCGACAACGCCTCTTCCTCGCCTGTACGCGGATTGATCGCTGTCATCGTGGCGACATCCAGCGGCGAAGGCAGGTAGTCTACCACGGCATCAAGCAGTGGCTGCACACCCTTGTTGCGCAGTGCAGTGCCGCACAGCACCGGCACCAGCTTCGATGCGATGGTCGCCCGGCGCAACGCTGCACGCAGCTCGTCGTTGCTGATCTCTTCGCCTTCCAGATACTTGTGCATCAGGTCGTCGTCGGTTTCAGCAATCATCTCAACCATATGCTCGCGATGCAATTGTACATCTTCCAGCATGTCCGCGGGCACGTCCACCACTTCGGGCTTGGCACCAAGTTGATCGGTGAAGACCCACGCCTTCTGCTCGATCAGGTCCACCACGCCGCGAAAGGTGTCTTCCTCGCCGATGGGCAATTGGATCGGCAGCGGATGGCCGTTTAGACGCTCGGTGATCATGTTAACCGTGCGCCAGAAGTTTGCACCCATGCGGTCCATCTTGTTGACGAAGCAGATGCGCGGCACATTGTAGCGGTCGGCCTGACGCCACACCGTTTCCGATTGTGCTTCCACACCTGCCACCGCGTCGAATACCACCACGCCGCCATCCAGCACGCGCAGACTGCGCTGCACTTCGGCGGTGAAGTCAATGTGACCGGGGGTGTCAATCAGGTTGATCTGATATTCGCGCCAGGAGCTAGTGATGGCAGCCGCGGTGATCGTAATCCCGCGCTCGCGCTCCTGCTCCATCCAGTCGGTGACGGTCGTGCCCTCGTCTACGTTGCCCAGCCGGTAGGTTGTGCCGGAGTAGAAGAGGATACGCTCGGTCGTGGTCGTTTTACCAGCATCAATATGAGCAATAATACCAATATTGCGAACTAATCGTAGATGATCGTTATTTGCCATAGTCAACTCTATTGATCCATGCGCCTTAGATTCATTGTGGTAATGAAGTTGGCTAGTGGCGCATAAGGACAAAAACAGGCGGCTGGTCTAGCCAGCCGCCCGCTGTAACTGTCCTTGTTACAGGATAGCCAGGCTCAGTTAGCCTTAACGGCTACCCCAGCGGTAATGAGCAAACGCACGGTTGGCCTCGGCCATCTTGTGCGTATCTTCCTTTTTCTTGATCGTGTTGCCGGTGTTGTTGGACGCATCCAGCAGCTCGGCTGCCAGTTTCTGCGCCATTGACTTGCCGGAGCGCTTGCGCGCATTGGCGATCAGCCAGCGATGAGCCAAAGCCTGCCGGCGGGACGGCTCCACTTCCATCGGCACCTGGTAGGTCGCACCACCGACACGGCGGGGCTTCACTTCCACAACCGGCGAGGCATTCTGAATAGCCTGTTCGAAAACCTCGATGGCCGGCCGGCCAGTGCGCTCGGCCAGGATATCCAATGAACCGTACACGACAGCCTGAGCGGTGCTCTTCTTGCCATCGTACATGATCCGATTGATGAACTTCGCCAACTGGGTATTGCTGTAGCGCGGGTCGGGAGCAATCTCACGAACCGGGGCTTGATTACGTCGCATAACTTACGTCTCCTGCTTACTTCTTCTTCGCGGCGGTCGGCGCGCCGGGCTTCGGCCGCTTGGCGCCGTACTTGGAACGGCCACGACGACGCTTGTCAACGCCGGTGCTGTCCAGTGCACCGCGCACGATGTGATAGCGCACGCCGGGCAGGTCCTTGACACGACCGCCGCGCACCAACACCACCGAGTGTTCCTGCAAACGATGACCTTCGCCCGGAATGTAGGCGGTGACTTCCATGCCGTTAGTCAAGCGCACACGAGCGATCTTGCGCAATGCCGAGTTCGGCTTCTTCGGTGTCGTAGTACGAACCTGAGTGCAGACGCCGCGCTTCTGGGGCGAGCCCTTGGACGTGCGATTAACGCGCGACTTCAAAGTATTGCGTGTAAACTGCAGGGCCGGCGCCTTTTCTTTATTAGGCTTGGGCGTTCGGCCATGTCGAACGAGTTGATTAATAGTAGGCAACTTTGTCTCCCTGATACATCTGTTTCGCAGATGCCGGGGCTTCACAGCGCCGGCGTCCTGCCTCAGGTTAAAAATGTTTTAGGCAAATCACATACGTAGGCCGGAACATAGTGATCCGGCCTACGCTGGATGATTTTAGCACAACACCATTACGGGGTCAAATTAGCCGCGCTGGCTTATTCTTCGTCGTAATCCATGTCTGAGAAGTCGTCCAGATTGGGCAACTGACCCATCAGACCAAACGCGTCGGCAAATTCCATGTCGCGATTGTTGAACATATCGTCGTCATCGTATTCGCCCAGGTCTTCCTGGTCAACGTCATAATCCACATCGTACTCGCCAGTCGGCCCATTAGCAATGGGGCGGATCCGGCGGTTGGCAAAGCCGGTGCCAACCGGGATGAGCTTGCCGATGATGACGTTTTCCTTCAGGCCGCGCAGATGATCCACCTTGCCGCGCACAGCAGCATCCGTCAGCACGCGCGTGGTTTCCTGGAAGGACGCCGCGGCCAGGAAGCTGTCTGTGTTCAGCGATGCCTTGGTCACGCCCAACAGAATCGTATCCGCACGCGCCGGCTGGCCGCCGCGGTTGAGAATTTCTTCGTTGGCGCGCTCCAGTTCGAAGCGGTCTACCAATTCGCCGGGCAGGTATTCGCTGTCGCCTGCTGTGCGAATTTGCAGCTTGCGCAGCATCTGGCGAATGATCACCTCGATGTGCTTGTCGTGAATGCTCACACCTTGCGAGCGATACACTTTTTGCACTTCTTCCAGCAGGTACATCTGACAGGCTTCCGGCCCCTGAATGCGTAGCACTTCGCGCGGATTCTTGGAACCTTCGGTCAACTGCGTGCCCGCTTCGACCCGGTCGCCACGATCCACACGCATACGCGCGGACGGCGGAATGGCCTGTTCCCATTGATCGGAGTCTTCACGCCGGACCACAGCCGTGGCCGTGCCGTCGGCATGGCGCTCGATGAAGATATTTCCATCGGTCGCCGCCAAAATTTCGCCGCCATCAGCCAGCCGCGCCACCACGGTATCGCTTTGCACGCGGTCGCCATCATTGACTACCAGCGCGGCTCCCGTCGGAATCGCATGTTCTTCACGGACGAGGCGCGTATTGGTCACTTTGACCATGCGCTGCTCGCCTTCCCAGTATACGTCCACCACGCCTTCGATTTCGCTGATGACCGCCTCGCCCTTGGGCGTGCGGGATTCGAACAGTTCCTCGACGCGCGGCAGACCCTGCGTAATGTCCTCAGCGCCGGCCACACCGCCGGTATGGAAGGTGCGCAGCGTCAACTGCGTGCCCGGCTCGCCGATGGACTGGGCCGCGATAATGCCGACTGCTTCGCCTTCGCCGACCATGCGACCACGAGCCAGGTCACGGCCATAGCATTTCTTGCACAAGCCAACCTGGGTTTCGCAGCGCAACGGCGAACGCATCAGCGCCTGCTTAACGCCAGCCTCGTTGATCCGTTCGATATCTGCCTCTTCGATCAGTTGATCGCGCTCAACCAGCACTTCGCCGGTGCGCGGGTCAACAATCGGGGCAGCCGCCATGCGGCCCACCAAACGCTCGCCGAACTTTTCGCCAATGGCGCGGCTACTTTCATCGGTAATCCAGACGCCTGCCATCGTGCCGCAGTCGTCCTCGGTGATGATCACGTCCTGCGCCACGTCCACCAGACGGCGGGTCAGATAACCTGCGTCCGCTGTACGCAATGCGGTATCAGCCAGACCCTTGCGCGCGCCGTGGGTGCTCAGGAAGTACTCCAGCGAGGTGAGGCCCTCGCGGAAGTTCGAGCGGATCGGCAAGGCGATGATGCGGCCCGAAGGGTCAGCCATCAAACCGCGCATACCGGCCAACTGGCGGATCGGGGTAACGCCACCCTTGGTCGCGCCACTGGTCGCCATCGCACCGATACCTTCCAACGGGTCCAGCTCTTCGCGCACCGCCTGCGTGATGTCGTCGGTGGCACGCGTCCACAACTCAACCACGCGGTTGTACTGCTCGTCTTCAGTGATCAAACCGCGGCGATATTGGCGCTCGGCCTGTTCCACTTCCTTGGTGGTGCGATCCAGGATTTCCGCTTTCACCGGCGGAACCTGAATATCGCTGACCGCGATGGTGAAACCGCTCTGCGTGGCATAGCGGAAGCCCATCTCCTTGATCACGTCCACCATATTAGCAGTCTCTTCCTGGCCCAGCAGCTCATAGCATTCGCCGACCAGGTTATTGACCGCCTTCTTTTCCATCACTTCATTGACAAAGTGCAGGCGCGTCGGCAAGCCCAGGTTGAAGATCACGCGTCCGGGCGTTGTCTCGATCAGACGATTAGCCGGCCAACGCTGCGCAGAATAACCATGCAGGCGCATCTGGAACTTCAATTCTTCCAGGCCCTTGGCGCCAAAATCGCGCACTTCGTCCATAAACTTGCGGTCGCTCTTGCGCGCCAGCCGATCGAGCGCATCGCCAACGGTGTTGACACCGCCCGCCTGCAAGGCAGCCAGCACGCGCTCGCTCAGCCCGATGGTCTCCAGGCTGATTTCGTCCAGCGGCGAAGAGAAACGGGTCTTGATCATGGCGCGAATATCCACCACACCAAGATCATAGGCCATCAGCACTTCATCGAAGTTCGAGAAGATCTTGCCTTCGCCCTTGGCGCCGGGCTGGACTGTCGTCATGTAATACACGCCCAGCACCATGTCCTTTGACGGGCCAACGATTGGCTCGCCACTGGACGGCTTGAGCAGGTTGCGGCTGGACAGCATAAGCTGGCGCGCTTCCTGCACGGCCATCTCGCTGAGCGGCACGTGAACCGCCATCTGGTCGCCGTCGAAGTCTGCGTTGAAGGCCGCGCACACCAGCGGGTGCAGGTTAATCGCATTGCCTTCGATCAGCACGACTTCGAACGCCTGAATACCCAGGCGGTGTAGGGTCGGTGCGCGGTTCAGCAGCACAGGGCGTTCGCGGATGATGTCATCCAACACGTCCCATACCGCGGGATCAATGCGGTCTACCATGCGCTTGGCGCTCTTAATATTGTGCGCGTGGCCGTGTTCCACCAGGCGGCGCATCACAAAGGGCTTGAACAGCTCCAGCGCCATTTTCTTCGGCAAGCCGCACTGATGCAGCTTGAGCGTAGGGCCGATCACGATCACGGAACGGCCAGAATAGTCTACACGCTTGCCCAGCAGGTTACGACGGAAGCGCCCCTGCTTGCCCTTCAGCATATCGGAAAGCGACTTCAGCTTGCGCTTGCCGCTGCGACTCACGGCGCGGCCACGGCGACCGTTGTCAATCAGGCTGTCCACCGCTTCCTGCAACATGCGCTTTTCGTTGCGCACAATCACATCCGGCGCGCCCAGCTCCAGCAGGCGTCGCAAGCGGTTGTTGCGGTTAATCACGCGGCGATACAGATCGTTCAAGTCCGAGGTGGCAAAGCGTCCACCGTCCAACTGCACCATTGGGCGCAGGTCGGGCGGAATCACCGGCAGCACGGTCAGGATCATCCACTCCGGGCGATTACCCGACTTGCGGAATGATTCCACCACGCGCAGCTGCTTGGCAGCCTTCTTGCGGCGCTGCTTGGAACGTGTGCTGCGGATTTCCGAGCGCATTTCCTTGGCCATCTGTTCCAGGTCCATGTGGGAGACCAGCTTGTGGACGGCTTCTGCGCCCATGTCAGCCTCGAACACGTTGCCCCAGCGCTCCGAAAGCTCGCGGTAGCGATTTTCCGACAGCAATTGGCGCTCGCGCAGCGATTTCAGCTCCAGCAAATCGTCTTCCATTTCCTGACGCAGACGATCGGAGCGAGCATCGCGCTCTTCCTGAATGACCATGATTTCCTGGTCGGCATTTTGACGGACAACTTCGCGGCGGCTGCCGATCAGATCGGTCAGACGGCGGCGCTCGTCGTTCAATTGTGCGTCTAGCTCGCTCAGCTCTTCCTGTACCATTTCGTTCAGGCGGTCAGCCAAGCTGCGCTGCACGATTTCGCCCTTGTTCAGCAGGGGCGTTTCTGTCCAGGACAGTGCAATATTTTCTTCACTGGGTTTGCCGATCCGGTTTTCCAGACGCGTCGTAATGCTTTGCGCTTCCTTGATCAGTACGTTGCTGCGCTGCTCAAGCTGGCCGGCAAAGCTGCTCAAGCCGCTTTCCAGCTCCTGATCCAGTGCTTGCAGCGCAGTGTTGCGGCGTGCGTCGACTTCCTGGATACGCGCATCGAATTCACCATCCACCTTGGACAGGCGCATGGTCAAGTCGCGCTCGTGGCGCTGAATGGTACGGCTGCGGGCTTCCTCGTTTACCTCGGTGATGACGTACTGCGCAAAGTACAGCACGCGTTCCAGATTGCGCGGGGAAATATCGAGCATCAAGCCCAGGCGGCTGGGTACGCCCTTGACATACCAGATATGACTGACCGGGCTGGCCAATTCGATGTGGCCCATGCGCTCGCGGCGCACGCGACTGGGCGCGACTTCTACGCCGCACTTCTCGCAGATAATGCCCTTGTAGCGGACACGCTTGTATTTACCGCAATAGCATTCCCAATCCTTGGTGGGGCCAAAGATGCGCTCGCAGAACAATCCATCGCGCTCTGGTCGCAGCGTGCGATAGTTGATCGTTTCTGGCTTGAGCACCTCGCCATAGCTCCACTCACGGATGTCATGGGGTGAGGCTAGAGATATCCTGATGGCATCAAAATCGTTTACTTCCACCTTACACCTCTTTCGGCAACAGTAACCAGTCGGCAGTTTGCGGTATCCAGTTTAGCTTGCACGCTGTAAACTGGATACCGCTTCCTGTTTAGTGGTCACCGATTACTGATTATCTACCCGCCATCGGGCCGGGAACGCTGATGCTAAAGCCGAGCTTCGGCATCTGCTCATCGAACTCGTCCTTGCCAAACTCGATGACCTCGTCCTTTTCGTTGATGACCTCAACGGCCAGACCCAACGACTGAAGCTCCTTGACCAGCACCCGGAACGATTCCGGCACGCCGGGGGACGAGATGGTCTCGCCCTTTACAATCGCCTCGTAGGTTTTAACGCGTCCGGTGACGTCGTCCGACTTCACTGTCAGCATTTCCTGCAAGGTATAGGCCGCGCCGTAGGCTTCCAGCGCCCACACTTCCATTTCACCGAAGCGCTGACCACCGAACTGCGCCTTACCACCGAGCGGCTGCTGGGTCACCAGCGAGTATGGGCCGGTGGAGCGGGCATGGACCTTGTCCTCGACCAAGTGGGCCAGCTTGAGCATGTTCATCACGCCCACGGTCACAGGTCGGTCATAGCGTTCGCCGCCCATGCCGTCGTACAAAGTCATCTTGCCGGTCGTCGGTAGCGCCTTGTTCTTGCTGATCGCCAGCCGCACAGCCTCTTGCTCCACATCCTCATCACTCAAGGCTGAAATGCGGTCCATAGCCTGATAGATCGGTTGACGATCTTCGGCGGTCGCATCAATTTCAGTAAAGAAGGGATGGCTGGCGGCTTCGTCCGCAGCATCCGCCTGGTACCGCGCCAGACGCATTTCATCGCGCACTTCCTGCTTCAGCCATTCGCGCAGACACGCGTGACGCGCATTTTCGTTGATGACATGACGCTGGTTATTCGACAACTGGCTGTAATTTTCCACGATGATGCCATCAGGGTCGTAGCTCTGGGGTTCTTCGCGCAGCCATTCACGCAGCAAGGAGCGGCGGGCATAAGACTGATCGAAGTAGACACGCTCGCCATCGTAACCGCGCTCGCCCAGCCATTCGACCAGGTACAACAGCCGCAGTTCATCATCATTGACGATTTCTTCCACCTCGGTGCTGTTCTCTTCTGCCCATACCCAGGCGCGCTTGGACGCCTTATCCCACGCGCGGCTCATCAGCCAGGAGCGGGCCAACTCGGCCTCGATCTCGTCTTCGTGTGCGCCGTCAAACACCGGCGTTTCCACGTAAAAGCCCAGTTGCTTGGCAGCCCAGCCCAGATGCACTTCCAACACCTGACCGATGTTCATACGCGCAGGTACGCCCAACGGGTTCAGGATCATGTCCACCGGCGTGCCGTCTTCAAGATACGGCATATCCTGCACCGGCACCACTTTCGAGATGACACCCTTGTTGCCGTGGCGGCCAGCCATCTTGTCGCCTTCGGTGATCTTGCGGCGCTGGGCCACCATCACGCGCACCATCTTTTCAACGCCGGAAGGCAGGTCGCGGTGCTCATCACGATCAAAGACCTTGATATCCACCACCTTGCCCTTTTCACCGTGCGGCAGGCGCAGGCTGGAATCCTTCACCTCGCGCGCCTTCTCGCCGAAGATCGCGCGCAGCAGCTTCTCTTCCGGGGTCAGTTCGGTTTCGCCCTTGGGGGTGATCTTGCCGACCAGGATGTCGCCAGGGCCGACTTCCGCACCGATGCGGATGACACCCTCTTCATCCAGGTCTTTCAGCGCGTCTTCACCGACATTCGGGATGTCGCGCGTAATTTCTTCGGGGCCGAGCTTGGTATCGCGCGCTTCCGTTTCGTGCTTTTCAATGTGGATCGAGCTAAAGCGGTCATCCTGCACCAGCCGCTCGGAGATCAGAATCGCGTCTTCATAGTTGCCACCTTCCCAGCTGAGGAAGGCTACGACCACGTTCTGCCCCAACGCCAGCTCGCCATGATCGGTGGAGCTGGAATCGGCCAGCACGTCGCCAGGCTGCACGATGTCGCCCTTAAACACAGCGGGGCGCTGGTCAATACAGGTAGACTGGTTGGAGCGGTTGAATTTGCGCAGCGGGTAGCGGCGACGCGTGCCGTCTTCTTCCAGCACTACAACATCCGCGCCGGTGGCGCTCAACACTTCACCCGCGTTCAGGGCCATGACAACCTGACCGCTGTCGCGCGCGGCGCGCGCTTCCATGCCAGTACCGACAATCGGCGCTTCCGGCTTCAACAGCGGCACCGCCTGGCGCTGCATGTTCGAGCCCATCAACGCGCGGTTGGCGTCGTCATGTTCAAGGAAGGGAATCAGCGAAGCGGAGACGCTCACGATCTGCTGCGGTGACACGTCCATATAATCCAGACGGGCCGGCGCTTCAAACAGGAATTCCTGGCTGTGGCGGGCCGAAACGCGGCTTTCATGGAATTGACCGTTTTTATCGAGGTTGGCGCTGGCCTGCGCGATCGAATGTTTGTCTTCTTCGTCCGCAGTCAGGAAGGCCACACCCTCCATCGCGCGCGGCAGAATGGTCACTTGGCGCGGTGCATTTTCCGGCAAAGCCTGATCGGCCAACGCGACCGCGTCGGCGTCAAGGATGGTTCCGACCGGCAACACGGTTTCGTGCGTCAGCGGATCCACCAGCGCGTCGGCCAGCGTCGAGCCAAGCATCTCAGGATCGCGCAGCTCGCCCTGGCGCAGCACTTTGCGGTAGGGTGTTTCAATGAAGCCGTATTCGTTGACGCGGCCAAAGGTTGCCAGTGAGCCGATCAAGCCGATGTTCGGGCCTTCCGGTGTCTCAATCGGACAGATACGGCCGTAATGGCTGTGGTGTACGTCGCGCACATCAAAGCCCGCGCGCTCGCGGCGCAGACCGCCAGGGCCTAACGCGCTCAGGCGGCGCTTGTGGGTCAACTCGGCCAGCGGATTCGTCTGGTCCATGAACTGGCTAAGCTGGCTGCCGCCGAAGAACTCGCGCGTGGCAGCCACCACCGGACGGATATTGACCAGTGACAGCGGCGTAATTTGTTCGGGGTCGCGAATGGACATGCGCTCGCGCACGACGCGCTCCATGCGCAACAAGCCGATGCGCAACTGGTTCTGAATCAGCTCGCCCACGGTCTTGACGCGACGGTTGCCCAAGTGGTCAATATCGTCCGCTTGGTTCACACCGTTGTTGATCTTGATCATGTGCGCAATCACGCGCACAATGTCCTGCTGGGTCAACGTGCGCTGCGAAATCGGCAGGTCAAGGTCCAAGCGGCGATTCAGCTTGTAGCGCCCCACCTTGCCCAGGTCATAGCGCCGCGGTTCAAACAACAGGTTGTGCATGAACTTTTCGGCGTTGTCCAGCGTCGGCGGATCGCCGGGGCGCAGCTTCTTGTAGAACTCCAGCAGCGCATCTTCGCGCGTGCGGGTGTTCATCGGCTCTTTTTCCAACGTCGCTGCGATATAGGGATGATCCGACGAGGTGTCCACGTCCTGGAACAGGGCCATAATCTCGTCGTCGTTGCTGTAGCCAATTGCGCGCAGCAAGGTAGTGACTGGCAGCTTGCGCTTGCGATCCACCTTGACGGAGATCAGGTCACGCCGTGAGGTTTCAAATTCCAGCCAGGCGCCGCGGCTCGGGATCAGCTTGGCCATGCACAGCTCGCGGCCCGTGGTGCGGTCTTCATCCACCGTGAAGTAGACGCCGGGCGAGCGAATCAGCTGACTGACGACTACGCGCTCAGCTCCATTAATAATGAAGGTGCCAGCCTCTGTCATGAGCGGGAAATCGCCCATGAAGACATCAGACTCGCTAATCTCACCCGTGTCGTGATTGCGCAACTGCACACGCACCCACAGCGGGGCAGCGAAGGTCATATCGCGCTCGCGACATTCCTGTTCTGGATATTTCGGTTCACCGAACCAGAAATCGCTAAAGTGCAACTCAAGATTGCGATTAAAGCTAACAATCGGCGAGATTTCCAGAAAGAGTTCTCGCAGCCCTTCACCCTTGAACCATTCGAACGAATTGAGCTGAATTTCAGTCAACCGCGGCAAGGGTAAGGCGTTTGGAATACGGGCGTAGCTCTTACGGTGAATCTGGGAGTTGGAAGTCAATGCTATACCTCCGGTTTTCTGCGCCAGGCCCGACTACCCGGCCAGAGAAATAAAACCTGCCAAAAATCAGTCGAACAAAAAGCCAGGCCATCCTGCAATCAGCGAAACAACAATGTCCTGGCTACTCACTCTGGATGTAACGCCTGAAGGCCAAGAATAAACAACCCGCTGACGCGCTAAATGCCCACACAATAGTCTATCAGAACCTCACGCTGACGTCGCGCAGGTCTTGGTACTATTGGGGCAATCTGGGTTTTTCTTGCGATTCTATGGCCGTTTAGGCATATTTACTTGCGATATCCACTTACATCGCAAAAAGTAATTTTATCACCAACCCCTGTATCTGTCAAGTCTTACGCTGAATTTTTTATCCAATTGGGATTCTCCCTCACATACGCGACTGCCACGGTTGACAACCAGCAGCCCAGACCATTTTAGCCATCGTCTGGCCCGCTGTCAAGTCAATCGGCAACAAAAAAGATGTATGGATTTCATATTGAAACCCATTGCCGCCGAATCGAATTCAGTATCTCAGGCCAGAGGGGCCAGAAAGCGCCGGAGGCGCTTCGCTTTCTGAGCCAGAGCCGTCAGTTGCCCAGTTCCTACACGCTTCAAGCGACCCGACCAGCGATGCCTAAACATACAATCGCAGCCACCTTATTACAAGTACCTTAAATTCCTGTCAAGAATAGGTAAAAACGCCCTATTCGGGCTTGTCAAAATAATTGAACAGTGATAAGATGGCGAAAGTGGGACAAAATGGGTGAAAGTGGGACAACAGTCCTAACAAATCATCCAATCTGTGCCGCTAGTGGGATAAGAACCCAAACACTTGTTCTAATTCACCCAGCCAGTGGACCGTTGGGCGCTTCCACGATACCAGGTGAGCCATGTTGATCGGTCAATACGAACACACGCTAGACAACAAAGGAAGACTGACGTTGCCCGCCGAATATGGCATGGAGTTGGGCGGCGGAGTGGTCATTACCCGCGGCATGGAAGCGTGTATTTATCTCTTCCCGCGTGACGAATTCGAGCGGTTGAGTACCCGCCTGCGCGAGCTTTCGTTGACCGATTCACGCGCGCGCAAGCTGCGCCGTTGGCTGTTTCCGCAGGCACACGCCGCCGAGCCGGATCGCCAACGCCGCGTCGTCTTGCCACAATGGCTGCGCGAGGTGGCCGGCATTACCGATAAAGTCCTGATTGCAGGTATGGATAATTATGTCGAGCTGTGGAATCCCGACACTTGGCGCAATCAGGATCAACAACTTCTTTTTGAATTGGCTGATGGCGATTTCTTCGCCAGTTTGAACGTTTAATAAGTGACCGTAACAATCGGGACTGTACCAACCTTGGGGAAGCGATGACAACGATTCACGTTTCAGTGCTCGGCAATGAAATCATCACCTTCCTTGCACCACGCCCTGATGGTTGGTACATTGACGGCACAGCCGGCGGCGGCGGCCATTCCTGGTCGCTGCTCCAGGCTTCGAGTGCAACAGAAACTCGCGACCTCGGCGGGCGCGTCCTTAGCCTGGATGCCGATCCGCACGCGGTGGCACGGGTTCATGAACGATTACAGCCTTTTGGTGAGCGTTCAGTGGTGGTACAAAGCAATTTCCGGCATTTGATGACGGTGGCGCAGGCGACCGGCTTCACCGCGGTAGATGGCATTGTACTGGATTTGGGCTTGAGCAGCGACCAACTGGAACAGGAAGCGCGCGGCTTTTCCCTAATGACCGACAGCCCGCTCGATATGCGCTTCGACCCGGCACAGGAAACCAGCGCCGCCGATCTGGTCAACACCTTGAACGAAACCGATCTGGCAAACGTGATCTACCAATACGGCGAAGAACATCTGTCGCGCCGCATAGCACGAGCCATCATCAAGGCCCGTCCTGTCACCACCACCGGCCAGCTTGCGCAGGTGATCGAGCGGGCGGTTGGCCGCCGGGGCCGTCTGCATCCGGCAACGCGCACCTTTCAGGCACTCCGCATTGCCGTCAATGAAGAACTAGATGTGCTGGCCGATGTCTTGCCGCAAGCAGTGGCTTTGCTGAAGCCGGGCGGACGGCTGGCGGTGATCTCCTTCCACTCGCTGGAAGATCGTATCGTCAAACAGTTTATGAAGCGCGAAGCCACCGACTGTCTGTGCCCGCCGGAAACGATGACCTGTCAGTGCGGACATACCGCCACCTTGTCCTTGGTCACGCGCAAGCCGGTGGAACCGACGGCGGCAGAAATCTCAGCCAACCCGCGCAGCCGCAGCGCAAAACTGCGCGTGGCAGAGCGACTGCCTGCTTAGTGCTGATCCTGACAACGCTCAAATCAAACAAATCCTTAGCTCACTGGACAGAATGATCATGTTGGATAGCCACAGTTTCAATCCTCCTCATTCAGCCATCCCTCAAGACGGGGCCAAAGCCCGTTTGCGCATGCCCGCCCACCTAACGCAGGCGTTGCTGATCATTCTTGGTGTGGCGGTCGTCACGTTTGTGCTGTACCTGTACGTGCTGCCCAACAGTGAGATTGATGCCACTGAACTGCGCATTGCTGATTTGAAAACACAACACGCAGCCTTAGCCCGCGAGAATGCCGCTTTGCAGCAAGAAATCGCCCTGGCTTCGCAACTGGACAAGCTGGAAGATCGTGCATTTGCTCTGGGTATGCAATACACACGCAACAAGCCGATCTATTTACAGATGCCGGTGGCAGAAAACGAGCAAACGCCTGCCGAAGTGCTAAGCGCACGCACCGAAGCCCAAGCCACCAACGCCACGACGTGGCGGCAGTGGTTTGAACGCGAAAACTTGCAAACAATGTGGCGCAACATGCGCATCAAGGTAAGCAGCGTGGTAGATGCAGTTATCGAGCGTCTGCAAGCTTTCGGCAATTCATTGGTAAATCAGCGAGTAATGCCATGACTCCACGCGTATCAAGCTCACGAATTCGCATGGCGTTGGTAGTGACTGCTCTACTGCTGGCGCTGCTCGTTTTGGTTATCCAGCTTGTCCGCTGGCAGATTCTGGAACATTCCAAAACCGCACAAGGCTCAGTTGCCGAAGCATCCAGCGCGGTACGTGGCCCGAACCGCGGCACCATCACCGACATTCGCGGTGTGCCGCTAGCACTCGATACCTACCGCTGGGAAATCTGGATTGAACCAAACCTAGTGAAAAAGGGCACAGAAACTGAGTTAACCAACCAACTGGCGCAACAACTCGGCTCATCGCTGCTGGTTGCGCCGGAAAGCCTGCTGGCCGCGCTGAATGAACACAAAAAAGGTGTCATCACACTGGCGCGGCAAGCCCCGGCCGCGGCTGGCGAAGCAATCAAGAGCTGGCAGTTGGCCGCTATCGGTACGAAATCCACGCCACTGCGCGTCTATCCGCAAGGCTCGCTGGCTTCCCATCTGCTGGGCTTCGTCAACAGCGAACCGCAGGCCTATTATGGCGTTGAAGAGAAGTATGACAACTACCTGCGCAGCCTTAGCGATTCATTCTTTGCGTCAGACCCACAACACCAAGCCTTTTATACCTCACTGCCCGCAGCATGGCAGCAAACGATGCCTTCCAATGTTGCCCAAGACTTGGTATTGACGATTGATCGCCGCATTCAGGTGATTACCGAACAAGTACTACTCGGGGCTATCGTCACTTACCAAGCAAAAGGCGGCACGATCATCGTCATGAACCCATACACCGGTGCGATCATGGCAATGGCAAGCTATCCGAACTACGACCCAAACCGTTTCGGCAAGGCTGATATCGAAACACTGGCTGATCCTGCCATCAGCAAGCAGTACGAGCCAGGGTCGGTCTTCAAAATTGTCACCATGGCCGCGGGCATTGATGCCGGTCTAATCACCCCCGAATCCACCTTGAATGACTCACCGTCCATCGAAGTGGGCGACCGCACGATCTACAACTCGGAGCAACGCACCTATGGGCTGGTGACGGCCCGTCAAGCCCTAATCCTGTCGCTCAACATTCCGACCGCCGAAGTGGCGCTGCAACTGACCGAATCGCGCTTCTATCAATATGTACAGCGCTTCGGCTTCGGCCAGCTCACTGAAGTTGACCTGGCTAACGAAGGCCCTGGATCGGTCAAAACACCGGGCGATGCCATCTGGAGTCGCTCTGACCTGGCTACCAATGCCTTCGGACAAGGTATTGCGGTCACGCCGCTGCAGATGGCTACAGCAACCTGTGTCATCGCCAACGGCGGTGTGCTGATCAAGCCGCATATCGTAGACAGCATGGTCTTCCGTGGTCGGCTGATACATCCCGATACAGAACCGGTCCGTCGCGTCATCAAAACCTCCACAGCGAAAGCTGTAACCGACATGATGACCAGTGTCGTAGCCGATGACATGGGAACACCTGCAGCCCAAGTGCCCGGCTACACCGTGGCCGGTAAGACCGGTACGGCCCAGATCGCCACCGAATATGGCTATCACCCCACCGATACTATTCATTCGTTCGTCGGGTTTGTTCCGGCAGAAAAGCCCGCTTTTGTTGCCCTGATCAAGCTAGATGTGCCGCGCGCTTATGCGTGGGCGGACGGCACCGCCGCTCCCACCTTTGCCCAACTCGCCAAGCAGATACTGCCGTTAATCGGTGTACCCCCTCAGGAAACTGCCAGCCTGCCATGAAACTCACCCTCACCGAAATTCTTGCCATTGTCAGCCAAACAGCCCTGCCCATTGCCGGCGAGGCCCCAGCGACGTATTTAACCCAGGCGGTGATTGACAGCCGTCTGGCTGGCCCCGGCAGCCTGTTTGTGGCGCTACCCGGCGAAAAAGCCGACGGCCACACTTATGTTGGCCACGCATTCAACCGCGGTGCACAGGCTGCGCTGGTGGCCCAGCCGGTGGATGCGCCAGGAATTTTGCTGGACGCCCGCCAACCGGACACCTGGCCTGCGCTTTTACCCAGCCACGAACCGGTTACAATCTTGGTGGACAGCCCTCTGCACGCGCTGCAAACGCTGGCAAGCGCCTGGCGCGCGCGCTTCACCCCGCGCGTGATCGGCATCACCGGCAGCGTCGGCAAGACCACCACAAAAGAGATCGTGGCTGCGGTACTCAGCCAGCATTACCTCACCTTGAAAAACCGCGGCAACCTGAACAACGAAATCGGCCTGCCGCTGACAGTGCTGCAATTGAATGAACAGCACGAGCGTTTAGTGGTCGAAATGGGCATGTACGACGTGGGCGAAATCGCGCTGCTGAGCCACATCGCCCAACCGCACATCGGCGTGATCACCAACATCGGCCCCGTGCATCTGGAGCGGCTGGGCACGATTGAGCGCATTGCCCAGGCTAAAGCCGAGCTGGTCGAGGCACTGCCCGCGGATGGCGTGGCGATTTTAAACGCTGACGACCCGCTAGTAGACGCGATGGCGAAACAAACCACCGCCCGCGTCTTCCGTTATGGCCTCACGCCAGGCACAGATCTGTGGGCGGACGAGATCGTTGGCGAGGGCCTGGACGGCATTCGTTTCCGCTTCCACTACCAAAACGATGTGCTACATGTACGCGTGCCGCTGCTGGGCCGCCACAGCGTACATACTGCGCTGCGCGCGGCCGCGGTCGGCCTGGTAGACGGCCTGAGCTGGGAAGAAATTATCCGCGGGATGCAGCAGCTGGACGTACAACTGCGGCTGATTGCTGCACGCACCGCGCACGGAGCGATCCTGCTGGACGACACCTACAACGCCAGCCCCGCGTCTACGATGGCCGCGCTGAACCTGCTGGCCGATTTGACGGTGGAAAATGGCCGCCGCATCGCGGTGCTGGGCGACATGCTAGAGCTGGGCAGCTACGAAGAGGAGGGCCACCGTAAGATCGGCGCACGCGCGGCCGATGTAGTGGACTTCCTCGTCACCGTCGGCCAGCGTGGACGCATCATCGCTGAAGAAGCAGAGGCTGCCGGGCTGGCTGCTGCCCGTATCGTTGCCTTTGACACTGCCGCGGCAGCATTGGAAGACCTGCGCACCATCATTGGCCCCGGCGATGTGGTGCTGGTCAAAGGTTCACGTGCCGTTCACATGGACGAAATCGCGTCGGCGCTGGCTACTTCACCTGCAAAACAAACGGAGGCGTAAGCGCAATGGCTTTTCCCTTGGCGCTGGGCGCCATTACCTTCTTCATCGCCGTGATCTGGGGTCCGCCGCTGATAAGCTGGCTGATCCGCAATGAAATGGGCAAGAAAATCCGGGTCGAAGAGCCTGGCTCCCATCAATTGAAGATGGGAACGCCCACAATGGGCGGTTTGATGGTGATTATTCCGGTCTGGGTGATCAGCGGCCTGCTGAACCTTGCCAATCTGCTTGGCTTCAATTTTATTGGCCAGTCGGTGCTGATCCCTATGACTACGCTGGTGGCGTTCGGCTTGCTTGGCCTGATTGACGACCTCGAAGGTGTGCGCAGTCGCCGCGTCTTCGGGGAAGGGATCATGGCCCGCACCAAGGCATCTTGGCAGGTCATCTTCGCCCTGATCATCGCCTTGATCCTGCATTTCGGCCCCACAAATCTGCGCAGTGTCGCGATCCCCGGTATCACGGATCGTATTGACATCGGCTTTTGGTGGGTTCCCATCGCCACCTTCATCATCGTGGCAATGTCCAACGCGGTCAACTTCACTGACGGCCTTGACGGCCTGGCCGGTTCGCTGGCCGCGGTCGCCTTTGCCTGCTATGGCATCATCGCCTACCTGCAAGGCCAGGTATGGCTGGCAGCTTTCTGCTTCACGATGGTCGGCGCGCTGCTGGCCTTCCTCTGGTTCAACGTCCACCCGGCCAAGCTGATCATGGGCGACGTAGGGTCGCTCTCCATCGGCGCAACGTTGGCGGTGGTGGCGCTGATGACCGGCCAATGGCTGCTGTTGCCGATTGTCGGCGCGATGTTCGTGGCTGAAGCGTTGTCGGTGGTGATGCAGATTAGCTATTTCAAATATACGAAACGACGTTTCGGCCAGGGTCGCCGCATCTTCAAGATGGCCCCGCTTCACTACCACTTCGAACTGAAGGGATGGAGCGAGACCCAGGTCATGCAACGTTTCTATCTGTGCGGCCTGTTGGCCGGTATGTTGGGCGTTTCTCTCGCCCTGATTTAACCCGAAATTCAGAAGTGGTACATCTGTTTAGAGCCAGCCACTTCGGAATTCTCCGTAACCGTGACCTATGACACACGCTGACTTCGCAGGCAAACGCATCGTCATCCTCGGCCTCGCCCGACAGGGCACAGCCTTGGCGCGCTTTTTCCTGCAACAAGGCGCCCAGGTCACCATCAGTGATGCCGCTCCTGCTGACCAGCTTTCTGAACCGCTGACAGAACTGGCCGGCCAACCGGTGCGTTTGGTACTTGGCGGTCATCCGCCTGAACTTCTTCACAACTGTGACTTGCTCTGCCTCAGCGGCGGTGTGCCTCCCCAGATCCCCCTCGTCGGGGAGGCGCGCCGGCAGGGTATCCCGTTGAGCAACGACGCTCTCTTGACTGTCCAGCGCAGCTTTGCCCAAACGCTGGGCATTACTGGCTCCAGCGGCAAGACCACCACAACTACGTTGGTGGGCTTGATGCTTGCAGCCGAAAATCGCTTGGCGAACGAACAACGAACGGTGGACGCCCCCGCCATCTCTTCATCTATTATTCCCAATTCATCGGCGAGCGTCCATCGTTCCTCGTTCACCACCTGGGTAGGTGGCAACATCGGCATTCCGCTGATTGACAAGCTGGCCCAGATGCAACCCAACGACAAAATCGTACTGGAGCTGTCCAGCTTTCAGCTCGAACTGTTCAACGCCGCGGCGGGCGGCGCTTCGGTCAGCCCGCAAATCGCCGCGATTTTGAACATCACACCCAATCACCTGGATCGTCATCCTTCCATGAGCCATTACGCGGCCGCCAAAGCCAATATTCTGCGCTGGCAAGGCGCAGACGACATTGCCATACTCGGCGCGGACGATCCCGTGACTGGCGGCTGGCTGCGCTCCGGGCGTGTCGCCATCGCCGCGGGCAACGGACAGGCAGCGTTTTCGTTTCCGCTGGCCGGGCGCGTGTTGGGCTTCGGCCTGCACGCCGCCACCGGCGATGGCTGCTGGCTGTCAGATGATCAAAGCACACTGCTACTGCGCCTGAACGGCGTGGAGCAGCCGGTGTTGACAGTCAATGATCTCAAGGTGCGCGGGCGGCACAACCTGCTGAACGTGGCCGCCGCGTGCGCGCTGGCCGCGGCCGCGGGCGCATCGCCCCAGGCCATGGCCGCAGCAGTGCGCACGTTCCACGGCGTGGCCCACCGCCTTGAACTGGTGCGCGAGTGGCACAACGTGCGCTGGTACAACGACAGCATTGCCACTGCACCGGAACGGGCCGCGGCCGCGCTGCGCAGCTTCGATGAGCCGATTGTCCTGCTAGCCGGTGGCCGCGACAAAAAGCTGCCGTGGAACGAATTAGTACAACTGGCACAGAACAAGGTGCGGGTCATCGTGGCCTTTGGCGAGGCCGCCGATCTGATCGCCCGCGCGGTGGTGGAGCAGTCCGGCGCAGCCGTGCCGGTGGTGCGCGCAGCGGATTTACCCGCAGCAGTAGACGCAGCCGCGCAGGCTGCGCAGCCCGGCGATGTCGTGTTATTATCGCCCGGCGGCACCAGTTTCGATGCCTACAAAGATTTCGCCGCCCGAGGTGAGCATTTTCGGGCTTTAGTGCAGGGGTTATAAGCTATGGCCACGCCCAAAACACCCACCAAACGCAGTAAAAAACCAACATCTGCCCCCCGCGCGGGCGTGGGTACAGCCGTGGGGCAGTACGATATCTGGCTGCTACTGATCGTCGGCTCACTCATCGGCCTGGGGCTGGTCATGGTATTCAGCGCGAGCTTCATGCAGTCGAACCGCTTTTTCGAGACCCCTACTTACTACCTGCTGCGCCAGTTGCAATGGGTGGCAGCCGGCTTTGTCACGATGGTCGTGATCGCATTCACAGATTTCACCATTCTGAAACGGCTGTCACTGATCTTGATGGCCCTAACGGTGATAGTGTTGCTGGCCGTACTGATCTTCGGTACCGATAACCTCGGCTCGCGGCGACACCTGTTCGGCACCTCGGTACAGCCGAGTGAAATCGCTAAAGTAACGATCATTATCTACATCGCCTACTGGTTGAGCAGCAAGGGCAATCGCCTCAAGGCCGTTTCTGATGGTCTGGCCCCCTTTGCTATACTGTTAGGCATGGTAGCGCTGCTGATCGTGCTACAACCCGACTTCGACACCACCGCGCTGATTGTGTCCACCGCGCTGCTAATGTTCTTCGTGGCTGGCGCCGACAGCAAGCAGCTTCTGATCATTCTCGTCATCACCACCGGCACCTTCGTGCTGGCTGTGACCGAATTCGGTTATGCATCGCAGCGCGTGAGCGACTACGTAAGCTTTTTGCAGGACCCGACAGCGGGCAGCGACCAGGTGCAGTCCGCGTTGAGCGCCCTGTCGCGCGGCGGCGTGCTGGGTGTGGGGCTGGGATCCGGGCAAAGCCTGGTGCAACTCCCCTTCACCGACAGCATCTTCGCCGTGATCGGCTACGAGCTGGGGCTGGTCGGCACGGTCGGCGTGATCCTGCTGTACGCAGCGTTTGCTGTGCGCGGCTGGCGCATTGCCCAGCGCAGCGGCGACGCTTTCGGCCAAATTCTCGGCATCGGCATCACCGCCTGGATCACATTGCAAGCCTTCGTTAATATGGGCGTCAACCTGGCTGTGCTACCCTACAGCGGTTTAACCCTGCCCTTCATCAGCTACGGCGGCTCGTCGTTGCTGGCCTGCATGGCTGGCGTCGGCATCCTTTTGAGCATTTCACGCTATGGCGCGAGCCACGCCCCTGCCCCCGCGCGGGCCGCGGTTCCCGTCACGCGCACATCAGGAACAGAGTATGCGACTTCTTCTATCCGGCGGCGGAACTGGCGGTCACGTTTACCCAATTTTGGCGGTACTCGCAGCGTTCGAACAGGCCGCGTTGCCTCAGAACGGCGCACTAGCTCCAGCCGCTCCCTCCTCGGTGGCGGCGAGTTCGCCGTCAAGGCAGCCAGCACCGCGCGTACCGACGGACTTTCCCGCCGCGTCACCCGCGCCAAGCGTACCATCGCCCGCAAAACCAGCCCCAGCCGCCGCAGCCCCCAGTCAGACAGCAAGCGCATCCCGCGCCGCCGCTGACCCGGCCCAGCCTGAGCTGCTATATGTCGGCATTGCCGACAGCGTGGAACAAGAGCTGGCCGCGCGCGCAGGGGTACCCTTCCGGCCAATTGACAGCGGCCAGATGCGCGGCATGGGCCTGCTAACGACTATGCGCAATCTGCTCAAAGTCGGCCGCGGCGCAGGGCAAGCTGCCCGCATCATCAAAGATTTTCGCCCGGACGCCGTCTTCGTAACGGGCGGCTTCGTGGCTGGGCCGGTGGTATGGGCCGCCTGGCGCGCGCATGTACCGGTGCTGATCTACCTGCCCGACGTGGAACCGGGCATCGCCATCCGGCGCATGAGCCGCATGGCCGCCCGCGTGGCCGTAAGCTTCCCGGAAGTCGCAGCCTGGTTCCCCGGCAAGGCAGTCGTCACCGGTTATCCGGTACGCAGCGACATTCTGCACCTGGCCGGACAACGTCGTGCAGCCAAAGCCAGCCTGGGATTGATGCAAGACCTGCCTGCGCTGCTGGTTTTTGGCGGCAGCCGCGGCGCTCGCAGTATCAATCAGGCGTTGGGCGCAGCCCTGCCCGCGCTGTTGCCGCACTGCCAGATCGTGCATATCAGCGGCACGCTGGACTGGCCAGCGGTGGAGGCACAAGCCAGCGCACTGCCCGCCGAGATGCAGGCACACTACCATGCATTTCCATACTTGCACGACGAGATGGCAACCGCGCTGGCCGCGGCCGATCTGGTGCTGGCCCGTGCAGGTGCTTCGACGTTGGGCGAGTTCCCGGCGCTGAGCCTGCCAAGCCTGCTGGTGCCCTACCCCTATTCCGGGCAACATCAGGACGTAAATGCAGATTATTTGGTGCAACACGGAGCGGCTCTGAAACTGGCCGATGCCCAATTGGCGCAAACGCTGGCCCCTACCGTGCTTACTTTGTTGAACGATCCTGCCCGGCTGGCGGGCATGAGCGCAGCCGCGGGCGCGCTGGCCCGCCCGGACGCCGCTGCCGCGATTGCCCGTGAATTAAGGCAACTGGCGCAATCACCCGCCGCAAGGAGTGCCTAGCGTGTTTGCAACCGTCTTTTTGCTAGCCGCTATCATGGCCGTTTTTGGCGTCCTCGGCTACCTGAAAGGGTCGCGTTGGACGTTTTATGCCCTCTTGCTGCTGGTTTTGGTCTTTATTATGGTCGAAGGACGCTCCGGCACGATTGTTTCCACGATCAACGGCCTGTACCTCGGCATGATGTTGACGCTGAAAGGTGGCCTCGGTGCGATTGCATCCGGCGATCTTGACAAG
>JBAQWV010000100.1:0-29073 GCA_049299095.1 Anaerolineae bacterium | reverse complement strand
ACCTGGAGCTGTTCGTGATCCACGCAATCTGCCCGTGGTGCGTGGCATCGGCGGTTGTCATGACGTTGTTGTTCGTACTGGCGATCATTGATGTTTTTGCCCCGCGTGCATACATGGACGAAATGGCCTAAGCCAGCTTTGCAGCATAGATCGTCTGAATAAAAAGAGCGCATCCCACTATTCGGATGCGCTCTTTTTATTCTATAGCAAGCCAGCTTAGACGTATTTGCTGATCAGCAGATCGAGTTGTTCCAGCGCATGCGCCGGGATCAGCCCCTTTTGGGTGATGATGGCATCCTGAAGCGCGTTGCGTTGCGGGCTGGGGCCGGCCTGGGCCAGCATGTGCACCGCGTTGCGCACCGACTGCTTGGCGATTTCCGCGTTGTGCAGCAGCACACGGATTACGGCATCCACCGTGACCGGCTGCTCATTTTCGTGCCACACGTCGTAATCGGTGATATGCGCCATCACCGCGTAGCTCATCTCGGCTTCGCGCGCGAGGAAGGCTTCGGGAATGGCGGTCATGCCAATGATCGAAAAGCCCTGCTGGCGAAAGACCTTGCTTTCAGCTTTGGTGCTGAAGCGCGGGCCTTCGATGGTGACGAATGTGCCGCCCATGTGCGCATTTGCGCCGGTGGCCTGCACCGCACGGAAGCATACTTCCGACAGGAACTCGCAGAAGGGGTTAGCGACCGAAACGTGCACCACCGCGCCATCTGTGCCAACGCTGGGATCATCAAAGAAGGAAGTGTAGCGCAGCCGCGTGCGGTCATACAGTTGGTCGGGTACTACGATGTCGCCGGGGGCGTACTCTTCCTGCAAGCTGCCGCAGGCGCTGACCGAAATCAAATATTCCACGCCTAGCTTCTTGAATCCCCAGATGTTGGCCCGACTGTTGAGGCGGGTAGGGCTGATCTTGTGGCCGCGGCTGTGCCGGCTGAGGAACGCGACGCGTTCTCCGTCCATTTCACCGACAATATAGGCATCGGAAGGCTGGCCGAAGGGAGTGTCCAGCCGAATTTCTTCGACGTTTTGCAGGGCATCCAGCGAGTACACACCGCTGCCGCCAATCACGCCGACGCGCACAGGTTTCATGGATGTGTGATCCTTTCTTGGTGGGAGAGCGTTTTGCTGTGTGGCTTATTATAGCGCGCTCTGCAGGGAAAAGCGAACCCGCGGGGCTGTCTGCGTGGAAAATAACTGGTGGACGAACGTGCAGCCTGAATTTCATAATCGCGCCAAGCGCGGTTATGATGCACGGAGCTGAAGCGTGCCGAGCTGGCCGCAGGCCCTTCGACAGGCGCGTGGTGCGCCCAAGCCGCGTAGCCTGAGCTTGGTCGAAGGTACGCTTTGAGACTCCATTTTCATTGCAGGAAGTCATGATCAACGATATTTTTACGCGATATTTACCCCTGATCGAAAATGAAATGCGCCAGGCGCTGGCCAATGACGACCCAATGTACGCTGGTTATTACGGCATGTTGCACTATCACATGGGCTGGGTGGATCAGAACTTCCACCCCACAGTGACCAACGGTGGCAAGCGCATCCGCCCGATCGTATGCCTGCTGGCTTGTGACGCCGCTGGCGGCGCAGCGGAAACGGCTCTGCCCGCCGCGGCCGCGCTGGAGCTGCTGCACAATTTTTCGCTGATCCATGACGACGTGGAGGATGACAGCCCGACGCGGCGGCATCGCGCGACGGTGTGGGCGCTGTGGGGCGTGCCACAGGCGATCAACGCGGGGGATGCGCTCTTCACGCTGGCGCGGCTGGCTTTGCAGGGTCTACGCACGCGGGCTGTTGAGCCGACCGCGTTTCTCGATGCGTTTGCCCTGTTCGATCAGGCGTGCTTGCGGCTGACGGAAGGACAATACCTCGACATGACCTTTGAGCAACGGCTGGACGTGACCGTTGACGAGTATCTGGCGATGATCGGCGGTAAAACCGCAGCCCTGCTGAGCGCGTGCGTGGAAATGGGCGCACTGTTGGGCGGGGCGAATGCCACCATGCGCAGCCAGTTGGCGGAGTTTGGGCGTGCCCTGGGGTTGGCTTTTCAAATCGAGGATGACATTCTGGGGATTTGGGGCGACGAGCGCGTGACAGGCAAGTCGGCCGCGATTGATATTTTGACGCGCAAGAAGTCGTTGCCGGTGGTTTATGCTCTGCAAAGCGACGCGGTGGGCGCAGTCATGCAGGCGCGCTATACGCAGCCGATCCAGCCGGAGGATGTGCCCGCAGTGCTGGCTTGGCTGGAGCAGGTGGATGCGCGCGGGTTCGCCGAACAGGCGGCGCGTGTGGCGCATCAAAACGCGCTGACCGCGCTGCAAGCCAGCGGCGTTCTGGCTGATGGCAACCAGGGTGGCCAGGCTCTGCAAGCGTTGGCAGAGATGCTGCTGGGACGGCAGAGCTAGCGCCGTTCAGAATTTACGATTGGGGGTACAGGCGCGCTACGATCTGGCAAATCGTGAGAGTGACCATACATGGTCAGGGCCTTGAGTCATTGCGCCACCTTTACCAGCGTTTTGTGGGGTTTAGGGCAGGAATTCGACGAAGACCTGGTTTCCCACCAGCCGCGCCGCGCGCGTGAGGCGCACGCGGTCGGGCAAGCGTGCCAGCAGGCCGCGACGTTCCAGCCGCGCCAGTTCGTCGCCGAACACCGCCTGCATCGGCTGGCTGTGTCGTTCAGCAAAATCGGCGTAGCTCACCCCTTCGCGCACGAGACGCAGCCCCAGCAGCATTGTTTCCGCCATCGCCAACTGCTCGTCAATCGTCTCGGTGAAGTCCAGGGTGCTGTCGCCCTGCTCGACGCGCTCGATGTAAGCGGGCACTGAACGCAGCGCGGCCCAGCGTTGCCCGTTTAGCGAAGAATGCGCGCCGGGACCAAAGCCAAGATACGGTTGGTTGCGCCAGTAGGTCAGGTTGTGTTGGCAGGCATAGCGCGGGTTGGTGTCTGCGCCCAGATCGCCGCGCGCCCAGTTGCTGATCTCGTATTGCTGATAGCCTGCGGCTGTGAGCAGCTCATCGGCCAGCTCGTACAAATCCGCGGCCAGGTCGGGGTCGGGGTAGCTGAGGCGGCCCGCCGCGGCCCAGTCGCCGAAGGGCGTCCCCTCCTCCACGGTCAGGGCGTAGAGAGACAGATGCTCCGGCGCGAGGTCAATCGCCCGTTGCAAGGTGGCGCGCCAGATGGCAAGTGTCTGTCCCGGCAATCCGTAGATAAAATCAAGATTGACGTTATGCAGCCCGGCGGCGCGTGCCGCGGCCATCGCCACGACCGCTTCATCCGCACTGTGAATGCGCCCCAGAAATTCCAGTTCGGCGGGGGCGAAGCTCTGCACCCCCATGCTCAGGCGGTTCACCCCCAGCGCGGCTAGCGCGGCAAACTTGCTGACATCTACCGTGCCGGGGTTGGCCTCGCTGGTGATTTCCGCGTCGGGCAATAGATCGAAAGCGTCGCGGCAGGCCTTGAGAATGGCGGCCAGCAGCTCGGCGGGCAGCACTGTAGGCGTACCCCCACCCAGAAAGATCGTTTTGACCGATGGCCTGCTGTGCGCCGCCCCTGCTGCCTTGATTTCCTGCACCAGTGCGGCGGTATAGGGGGCAAACAGCCGGTTCAGCCCGGCGTAGGTGTTGAAGTCACAATAAGGGCATTTGCGCTGGCAAAAGGGGATGTGTAGATAGAGCGACAGCGGCTGGGTTGTCATGATGTGGTGCGGCCCGGCCATGCGGCGGCGTTTTCAAAGCGAAAACCGTGGCCGCGTACCGTCACGATGTACTGATGGGTGGGATCCACTTCGGCCAGGCGTTCACGTAGACGGCGCACCAGTGCATCAATGGCCTGCTCGCTGACCCCTTCTTCCAGCGCCTCCGGCCACACCTGCCGCACAACTTCATCGCGATCCACGACGTTGCCCTGCGAAGCCATCAGCAAGGCCAGCAGGCGGTATTGGGCTGGAGAGAGTGGCGGCTCGATGACTTGCTCCTTGACATAAACCTGGCGTGTTTCTTCTTCCAGGCGCAGACGATCAGCGCCGGTGGGGAGGTCGAACACCAAGGGAGCGGTCTCGCCTGCGTCCACAAAAGCCAGCTTGAAGCGCAGTGCGAGCTGGATTTCGTCGCCATCCTCCAGGCGGTGCGGGCCAGTGAGTTCTTGACCGTTGACGAAAGTACCGTTTTTGCTGCGCAGATCTTCGAGGATATAACCTTCCTGGCCCGCGGTGTCATTCCAGATGACTTGCGCATGATGGCGCGACACCAGCCGGTCGGGGAGCACAATGTCGCAGTCCACATCGCGGCCCACTACCATGCGCCCGCGGTGCAGCGGCCAACGTCGGCCTGCCTCGCCACCGCCTGTTTGTAAAATAAGCATGGCCGTTTCAGCTTGTGCCATGAGCACCACCTCGTCGTTTGACAGCTATCCATACGTGGGCCATAATGCCACTATGTCCTTACCTTTTCAGCCCGGCACGGTGCTGCGTGACCGGTACAAGATCATCGAATTGATCGGCCAGGGCGGCATGGGGGCCGTATACAAGGCCGAAGATCAACGTCTGCCGGGCCGACTGTGCGCGGTTAAGGAAATTCTGCCCGATCATGAAGACCTGCTGCAAATGCAGGAACAGTTCTATCGGGAAGCGTCCGTGCTGGCGCGGCTGGATCATCCTTGTCTGCCCAAAGTTTCCGACTATTTTACCGAAAACAGCCGCGAATTGCTAGTTATGGACTACGTGCCTGGGCGGGATCTGAAACAGGTGATGGACGAAGCACGCCGCCAGGGACGGTTTTTGCCCGAAAATCAGATCCTCGACTGGGCTGACCAACTCTGTGATGCGCTGATTTACCTGCACGGCCAAGAACCGCCGGTGCTGCACCGCGATATCAAGCCATCGAATATCAAGCTAACGCCGCGCGATACGATCAAGCTGGTGGACTTTGGCCTGGTCAAGGAACTGGTGACTGATGAAAGCCGCACGGTGACGGTGGTGCAGGGCCGCGGCACGGTACAGTATACACCGCTAGAGCAGTACGGTGGCGACACCGGCCACACTGATGCCCGTTCCGATATCTACGCACTCGGCGCAACGCTGTACCATCTTGCCACCAGCACAGCCCCGCCCGATGCCAAGCAGCGTTTCCTCAAGCCGGGCGCTCTCACCCCGCCGCGCCAGATCAACCCGCAGCTTTCGGCCAACACCGAGCGGGCGCTGCTGCGTGCGATGGGAATGCACCCAGACGACCGACCCCGGGATGTGGCGGAGCTGCGCGAGGCACTGCTGGGGCGGCGCGCGGGCCTGCGCACGGTCAAGCCGGTGGATTTGATGTGGCAGCCGTCTTGGCAGGATGCCTGGCAGCGCAATCGCTTGCTGGCCGGCGCGGCCGCGGGCACGGTGGCGCTGGCTTTGTTGATTAGCCTGCTGCGCCCTGCTTTGCCAGCCCGTTTAGCCGTGGATGTTGCCACCGACACACCAGCGCCCACACTGACCAGCGAGCCGTAAACGCTGTTAAAAAGGTGTTTTGCAACAAGCAGGGTGTGGCGAGACGTCACTCCGAATTCTGAATGTTTCAACGATGTAACTGACGGCGGGAGATCAGCCAGAATAGGGGAGCCAGGCAGCCAAGCAGGGTAATCAGGGGCACGCCCCAAGGCCGCGCCTCGCGTTGCAGCCAGGTTGCGCCTGGCAACCAGCCCAGGCCGTAGAGCAGATATGCCATCATGCCACCCATGACTAGCCACGAAAAGACCTGTACCATTTGATCGGGCGTTTGCAGCGAGGGGCGGAAGATGGCGCGCGTGGCCAGCAAGGCGACCGCGAGCGTTAACACAGCGATCAGGAACGATCCCATATCTACTCGACGCGGTGTATGGGCCGCGTTGCCTTCGGCTCTCCCATTCGATGGGGTTGGCGTGGTTTCCGGGGTGGGTATGGGTGTGATTGTGGGCGTTGCCGTGGGGGGCGGTACGGGACTGGGTGTAGCGGTGGCCACGGCCACTTGTGCCTCGCCTTGTGCTGCGTCCACGATGTTCAGCAGCAGGCTGAGCGAGCCGCTGGCCGGGCCGCTTTGTACCTGTACCTCGTAATCGCCAGCCCGTTCCAGTACCACCGATGTTTCCGCGAAGCCGTCGCGGGTGCGGGTTTCGCCCAGCGGCAGCTCAAACTGGTCGCTGCGCAGCTTGAGCTTGAAGCTTACCGGCGTGTTGTCGGGGACCAAGCGCCCGTTGTTGTCGCGAATCGGGCCTGCCAGTACGCGCAGGGTGTCGCCAACTTTGGCGGTGAAGGTGTTGCTGCCCATTTGCACGCGCACATCGGGCAGGCTCATGGGGATAAACTGGCCGGGGTTCGGCTTCAGCCGGTCGGCCAGGGTGTAGTTGATGGCCGTGATGTCCACCGGTGAAGCACCGGTAGGGTTCCATTCGCGGAAGAGGACGCGCAGCGAGGCCTCCAGCAACGGTTCGCTGGTGCCATAAGCTGCAAAATAGGCGGTTAGCTTGGCGATGTCAGTGGCGTCCAGGAAGAAGGGTGCATCATAGGCGATGGCTACCAAGCGTTTTTGTCCGCGGCTGACGGGACGCTGGCTAAGAAATTGACGCATCACCGATGTGCCGAGGTCATTGCTGGAGTTATCGAGAATAGCAAAAATAATCCAATCAGCTTCGTTAATCAGATTGCTGACGGCCTCTGTGTTCAGTTCAGGGTTTTCGCCATCTTGGGGCGGGTTCAGCCAGCCATTTACCTGCTCCAAAGTCAGGCTGGCGACACGGTTAGATGAGACTTGACCACTGGGTTCGTATAGTCGTAACACTATGTCTGCCAAAGCTGTTGGTCCGATCAGTTCAAACGACGGACATTCTTCATTGACACATTCCCGCTCACTACGCGCATCAGTGATGAATAGGATATTCTCGCCTGGCCCCGGCCCTGTGGGCATCCGTTGTGCCAGTTCTGCCGCGCTAGGGCTGAGTAGGGTGATGGCATCGCGCGCGACTTGGGCGACCACTGCATCCTGTAAATCCCGACTGCCCAGCCCGGAACCGTTCACCAAACTGGTGCGCAAGTCAAGATTGGGATACAAGCGTGCTTTCAGATTGAGGATACGCATCACTGCGGCATCAACACGACGACGAAAATCAGCATCGGCGCGGTATCGCTCCTGAAAGAAGGTAATCGTATCTTCGATGTTAGCTATAGCGGTTGTGGGGTTATCGTCTAGGCTCCAGCGTGACAGGAAAAGCAAATCGTTGCCTGCCAGCAGGGCATCCTGGGCCACGCGGCGATAGGGAAAACTTTGCAGCGAAGGGTCGTAATAGCGGCGAATAGCGGGTGCCCCCAGCTCGTCGCTCATCACCAGGCCACGGGCTTCGTTGCGCCACGCGCTAAAGGTTGGGCTGTCTAGCAGTTCCTGCGCCAGTTGCGGAGCCAGACTGATTGGCGGGATGCTTTCGCTGCTGCCTTGCAAGCCCGCGTAGCGAATGTGGGTGCTTTGCAGGCCATCCGTAACCGAAGAGGCTGAGCGGGCGATGCTATCCGCCGGTTTCAGCACATCATAGAGCGTACCCGGCTGTACTGCGGCCGCGAACGGAGCGATGTCCACCTGGGCCAGCGTATCCGCAGATTTTTGAATGGTGGGGATTTCGTTTTCCGGCAGCCGGTCGCTGCTGCCCTGGCCGGGAAAGTGCTTGGCAATCGTGACAACGCGGCCTTGCGAGCCTTCATGTACGCCACCGATGTAGGCCCGGCCGAGGCGTCCCACCCAATACGGACTGCCGCCCAAAGCGCGCACGCCGAGGGTGGTTTCTGGGTCGGGGCGCGGCATGTCCAGCACGTCCAGCGTTGGGCCGAGCAGCATGTTCACCCCCACCGCAGCCAACTCGCTGCCAACCACGTTGCCGATAGCCGCGGCATCCTGTACGCTCCAACTAGCGCCGATCGCCATGAAACTCGGTAACGATGTGAAGCCGCTGCGCAGGTGGGTGTGAGGGAAGCCGTTGCCTTCCTGGTTGACGCCGATCAGCAGCGGCAAGGTCACGCTGCGATCTCCCGGAGTGTCCAGCGGTTGTACATCGCCAGGCTGTCCAGCAAGCGCGCTCTCCGCAGCCAACGCGCCGTCAAAAGCCAGTGCCTGCAACTGGTTGGCAAGCCGCGCCACCTGCTGCGGCGTATCTGCTGCGGAGCCATCCGGGTTCAGGTTGCGAAAATTATCGTTGGTGGCGCTGATGACCACCCCGCCGATGCGATAATCACGGATCAGGCGGGCAATATCTGAATCGGGGGCAGGGGCGTTGCCGTTGAAGGTGACGACAAAAAGCTGGCCGACGCGGTCAGCCGCTGACATAGCGTTGAAAATCGCCTGGATGTCCACCGGTGTGGCCTGGGCCTGACTGGCTGGCGGCGGCAGCAAGGCCAGCAGCGCGGCCAGAACAATCAAGACGCGCAACCAGCATTCCCGTGTACTCAATTGAAAACGGGTTTGACTTCTGTTTTTCATTAGTATGGTAGTATACTGACGATAAAGCGTCCGTCAAGCAAAGTGGCTTTGCGGTAACGAGCACTACCTGAGTGGGTTGCCATCTCGGAGTACAGCGGCCCACAGCCACGCCGGAGAAAGGTGTTGGACAAAATCACCGATTCTGCGGTATAATACAGTTGGCGAACTAATGTTCTTAACGCGAGGTTATACCGTGCCTGAGTTTAAAGTTGTTTCTGAATTTCAACCGATGGGCGATCAGCCAGAGGCGCTTCGTCGCCTGGTGGCTGGACTGGAGCAGGGTTTCAAGCATCAAACGCTGCTCGGCGCGACCGGTACCGGCAAGACCTATGTGATGGCCAAGATCATCGAAGCAGTGCAGCGGCCCACGCTGATCATGGCGCACAACAAGACGCTGGCCGCGCAGCTATATGCCGAATTTCGCGAGTTCTTTCCCAACAACTCGGTTGAATATTTCGTCAGCTACTACGATTATTACCAGCCGGAAGCCTATATTCCGCGCACGGACACCTACATCGAAAAAGACTCCAGCATCAACGACGAGATTGATCGCCTGCGGCTAGCAGCGACGGCATCGCTGTTTAGTCGCCGCGATGTGGTTATTGTGGCGTCAGTTTCAGCGATTTATGGCCTCGGCAGCCCACAAGATTACGGGCAGGAAGTGCTGTATCTACGCACCGGCGATCAAATCCGGCGCAATAACGTTTTACGTCGTCTGGTAGACATCTACTATGAACGCAACGATCAAGTCTTGCAGCGCGGGCGCTTCCGTGTGCGCGGGGACACGCTGGAAGTGCAACCCGCCTACGGTGAAACAGCCTTTCGCATCGAGCTGTGGGGCGATGAAATCGAGCGTATCAGTGAGATTGACACCCTGACCGGCGAAGTGCTAAGCCAGCCGCAGCAGGTTAACATCTTTCCAGCCAAGCATTTCGTCACCCCAGCGGACAAGCTGGCCGATGCGATTGTGGACATCGAAGACGAGATGACCCAACAAGTGGCCTGGTTCAAGCAGAACGAAAAATATATCGAGGCCCAGCGCATCGAGCAACGCACGCGCTACGATCTGGAGATGCTGCGCGAGGTGGGTTTCTGCAACGGCATCGAGAACTACAGTCGCCCGCTGGCACGCCGCGCAGCCGGCTCGCAGCCGTGGACGCTGCTCGACTATTTCCCGGCGGATTGGCTGTGCATTCTGGATGAAAGTCACATCACCGTGCCGCAGATCCGTGGCATGTATAACGGTGACCGGCAGCGCAAGCAAGTGCTGGTGGATTTCGGCTTTCGCTTGCCGTCCGCTATGGATAACCGCCCGCTGCGCTTCGAGGAGTTCGAGGGTGTGGTGAAGCAGGTCATCTACACCAGCGCCACGCCCGGGCCATACGAGCGCGAGGTTTCCGAGCAAACGGTGGATCAGGTGATCCGTCCTACCGGCCTGCTCGATCCGGTGGTGGATGTGCGTCCAGTCAAGGGGCAGGTGGATGATTTGGTCAAAGAGATTCGTCAGCGGTTGCGCCAGGGGCAGCGGGTGCTGGTGACCACCTTGACCAAGCGCATGGCCGAAGATTTGTCCGACTACCTGGCTGAATTGGGCATCAAGGTCCACTACCTGCACAGCGAAATCCACACGCTGGAACGGATCGAAATTCTGCGTGACCTGCGCCTCGGCGTTTACGACGTAGTGGTGGGTATCAACTTGCTGCGCGAGGGGCTGGACTTGCCCGAAGTAAGCCTGGTGGCGGTACTGGATGCGGACAAGGAAGGCTTTCTGCGTTCCAGTTCTTCGCTGATCCAGACCATTGGCCGTGCCGCACGCCATGTGGACGGCAAGGCGATCCTGTACGCGGACAAGATGACCGACAGCATGAAAATTGCCATCGAGGAAACCAATCGCCGCCGCGCCAAGCAAGAAGCCTATAATCAGGAACACGGCGTCGTGCCACAGAGCATCGTCAAGACCATTCGCGACCTAACCCAACGCTTGCAGGTGGGAACAGCCGCGGTCGCTGAGCAGGGTGTCAGCTACGATGCGGGCGACGGCGAAATCCGCACAGCGCCACCGCTGACTGCCCTGCCGCGTGCCGAGCGGTTGCGTATCGTGCGCGATCTGGAAAAAGAAATGCACCGAGCGGCTGAAGATTTACGTTTCGAGGAAGCCGCCGCACTGCGTGATCAGATTGTCGAGCTACGGCGCAGCTTGCAAGAGGAAGCAGACCTGCCCGCTTGGAAGCGCGATACCTTCGACGAGGACGATCTTGTCTATGAGATCAGCCAGCCCGCGGCCTGACCAGAGCAGCTTGCCACAGTCTTCCAATCTCTAAAGCACGGGCTACCTGCCCACCCCAAAAGAGGATCCTTATGCACACCTGGCCAAAAAATCCTTTGCTTTACGAAATTAACACCTGGGCTTGGCTGGAGCAGTTGAGCCAGCAACAAGGCCACACCGTCACTCTGGCGACTGTGCCGCAGGCCGAGCTGGAACGCATCGCAGCCTATGGCTTTGACGGCGTCTGGCTGATGGGCATCTGGCAGCGCAGCCCGGCTGGCCAGGAAGTAGCGCGCGCCATCCCCGCGTTGCAAGAGGAATACCGCCGCGCGTTGCCCGATTGCCGCACCGAAGACATTGTCGGTTCGCCCTATTGTATCCTCGATTACCGCGTGGATGCCGCACTGGGGGGCGATGCCGAGTTGGCAACATTGCGCGGGCGGCTGGCCGATCTGGGCCTGCTACTGATGCTCGACTTCGTGCCCAACCACCTTGCGCGCGATCACGCATGGACCACCCAGCACCCCGATTGGCTGGTGCAGGGTACAACAGACGCGTTGGCACACGCACCGGAAAACTATTTCACCGCGGCCGACGCCGACGGTCAGTGGCATGTCTATGCGCATGGCCGCGACCCCTATCTCCCCGGCTGGAGCGACACCGTACAGGTAGACTATCGCCATCCGGCCGCACGCCGCGCGATGGCCGACTACCTGGTGGCGTTGGCCGAACGCTGCGACGGCGCGCGCTGCGACATGGCGATGCTGGTCACGCGCGATGTGTTTTTGCGCACCTGGGGCGGTATGTTCGACACGGAGCGGGCCGAGTTCTGGCCGGAAGTCGCCACCACTCTGCACGCGCTGCATCCGGGCTTTGTGCTGCTGGCCGAAGTGTACTGGAACCTGGAATGGGAATTGCAGCAGCAGGGCTTCGATTACACCTACGACAAGCGGCTCTACGACCGGCTGCTGGAGCGCGACGCGGTGGATGTCACCATGCACCTGACCGCGGACATGGACTACCAAAACCATCTGGCGCGCTTTGTCGAAAACCATGATGAGCGCCGCGCAGTGACCGCCTTTGGCGAGCAACGTTCTCTAGCCGCCGCCTTGCTGAGCTACACCGTGCCGGGCCTGCGCCTGTTCCACGAAGGCCAGCTGGATGGCTGGCGCGTCAAGCTGCCGGTACAGTTGGGACGACGCCCCGCGGAAGCCACCAACCCCCCGGTGCAAACTTTTTATCACCGCTTGCTGGCTGCGCTTAGCCAACCGGTCTTCCATGACGGCCAATGGCGTTTGTTTGCGCCAATGCAGGAATGGGCAGGCAACCCAACACATCGCCACATTGTGGCACACGGCTGGAAATGGCACGATGACATGCGCCTGATCTTTGTCAATCTGTCGCCTGAACCGGCGCAGGCTGTGGTGCCGCTGGATTGGCCACAGCTGGCCGGCTCCAATTGGCGGTTGGACGACATCCTGAACGATGCATCCTATGTGCGCCGCGGCGATGAAATGATCGGCAACGGCCTGTACATTCACCTGCCCGCCTACGGCTATCACCTGTTCGAGGTACATCATGCCTGACGGTGTGCTGGGGTGGGGATTGCGCGTGCTGTGGGTCGTGTGGGCTGTGCTGTTAATCGGTGGGTTGACGCTGGGCAGGCCGGACGCGGCGCGGCGCAACCGGCTGCCGAGGCCGGTGCGCATGATGTTGTCCGCTACGTTGTTACTGGCCGCGCTGCTGTGGCTGCGCGTGGACAGCCAGACGGGTCTGCTGCATTATGGCGCGTGGATCGTGCTCGGCATGGCGTTGGGCCTGCTGGGTGATCTGTTCATGGCGGGGCTATTGGTGCGCAAGCCCCATAACCTACCCTTTGGCATCCTCACCTTTGGCCTCGGACATTTGGCCTATGTCTACGCATTCTGGACGCTGGGACGCACGTTGAACCTCGGCTCTGGGCCGGTATGGTTGTGGAGCTGGCTGCTGACGCTGGCCGCTGGCCTGCTGCTCTGGACGTTGCTGCTCCGCCAGCCCGCCCGCGGCGCGGTGCTCAACGTCGGCACGCTGGTCTACGCGCTGTTGATCTCCCTGATGAGCGGTGCAGCTTTTGCGATGGCGCTGCAAACCGGTATGCTCTGGCCCTTAGCCGCAGGCGCAGTGCTATTTATGGTCTCCGATTTTGTCTTAGGCCGCGAGTTGATGCGCGGTCCGGACTTTCCCTTTGTCGGCGATGTGATTTGGGTGACCTATACCGCAGCGCAAATGCTGATCGTTTACTCGTCGGCATGGGCGCTGCGCCTCGTTTAGCAGGCTGGAGGCGGTATGTCGGAACTGCGCCAGAACATGGCTACCAAACAATGGGTGATTATCGCCACCGAGCGCGCACGGCGACCTGAGGAGTTTGCTGACTGGTCGCAAAGCCCCGGCGATACCGCACTGCTGCCCTACGATCCGCATTGCCCGTTCTGCGTCGGCAACGAAGAAGGCCCGGACATGGAGCTGCTGCGACTGCCGGAAAGCGACCCGTGGCAGGTGCGGGTGGTGAAAAACCGCTATCCCGCGCTCGATCAGCACGGCGCGCGCGTGCGCGAGTTCGACGGCATCCATCGTTCGATCTCCGGCGTGGGCTACCACGAAGTCGTCATCGAATCGCCGTTGCACAACACCGCCGCGGCGCTGATGAGCGCAGAAGAGCTTGAGCTGGTTTTGCTGGCCTTTCAGATGCGCGGGGCCATGATGGCACAGGATGACCGCATCGAGCATGTGATCTATTTCAAAAACCACGGCCCGCGTGCGGGTACGTCGCTGGTACACCCGCACAGCCAGATTATCGGCCTGCCGATGGTTCCCTACGATGTGCGGGAGCGCGATGAAGAAGCCCGCCGCTATTTCGATGATACCGGCAGTTGTGTATACTGCGCTATGCTTCAGGATGAGCTGCAAGACCGGCGGCGTGTGATCGTGGAAAATGACGATTTCGTCGCGTTTTTGCCCTACGCTGCCTTGTCGCCTTTCCATATCTGGATTTTGCCGCGGCAGCATCATGCCAGCTTCCTGACCGCATCGTTCACTGCGCTGCACAAGCTGGCTGAGATTGTGCGTACCCTGTTGCGCCGCTTGTATATTGGTCTGAACGACCCCGACTATAACATCGTGATTCGCTCTGCGCCGGTCAAGGCTTGGTGCGCCGATCACTTGCATTGGTATGTTTCGTTGATTCCGCGCGTGACCCAGACAGCCGGTTTTGAGCTGGGTAGCGGCATGTACATTAATACGGCGTTGCCCGAAGACAGCGCCGCATTCCTTCGTTCGGTTGAGGTTGACATTGGCAGATAGCACTGGCAGTAAAGCAATTAAAACAGTAGACATTCAGCACGAGATGCAGGTAGCCTATCTCGACTACGCCATGAGCGTCATCGTGGCGCGCGCGCTGCCCGATGTGCGCGACGGCCTGAAACCGGTGCATCGGCGCATCCTCTACGCCATGCACGATATGGGCCTAACGCACGACAAGCCGTTCAAAAAGTCCGCGCGTATCGTTGGCGAAGTGCTGGGCAAGTACCACCCGCATGGCGACAGCGCAGTTTATGACTCGATGGCGCGCATGGCGCAGGATTTCAGCCTGCGCTATACGCTAGTGGATGGACAAGGCAACTTCGGATCGGTGGACGGTGACAGCCCGGCCGCCATGCGTTATACTGAAGCCCGCCTCTCTTCCATCGCCCAGGAAATGCTGCGCGATATTGACAAGGAGACGGTGAACTGGGTTCCCAATTTCGATGAAAGCCTGGAGGAACCCAGCGTGCTGCCTGCGGCGCTGCCTAACCTGATCGTGAACGGCGCCAGCGGCATTGCGGTGGGCATGACCACCAACATTCCACCGCACAACCTCGGCGAGGTGTGCGACGCGCTGGTCTATCTGCTCGATCGCTACCGCCAGGTGGAGGAAGTGACCGTTGAAGAGCTGATGGGCTTTATCAAAGGCCCCGACTTTCCCACCGGCGGCATCGTTTATCGCTACAGCGGCGATGAAGATGTGATTGCACCCGCCTACGCATCGGGCCGCGGCCATTTTCGCGTGCAGGCCCTCGCTCACATCGAAGAGATGAGCCGCAACCGCAACCGCATCGTCGTCACCGAATTGCCATATCAGGTCAACAAATCCAACCTGCTGGAGCGCATCGCCGAACTGGCGCGCGATGGCAAGCTGGAGGGTATCAGCGACCTGCGCGACGAATCGGATCGCACCGGCATGCGCATCGTGATCGAAGTCTCGCGCACAGGCGACGCGCGCAACGTGCTGGCGGATCTGTACAAATACACGCCGATGCAGCAAACCTTCGGCATGACCATGTTGGCGCTGGTGGACGGCGAACCGCGCATGTTGAGCCTGCGCCGCGTATTGCAGCATTACATCGAACACCGCCGCGAAATCATCCGGCGACGCAGCGAATACGACCTGCGCCGGGCGCTGGAGCGCGCTCACATCGTTGAGGGCCTGCTCAAGGCGCTGGATATCCTCGACGAGGTGATCCAGACTATCCGTCGTTCTCAAACCACCGACACCGCCCGCGCCAACCTCATTAAGAATTTCAAGTTCAGCGAAGTACAGGCGCAGGCCATCCTCGATATGCCATTGAAGCGGCTGGCCGCGCTGGAGCGCAAGAAGTTGCAGGACGAATACGCCGAGCTGCGTGATCGCATTGCCTACCTACAAGACCTGCTGGCGCATCCTGACAAGATTTTGGGCGTCATCAAAGAGGAACTGCTGGTTCTCAAGCAGCAATACAACGACCCGCGGCGCACGCAGATCGTTGAACTGGGCGTGTCACGCGCCAGCCTGACCGTGCAGGACATGATGGCCGACGAACCGGTACTGGTGGCACTCGCTCCCAATGGCTTGCTGCTGCGCGAAAGCATGGTAGACCGCCGGCGCGGCAAGTTGCCTAGCAAGGTGGACGATCTCGCGCCGATCCACATCGCCGCGGGGCGCACCCACGACGAAGTGCTACTCTTCGCCGCGGATGGTCGGATGGCCCGCGTGCCCGTGCATCGCCTGCCCGACGGCAATGCGATCCATCCCGTGGACCTGGGCGTATTCACCCGCAATGATCGGCTGGTGACGCTGTTGTTGCTGGGCAAGGCCGAGGAAGACGCCGACGAGGAGGAGCAATATCTGGTGCTGGCGACGCGGCAAGGGCGCGTCAAGCGCGTGACGGTGGCCGAGGCGCGCACTGCGTTGGGTGCGACCGTAGCCATGAACGTGGACGACGGCGACGAGCTGGTGGGCGCAGCTTTCAGCGACGGCAGCGGCGATATTATGCTGGTCAGCAAGCTGGCGCAGGCGATTCGCTTTGCCGAAGCCGACGTACGCGCGATGGGCCTGCCTGCCGCTGGCGTATGGGGGATCAAGCTGAGCAGCGGCGATGAAGTGGTGGCGCTGGGCATGGCGCGCGGCAACGCAGAACTGGCGTTGGCGACCACCGCAGGCTTTTTCAAGCGCACCCCTTTGAGCGAATTTCCGGTGCAGGGACGTTACGGCTCTGGCGTGGCCGCCACACGGCTGGGCCAGAAAAGCGGCGCCATTGTGGACGCGGTGATCGCGGAAGCCGCGGATGAATTCTTTAGCGCCAGCCGGAAAGGCACGCTGCGCAAGCTGGACTTCAGCGAAATCCCCGACGGCAAACGCAGTGCGCAAGGGAAGTTATTGATCCAGCCTGCCCAGGGTGACGGGGTGGCTGCGCTGCTGCATTTACCAACCGCGCGCAGACGTGGCAGCCGACGCAACGGCGTCACCACGCCGACCGCGCCCATTCGGCCCACAGACGCTGCCACGGATTTGCTGGCAGACGCGACAGAAACGTCTGCCGACGCCACGCAACTATCGCTCGGTGGCTGGGCTGAAACAGAACCGGCGACCCAGCCCGCAGCCAAAAAACCTGTGGCCAAAGCTGCACCCTCGCGGGCAGCCGCAGCCAAAACCGAGCCGGTCAGCCGTGGCTTTGCTCTCGACGATGTGACCACCGTTGCGCCGAAAACAGCGCGCGGCAGCGCACGCGCCACAGCACCGACGCAGCCAGCCAAGCCGAGTGCCAAATCAGCCGCACCCGCGAAACCGGCAGCCAAGCCTGCGGCCAAAGCGAGTGCGAAGCCAGCCGCACCCGCGAAACCGGCAGCCAAGCCTGCGCCGAAGATCACGGCGCGCAAGTCGAAATAAAGAAACGATACAAACTCAGGGTCTGATATCGAAGCGCAAGGGCGTCCGGCAGCGTAGGACGAGTTTCCAACTCCTCCATGTCACGGATACCTTCGTCAAAAGTACGGGCTGCGCCCATTCAAAAATAAAAGCCAGCGCAGTTAACTGCGCTGGCTTGCGAGAGTAGGGCGAGTGGGATTCGAACCCACACGGGTTTCCCCTTCGGTTTTTAAGACCGATGCGTCTGCCATTCCGCCACCGCCCCACAGGAACGTGATAGCAGATGGCCTATAGCGCATGACGCCCGTCCGAAGAAGACATCAACCGCTATAGGCCATTTGAGAGGCGACGGCCGGATTTGAACCGGCGATCAGGGTTTTGCAGACCCTTGCCTTGCCGCTTGGCCACGTCGCCGCAACCAGTGTCATTTTATCCACCCTGTCGTTTTTGTCAAAGCTGTCGGCTTTGCGAAACATATTGACATAATAACATTGATCGGATTTAGTCGTGAAGCATGATCAACTGCTCGTATGCACGAGCTGCCAAACGCAATTTCTCTGGACACCTGAAGAGCAGCGCCAAGCCGAAATAAGTCCGATCCATTGCCCAGGCTGCCGCGTTTTATTACCTGTGGCAGACCGACGCAGGGGAGTGGTGAAGTTCTACAATGGGCGCAAGCATTGGGGCTTCATCACGCAGCCGGACGGGGTGGAGCTGTTCTTCCATCGCAGCGCTATGGCAGCCGGGGAAGTTGAAGCAGTGCGCGAGGGTGATTTAGTCGAGTATACGGTGGAAACCTCGCCGCGCGGCCCACAGGCAGTCAGCATCCAGCGTCTGTTCTGATATCCTGTGGATTAGCGGGCCTTTCTGGCGCAGAGATAGCAAACATCGGAATTCGGTTGCCAATAAGTGTCTTCTGTTTGAAAGCCATTGTCGCGGATCAGGGCGAGCAGATCGGCATAGGTGGGGTGCCAAATGTGCGGATCTTTCCAGCGTTCAACGCCCATTTGCTCAAAACCATTTTTGATATGGGTCTTTAAGCGTTGTTTGGGCGGTACAATGCCGCTTTTGCCTCCGGTCACATGCAGACCGATCAAGACCCGCCCGTCTGGCTTCAGCACACGATGGGCTTCCAACAGAGCCAGATCAGGAATTTGCACATGGTCGAGCATAGACCGCATGTGTACCCAATCAAATGATTCGGCAGAAAACGGCTGAAACTCAGCCATAGCAGCAATAAAATTAAGCGGCTGGCTCAAACAGGAATACGCTGCTTTACGAATCGGCCTATTAACAAAGGGGGCATATAGCCAGGGGTCTGTTGAAACATGCTCTGCATCAGGTGGGAGAAACTCGCGCATCGTACCGATGCCACCGCCGCAGTCGAGAATACGCCCGGTTAAACGATAATACTCGTACGTGGAACGGTCGCGCGCGATTTCGGCTTGATAGCCAGCCGCAGATAAGCGCTCCTTTGCTGCAAAAATCTCATATTTTTCCTGCCCCGCTGTCCAGTCCTGATACCCGAAGGTGTTTTTTAGGAAAATTCTGGCGTCCAATACCCCACGGATAAAAGGGAATGCGTCGGGTGATACAGGTTGTTTGGTAATGGGGTCAGCTAAAATTGACCTCACCCACGGTTGAAGTTCAAGCATGGCACCCTCCTTAAGACAACTCTATTTTGTCTCAATGAGGGATATTACGCAAAAATGAACATCTGGAGTGAAACGGGGGAAAATTGGGAAGTGGCTTGTTTGGGCCACCTCCCAATTTTGACTTAAGGACGACAGCTAGCCAGGCTTTGCTGCACGTTGGCGACCGAGATCGGGTTGCCCGGCGTGGCCGTGCTGAGGATGCACGCCTCGACGTTAGGCGCTGCCAAGCCGTTGCCCAGCAATAGTGCGGCCTGTCCGCTGACCAGTGGCGCGGCAAAGGATGTGCCGTTCCAGTAGGTGTAGCCGCTTGGCGAAGAGATGGACAAGCTAAGCAGGCCATAGGGACAGTCGTCTTTACACTCGGTGATTACCTGAATGCACTCGCCCGCGGCGCGCCCGCCATCACCACCCGGGGCCGCCACTTCGCCGTCATTGGAGAAGCAGGATTGCATTTTGGCCTGATTGCTGGCAGCCACGGCGATGAGCTGTGCATTGCCGGGATAGGTTGGATCCATCCCCCAAATGGCGGGAATGTTGGCCTGGGAGGCTGGTTCTGGGCCGGCAGAATCGTTGCCACTGGCCGCTGCCACCACAATCGGATAACATTCCGTGGCAACCTGCAAGATGGTACGCAGCGATTGCACATCGGCAGGTAAATCCTGTGTCGCCTCCTCCGGCAGCAAATGCAACCCCAAGCTCAGGTTAATAACGGCGCTGCGGGTGTCTGGCGAAGAGGCTGCCCGCTGGATAAAGGCGATCAGCGCACGGTTCAGAGTTTGCATGTCACCCTGGCCCGTGTCATCCAGCACGCGGATTAGCTCGATGCTGCTCTGTGGGGCAACTGCATGAATCAGCCCAGCTGCAAACAAGCCATGATTGGGGACGTTCATCTTAGTGCTACCGGCTGGCCGACCACCCGGAATAGGGTGAACCAGATTCAGCGTCCAGGGTTGCTCGTTGGGCGCCATAACGAAAGTGGTTGCGGTCATAGACGGGGGGAAGGGAGAGGTATCGAACACACCCACCAGCACGCCCTTACCACCAGCTTCTTGTGCAGTGGGCTGGCGAGCTGCCAGCGCGTCAATACCGCTTCTGGCACCGAACGCCCACTGGGTGCGAAACGCAGTTCCACCCACACCCAGCACTTCCGTGCCGCTACGGCTGCCTTCCGGCCCCCACGGGCTACCCTCTGGCCCCCAGGGGCTGCCTTCTGGTCCCCACGGACTACCTTCTGGTCCCCAGGGGCTGCCCTCTGGCCCCCACGGACTGCCTTCTGGTCCCCAGGGATTACCAGCGATGGTTTGCGGCGGCGCGCCAGTCAGCCAGTTCAACTCCTGTGCGACGCCCGGCATCCCCTGGCGCGCCTTTTCAATTGCCTGGGTGATCTGCGCCAGCGGCAGGCGGGCAGGGCTGGTCACCTGATACTGAACGACCGCGTAACGTTGTTCCTGCAAAGTGGGCAACAGGCTGCAATTGGCTGCACCCAGTTGGGCCAATTCGTCCAGCGTAGCCACGGAAACGCGCGCAAAGCTGATTTTGGGGTCTGCTTCGCCCAGAATCTTCGCGGCAGCGCCAATAACCTCATTTAACTGGCCGGATGGGCCGGACAAGACGATCTGATTGGGTACAAAATAACTGACCTCTTGCGGTTTCGGCTCTTCCGATGACGGCTGGGTCGGCTCGGCTTGCGGCGTTGGTTCGCCGCGTTGAACAAGCTGCTGTTGCCCACAGGCTGCAACGAGCAGCGCACAGACCAGCAGCAGCGCCAACGCGCGCCAAAGACCGCGGGGACGCTGCGTGTTTGAACTTTCTTGCTTCATTCCTCACCACTCCTTATGCTATAAATTCTCAGAACTTCCTACCAGGAAGAAACTTGCCCAATAATAGGGATGCTGCCAACGCGCACGATCCGGCTCAATGGTGTGCAACAAGGCAAGCTGGGCGGCGCGCAGGGCCGCGCCTTTGGTTTGCCCCTGCGCCAACTGCGTATAAAACGCTGTCATCAGTCGTTCGGTGGCTTGATCCTCAACCGGCCACAGCGTTAGTGCCAGCGAAGACGCACCCGCGTACAGGAACGCACGCATCAGCCCCAGCAATTCGTCGCCGCCGGACACCACGCTTTGTCCGGTCTGACAGGCACTCAATGTTACCAGCGATGCGTGCAGACGCAGGTTGAACACGTCAAGCGTGGTTAGCGTACCATCAGCCAGGAAAAGGCCAGAAAAAAGCGGGTTGTCAGGACGAAATTCGCCGTGCGTTGCCATGTGCAGCAGCCGTGCATCGCTCGCCACCTGCCTCACCTGTTCCAGCGTGGCCTTTTCCTCTACCCACGCGGCCCCGTCTACCAGGCGCGCGACCGCCTGCGCCTCGCGCGCGGCAGAAGGCAAATGACCGTTCAGCGAATAACCGAAGCTGGCTGGTGCGCCCTGCCCGCTGCTACTGCTTTGGCAATAACGTAAAAAGCTGGAGCCAGGCAGTGTGCTGAACTCGTGGCGTTCCAACAGGTAACGTTCGCCGTCGTGCAGGGCAGAGAAGGGCAGATAGTGCAGCGATGCGTGGGGCACAACGATGATCTTGTGGTACGCAGCCAGTTGTTGCTGGATTGGCTCCAGCAGGGCTTGATACAATTGATGTAACAATTGCTGGGCATTGCGGGTCAGCGCGGCCATCATTTCGTTGCGGCTGAAGGGGGTCGAGCGCAGGTTCAGCCACAGTTTGGAGGCTAACTCCTGTACGTGCCCCGGATCAACGGCCAGCACATGCGCTTCGATGTCGTCGCGCGTGGCCGCGAACAGCACCAGCTTCTCTTTAGCGATAAAATATTCGATCAGCAGCGTGTCCGCGGGCAACAAGGGCTGCACCGTTTCGCTGCGTACCTGCCAGAGTACGGCGTCACGCGCGTAGTCAGCGTTGCGCACGAGCAACTCGTGCCACAGGTCGGTGATACGTTTTTCCAGTCCCATGACCTGATCGCCCGTGGGCAACGAGGGCAGATTGCGCAAGGCAACTTCTTCGCGGCTTTCGCGGCGTCGGCAGAGACGGTCGCGCTCGGCGCGCAACTGACTCAACTCCTCAACGATGGCGCTGTCCTGCGGGCTGCGCGCGCAAATGCTCAAATCCATGCGATAGGCCAGCAGATCAAGCAGGGCGCGCGACTTGGCACGTTCCGCATATTGCAGCCCCTGCGCGGGCCGGTTCAGATCGAGACAGAGCAGCACCATGTCGCCGTAGATGGTGTCCTTGTCCTCCAGGTAATCCGCGCGGTGTTCGATCATCAGTCGCCCGCACAGCCGTTCCAGGCTTTCGATAGCCTGACTGTACGCACGGACGGCGTCTTCAGTTGCGCCGCTGCTGACAGCCAGCCTGCCTTGCAGATGGTTGGCCTGATAGCCGAGCTGCGGCAGATCAAATCCGTCGGCCGCGGTGGCCACTGCTTGGACTAACCGCTGTGCGCTGGGTATGTCTTGCAGCGCCAGTGCGGCACGCGCAGCCACTAGCTGCGCTTCCGCGGCCTTAATCGGCAGGTTACTGGCTTGCAGCGCCTCGGCGCAGGCCAGTGCCAATGCGTAGCCGGCTTGCGGCTGATCGTCTTGCAACAGCAGCCCGGCACGCTGCAAATCCACACTGTGGACACCGGCCCAATTTTCCTCGGCGGCAAAGATCGTGCGGGCCTTCAGCAACGATTCCTGCCCCTGCGCACCCTGTTGCAAGCCCGCATAGGCCTGCGCCTGGTTCAGCAACGCCTGTGCGATCTCAAGCTGGCTGCCCAGCGCATCAAAGCGCATTTGCACCTCGGCGGTGCGCTCCAGCACATCGTGGAAACGGCGCAGGTGCAGCAGGCAATCGCTGATAAACAGGTCTACCAGGATCACATCGCGGTCGCGTTGGTCTTCAACAAAGCGGTCACGCACCTGATAGAGTAGCTCCAGCGCCTCGTTGTAACGCCCCAGCACGAAATAGGTGATCGCCAAACTCTGTTTGGAACGGGCCTGGTCCACGCGCTGATCGGTCTGGTCGCTCAATGCAATCGCGCGATGGCTGGCCTGGATCGATTCGTCGAAGCGGCCCAGATTGCGTAGAACAATCGCCCGGCTGAACTGCACGCGCGCTTCGTAGGGGGAGCCGAGCAAGTCCAGCTTGCCATACAGGCTGACCGCTTCATCGAAAAGCTGAATAGCCGTCACGTCGTTGCCGCGGCGACCGTAGGTAATCGCCAGGTTGACCAGTAGCTTGGCAAGCGGCAGCCAGGCCGAATGGCCGCGCAACACGACCGCGGCCTGCTCCCCGGCACATTCTGCCTCGCTGTAACGTCCCAGGTTCGCCAGCGCGTAGAGGCGGCCAATTTGCGTATTGGCTGCTTCCACCGGGCGCTGGTGAATGTGATAGAGCGTGGCGGCTTCTTCGTAGAGCTTCAGGCTGTCTTCGTAGCGCGCCAGGCCGATGTTGTAGGCGTTGGCCTGTGCGAGCAGTCCCAGCGCCTTGTGCAGCGGGCTACGGCTAGCTGCGGCCAGCTCGTGCAGGGCATCGCCAACAGCCAGCGACTGGGTAGGATCAATGCGCAGCAGGCGATCTGCTTCGCTTTTCAGGCGCGCGGCAAGACAGTCATCGAGCGCGGCGGATTGCTGCAACAGCAGGCGTTGCCGTCCGGTCGGGCTGTCTTCAGCTAGAAGCGTTGCGGCCAAAGTTTCGGCGTTCATGGTTCGCACTGACTTTTTATTTGGCGGAGGCTTGCGTACCCTGACTATTCAAATTGCACTTTTAGATCAGGAATGTGGATGTCAAGTTGCTCGTTGGCGATGAATAGCTCGTACAGGCCGGGTGTGAGCTGGTGAAACGCGAAGTTGCCGATGGCGTCCACCGGGGTGTCAACCACCAGCCCGCTCTCGTTCCACAGCTCGGCCAGCGTATTATGGCCGTTGTTTAGGTTGATTAGCAGACCGAAAAGCGCCAGATAGCCGGTATGTTCGGCGTCATTCTGGATTTCGATGCTGATCTGCATATCACCCGCTTCGTAGACCAGCGGTCCGACGGCGTCGCCACGCAATCCAACCGCTGCGGGGGTGAGGCCGGGCTGACCAAGCCGTTGGGCCGCGTTGACGAGACGCCCTATCAACGCCGCGCCGTGCTGGCGCAGCGTAGCCAGCGGGTTGGGTTGCAGGTACGGATCAGGCTGTTGCAGGAAGAGTTGAAGTTGGGCCAGCTCTTCCTGACAATAGAGGCAACCTTGCACGTGTCCGGAGATGCGCGTGAGTTCGGCGGGTGACAGCAAGCCCTGCTGATATTCGCTCAAATCAAGCGCGGGCGGGCAGGTGGCCCGGAATAATTTATTTGTCATGAAAAGTTCGAAATCATCGAACTGGTGAGCTTGATCAGTCATAGGACAGGGTTATTCTCCTCTACCCCAATAAACGAAATTTTTCACCATTTTACAGGTAGTCCGCACGAGTTTTTTGAATTTCCAGATCGCGTCGCAGGCGATCGAGCACGTTTTGCTTGGTGCGATAGACATCTTTGATATCCGTGAAGAGATGTGCATAGTAGGCTTGTAGTTCAGCCGGTTTTAGAGCCATAACGAATGAGCCATAAATGACGGCTTCCTCCTTTTCGCCGGTCAGTCGGCTGCGAATGAGCGCCCAGAAGTCGCGGCGCACAGCCTGTTGCAATGCGTCGTCCTCCATGTGTGCGCTCGCGGCCAGGTCCATCAGCGAGCTGTCACCTGTTTCTTCGTCCAACACTTCGACCTGACGTGAACGCGTATAATCAATCAACACGCTGTGCGTACACAGCTTCAGGTAGCCGAGCAGCGCCTTGAGATCCGCGAACTGCAAGAATTTTTCCGCGGATAGCGCACGCCAAAACTTTTCAAAGGCGCGGTTGACGAAATATTGCGTCTCTTCGTGCGCGTTGCGAAAACTGGGATGCCGCTCCACCCAGCCGGTGACCAGCGGCGTGTACTGGGTATAAAGAAAAGCAAAGGCGCGCTGGTTCTGCTCTGTAACCGCACGTCGGAACAGCTCGTAGCAGAAATGCGGGTCATAGGCATCGCGACGGAAGAAAGCCTCCGTTTCCTGTGCGCAGCGACGCGTTAACCCGGCCAGCGTCAGCTCTGGGGTATCTATATTGGGCTGCATAAAACCAAACCGTTTCGTCGAGTGGCGACACCGACAACGAGCACGAAGAGAAAAAACTAACTTTTATACAGGGGTTGGTTTGACGCGCAGCAAGCGCATACCGTTGAGGATAACGAGCAGCGAAGCGCCAACGTCAGCAAAGACTGCCATCCACAGGGTGGCCGCACCGAACAAGGCCAACACCAAAAAGAGGGCCTTTATCGCCAGGCTGAGGACGATGTTCTGCATAATCACATGACGGGCTTGGCGGCTGAGGCGCACGGCAAAGGGTAGCAGGGTCAGATCGTCGCCCATCAGCACGACGTCGGCGGTTTCCAGCGCCTGATCACTGCCCGCACCGCCCATTGCAATACCGACGCTGGCACGAGCCAGCGCAGGCGCATCATTTACGCCGTCACCGACCATCGCCACACTGCCGTAGCGCGTTTGCAGCGCCTCCACAGCCTGTACTTTGTCCGCGGGCAGCAAGTTGGCCAGCACTTCGTCCACGCCAGCCTGCGCGGCAATGGCTTGTGCGGTGGCCGCGTTGTCGCCAGTCAGCATGACCACCTGTTGCACGCCAGCCTGCTTCAGCGCGGTAACGGCCGCGGCGCTGCCGGGTCGCACCTGGTCGGCCACAGCCAAAAAGCCGCGCACACCACGCTCGTCGCGCAGCACCATGGTGGTTTGTCCCGCGGCCTCTACACGTTCGATCTGCTGGCAAAGCTGCTCAGCATGGGCGACGGCTTGCTCATGCACGCTGCGGTGGCTGCTGACCACAATCTGGTGACCATTCACTACGCCGCGCACACCGCGGCCTGCCAGCGTTTCCACAGCTTCGGCGGGAGCATAGCGGCCCGCTACCTGCCGCGCTTCCGCGGCTTGTACCACCGCGGCGGCCAGCGGATGCTCAGAGCGTCGCTCAACTGCGGCAGCTAGTGCCAGCACATCGTCGCAGTCGGCGCAAGTGGCAGCCAGCGGGGCATGATCGAGACATTGCGCCTCGGTAAGTGCGGGTCGGCCCTCGGTTATGGTGCCGGTCTTGTCAAAAGCGACCGCACGCACGCTGCCAAGTGCTTCCAGATATGCCCCGCCTTTGATCAGCACCCCATGCCGCGCAGCCGCGCTGATGGCACTAACCACACTGACCGGCGTCGAAATTACGAGCGCACAGGGGCAGGCGATGACCAGCATGGTTAGACTGCGATATAGCCAGCCGGTGGCGTCGGGAGTGGGGAAAAAGGGCTGACGCAGCAGCAGTGGCGGTAGCACGGCTACAGCCAGCGCCACGAGCACGACTGCCGGCGTGTACACGCGCGCGAAGCGGTCAATCCAGCGTTGCGCCGGCGCTTGTTGATCCTGCGCTTCCTCGACCAAATGGATCAGGCGGCTGAGCGTGTTATCCGCGGCCAGCCGCGTGACTTCGATCTCCAGCACGCCCGCGCCGTTGATCGTGCCAGCGAAAACCTCGCTGCCAGGGGTTTTGTCTACAGGCAGGCTTTCGCCGGTGATTGGGGCTTGGTTGACCGCGGACTGGCCGCTGCGCACCATGCCGTCCATGGGGATGCGTTCGCCCGCGCGCACCAACATGCGATCGCCGATTACTAGTCGTTCGACGGGCAAGGTTTGTTCTTCTGTGCCGCACCAGGGACAGGGGCCACTGGTGTAAGGTGTACCACCGGGCAGCGGCTGGCCTTGATGTTCCGCGCAGTCCTGGCAGGTGCGCAAGACCGTGGCTTCCGCCGGGCTGAGGCTCATCAGGCTGCGGATGGCATTGCGCGCCTGCTGCATGGTGTAGCCTTCCAGCGCCTCGCCGAGACTGAACAAAAACACCACCACCGCGGCTTCCACCCATTCACCGATGACCATCGCGCCCAGCACAGCCAGCGTCATCAGGGCGTTGATGTCCAGTTCGTGATTGATGCGCACGCTGCTGACCGCCTTGCGGAAGATCGGCCAGCCGCCGACAAGGATGCTGACGGTGTACAGGCCTATGGCGACTGGCTCTGGTCCACCGGCGAAGTGCGTCAGCACCCCGGCAAGCAGCAAAATGCCTGCAGCCAGGGTCAGAGCGTCTTGGGGGCGACGTTGAAAATGGGCGCGCCAGCCGCCGCGTGCCGGCATAGCGCGTGCGGCGATATCCGGGGGCGCGGCGATGGCGTAGCCGAGTGTGCGCACACGCTGTTCCACTTGGCTGAGGGTGGCTATGGTGGGATCGAAAACCAGGTCCATGCGTGCGCTGGTAAAGCTGACCGTGCAGGTATTCACGCCGGAGAGGGCATTGACACCCTTGGCCAGCTTCAGCGCGCAGTCTGCGCAGTCCATGCCTTCGATCTGCAAAGTGGCTTGTTGCGTATTCATGCGCGTATGCTAACCGAAACGGGCGGCTCTGTCAAGAGGGATTCCCTACGGTTGTACACATTTTGTGCAGATGAAGCACGGCGAAACTCCGTGCACGTTGGGGGAACGCAACCGGCTTTGACAGCGCAGGGAAGCGGGGTATACTGGTGCGGTTTGCGAGCTGGCTCGCGCTTATTTTTACAAACGAGGCGTTGTTATGGTTAATGTAGCCGAACTATGGCGAGTGATTGTCCTGGGCATTGTGGAAGGGATCACCGAGTTCTTGCCGATCTCATCCACCGGACATTTGATCCTGATGTCCGATCTGCTGGATTTCACCGGAAGCATGGGCGGGACTTTCGAGATTTTCATTCAACTCGGCGCGGTGCTGGCAGTGGTGTGGTACTATCGCCGCGACCTGTGGCAACAGGTGAAGAGCGTGCCGCAAAGCCGCGCAGTGCAGCGTTTTTGGCTGAACCTTGCGATTGCCTTTGTGCCGGCTGCTGGGATCGGCTTTTTGATCCACGACTGGATCAAGGAACGCTTGTTTAACCCGGTAACAGTAGCTGCGGCTCTGATCGTTGGGGGCTTGGCGTTGTTGTGGGTGGAGCGGCGACCGCATGCTGGACACACGACATCGCTGTACGACATCAGCCCGCGACAGGCATTGACCGTGGGTATTGCGCAGGTGCTGGCCTTGATTCCTGGTGCGTCGCGTTCCGGCATGTCCATCATCGGTGGCTTGTTTGCCGGGCTGGATCGTTCCACCGCGACCGCGTTTTCGTTCTATTTGGCGATTCCAGTGCTGGGTATGGCGACGATTTACGATTTGCTGTCAAATTTGGATCAAATTTCGCGTAGTGATACTGTTAATTTGATACTTGGCACAGTAGTATCGTTCATCGTAGCCCTGCTAGCTATTGGCTGGCTGTTGCGCTATGTAGCACGCAATAGCTTCAAGCTGTTTGGCATCTATCGTATTGGGTTGGGGCTGGTGGTGTTGGCGTGGTTTTGGCTGCGCTAGGGCACGGGCTAACGGTGCAGCGCGCGCACCAGCGCGGGGAGGGCGACCAACACGTCGTCATGAATAATCACGTCGGCGATTTTATCTGCGACCGTAGGCTGGCGGTTGATAATGATGATGCGCGAACCGCTGCGGCGGGCGAGGTGGGGGAGGTCGGCGGCGGGTTCTACTTCGAGTGAGGTCCCGATGGAGATCAGCACATCGCTAAACAGCGCACCTTCCTGGGCGGCGCGCAGCGACTCGTAGGGAAGGGGCTCACCAAACAGGATTACGTCTGGCTTCATCAGGCCATTGCAGTGGATGCAGCGGGGCACCTGGAGATGTTCAGCAAACGGCCAAATGTCGTCTAGCGATACCTGGTGACCACATTCCAGACACGTGGCCGTTTCCAGATTGCCATGCAGTTCGGCCACATGCCGCGAGCCTGCTGCCTGATGTAAGCCGTCAATGTTTTGCGTGATCAGCAGAGGTATGTTGCTGGCTTGTTCCAACTCGGCCAGCGCAAAGTGGGCTGGATTAGGGCGGGCCGCACGAATTTCTTTGGCGAGCGGCACAAACCAGCGATAGAACACCTGTGGATGTTCGTGAAACCCCCAAATCGAGGCAACAGCCATCGGGTCGAGTTTGTTCCAAATCCCTGCAGAAGGGCTGCGGAAATCGGGGATGCCAGACGGGGTGCTCATACCGGCACCGGTGAGTACCATGACAAACGAAGCGTTACGAATCAAATCAGCGGCTTGCTGGATTGCGTAGTCTGACATATCCTGCGTCTTTCCACAAGAAATTTATCACAGATGGCGTGCATTGGCAAATCTTTTGCCAAACAACAATGTGATGCAAGGGGTGATAAGTTACCGGGAGGGAGATTTTCTCGTCGCTATTGAATTCGGTTCACCCCCACGCGTGTGGGGAATACCTGCAAAGCGGGATACAAAGCGAAGAGTGTCTCGGTTCACCCCCACGCGTGTGGGGAATACATCGAGGGACTTGGTATCCCA
>JBAQWV010000099.1:0-3434 GCA_049299095.1 Anaerolineae bacterium | reverse complement strand
ATGGCACAACGGTATTGGCGCTGCTAGCCGTTTCCGCCAACGGCACAACACAGATGTTGGCAGGCACATCGGGCAATGGCGTTTTACGCTGGTCAGGTAGCGCCTGGCAGTTGGATGGCCTGGCAGGTTCAGAAGTCGTTGCGCTGTCCAGTTGGAACGCAACGGTGTATGCCGGAACCAATCATAAAGTCTGGGAGTATACTTTCGTTGCGCCCCCAACACCCACGCCTACCTCTACAGTTACAGCGACGCCAACTCCAACTATTACACCCACGCCCGGGTTACGGTCATTTGTCTTGCGCAATGAACCTTTCGGGGAGATCAATCCTGGCGAGGAAATCACCTACCAAATCAGCTATCACAATGGATCCGCAGCTTTAAGCGCGTTTGAAATTACCAACGTCATTCCTAACGACGTGCAATTGGTGCCGGGCAGCATTAGCAACGGTGGAAGCTCCACGGGCATTCAACCGGGGGATACCGTGCGCTGGGCGCTGGGCACACTGGCAACCAATGCGACTGGCACGGTTTCGTACCGCGTTCAGCGCCCGGGTAATACGCCGACGCGCACTTCAACAGCCACACCGACTTTTCACAGTCCGCAAGCGGGGCCTGGTTCAGTTGAGTTTGATCCCGCAGCCAGCTATACCGTCGTGGTGATCACCAACGATGGTGCGATGGCTACATGGACGGTCAACAACATACCTGACCAGACCAATACGGTTTCTAATCCATCGCGGCGGGTTTATTTGCCTTTACTACTCCGCTGAAAGATCTGCATTCAAGTCAGGATATCCGTATGAGCGACGAAATTGGCACCAACACGATTCTAAATCATCGCTATCAGGTGGAACGCAAGCTGGGCGGCGGCGGCATGGGGACGGTCTATCTGGCCTACGACTTGCAGCATCGCCGTCCTGTGGCGATCAAGGTGGCGCGGTTGAGTACAGCAGAGGCGCGCGAGCAATTTCGACGCGAAGCCGGGTATCTGGAAAAGCTGCACCATCATGGTTTACCGCGGGTGTGGGATGTGTTCAGCGACACCCAGCAGGATTTTCTGGTGATGGAATATATCCCCGGTGACGATCTGGAAACCCTCGTGCAACATAAAGGGCCTCAGCCCGAATGGCTGGTGCTGCGTTGGGCGGATGAACTGCTAGACAGCCTGACTTATCTGCACAGCCAGATACCACCCATCATCCATCGCGATATTAAGCCGAGCAATCTTAAGCTGCGTCAGGACGAAACGCTAGTGTTGGTGGACTTTGGCATCGCCAAGGAGTATTCACCGGATAGCGAAACACTCGCTGGAGCGAACGCCGTTACGCCTGGGTTTTCACCACCCGAGCAGTATGCCGACAGCACCACTGATGTACGCTCGGATTTGTATTCGGTGGGCGCATCCATGTATTTTTTGTTGACCGGAGTGACGCCTGCGCCTGCGCCGGCCCGTGCATCGGGCGATAATCAGCTTGCGCCGCCCTCGCGATTGGTCAGTACCATCTCCGGTGGCACAGAGTTGATTATTCACAAAGCGCTTCACCTGACGCGCGAGCGACGCTGGCTGAATGCGGCGGAAATGCGGGAAATGGTGAGCGAGGCGGCACAGCGGTTGCCCAGCAGCAAACAGCGAAATCCTAAACGAGCCGGCGCGGCAGCCACGTCCGCTTCGCAGAAGCCAAAAGCGGGCTTGCTGCCTTTCGTGCTGGGGGGGGTGGCGGTGCTGCTGGCCGTTGCCAGCTTGGTTGTATGGCAGGGTTCCCAGCGTCCGGGTGTTGCGAGTGTTCCACCGGCAAGGACGGTGGCCGTCGTAACCGCACGTTCGACCACCCTGACCGTTCAGCCAACACAAAAGGCTGCTGCCAGCCAGGCAACACCCCCCGCCACAGACAGTGTGTCCGCGGCGGTGTTACCGGCGGCCACAGCGACCGTAGCCGCCACCTCCACACCGATCCCGACCTCGACGCCTGTGCCGACGCACACACCGACTGCGGAAGCTACGACCGAGCCAGCGACAGCAACACCGATACCGCCCACACCAACCGTGTGGTCGCCTACGCCAGTCCCGCTTCCAAAGGCAACTCTGCCTTCTGCTGACACACTCAGCGCGCCGACCGCGCCGCCGGTGAACGCGGGAACCGTGCAGGGCGTCTTGTCGCAACCGGATAATGGTGCGACCGTCGGCGGGGAAACGCGCTTTAGCTGGCGGATCACGGAGGGCGAGCTGCCCGCGGGCATGGGCTACGAGGTGTTTCTCTATCGCGACGGGCAGGACCCCCTGCGCGATGGGTTTGGTTTGGCGCAACCCACGCTCGGCAATGAGTTGACGGTTAACCTTACCGCACTGGACGCCGTCGCCGATTACCCGCTGGATCCGGGCGACTACCTGTGGGGCATTCGCTTGGCGCCGGTGGTGGGTGGCGACGCGACCCGCGTGGTCCTGGCAGGTCGCCGGTTGACTTATCAGCGCGCCTCCTCTCAGCCGCAGCCACCTACCGCATCGCCAACAAATACGCCCGAACCACCACCGACATCACCCACCGAAACTCCTGCACCCACGATTGTTCCTTGATGTTTTATGCCGGAGGCTGGAAGATGAGCACAAACAGACTGACAGTTTTATCAGGATTAACCTTGGTGATGCTAGCTTTGGTGGCTGCGAGTATGTTTAGTTTTATTGCCAAGCCAGCCTTTTCCCAGGCAAGCGTGCCCGAAGGCCCCAATGCTTGGTCGCCAATCAATATTCCGGCTTTGAACGATGACAACAAGGTTTATGCGGTGCGCAGATCGGGCGCTTTGCTGCTGGCAGGCACGCAAAGCCAGGGCATGTTTTTGAGTGCAGATAGTGGCGCGTCGTGGCAGGCAATTGCACCATACAACACCGCTTACGTGCGCGATCTGTGGATTAATAATTCCACGCTGCTGGCGGCGACCGTTGGCTCAGGGTTGCTGCGCTCTACTGACGGCGGCACAACCTGGGCCGTGGCCGGCAATACCATTGGCACAAATTTGTACTACAGTCTGGCGTCAAGCGATTCGATGCTGTTTGTTGGCACAGCTAACAATGGCGTGTGGCGCTCCGCAGACAATGGGGCCAGTTGGCAACCAACCGGCGTCATTGACAGCCCAGGTGCGGTGGCGCTGGTCGCGGCCTCGCCATCCGTAGTCTATGCAGGCTCGGTCAACAACGGTTTGTACAGAACAATCAACGGCGGTGATAGCTGGCAACAGATTGGCTTTGCCGGCAAAACCGTGCGCGCCATTGCCTTGGATCCCAACCAGCCATTGGTGATTTGGGTCAGTGTCGTGGGGGAGGGTATCTACCGCAGTGACAACAGCGGCGGCAGTTGGACGGCGTTCAACACTGGCCTGAATGGCACAACGGTATTGGCGCTGCTAGCCGTTTCCGCCAACGGCACAACACAGATGTTGGC
>JBAQWV010000098.1:0-2737 GCA_049299095.1 Anaerolineae bacterium | reverse complement strand
CGACTGCCTCCCGAGACCCATCCTTGATGGTATCGGCGACGCCGATGACGGCGCTGGCCTGACCATCTACCGCCAACCACATCGCCGTCTTGGCCTCGTTTTGTAGCTGGGAGGCTTTAGGGCCGAGGCCGTTCAGAAGGACATTCTCTCGCTCCATCAAACGCAGGTTACCCACGAGAACCAGGTGACCGTCGACCGTCGCGGCAATGCCGTGCCCGGCGATACCTTCGAAGCCGGCCGGCTCGCTCAGAGAAAGCCCCTTATCTTGAGCCGAACTCACAATCGCCGCGCCTACGGGATGTTCCGAGCCGCGCTCGGCCGAGGCGGCCAGCCGCAGCCAATAATCCCCATTTGCTTGCCCGTTCCGCGCATGGTCGCTCACGACGATGTCGGTAACTGATGGCATGCCCTTCGTGATGGTGCCGGTCTTGTCCAGAACAATGGCGGTTAACTTGTGCGCATGTTCCAGGGCCGCGCTGTTCTTGAACAGGATGCCGTTCTCCGCGCCCTTGCCCACACCAACCATGATCGACGTGGGCGTTGCCAGGCCCATGGCGCAAGGGCAGGCGATGACGAGCACGGCCACCAGCCTGGTGAGCGCAGGCACAAACTCGCCACCAACCACCCACCACAGCACAAATGTGAAAAGGGCGATACCTATTACAGCTGGGACGAAGTAGGCAGAAATCCGATCTACTAACCGCTGAATGGGCGCCTTGCTGCCCTGGGCCTGTTCTACAAGCTTGATAATCTGCGCCAGGGCTGTCTCTTTGCCGACCTTTGTGGCTTCAAACTTGAGCCGTCCCTGCTTGTTGATCGTCGCCCCGATTACCTCGTCACCAACACCCTTATCCACCGGCAGGCTTTCGCCAGTGATCATGCTCTCGTCGATAGCTGAGTGCCCGTAGACAATGACCCCATCCACGGGGATTTTCTCGCCGGGGCGGACGATGACAACGTCGCCTTTCACTACTTCCGCGATGGGAATGTCTATTTCCAGGTCGTTGCGAACGACGCGGGCCGTCTTGGCTTGCAGGCCCATTAGCTTCTTGATCGCTTCGCTGGTCTGGCCTTTGGCCCGCACTTCCAAGAGCTTACCCAGGACGATGAGCGTGATAATGGCTGCGGCTGTTTCGAAGTAAACGTGAACGCCAAAACGAGTCACGCCAAATGTGTTCGCCACTAGCACGACTAGGCTATAAAAGTAGGCCACGCTTGTGCCCATGACTACCAGCACGTCCATGTTGGCGCTGCCGTTACGGAGAGCTTTGTAGGCGCCGGTGTAGTAATCCCAACCGACCCAGAATTGGACCGGTGTCGCCAGAACCAGAAACAGCCAGTTTAGCCAGGCGGCGTCATGGGCCCACATGCCAAGCAGGCCGAAGTCACGCGCCATGGTCAGCACGACCAGGGGAACAGTAAAGATCGTGCCGACGATGAACCGCTGCCACTGATGGCGCAGTTCCGATTGCCGCGCGATCGCTTCCGCATCCTCCAGCTCCTCGTCCGATTCGCTTTCGATCACGTCATAACCAGCGCGCCGCACCGCGGCAACCAATGTCTCGCGGCTGGCCTCGCCGGGTGTATAAGAGACTGTGGCCCGCTCGTTGGCCAGATTGACCGACGCATCGATCACGCCATCCACCTTTTTCAGACTTCGCTCAATAGTGGTGACGCAGTTGGCGCAGGTCATACCCAACAGCGGCAGTTCCAGCGTAGCCGTCGGAATCTCATAGCCGGCCTTCTTTACCCGGCTCACCACGTCGGCCGTCACCTCGGACACGGACGTAACGTTCGGGTCATAGGTGATTGTGACTTTCTCGCTGGCGAAATTAACCACGGCATCAGTGACGCCTTGCGCCTTTTTAGAAGTGCGTTCGACCGATGCCACGCAGTTGGCACAGGTCATGCCAATAACGGGAAAGGTAATCTGCTTCTGTTCCGTCATCTGAAATCCTCTAGTTGATTTGGATCAAACCTTCTGGCGGGTAGTTGACCTCTAGTAGCACGGCCGCGATTTGGTCCCAGGTAGCCGGAGGCTCCCAGGCTACTGTGACCTGCTTCGTGTTTACATCTGCCTTAACGCTTGTTACACCGGCTACGCCGGCCACTTCTGTTTCCACCGTGTGGGTGCAATGCCCGCAACTAATATTGGGGACGATAAAGGTCTTGCTGTTCATTAGAGACTTTACTCCTTGGAAAGGTGATAAATTGAGCTTACCGGACATCTCAAAAATGGCGGTTACTTCATACAACACCCGCTCGCGCTCCGCGGCATCTGCCCCGCGCACGGTTTGTGCCAGGCAGGTGTGGAGATGGCCATCCAGGAGCATGGTGCTGGCCTTGTTCAGCGCAGCCTGCACGGCCTGGATTTGGCGGATTAGGTCAATACAATGGGCATCCTCGCGCGTCATGCGCTCAATACCTTTCAAGTGGCCCGCCGCACTGGCTAGCCTTTGCGCGACTTCTTCGCGTGTGGACTCGTTCATCGGTTCGCTCGATAACCCCCTCCCCCAGGGGGTGGGGTATGTAGGTATTATAGGTCTTTGTGGATAGAAGACAATCCGCCATTTGGCCTATATCCTCGCGAGCAGAACCTTTTTGGGTTTGGCGGCTTTGTAAGTGCGGCAGGTACAACGAAACTGACTGCGTAATTATGACAGGGGATGTAACTGTCATTATGCACAGGCAGACCCCGCTATCTGGCGGTTTGTCCGCGAATCTTCTCATGTTAGAC
>JBAQWV010000097.1:0-4509 GCA_049299095.1 Anaerolineae bacterium | reverse complement strand
GCGGCAGGCCGCCAACGCCCAGTGCCAGGTCGAGCGAAAGGGCGCCGGTGGGGATCGCCACCACGCGCATATCCGCTGCTTCGCCCAGCTTCATAATCGCACCTTCGCCAAAGCGTTTCTTCAGATTGGAAACGGCGACGTCGAGCGCGCGCTCACGACCATCAGCCTTTGGCTGTTGAGCCATAATTGGCGTGAACCTCCGCGAGAAAGATTAACATTAGATTAGTTTACCTCAATTATGAAGAAAAATCAAGTCGAATTAACCAAAATTCAGGGCTTTTCAAAAGTCCGTATTTCGTAACAGAAAAGACTTTCCACCCGGCACAAAAGCATCCGGCAGAGTTGACGCGGCGCGGTTGCATCTCGCCCGCGTCGGTGTTATACTTGCGCCAGAGGTGACTATGTCCAGCAAAACGCGCATTGTTCTTTCGCCCCACTACGACGACGCCGCGCTCTCCTGCGGCGGTGCACTTGCCCAGTTGCGTGACGCCGGTGAGCCAACGCTGGTTGCCACGATCTTTGGCGGCAAGCCGGACTACGCGGATCTGTCGCCGTTCGCGCAGACAATCCATGCCCGCCCGCTGGCTGAAGCGGATCTAATCGAACAACGGCGCAAAGAAGAAGCGCGCGCACTGCGGGTGCTGGGTGCGCCCGGCGTGGCCGCGGATTTCCTGGATGCCATCTATCGCCGCGACCCGGCCGATGGCCGCTGGCTGTACGACAGCGAAGCCGCGCTGTTTGGCGCGGTGGACGCCGCGGATGAGCCGCTGGTGGAAGAGATCGCGCGCTGGGTGGCGGCGTTGTCGCACCCGGCTGCGTGTATCCTAATCGTGCCGCTGGCGATTGGCGAACATGTGGATCACCAAGTGGTGCAGCGCGCGGCACTACTGCTGGAGCAATTCGGCTATAGTCTGCACTATTTCGAGGACTATCCCTACATCGCGCGGCGGCCTGAAGGACTGGAAGAACGGTTGACGTGGCTGGCGCAGTCTGACCGGCGTCAACCGGAACACGTGATCCTGCCGCCTGCGGTGCTGCAACGCAAGGCTGATGCCGTTATGGCCTATACCAGCCAGCTCGAAATGCTCTTCCCAGGCGACGGTGACCTGCGCGGACGCGTTCTGGAGGCGCTGGAAGCGCAAGCTTACGCTACCGGTGAACAAATCCCCGCTGAACGTTACTGGGAAACGTGGGGGTGATGCCAAGCAGCAGTGCATTTGCACATTTGATCTGCTTGACATTATAATAACCGTGCCAGTTAAATAAAACGACTGTTAACACCCGGCACCGAGTTTGGTGCCGGGCTTTGTTAAATAAACAAACGACAACGATATGACGTTGGTTCGACCATCTGAAGTAAGAGGCAGTTAAAACTCGTTATGGGCAACGGGAAGCAAGCACCAATCTATATCACCGAAGAGGGCCTGCGCGCGCTACGCGATGAGCTGGAATATCTGCGCACCGAAGGGCGCGAACAAGTGGCGCAACGCATTGGCGAGGCCAAGGCCGACGGCGACATCTCGGAAAACGCGGGCTATGATGAGGCCAAGAACCAGCAAGCCTTTCTCGAAGGCCGCATCATGGAACTGGAACAGCGGCTCAAGCGCGCCGTCGTGATCCAAAATCACGACACCCCCGCAGACCGCGTGGATCTGGGTCGTTCTGTCACCATCCGCGAAGTTGGATACGACGACCAGGAAACCTACTTCATTGTCGGCTCTGCGGAAGCTAACCCCGGCAACGGGCGGATTTCCAACGAATCGCCGATGGGCCGTTCGCTGATGGGCAAACACATGGGCGATCACATCACCGTGCCGACGCCGAGTGGTAATCTGGAATTCGAAATCGTCGCAGTTGAATAACATTACAGGAAGCTCATGGCTGATACCAGCACCGAACGCGATCAAATCCGGCTAGCCAAGCTGGACGAGCTGCGCAGCGCCGGGATCGAACCCTACCCGCCGCGCCTGAACCACCCGCGCACCCACACCACTGCCGAAGCGATTATCGCCTTCGAAGAAAACGAAGTTGCCGGTAACTCGGAGCGTGTGACCGTCACCCTGACTGGCCGCATGTTGAGCCGCCGCATCATGGGCAAAGTTGGCTTTGCGCACATCGAGGACGGCAGCGGCCGTGTGCAGATCTTCCTGCGCCGGGATGTGGTAGGAGAAACCACCTACGACGACCTATTCAAGCGCCTGCTGGACCTGGGCGATTTTATCGCCGTGACTGGCTGGATGATCCGCACCAAGACGGGCGAAATCTCGTGCGAGGCACTGGAAATTCAGTTGCTGTCCAAAAGCCTGGAGCCGATGCCCGATAAGTGGCACGGTATAAAGGATGTGGAAACGCGCTATCGTCGTCGTTATGTAGACCTGATGGCGAACCCATCCGTGCGCGAAGTATTCGTTACGCGCGCGCGCATGGTGCAGGCGATCCGCGAATATCTGGATGGCGAAGGGTTCATCGAGGTGGAGACGCCGGTGTTGCAGCCGATCTACGGCGGCGCGGCCGCGCGACCCTTTACCACTTACCATAACCAACTCAAGCAGGACCTCTACCTACGCATCAGCTTTGAACTGTACCTAAAACGCCTGCTGGTGGGTGGCCTGGAGCGGGTCTACGAAATCGGACGCGACTTCCGCAACGAGGGTGTCAGCTTCAAGCACAACCCGGAGTTTACCCAGCTTGAATGGTACGAGGCCTACGCAGACTACAACGTGGTGATGGATCGCGTTGAGGCGATGCTGGCCCACGTGGCGCAGCGCCTGACCGGTGGCACGACTATTACCTACCAGGGCCACGAAATCAACCTGGCTCCGCCGTGGCGGCGCGTCACCTTGCGCGAGGCCGTTTTGGAGCGTTCTGGCCTGGACTATACGCTCTACCCCACCGCGGCCGAGCTGGCTGATGCCATGCGCAGCCTGGGGCATCACCCCGAAACTACCAGCAACCGCGGACGGCTGATTGATTCGCTGCTCAGTACTTATGTGGAGCCGAATCTGATCCAGCCGACCTTCATCACGGAATACCCAATCGAAATCAGCCCGCTGGCGAAGAAAAAAGAGGGCGATCCCACCACGGTGGAGCGCTTCGAATACTTCATCGCAGGCATGGAGATGGGCAACGCGTTCACGGAACTGAACGATCCTCTCGACCAGCGCGCGCGCATGGAGTGGATGCAGCAACTCTATGCCGCGGACGACGAAGAGCGTCATCCTGTGGACGAGGATTACCTGCTGGCGATGAGCTACGGAATGCCGCCCAATGGTGGCTTCGGAACTGGTATTGACCGACTGGCGATGCTGTTCACTGACAATTCCAGCATCCGCGATGTGCTGCTCTTCCCCCATCTGCGCAGCCTGGAGCGCACGGACGACAGTGAAGCGTAACCAGTAGCGATTTTTAGCAAAGAGCGTCTTGCCGTTGCAAGGCGCTCTTTTTGTAAAGACGACAAGGAGAGACCCTTGCAACGAGAAAATTTCGCTAGCGGCACGCCGTGGGAACCATTGGTCGGCTACTCGCGCGCGGTGCGCATGGGCAATCATGTATGGGTGTCGGGTACCACCGCCACCGCAGCAGATGGTAGCATCGTTGGGATGGGGGATGCGTACGCGCAGACTGTGCAGGCATTGCACAATCTGGCGCGGGCACTGGAACGTGCGGGCATGAGCGTGCAGGATGTGGTGCGCACACGGTTGTACGTGGTGAACATCGCGGCCAACTGGGAACAGGTGGGACGTGCGCACGGCGAGATGTTTCGCGACATTCGCCCCGCAGCGACCATGATCGAGGTCAGCGCGCTCATTGATCCTGCGATGCTGGTTGAGATTGAAGCGGACGCGATGGCGGGTTAAACCGCGGGCTGAGCTTGTCGAAGCCCCGTCGGCTGAGCTTGTCGAAGCCCGTCGGCTGAGCTTGTCGAAGCCCGTCGGCTGAGCTTGTCAAACAATCACAAATATTCAAAGAGGTCGGAGAAACACAAAATGCCTTATTTGTATATCCTCGAATGTGCTGATGGCAGTTATTACACAGGCAGTACTTGGGATTTAGAAAAGCGTTTGTGGGAACATCAAAATGGGATGGGCGCTAATCATACTCGAAAACGACTACCTGTATATTTGGTTTATTGCGAGCAGTATAACCGAATAGAAGATGCATTTCGCAGGGAGAAACAAATACAAGGATGGAGTCGCCGCAAAAAGCAAGCCCTAATGAGAGGAGACGAGGAAAGCTTAAAGAAACATTCTCGGAATTATGGTGAGCTTAAAGCGTTGCCTTCGACAGGCTCAGGCAACGAAACCCCCGTCGGCTGAGCTTGTCGAAGCCGATAGCGGCGTGTGTGGTGCGTTGCCTTCGGCAGGCTCAGGCAACGAAGGCCCGTCGGCTGAGCTTGTCGAAGCCGATAGCAGCACGTGTAGCACGTTGCCTTCGGCAGGCTCAGGCAACGAAGCCCCGTCGGCTGAGCTTGTCGAAGCCGATAGCAGCACGTGTAGCACGTTGCCTTCG
>JBAQWV010000096.1:0-12806 GCA_049299095.1 Anaerolineae bacterium | reverse complement strand
CTCTTATGCCTATCGCCTTGTCGATTGGGATGAGGAAACCGCAAACAAAGCGAATCTATTGGCGAATCTTCACTCAGGAACGTGGGATTACAAAATCCTTAGCACAGAATGGACACCAGAGGAAATTTCTATGGTGTTCGATGATGAGCTTATCGACAACATGAAAATAGATATTGAGGCAATAAGCGCGATCATGTCTATCGATATGGAAACAGGCGAAAACGAAAGCGTTGACGACGAAAACATTGAAACAGAACATCAATGCCCAAAATGCGGTTATCAATGGAGCGGCGGGAAATAATGACAAAACCGCCTTACAAACTAAGTAAAAAAATACCGAGTTTCCGTGAAAATTATGAGTACTAGAGAAAAAATAGACAAAGAACAGTTAATCAAAACAATTTTTGCAAAAAAAGGCTTTATCTCACAGATAGCGGCGGCAATGCGAATTGATATAAAAACCGTTTATAACTATCGTGATAAATATCCAGCGGTTGCCGACGCATTGAAACAGGCTAGAAACAACTTTGACGATACGTTGCTAGACAATGCAGAATTTAAGTTGTATGAAGCGATAAACAACAATCAGGCGTGGGCGATCCGCTATGTGCTGGACAAAAAAGGCGTTTCTCGTGGATACGCCCCAACGAACTTGCCGAGCCAAAGCGATGAGAAAATAACGGTGGAAGTGATTAGGGAATGATGAAACCATGATAACGAAATACGATTATGAACAGCCGTCAATGGAGATTACAAGGCAAGAAAACAAAGCGATTGTTACTTGCCAGCATCAACACGAAATCAGAAAGCAAGTTCAATCAAATGGTACTGAACATTTCAAGGAACAGTGCATAAAGTGCGGCAAACTTGGCAAAAACTTCTCAAAGGCAATGCTCACATCTGACCAGATGTCCACCGCCCCATCGGTAGACAAGGAGATGCAAGAACAAAGCTATTATTACCACGATAGCCATCCAGTGATACAGGAAAACAAAAGTAATCGAAAAGAATTGTGGGCTAACTGGTACAAAGGATACTTGGGATCAAAGGTGTGGAGGGATAAGCGGAAGCTGGTTCTTGAAAGGGCAAGAGGCAATTGCGAAGCGTGTCAATCTGCAAAGGCAACGCAAGTTCATCATCTTACCTATGCGAGAGTTGGCAAAGAAGCATTATTTGATCTTGTGGCTGTCTGTGATTCTTGCCATCATGACATTCACGATGATCATTTTCCATCGCTAGAAAGACAGGCGGGCATCCAATCAGCAATAGAATCTTTCACTGATTTTTAATGTCAACACTAACCGTTAAGCTACCACGACTACACATAGGCCAACAAATGGCACGAGAGGCATCTAATCGCTTCTCCGTGCTATGTTGTGGCAGGCGTTGGGGAAAGACTGCCTATTGCATCGAAAATGCAATGCAGGCCATTCTAAGCGGCTATCGTTTCGGATGGTTTGCACCTGACTACAAAACACTCCTTGACGCATATCGCAACATTGAATTGATCGGGGCCGACATCGTGAAATCGGCTAATCAGAGCGAAAAACGCATGACCTTCGTAACAGGCGGAATCATCGATTTTTGGACACTGCAAAATAAGGACGCTGGGCGTAGCAGAAAATATCATGGTGTCGTTTGTGATGAGGTTGCGATCATTCCAAACTTCCTGAGCATCTGGAATAACGCCATTCTGCCAACGTTGGCCGATTATGGCGGGTCGGCGATCTTTGCTTCCACACCCAAAGGTATCAACGATTTTCACACGCTATACCAATTGGCCGACAATAACGAGCTTTGGTCATCGTATCACGCACCGACTACACAGAATCCATTCATAGCATCCTCTGAGATAGCGGTACAACGCGCTACAATGAGCGATAGGGCTTTTAAGCAGGAAATACTGGCTGAGTTCGTAACTAGCGATGGTGGCGTTTTTAGGCACGTCTCGCGGCTTGCTACTGCACAGCGGCAAGAGCGCGGCATTGCTGGGCATAGTTACATCATTGGCATTGATACCGCGTATGTAAACGACTTCACGGCAATCGTTGTTGTTGATGTTACGACAAGGGAGGTTGTTTGGATGGACAGGTTTAATATGCTAGATACAACAATTCAAGTTTCTCGAATTGCATCGGCCCATGAACGTTTCAGTAACTCAGTGTTGGTGATTGAGCGCAACGGGGCAATGGCCGTTATAGAGCAGTGCGTGGCGAGAGGGCTTCACGTTGTACCGTTCACAACAACAGCGCAAAGCAAGCCGCAAATTATTCAGCGTCTCGAAGCCGCTATTGACCGTGAACAAATTAGGCTGATCGATGATCCGATTTTGATAAGCGAGCTATCCGCTTATGAATCAAAAAAATCAGCTTCAGGCCATATTTCGTATGAGGGACACCCGCATGACGACACGGTTATGGCACTGGCAATCGCATGGTCAAGGGCCGATGTACAACTTGCGGCAGTCTCATCAAAAGGCACGAAATTGTATTAGAATTGTATATATGGTTTAAGTAATCCTTAATATATATATATTAAGGAATAGTTAAACTACTTATGTAATTCTAATGCGATATTTTAGAACGGTTGGGCTAAAAATCATCAAAATCAAAGGAATTTCTTATAATGAGCTATCAAAACGAAATTGTACACGGCGTTATGGCCGACAGTTGGATCAACAAAATGTGTGCTGAACATGGCATGATCTCGCCATTCGAGCCGAAGGTTACAGGCAAGGATGAGGGCAAAATCTCTTATGGATGTTCGAGCTATGGCTATGATATTCGTGTGGCAGATGAGTTTTATCTGTTCGACAACATCGTTGGAAACACTATTCTTTCACCGAAAGAGGTTGATGAGCGAGCGTATCGTTTCGAGAAAACAGACGTGTTGATCATCCCTCCGCATGGGTTTGCCTTAGCGAAGTCGGTGGAAACGTTCAACATCCCGCGTAGCGTGTTGGTGCTTTGCATGGGCAAAAGTTCTTATGCAAGAGTGGGTGTGATCGTCAATATCACGCCGTTAGAGCCTGAGTGGAAAGGCGTTTTGACTATTGAGATCAGCAACACAACGCCGTTTCCAGTGAAGATTTTCGCCAATGAGGGAATCGCTCAGTTGGGTTTTTTTGGTGGAAATTCTATTTGTGAAACGAGCTATGCAGATCGTGCTGGCAAGTATCAAGGGCAAACGGGGATCACGCTCCCGAAAGCATAAAATGAAACTACTGAGAAAAAGCAACCCGCAACGTCCACAGGTGGTCAGCGACTTTTTATCTGATCATCCATCGAATGAAAAGTTAACATTTAGCAAATCGTGTTTTATTTTATGGTGGCTACTGTCGATTGAGTACGCAACAACGGTACAGGTAGTGGAGCTATACCGCCGTTACCACAAACGCAAGGGAACGACCAGCGACTTTAAGGCAACGCTTACCTGCTGGCTATCTCTCGAAGGGATTGCAGTTATGCGTGAAATCAAAGGGATTGAGCATCAAAACTTTGAGCAGTGCATGAGAGCAAAATTTGCATCAAAATCATACCTAAATCACTGGACTGAGGATAATTGGGGCAGTGGGAATGCACAAGTTGTTTATCCAGATGTCATGAAAAACGGCAAAAACGTCATTTCTGCTGAGGAATTTGAGGCGATGTGTCGTATGTCTATGTCACCATACGACGGCATAATTGCCCCAAGTGAGAATGACACGCCAAAGAAAAACGGTGTTATGTCCACCTGTCAAGGGTGCGGGAAGCAATTTTTTGGCGGGTTACGAAGAATTTATTGTAGCGATGATTGTTGCATAAGGGCAAGCACGGAAAGGGCGAAGGCGCGGCGACAAGCCGTTCCAGCAGTTATGAGAAAGTGCGCTTTGTGTGATAAAGAGTTTATTGTTGGACAGAAAACAAAGTTTTGTAGCCATGAATGCAGTAGAAATTTTGTTAAAACTAAGCATGGTTGACATCTGTATAAAACATGGTTGACGTTTATTTTGTGTGTGCTATAATGATTTAGTGCATTCCTTTATGTGCGAAAGTCGGCTTCATGCCGTGTCCTTAGCAATAAGTCTAGCCATAAAGGGATGCAATTCCAGAGCCGCTTAATTTTATCCTCACCATGAATATCATTATTTTTATCATTGCTATTTTTTGTTTGTCAACGGTTATGGCGTTTCCTTTCGGATGGTATCTATCCAAGCGTGATAGCGAGAGGGAAATTGCCACTCTGTTGTTACGCTCTGGGATGTCGATAGACGATGAGGGCGAAATCACAATCCATGAATTATAAGCGTATCAAACGGCTGGTAGAACTTTCTCTATCACCATCATCGATTCCAAAGGCGATAGGGATTACTGCCTCCTCATCGCCAAAGCTTTGGAAAGTTGACAAAGAGCGTCGGGCAACAGTAGAACTTTCGAGGCAAATGGCCGATACCGATGGTCTAATCGGCCCCTCTTTACGCCGTATGTCTGAGGATATTGTGGCGAAAATCTCATCTGAACTAACCGATGATGAGCGATTTTCACTTGCCATAGAAACAATAAACTCCTCACTGAGGGATTGGGTTTACAGCCTTCTTGTGGATGGTGATCTATTTATTCATGTGCTAGAGGATGAGGAAACTGGTCAAGTCGGTTGCGGGGTAAGCATCAATCGAGAGCCATATTTTTATGAACGCACTAGCACTGAATTTGATGAGGCCGAAAATTTCAGCTATTATCAGGATGGTCGATACTATCGAATTGGTGAGCCAATTGTTCACGCTCGGATAAATAAATCGGGCCGATATGGAAGGCCACTTTTTTCGTCTGCTCTCGGCCATGCTAAATCGCTATCAACTGCTGAAACGCACGAGATAAAAAGGCGCGTATTGTCCAGCGTTTTAACTCGTTATCACATGATGAGCGAGTACACGACACAGGCACAGGCAGAGGAGTTCCTGAAATCCATTTCAGTTTCAGAAGTGGATGATGTTTTTCGTGATGTGGTGACACGATTCCCAGTAAATTCGATTCAAGGCGATGGGAATGTCGATAAAATTGGATTTTTAACCTACCTTTTGGGCCGTATTGATCCGAGTTCACCCGTGCCTCTGCCGCTACTATCGTTCAGTGCCGCCGCCTCTGTTAACCGCGATACGATGCAACAAATGGCACGAGAGTATCGATTGAACCTTGTAAAATGGCGTGAAATCATCTCGCAACAGGTTGTTAGGCCGATCTTGTATGCGGTGGCCGACATTTTAGGCGTTGATGCAACAGAGGCGATAGAAGGAACGATGATCTCATCGGCCCCATCGATGTCGCCACAAGAAATACAAACCGTCGTTATGACCGCTCAGGTGATGCAAGCAAGCGGAATTATCCCTCTTGATTATATCGCTGGCTACATATCCAAAGAGTTGGGCATAGCTCAGGATGATATAAAACGTCAGCTACAGCAATCAGTTGATTCGATAGGTGATATGCAAGTATGAGACGACAAACGCCCAAACAATTTGCTGAACAACGGCATATCGCTACAAATCGCCTGATTACGAGGGTGATCGCTGAGGTATCCAAGCGATTTAATTTATTCTCGAAAGATACATCACGAATGACCGTAAAAGCGGCTGGTGATGATGGTTTATTTGATCTTGTAGAGGCGAATCGGCTATCCAAGTGGTACTATGCGGAGCTTGCAGATGTGATCAATTGGCTAAAAAAGATCATCGATTCTGCCACTAAACAAGCGGCTTTGATCGGTTTATCCGAGCTAGGTTATCAGCACAGTTTGATTTTTGGCCGCGTCATTACTCAATCTGCCCAAACGGTGACAGAGGAATCGATGCGTCGAATCTCAGATGAACTCAGAAACGCCACAGGTGATAGATATTTTGGTAACAATCGTTGGAACTACTCGACTGCTGTTTGGAATTTGGGTCAATCGGCCCGATCTCAGTTTGATTCAGCGATGGTATCGGCACGGCTTGACGGGAAAAGTGCGTGGGATACGGCGAAAGGGATTGAGGGATTTCTATCTGCTGGCGCGGAATGTCCACAGTGGGCTATGAATCGGTTGTATCCTGAGAAAGGCCAAGTTTCTAGCGGAGAACGGCCAACGAAGAACAAAACGGGGTTGATTAGCGGGTCTCCATGTTCTAACACCACAGGAAAACCGTCTGTTGCTTACAATGCACTCCGCTTGGCACGAACTGAGATCGCATGGGTTGCAGGAGAGGCAACCCGTCAATCGTTTGCAATTTCTCCATACGTTACGGGCGTTAACGTGATTCTTTCCAACACTCACCCTAAAAGTGACATTTGCGATGAGGTTGTGGCGAACAATCCGCACCCGCTAAATGGATCATTATCCCCATCATCTGCTTCACATACACCGATTCACCCCAATTGCCTTTGTACTGAGGTGAGCAATAGCGATAAAACGCTTGACGAAATAGCGGATGAGGTTGGGGGATGGGTTAAAGGATTGCCCAATCAATCTCTTGATAGGTACGCCAACACGCTCGGATTCTCTGTAACTGACCTATCACAAACAACGGTTAATAATGATATAATAGCGGCACTACTGTCGCCTCTCTCGGACTGGCTACTAAACAACAGTGGCCTGCACGAAAAACTGCTAAATCTATGAAAAAAACAATCAATTTTTATTCTACGGATGATACTCAGATAACTCCCTTAGATGGTGGTTTATCGGTTGAATCTGTGGTTAAGGGGGGAACTTTCAACGGTCTCACCCTTGACCCCGCAAATGTAAAATTAGTTAGCCTCATGGCTATTTCCGACGCTATTCAGGGTCGGTTAACGGGAGAAGCTCGTCATACCCCGCTAAGTGAGCGAACAATCGGCAATGAGGCCGTTATCTGGACATCTGGAAGCTGGGATGATGAGGACGGTCTATCGCTGAACGGTCGATTTTTAGACACGGACGCGGGCCGAAATGCGCTAAAAAGTGCTGAAGCTGGTATCAAATTCGGCGTATCCATCGTTGCCACTGCTGAACAGGTCAAGAACGGCAAAATTGACCTACTGCAAATTCTATTCGTCGATCTCGTGATGTTCCCAGCGGTGGATAACAAGGTCGTCGCCTATCAGGAAGAAGAAGAAATGCCCAAAGAACTTGAGATCGAGTTACAAGAAGTTGAATCCCAATCAGACGAAATTGTCGCTGATGATACTGTAGAAAACGAAAAAATGGCAACCATTGCCATGATGAACGAAATGCGAGAGATGGTCAAGGCCGAGTTTGCCGCTGAATTAGCCGCTAAAAAAGCGCAAGAGCAGACAAAGCAAACCGTTGTTTTGAAGAGCAAGCTCCCCGCAGTCGCTCCAAAGAAAGACAAACCGTTTTCTTTGGTTGAACTTGGTCAAGGATTTACCGACGCGGCCCGAAAAATTTATCCAGAGCGCGGCAAAAAGTTTGTTAAGCTGATGGATCATTACCGCAAGGTCAACAAACAGCGGTTAGCACTCGAACACGGCCAAGCTGAAATGATGGTCAAGATGGGCATCGATTGGGATACATTGCCGGGGCAGTGTGAGGCGACTGGTCGTATGTATGAACTGGTCTGTGAAAACAGTTACGCCCTCTCGATCTTCCCCTCATTCGTAATGGATCAGGTCTGTCAGGTTATTGAGAATTATGAGGTTGTGGATGATCCTGATTTCCCGACACAGGACACACCAGCGGCAGAGGCACTGGTTATCAATGCGTTAGGCGTATGGGTCCCAACGCTTTACGGGCCGATTGTGCCGATGAGTTCCACGCTGGTCAATACAGCTAACCCGTTGGTAGTTCTTGAGGAAGGTGTTGATTTTGTGGCGGTTGATAAACAAGTTTTCTTGTTAACAACCACTAAAACAACCGCCCTGAACGTAGCGGTAAACTCCGCTTTCACACTCAACTATACCGTGTCTCTCTACGAGACTGAGGCTTGTCAACCGCAAGGCCGCAAGAAAGTCGAGATCGTCAACACGACTGTCACCGCACGTCCAATTAAAGCGGCCATTCGATATTGCGATATGATCCTGTTTCAGATTCAACGCAAGTACGGTGACGACTTTGCTGATCGCTTGCTTCGCCGCGTTGTCGAACAAATGAAGGAATGGCTGGACAAACGAATTTTCCAGCAGATTTGGGTAGCGGCTATGACCAATGGATCAACTGCATCCACATGGTCGATATCGACAGGTACTATTGAGCAATTGATCGAAGATATAGGTTATGCGGCGGTGGCCTTGATTGATACTGAGTGCGCGGTTGCTAGTGATCTCATCATCATCACGAACCCAACTATTGCCCACACGCTCGGACGCTCTGTAGACTGTTGCCGAATCGATGCAACCGCAACAGGCGCGTATCTCGGACAAACTGGAACAATCACACAGCACAATATCCCGTTGATCTCAATCGAAACGACAAACCTTGTTTATGGGAGTAAAGTTTTGGTGACAACCCGTGACTATTATACGCATGGCGTGTTCCAGCCGCTTGCGGTGTCCGTTAAAGATGGTGGTGTTTCAACACCATTCACTGCACCAAGCGGAGCGGTGTACAATGGCGTGACGATGGAAACAGAGACAATTGCCTATATGCAAGTTGCCGACTTGATCAACCGTCCAACACAAGCGCGTATCATCAACATCATCCCATAACCATGATAAACCCGTCATCAATCCCCGTTTACGAAGTGTCCAACAGCGAGTTAGCCGTCGTTTCGGCCTTGCCATTTGTACTCACATTCACACCTATTTTCGGTACTGTAGTGGTAAAAAACACTTATGGGATCACCTTGTTAGCGGGGGTTGATTATACGGTTTCTCACACAATGGCGACGGTGCTTTTTGTAACGCCCGCTATCGGTGATGAGGTACAGGTGTCGTATCGGTATGATGGTAGCCAATCGTTGGCTCAGGATGCTATCGATTGGCTATCAGAGCAATTGCTAACCCCGTTGGTTAGCGTTCATCTCACCATCACTGATAACACGGTGACATTGCCTGATGATGCGTGGAAGGTCGTCAGGGTGAACGCTTGTGGTTGCGTTCCCGATTATTGTCGATGTGGTAGCGAGTGCTTCGATTGGCAGTTCAACTCACCTGTTTTAGAGACAGCACAGAATGGTGAACATACGATCTGTTACCTTCGTCGGGTAACGATGCTAACCGCCCCAGAAATATGGTTGCCTTGCATACTAAAGTACATTGATGCAACCAAACTAAAAGGCGGTCAACTCACCAAAGAGAGCTACAAATTTGGCGATGAATCGGTTGATTTAGGATACTCCTCTGATGGTGTTGCTGACCGTGCAGATAAAGCCCTGTTACAATGTGTCGATAGCCTGAGACGCGGATCAGCGTTTGGTCGTCGTCATAAAGGAGGGTTGCCATGCCTCTAAGCTCTTCACATGGTCGGCTATCGGGAAGCGGCGACACGCTTTGGGTTAAAGATCGTATTGCAAGCCTCCGCAATGAGGTCATGCAAGAAAATCAATGTGTTATCTCTATGTTCCATTGGGTAGACGGTGTTCGTGTTGTTGGGGGATCGTTTGTAGCTCGGATTGCACGAGTATCGAGCGCAAACCTGAGATCGACAAACGAAACTAATGAATCATCGATGAGCGTTATCGTTCTCGGACGTAGAGAGCTACAGATGGAAACCAATGACGAGTTTACAAGCTCCGCATATCCAGCCCTATTGTTTCGTGTCACCAAAGAGGTGATCGATTATAACGCTGGTGATATGAGGCGTTATGAGGCGATGTCAATCCGATGAGTATAAGACTAAGAGGATTTGACCAGATCAATCAAAATATCCCCGTCTATGCCGATAGGTTAAAAGCGGGAATTTTTATCATCTGTCGTGAATGGGCAAGAATCGCTCAGGATTATGCAAGGCAAAATCGCCCATGGCAAGATCGCACGGGAAACGCTCGGCAAGGGCTTGATTTTTATCCTGTGCAAACCGATAAGGGAATTACCATATACCTCACCACACAAATGGAGTACGGCGTGCAGTTGGAAGTTAGGCGGGGTGGTCGTTATTCGATTATCATGCCAACGATGACGGCGAAGTCTCCTGAACTGGCAAGCGCACTAAAAAGGCTTTCTAAATGATGATCGACGATGTGTATGCCGTTCTAACTGCTGATGCAATCCTCACTGGCTTGTTAGTTGGCGGTATCTACCATCAACGAACTGCACCAGAGATAAGCCGTCAGTACACGCCCGCCGCTTTTGATGGTGATAGAAACATCAGGCCGTGTTGCCTGCTGAGGATAGCCGATACTCTGTCTATACAAACAGGTCTATCGATAGTTACAAACACCATAGAAATTTTCTATTATGAAAAGTGGAACTACACGATAATCGAACAGGCGAGAGCGCGGGTTAGGTGTCTGATAGATAAAAAATATATCTTGTCAACCAGTGTTGACAAGATTGAACTAAATTATTTAAGCGGTTATACTGAGGATAGTGCATTGATATGCCGACTACTCATAGACCGATACACATGGCAAGAACCGCCATGTGAGGGATGCTAAAATATGGGGATCATACCATTCAACGATCACAAGGATTCAGGCGGCATACAACCGTTTTATAAAACGCCTGATGCAAGCGCAGTTATTAACGAGTTTGAGTTCAGGTTATCGCCGCCAATCGCTTATGGAACATCTGCAATCGCTGGTGATCCAGAGTTTTTGATCTCATACGATCCAACAGAAAATCAGGCGTATTGGCAAGCGCAAGTCGGAGGCGTTTGGCAAGAGGGGCAACCAGTTGACGGTGTTCGTCGCGGAGACGGCCCGCCATCAACACCAACGGTAACGGATCGCCTGTATGTAGATATGCTGAACGGCGATCTCTATGTGGCGTGGGATGATAGTGGAACAAAGCAATGGTTACTGGTCACGGCCACTGCCCAACTGTGGCAATCGCTAACAGGTATCACGTCGCTAGTATCACAACCAAACGCAATCCGTATCGATGAGGCAACGGGGAATATAGGGCTAGGTGGCGCACCCCTTGCAGGTTACGACCTTGCAATGAAGGGGATCAGGATCATCGATGATGATCCGCTTGGGCAGGTTGCAAATGAAAGGCTCAGGACTAGCGGCAACACAAAGTCAAACCAAGAGTACTTTGGCTACGCCGGGTTAAGTCCCAACGCACGATACATCGTCATCGACACGAAGCTAACGGCGGCCGTGCCGTTTGCAAGTGTCACGATTGACTTTACTGTTCACATGGGAGGACAGTTCGTAAGAAAAATCAAAGGTACGCTTTGGTGCGTGATCAATAGCGGGGTTCCGATTCAGGTGCAAGGATCGTTAACTGGATTTGACGCTCCTACGGAGATACGGGCTGGCGTTAACAGTTTGACTGGCACCGCTTGCATCGTGATTGACAACGTGATACCTTGGGAGGCATCATTCCTTGAGCTATCCGTAACCACAAATAACAACGTATTAGAAGCCGCTGGCGTGCCAGTTCGGTTTGCAGTTTCTTCTGTAGCGGCCTTGCCAGCATGGGCGACGCTTTCTGCAACTATCCGCAACGCATTTCTTGCAGTCACAGGCACGACCGCAACCTTTACGGGGCCAGTCACGGCCAGCTCGTTTATCGTCGCATCCGCACCACAATTCGTAAGTGCAACAACAACCCTGTCTGCAACCGCCACATCTGTAATTTTTAGCAACGCGGCCAACGCAACGCTGACAATTCCAAGCGCGTTAACGGTTGTTGGGCAGATGCTTTATGTAGGGATATGGGGGAGCGCAACCGCTAGTAAATTCATCGTTCCGTCCGCTGGTCAAATTCAAGTTACACCCGCTGGTGTAACAGCGGCCAGTGTAACCATCACAACCGCAGTTGTTTATCAAGCGGCATCAGATGGAAATTGGTACATCGTAGGATAAAATTATGAAAACAAGAAAGTTTATGCTTAATTCGGATGGATTGGTTGTTGTGCAAGTTTCAGACACAACGACTACAGGGCAATTGGTTGCAGTAGAAGAAATTGATCAAGAGCTTGAGCGCAATGAAATGATTATCAAAACTCTTGAAACCCGCAACTCAGAGCTTAAAGCCGACAAGAAAGAGATCGACTCTCTCATCAGTGGTGGCAAGAAGAAGGTCAAGTAAATGAAAATTTTATTATTGATTCCTGTAGCAAAAAAGACAGAGGCAGAGGCAGAGCTATCCAAGATCATTGGTGGTGAAATTCTGTTGACTGCATACCGTTATCTCGAAGGCGACGAATTTGTCGTGTTCATCCGTGATGTACCAGATGATCTGTTGAAAACATCAATCAATTCTGTTACATCGTTAGGATCGATCTCATTCCCTGACAAGAACGAATCGGCATCTGTGTCGTTGTCAAAGCGCGGACTGTCAAAAGAAAAACCAGAGAAAGCAAAACCAGCAGAGCTAGAAAAGGAAACTCCTAATGTCGAATCAAAGCCAGTGGCGAAAAAATAACCTCAGTCAGATCACGCTTCCTAGTGGGTTGGAAGTTATGATTAAGAATAACCTCGATGTAAGCGATCTTGTCTCTCAGAAATTGATAGTTTCGGCAATACTATCTCAATTTCAGGCGATTATCGAGAACGTTGCAAAATCAAAAGAGGTTTCTCTTGCCGATCTCCCCGTTCTCCGTGAGGTGTTTGAGGGCATGGCAAAAATGGTATTTGTCGATCCCCCGATTCATCCCATACCGTCTGATCAAGGGGTGGCTCTTGAGGAGCTTTCAGATACCGATCTGCAATTCGTGTACGCGGAGGTCACGAAATTGGCGAAACGATT
>JBAQWV010000095.1:0-7089 GCA_049299095.1 Anaerolineae bacterium | reverse complement strand
TTCTAAGGCCCCAACTAACCTTACCAGTGCCGGAAAAACGTCAACTTCCATTTCCTGAAAAAAAGCACTGGAACCCTTTCCTTCCCAGCCTCCATTTCGTAGCAGACGCAGAACGGTTTCTAAACGTCGGTGCGTTTCGTCTATGGCCCCAGCTTCTTCGCCAAAGCGTTTGGCTACGTTTTCCAGTGTATCATAGTTAACTTGAATAAAAGAAGCTCCCATATGCAATACCATCTCCTCTCTCTGGCATAAATACTTTGTAAACCAAGTTTTGCCTGTTGCAGAATTACTGGTAGCCTGTCATTCCGAGGCCCGTCAGGGCCGAGGAATCCCCTCATAAAGGCACGGAGAGACTCCTCACTGCGTTCGGAGTGACACCGATGAGAGCGTTTGGCTTGCTGGATTTCGCGCAATAACTTTGTTTACGATGTAATAAATCCCTGCGCTACAAGAATGAGTGTTCGGATTATCGAAATTATAATGCTGCGCCTGCAATCTGTCAAGTCAAGCTTTGCACCCATACCTCGCTCAGATGCCTTCGCGCTGGTCATTTCAACCTGAATCTGTGCACAATCGTCTTCTGTAAAGCATTTCCCAACTGCACGAATTTATATATAATGACACTGGGTTTAAGCTAGGGTGTGGTTGCAGGCCGTGTGAGTCTGCATGGACAAATAAACAGATCTTAACGACGGTTATCAATAACAATCTTTCCGTGGTTGCTTGCAAGAACGCGAGGGTTGCCATGATTCAGAACAGATTGCGCCGAGTGCCTCTTTTGGTGTTTTTCCTCTTACTAGCTTCGCTGCCAAAGGCTTTTGCGCAAGCGCCAGCGCCTCCTGAGCTGCGCATTACCAAGGTTGATGTCGCTCATTATCCTGAAGTGCGCGTTTTTGTTAGCACGGCTAATTTCCCAAGCAGTCTGGATACGATTCCCCTTACTGTGCTACAAGATGGGGTGGCACAAACAGTTACTGCCAGTGATGTCGTAGATGTAGGCACGCAAACGGTGCTGCTGCTGGACGCATCAGGCAATATTGCTGACCCCGGCTTGACGGGTCAACCGCGCTATCAAGAGGTGAGCAACGTGGTGCGGCGCGTGGTGGAACGCCAGGTGCTATCCCCTCAATACGACTGGCTGGCAGCCTATGCCCCCACGGCTGGACAGGGCATTCAAGCGATCAAGGAATGGACGGGAGATCACGGCGACCTGTACAACAGCCTGTACCAGTACGTGCCTGATGCCAACATTGGTGAAACGCCCCTGTTTGAGTTGATTTATTTTGCGCTGGATTCTTTCGGTGACCCCAAGCTGGACGCTTCCGCACAGCGTACCATTATCCTGTTCTCGGACGGCGTGGATACGGTGAGCGGCGTCAAAATTGACGATGCTATTGCGCGGGCGCGCCAGTTCAACGTGCGCATTAACACGGTGATGCTTGGCCCCAGCACACAGGCGACCCAGGCTAATCTGGAACGCATTGCGATTATGACGGGCGGGCAATACATGCCCTTGGCTGCGCCGGAAGCGCTGGACGATTTGTGGACTGCACTGAGCAGCAGCCGGGCACAGCGCGCTCTGACTTACCGTTCGGCAACGTCTCAGCCCAAGCAGATCGTTGTTTCCGCGGCTCTGGCGCAAGGATCAACAGAAGCAAGCCTGGCTTTTCCGGTGGTGCCCGCCCTGGCGCCGGTGGAAATTCAGATTCTTCAACCCGCAGCCGACGAAGAAATCATTCGTCACGGCGACTTCTACACATCGTCGCTGGAGTCGCTGCTGCCTGCCAGCCTGCCGTTGCAGGTTGCCTTTACCTGGCCGAACAACGCGCCCAGAACCCTGCAGCGCGTTGAATATACGCTGGGCAGCGATACAAGGGTTGTGGAAAGTGAGCCATTCGACAAGATTGACTTTCCGATTGCGGCGCTTGACCAAGGCGCGTATGCCATCCGCGTCCAGGCCATTGATGAACTGGGTATTGTGGGAACCTCGAAGCCGTTGTCCATCCGCGTCAAAACGGATTTGCCCGCGTCGCCGGCGACCACGGTGGCAGTGTGTAGCGGACTGTTCTGCCCGGACAACATGCGCTGGTTGACGCTGGCTTCTCTGGCGCTGGCCCTGGCTGCGTTGGCCTTTGCCATCTATGTTTTTCTGCGCAAGCCCGCGGTGCTGGCCACGGTTACACAAGGGCTATCTGGCACCATCAAGGCCGTCACCCAGCCATTTTCCCTGGATCGGCGCATGAAGGGCCACCAGGCCACCAAAGCGCGGCTGGTGCTGGTCGAAGGGGGTGGAAACTTGCCCCAAATGATTGAGATCACCGGCAGCAACACGCGTTTGGGGCGCGATGCAGGCCTGTCAAACGTCGTGCTAGAGGACCCGCGCGTTTCCCGCTATCATTGCCGCATTTCGGAAGAAGGGGACGACATCTTCCGCATTTTTGATGAGGGCAGCACCAGCGGCACCTACGTCAATTACAAGGCCGTAGACATTCGCGGGCAGATCCTGCAAAGCGGTGACTTGATTCACATTGGGCCGGTGGGGCTGCGCTTTGAGCTGCTTGACGCCGCCTTGAGCGAAGAGACTACCATCGCCACAGAACCGCACACGCCGACCTTTAACAACGATTCGGACGACGATCCGTTCCGTACAGAACCTTTCAAGCTATCCACTCCCCAGCGCAAGGATTCTTCCTGAGCAGGAATAGCTTGCGCCAGAGGAGGGTAATCAGTTATGGATGACTTGATCGAAGGCAGCAGCATCGGGCCATACCCGTATCGCATTATGCGCCGGATTGGTCGGCAGCAAGGCAATATGGGCGACGTGTATTTGGCGACCACGGGCGAAACAGGGGCCGCAGAGCAGCAGCCCAGCCCTTTGGTTGTCATTAAAATTACGCGCGTTGACGAAAAGCACGGTGAATTTTACAAGGCTACGCTGGAAAATGAGGTAGACCGACTGCGGCGGCTGAAGCACCCCGGCATTGTGCGTTTGTACCCGATTCAAAAAGTCAACCTGCGTAATTTGCCCTATATGGCCCAGTCCAATCTACCGGGACGACCCTGGTTCTCGGTGATGGAATATCTGGCGGGCGATTCGCTGGCGAACCTTTTGCACGAGCAAACGCGGCTGGACATCGGCGTGGCGCTGGAAATCGCCCGCAATCTGGCCGTGACGCTTGATTATTTGCACAATCTAAACCAGGTGCATCTGGACATCAAGCCGGAGAACATTCTTTTTCGGCAACCGTTGCGCAGCGGCACAGAGCCGCAGCCAGTTCTGATTGATTTTGGTATCGCGCGCACGGTTGGGCAGGCCGGACTGGAAGCAGGCACGCTGCAATGGTCGGCTCCGGAGCGCGTGCGCTTTGTGCGGGGCGACAAGCCGCCTGAAACGGTGGTGCGCCCCAGCCCATCCATGGACATCTACGCGCTGGGCATGGTGTTATATGTCATGATTGCCGGACGCTTGCCTTTCGCTGACCGCAGCAAGAAAGGCATCACCACGGCGATTCTGGAGGGCAACCCGACCGCACCGTCGCTTTATCAGCCGGTGATCCACAAGGAACTGGACGACCTGATCTTGATGACGCTCGCGGCAGACCCTGCCCAACGCCCCCGAGCTGACGAACTGGCGCGTGCCATCGAGGAGCTGTCTATCCGTCTGGGTTATCGGCCGCGCTATGGCTATGTTGCCCCGCAGCCGGTTAAGCCGACTGTGGGGAGGGTGGCTACGAATGGCAAGACGCGGTTGGCTCTGGCCGTGTTAGGTACGCTGGTTGCCGTGGAAAGCGTCGCCTTGCTGGCTCGCTGGCCTCAACCGTCATCCTCCAGGCTTGCCGCCACCGCTCAATCCTCTCCAGTTGTGCAGGCAGCCACCCTGCCGAAGGCCGACGCGGTTAATCTGGAAAGTAGCCAAGGCCAGGCTGCACCGGCAGCCGCCACAGCAACGGGCTTGATCAGCCCAGCCCCTGTGCGTCCGACGGCTACCCTGGCTCAAGCAGCCTCGATCTCGACATTGATTCCCACCTCGACGCCAACGCCGACGCCGACGTTGACAGCCACTGTGAAGCCAGTCGCTGCCGCGGTTCCTGCCGCGGTCAACAACGTGGCGACGCCCAAGCCTGCGCCGCAACCAGTGCCAGCACCTGTGCGGCAGGTTGTTTTGCAAGGCCCGGGCGACAACAGCAAGCTGAACGGCAGACAAACTTTTTCGTGGAACACGAACGTGGCACCGGGCCTGAACGAGGCGTTCGAAGTCGTGATTTACAAGCAGGGTCAAAATCAGTTAAGCGGCGCTGGCTTGGCGGATCCGGTGATAGGCAATGCGGTGACAGTGGACCTGAACGCTATCAACCAGAACCCAGGCCATCCCCTCAACCCGGGTGACTGGCTCTGGGGTGTCAACTTGGTGCAGCGGACGCCCTACAAGCCGTTGCAATCCCTTGCTGGCGGCTGGCGATTTAATTTTACACCCTGACATCTGTAACGCTGTACAAGGAGCAATTCACATGGCTCAACAAGGTTATTCCGGCAGTGCCTTTATCATAGGCACGGCCACCGATCCGGGCAGGGTGGGAAAAAACAACGAAGACGCCTGGGCGGTTTTTCAGGCAGATTTGCAGCAGGGCGCTGCGTTGCAGTTGGTGCAGGTCGCCGTGGTTGCAGATGGTATCGGTGGCAATAATGCCGGTGAAATCGCCAGTAAAATTGCAGTAGAGAAGGTCGAGCTGATCATGCGCTCTATGCGCGACCTGCCTATTCCCGCACGCATGGCGCGCGCGCTGCAGTTGGCAAATCAGGAAATCTACAACACGGGGCAAAACAGTTCAGCGACAGCCGGCATGGGTTCCACAATGGTCATGGCCGCGATTGTAGATGACTGGTTGTACGTCGCACACGTCGGGGACAGCCGCGCCTATTTGCTGCGCAACGGCGTTGTGCATCGTCTGACGCTGGATCACACTTGGGCGCAGGAAGCTATTGATATTGGCCGTTTATCGCCCGAGGCCGCGCGTGTCCATCCCAACCGCAACGTCATCAAGCGCTATCTGGGGGTAGACGAAACGCTGACAGTAGATCACTGCATCATTGACATCAATCAGGTGACACAGCATCATGAGCTGGCTGGCGGCTGGCCGCTGGTCGAGCAGCTCCGCTTGTTGCCCGGTGATACCTTGTTGCTCTGTTCCGATGGCTTGACCGATGAACTGACCGATCCTGAAGTGCAGGCAGTCATGCAGAAATATGAGCCGCAAATGGCCGCCGAGCAATTGGTGGCTATGGCCAATGCACACGGTGGTCGCGACAACATCACCGTCGTTGTGCTGCGCGTGCCTGGGGGAGCCGCCCCGGCCGCCACGCCTGTTGCGGCCGCGCGGACGGGGCAGAAAAGCCGCTTGCCGTTGCTGCTGGGCCTGGTGACGGTTGGCTTGCTGGCCGCCATCGCCGCATTTATGGCATTGCGCCCCGCCCCGCCCGTCGCGCAGCCAGGCGCAGCCGTAGCGGTGACAGTCGCGCCCACGCATACGCCGCTGCCCACGGCCGAATCTACAGCGGCGAGCACACCCGCGGCCGCCACGCTGGTTTCTGCACCCACCGCCACTGCCAATGTGGCCATGGCCGCGGGGCGCGCCACCTCCACACCGATCCCGACGTTTACGAGCACCCCCACCCCCACGGCCACGTCGCTGCCGCCGACGCCGACACCGTTGCCGCCCACGCCTACCCTGCGCCCGAATGTTACTGCGACTGCGACTGGGCTTCCTGCCGCCAGCACACTCAGCGCGCCGACTGCGTCGCCGGTAAGCGCGGGAACCGTGCAGGGCGCCTTGTTGCAACCTGGTGACGGCGAGACTGTCGTCGGGGATGTGCGCTTTAGCTGGCGGATCACGGAGGGCGAGCTGCCCGCGGGCATGGGCTACGAGGTGTTTTTCTATCGCGCTGGGCAGGACCTCCTGCGCGATGGGTTTGGTTTGGCGCAACCCACGCGCGGCAACGAGTTAACGGTTAACCTGACCACACTGGACGACAACGCCAATTATCCGCTGGCTCCGGGCGACTATCTGTGGGGCATTCGCCTGTCACCGGTGGCGGGTGGCAACGCAACCCGCGTTGTTGTAGCTGGCCGCCGGTTGACTTATCAGCGCGCCTCCTCTCAGCCGCCGCCGCCTGTCACATTGCCGACAGGTACGCCCGAACCACCACCAACTTCAACGCCTGTTCCTTGATGTTTCATGCCGGAGGCTGGAAGATGAGCACAAACAGATTGACAGTTTTTTCAGGATTAACCTTGGTGATGCTAGCTTTGGTGGGTGCGAGTATTTTTAGTTTTATTGCCGAGCCAGCCTTTTCCCAGGCAAGCGTGCCCGAAGGCCCCAATGCCTGGTCGTTAATCAACATTCCGGCTTTGAACGATGACAACAAGGTTTATGCGGTGCGCAGATCGGGCGCTTTGCTGCTGGCAGGCACGCAAAGCCAGGGCATGTTTTTGAGTACTGATAGTGGCGCGTCGTGGCAGGCAATTGCACCATTCAACACCGCTTACGTGCGCGATCTGTGGATTAATAATTCCACGCTGCTGGCGGCGACCTTTGGCTCAGGGTTGCTGCGCTCTACTGACGGCGGCATAATCTGGGGCGTGGTCGGCAATGCCATTGGCACAAATTTGTACTACAGTCTGGCATCAAGCGATTCGATGCTGTTTGTTGGTACAGCTGAGCGCGGCGTGTGGCGCTCCGCAGACAATGGGGCCAGTTGGCAAGCAACCGGCGTCATTGACAGCCCAGGTGCGGTGGCGCTGGTCGCGGCCTCGCCATCCGTAGTCTATGCAGGCTCGGTCAACAACGGTTTGTATAGAACAATCAACGGCGGTGATAGCTGGCAACAGATTGGTTTTGCCGGCAAAACCGTGCGCGCCATTGCCTTGGATCCCAACCAGCCATTGGTGATTTGGGTCAGTGTCCTGGGGGAGGGTATCTACCGCAGTGACAACAGCGGCGGCAGTTGGACGGCGTTCAACACTGGCCTGAATGGCACAACGGTATTGGCGCTGCTAGCCGTTTCCGCCAACGGCACAACACAGATGTTGGC
>JBAQWV010000094.1:0-44693 GCA_049299095.1 Anaerolineae bacterium | reverse complement strand
CCACCCCTGCATGCGCCTTGGCCTTCAGCAGGTCCACCACCGACGCGCCGCTCACGCCGTCCAGCGAAAAGGCTTCCTTCATCCACCAGCCGGTGAGGTAGATGAAGCTGCCGCTGCTGGCCGCGTTGATGGCGGCTTTTAGCGCGGGAAAATAGCGCGTGCCATGCACCAGCGGCTCGACCTTGCAATTGGTGTGAGCCGGAATTGATGTGCCGGGGCTGCCGCTCAGGCTGCCACCGGTGGCCGGGGTATGGGTCAACATATAACGATCTTTTAATTCAGCAAACGTAGGCATGAATGGGTCTCCTTACGATAAAACCAAGAAAATAGGCGTCATGGATACTGCATATGCGATGTTTACGCAGCAGGGTCAGCGCTGGGGCGCGCGCAGGATGAGCTTGTCGCGGTTGCTGGGCTGGAATTCGCCCGCGCTTTCCGTGCCGTCGGCCAGCATGGTGGTAATGCGCCAGCGATAGTCGCGCGCCTGCCGGTCAGCCAGCCGCACTTTCCATTCCTGGGTGTGCGTGGCCGCATCGTCGGTGATCAGCAGCGAGGCGCTTTGATCGAAGCTGGCATCGCCGTTGGGGTCGTTGTATTCCAAATCTACCAGCAGCGCAGCAATGCCCAGCGCGGCCAGCGTGCTGCCCAGCGGCAGGTAATTGACGACCACGCGCAGCGTGCCCTCGGCGGGAATGCCCACCACCAGGTTGACTGACTGCGCCTCGCGCCAGGTTTCTGTCTCCAGGCCGCTGTCGCGGAAGATGCGGCGCTGCTGATAACGCAGCACCGGCGGCGGCGTGGCCGCGGGCAGGCGCACCGACCAGCGCGCCAGCTTGCCTGGCTCGGTCAGCTCCAGGCTTTTGCTGTCTACCAGCGCGCCGTTTTGCAGCGCCTGCAAATCTACCAGCACGCTTTGCAGCTCCTCCAGCGGGTCTTGCATCAGCACATCGGCTTCCAGACGATTGGCCCGCGGGGCGCTGATCATCACCGTATCCTCCGCGCCGCCCGCGTTCGGGTCGGGCAGGGTGATCGGAGCCAGCTCTTGCCGCGTGCCGTCGCTGAAGAAGATCGTTTGCGTCACCTCGAAGGTGTCATCGGGATTGGCGACGCGCACCGGTACCACTGCGGAGCGGTTGTTGCTGTCGAGCCGCACCAGCGTAGAGTCATCTACATTATGCGCGGCGTTGACGTAGCGCACGCGCGCCTGAATTTCGCTGATGTCCTCCGGCAGGTTGGGGGCCAGCGCCACCGTCACCGGCAGCACGCTGCCCAGCAGGCCGGGCCGCGCGGTCAGAGTGGTCGCCTCGGTCTTGATCCAGGGGCTTTCCACGCGCGGGGTGTGCAGGCCAACGCCGAAATCGGGGCGATAATCGGCAATCAGCTTGTATTCGTACTCGCGGCTGAGCGTTTTGTCGAGGAAGAAGCTAAAATCCTTGCTTTCGTTAGCCGCGCGCAGGATCACCTCGGCGCTGTCCTTGGGCGCGCTGCCGTCGGCGCGCACGCCGTAGCGCAGTTGCACGGTGAGCTGCGATACCCCCTCCGCGGCAAAGTCCACATCGCGCGAGTTAACGTTGATGGTGAGACGCTCGAAGAAGGGGTGGTTGAGATCAATGATATGGACATGCTTTTCCATGTCGCGCGCGGCGGCCAGGAATTGCACGAAGTTCTGCGGTGCGTAGTCGCGCTGCTGCGCGGTCACCTGGCTGAGGTTGTAGGTGACAGTGCGCTCCTCTTCCTGGCTGATACGGCGCAGGGCAAAGGCAGCCTGGGGCCGGCCCAGCCGGTTCCACACGTCGGCCGCGCTTTGCGGTTGGCCGTTGCCGCCGGATCCACCACTTGCCGCACCACCTCCTGCGGGTGAGCCTGCACCTCCTGCGGGTGAGCCTGTTCCTCCGGTGGGTGAGCCTGTCGAACCCGCCCCGCCTGCATCGCTTCCGGCGGGTGAGCCTGCTCCTCCGGCGGGTGAGCCTGTCGAACCCGCCGCGCCGCGCCGCGTCTCCGGGCGCAACGCATCCCCCATGCCCGCCACCACAGCCACACTCGGTCCCTGGCTCATGGCGGCTGCCACGGTGGAACTGCCTGCCGGCACGCTGGTGGTGGGGTTCTCCGCGCTGATCGTATCAGCCGTGACGCGCGGCTGGCCGGGTGTCAGCGAGGGCTGGAAGAGCGCGCCGCTGGCCAGGTCTTTCACCAACTGGTCAATGCGGCTTTGGCGCTCGCGGACGGCCTCCGGCGTGGAAAGCTCCAGCGTGCGCGCGGTTTCCTTGATCTTGATCGCCTCGCGGCGCTTCAGCTCCTCGGTGATGTTGTCCACATCGGCGCGGAAGAAGAGCGTGCCCAGCGTGAAGCGGGTGCGCATATACTCGTAGGCCGACTTGAAGTTGATGGTGATCTCCAGATCGTAGGCCGGGAACAGGCCCACATACTCCAGATCGTAGATCACACCCACCGGACGAGCGTTAACGCCCCCCTCCATCACGCCGAGGAAGAAAGCCGTGCCGTCCTGCGAAAGCGAAAAGGAGAAAATAGCGCGGTTGTCGCCGTCCATTGAGGGCTGGCCCGCGCCCAGGATGTTTTCGATGAAGCGCGGGCCGCGTGCCACCAACGGCGCACCGCCGGCGGTGGTGTCGCCGGCTGCGCCCGCAGCCGCGCCGCTGTCCTCGCCCAGGGCGATGACGCGCACGCTGCCCTTTTTGAAGGGAACAGTGGCCAGCGTGACGCCGTCACCGAAGCGATCCGTCAACTGCTGTTCGATGCGATCCTTCAGGCCGCCAATGCCCAGATCAACGGTCATGTTGAGGAAGCCGCCGGATAGCAGGTTTTCGGCCGCGCCACCCTTGCGGTAGGCGAAGAGATCGAACAGCGGCTCACCGTTTTCGTAGCTGATGTGCGGATTGCCCGGCAGATAGTAGAATTGTTTGGCGTTGTCGGCATCCTGAAACACAGTGATGCCCAGAATTTCCATGCGTGATTCGAGATTTAACATACGTGGTTACTCCATTCAATAGGTGAACAGTAAACAGTAAACAGATCAGAACCTGCCACTTGCCCCTGCCTACAGCGTTCGCGTCGAGACGGGCAGCAGGGTGGTAGTGGATTCTTTCCAGATCGCTTCTTTCTCCGTGCCGTCGCTCTTAAACGTGTGCGTCTGATAGCGATAGCGCAGGCTGCCGCCCGGTGGGATCAGCAGCTTCACATCCTGCGTGGTCTGGCTGCCGTCGAACAGCACACTCTGGATGTCGGCTTCGGGCGCGCCCGCTGGCACGACCGCCTGCACGCGGAATAGCACTGCATCAATGCCTACCTCGGCCAGCGTCGGCCCCAGTAGTTGCAGCTTGACCGTAGCCAGCCGACTGCCGGTGGAACCAACCACAATCGAGGGGTCGCTGGTTTCCTGCCATTCGCCCTCAGTGATGAAGCCCGGCTCGTGCGCGGTGACACGATACCGGATTTTTTGCTGAGCCACGTTCAGAATGGGCCAGCGAAATTCGGTGCTGGCAAAGGGTGCCTGCAGTGTGTGCAAAAAACGGCGCTGATAGCCGTTAGGCAAGTCATCGTATTCAATTTCCAGATCAATGTGCGTAATAGCGGGCGAAACCACGTTGGGGCGCACCAGCAGCAACCGTTCCTGGTTGAAGGGCGCATCCACCTGCAACAGCGTATCAGTTTTTACCTGCGGCTGACCGGCATAGACCGTGTTGTCCTGGAAGCGGAAGGTATACGCCGCGCTGTAACCGTCAGGCGTGGCAGCCAGCGTGCGCACCTGCCAGCGATGCGCGGCCGGCGCGGCGGTTTGCAGACGGAAATGGTCGGTGGCGCGGAAGTCGCCATCCGGCGCGGCGTAGCTCAGATCAACATCCACCTGGCTGATGTCAGCGTGCAGGTGGCCCGGCTCCACCTCGACATCCAGCACGCCAAAATCTACGCCGGGGTTGATGCGCAGGGTGCGGCTGGTGGCGGGCCGCGGCGGCAGCTCGTAGCGGAAGCTGTCGGCGTCGGCGCCGTTGCGTTGGAACTCATAGGTCAGCGCGTAGGTGTAGCTCAGGCTCTTGCGCCCACGGCGCTTGACGGCAAACTCCTTGTCGCCGGTGGAATCGGGGCGAAAGAGCAGCGTTTGGCTTTCCGGCGACACGGCGTCACCCGCCTGGCCGTACTGCAAATCCACCTTTACCTCGCGAATGCCCAGCGCCTCGAACTCTTCCTTGCTGGGGCCGGTGACCAGCACGCGCAGCAATTGAAAGAATTCATGATCCAAATCCACGCGGTGCGTGCGCTGCTCCACCTCGTTTTTGCTGAGCAGCACCGGCAGAAAGCCCTGCGGGGCATGGGTGCGCTCCTCCGGTGAGCGTTCGTTAAACTCGTAGGTGACGGTTTTTAGCTCGGTGTTCAGCTCGGCGTGCGCCTTGAGCGTGACTGCGGGCATTTTGGTCGCCGTGGACACTCCGCCCATCAGCAGGCCGGTGAGCGCCGACGCATCGAACTGCGGCGCTTGCGTCATCGGACGGAACAACTCCTGCACAATGCGGTCGCGGAAGAGCGACAGCGCCAAATCCTTGGATTTTTGCGCCTCATCGCCTACGGCCTGGCTGGTCAGCTCGATCTTGATGTCGCCGCTTTCCTCCAGCCGCTTGATGGCGCCGTCAATATCCGCGGCAAACCAGGCATAGCGCACGCCCGCGCTGCCGCTGAAGTGGGTGTAGACGCGCTGCAAGTTGGCGGTGATGCGCGCCTGCACCGCAGGCCGCAGGCCGTAGAAGTTCAACTCATAGACCACACCGACGGGCGCGGCCCCGTCCTTGTACAGCCCTTCCAGAAACACCACCCCTTCCTGGCTCAGATTGAGCGAAAAGATGGTGCGCAAATCGCCCAGCAGCGACGGCTTGGACGATCCCAGCACCGCCTCCACAAAGGTGGGGCGGCCCTTGAGCGGATCCGCCGCGCCCGGCGCGGCCAGTGGCTCGCCCGGCGTGCTGAACTTGTCCAGCGCCAGCACGCGCACCGTGCCCTTGTGGTAGGGAATGGGGTACAAAGCGATCTGTGCTTCGTCCAGCGTCATCTTGTCGGCCAGCTCGCGCACGATCTGGCTGCGCTTGCCGTCGTCCAGCGCGCAGTCTACGCCCATCGTCAGAAAGCCCGCGCCCAGCTCGTCGGGGATGGCCGTGCCCGCCAGCGGCGAATGTTCCAGCGCCACGGTGTACATGAACACATCGAACATCAGTCTGCCGCCGGTGCGGGTGATTTTGGGCTGCGGCGCAGCGTAATAAAACTGCGTGGGCACAGCATGATCGCGAAACACCACGATGCCTTCAATCTCGAAATAAGGGGGTTCCAGGCTTAACATCAGGCAGTAATCCTCCGATGGGCAAGGTCGAGAACCAGCAAGTCGGCGGTGGTGTTGGCCCAGGGGGTGCGGCGCACAAAGCCGTCAGTCTCGACAAAGGTTGCCATGTAATGCACGGTTTTGACGGGTGGATCGCCGGGCAGATATTCCCACGGTTCGGCGGTCTGGCCGTCGTCCGCCGCGGCTAGGGCGATGGCGTGCTCTTGCCGCACCTGCACGCCGTCCGGCTCACGCTGTTGCAGGGTGATGCGCACCTCGCGCAGGCGATGATCGGCCAGCGAGCCGCCCAGTGCCTTGATGCGCAGCACACGGCGATCCACCAAACGACGATCCAACAGCAGGCGGGTCTCCGCGGTACTGCGCCAGGCGCCCTCCAGCAGCGCGCCGTCGGTCATGAAGATGGTCAATTGATATTGCACGCTCTGCGGGCCGCCCGCGGCGATGGGGAAGTCGCGGCGCACGCTGCGCACATCGGGCGATAGGTCAATCTGCTCGTCGTGATGGATGTTGTTGGCGGCGTCGTCGTAGCGCAGCCGCACAAAGGCCACGCTGATCTCATCCCACGGCAAGGTAACCAGCAGCGTCAACGGATGCTTGACCGGCAGCGGATCGGGCACAGGCAGCCAGTCGTCTACGGCCTGCCGCCACGGACTGACCAGATCGCCGCCCTGCGCGGCCTCGCGGTGATAGGTGACACGGTATTCATACGGCGGCGGCGTACTGCTGAAGCTGCGAAAACGCCATGTCGCAGCTTGCTGCGCTTCCTCCAGCCGCACGCGGCCCGTTTGGCCTTCGCCGCGCAGCTCCACACTGACTTTAGGGTAGAGCGAAAAGGAAAAGATCGGTGCGGTCTCGATCTGGATCGTGCGCACGGTGTACACGTCGCGCGGTTCCACGAACAGCTCAGCGGCCGCGCCGCGCTGCCAGTTTGATGTCACCGGATCGTGCGGGCCAAAGGGGCCGCTGGGGGAGAATTTCACCGTGGCGCGGTACTGATAGAGGTTGGCAAAGTCGGGCGCGTGGCCCAGCAGGTTCACTACATAGTCTTCGCGCTCGGCCGCGCTGCGGAAAAGCAAGCTTTTGGCGTCGCTGGCTGCGCCCAGTGGGTCGCGCCGCGCCAGCTCCACCTCGACACTAGCCAGGCCGTCAGCGGTGAAGCGATCCTCCACCGCCACCTGCACCTCCAGCCGCGGAAAGCCGTCCAGGTTGATCTTGCTGATCATACCGTCACGCAGGGCCGGCCAGGCGGGGTTGGGCTTGCCCTCGTCGTCTACCTGAAAGCGGTGCAATGTGCCGCCCAGTGTGGCCTGCGGCACGATCTCCATGCGCTCGGCCACGGCCTCGTTCATGCGCAGCGACAGCAGGCGCTGCTGCTCTTCATCCAACACCCGCAGTTTGTAGCCCACGCCGGGCAGCACCGTGCGCGCCAGACTGAAGATCGTGTCGTCAATCACCTGGCCGATGCTGTTGGCTTTGGCGGCCTCCGGGTCTACCAGCGGCATGAAGAGGCGCTGCAACAGCCAGTCCAGCAGTTGTTTGCGCGCCCGCTCGGCCGCAGCCTGCGCGCCTGGTCCTGCACCGAACACCGCGGTGTCAATGCGGATGTTGCTGTCCTCCAGAGCGTCGGTGATCATCGCTTCTGCGTCCGCGGAGACGTAGTAGACGTTGACTTTGGCCTTGTTTTCGATGTGCTTGTACACCTTGCGCCAGTCCGCCTCGACGGTGATCTCGAAGCTGGGGCGCAGGCCCACCACGACCATGCGGTAGACGATGACGATGGGCTGGTCGGGCGCGTCAAAGGATTTCTCCAACAGCTCGGCCGCGGCGGGGTCCAGCAACAACTGGAACACGGCGCGGTTTTCGCCGGTGAGCGAGGGCTTGCCCGTGCCGAGGAAGCGCACCTTGAAGGGGCCGAATTCCTCGGTTTTGGCGTCATCCGCGTCTACGTTCAGCTCCGACGCGCTGCCGAGCGCGATCAGCTCGACGCTGCCGCTCTCGAACAGCGCGGGGATCAGCCGCGGGGGCGCGGGCAGGTTAAGGCGCTGCATCACCGGTCGGCGCAGTTGTTCCAGCACGTCATCGGGGATCATCAGCGCGCTGCTAAGGGTGAGCAAGCCACCGGCCAGCCGTGCCGCGCCCGCGCCGCCCCCCAGATATTGCAGCAGCGCAAGGTCAGGTGAACCGTCAGTGCGCAGCGCCAACTGCGGCGCGGCCGGCAGCACATAGAAGAGCGTTTCGTCAGCGTGATCCGGCAACACGGTGTAGCCGTTGACCACATGGTAGGGGGGAGTGAAGGAGAGCATGGTTAGTTAGTCGTCAGGAGTAGTTAGTAATCGGTAGCCAGTAATCAGTAGCCGACTGTATGCTGTTCCCTGTTTATGCCTACGGCAGTGGCGGCACGAACAGAAAGTCGCGTACGCTGCTGATGGTGCCGGGCTGCGCGGTGAGGCTGTGGCGCGTGCCATCACTCATGAAGTACTCGACATCGTAGGTGTACGTGCTCACCGCCGCATCCGCGCGGGCGATAGTCCATTCGGCGGGGTCGGCGCTGCGGAAGATCAACGTTTCCGTGTCGCTGACGTGGTTGGCTGCGTCGGTGTAGCTCAGGCGCACCAGCACACGGCGCACCTCTGCGCCCAGGCCGGCCACATCGCCCGGGTCCACCTCTACCTTCACCACACCGCCGGGCGCGTTGCCCACGATCAGAGTTTGGGCGTCGCTGTCGCGCGTCTGCCAGGTGTCTTCTTGCACACTGTTGTCGGTCATTAGCAGCGTTTGCTTGAAACGGAAGGCACGCACATCGGTGTCGCGCAAGGCGAATTTCCAGTTATCACGCACCGCCTGCGCCTCCTCAAAGAAGACTGTCTTCTGCTGGGTATAATCGTTGGCCGCATCCTTGTACTCAAGGTCCACCACGATCTGGCGCACGTCCTTCCAGTCCGCCGAAGGCAGCACCGTCAGGTTGAACTGCTCATCAAAGGGGGTGGGGATGTTGACCGTGCGTGTCTCGTTGGAGGCTTCGATCCAGGCCGAGCTGGAGCGCTGCACGTTGCCGTCGGCGTCCTGCAGTACATAGGTCACGCGGTAGTTGTATGGCTTGTCCCACGGCGCAAACAGCACACGGCGATAATCGGCCTCCGGCTTGGCCTTGTTCAGCAGCACCGTCTCGACCGCGCGCGCCACGCGGTTGCGGGGATCGGCGTAGTCCACCTCGACCTCGACGGCCTTGAGATCACTGCCCTCGAAAGCTTCCGGCGCGGTGGAGAACTTGATCTCCATCACGCCCGGGTTGGGCACGCTGAGGGTCAGGTTGCGCCGCGTATCCTCGAAGCTGGCCAGGCGGGCTTGCAGCGTCGGGCCAGCCTTGTAGTTGACTTCCAGGTCTACGTGGTACTGGTCGCGGCCCACATCTACAATGGAGGTCTCGAATTCTTTCGGGCTGCGGTCGGTGGCCGTGAATACCTTGCTCTCGCGCTTGGTGAGGCGCTGGCCGTCCGGCCCGGTCTGGTCGTAGCTCAGATGCCCCACCACGCTGTGTACAATGTCACCGTATTTCTCGAAATCCAGGTTGGTGTCCACCGTCACCTTGAGGCGTTTGTAGTACCAAGGCGCGTTGTTGAGGTTGATCTCCAGCACTACGTCCTTGAAGGGCACGCCCAGAAAGGCCGGGTTGATCTGCGCGCTGGGGTTGTACTCCCGCGTGATGACATCGCGGTAGCTGACGTTGAGGTCAAAGGTCTTGTTGATGTCCTGATGCAGGAACTCCATCCACTGGCTGGCGCGGTCCTCGGCGGTTTCCACCGTGCCGCCCTTGAGGAAGTTGTTCTTGATGAATTCGTCCATGGCGCGAAAGGCAAAGGAGCGCAGCGACTCCATGTCGTCGTCGCTCAGGTCTACGCTGCCCTTGAGGATTTCCAGCTTGATCAGCCCCTGCGCTTCCATCGTCTCGGAGATGCTGCTGCGGCGGCGCACATGGGTGGTTTCGTCACCCCAGACGCTTTCGTCCTTCACCTCCTGCATGGTGTAGCCCATCACCGCAGTTTTGACTTCGTTGGAATCGACGTGGCCGATGATGGTGACAGCCGGCAGGCGCACAGGGAATTTGAGGTTATACTCAATGGCTGCAATGCTGCCGCCGCCCTTCAGCGCCTCGTAGAACAGCGTCGCGCCCAGGTCTTCCAGCTCCACCGCCACCGAGGCCGTGTTATCGGAGAAGAGCGAGGGCTTGCCCACGTCAATGGCACGCACGAACTGGTTATCCTTCATAATCAGCAGGCGCGCTTCGCCGCCGGTGAAGTCCACGGGAGCCAGCAGCGGCTCCGGCACATTCACCGACAGGGGATTCTCCTGTTGCAGGATACGCTTGAGCACGGGCATGATCTTGTTGTCCAGCAAAGCCTGCTCCTCGATCAAGCGGGTGGTGAACACCAGATAGCCGCCACCCTTTTTGTCCTTGCGCTCGATCGGCATCTCGTAGCGTAAAAAGGTGAACATCGGTTTGTTGTTGTCGGCCACGGCAATGCGCGGCATGCGCGGCAGGTAATAGAAACGGTTGGTTTGCTCGTCGTCGCGAAAGACAACGATGCCTTCGATCTGCGCAACGGCAGGAATGCTAATCATCGCAGGATACTCCTTGAAAGATAAAGTTTTTCAAACACCCCTGGCTCGCCCCGAGTGGCCAGGCTGGTTTTCGGCAGCAGGAGGATGTGACGCTAGTGTGGAACCGACCTCAACAGCGTGAAAAGGCGACGAATGGCCGGGCTGTTGCGACAAGGTGCGGGTTCACGATCCGAACAAATTTAGTACAAGCACTGTTCTTTCACTGCTATAAACGCACCGGGTGACAATTTTTTGGCATGTGGCGGACGAATTTCGTGAAATCAGGGCAACTGCCCAGGCATCTCTTTTTCGGCAGGGCGTGTTAAAACCGCTGCCAGCAGGCTTCGACAAGCTCAGCCCACGGCCCGGCTCCGCGGGGGCTTCGACAAGCTCAGCCCACGGCCCGGCTCCGCGGGGGCTTTGACAAGCTCAGCCCACGGCCCGGCTCCGCGGGGGCTTTGACAAGCTCAGTCCACGGCCCGGCTCCGCGGGGGCTTTGACAAGCTCAGCCCACGGCCCGGCTCCGCAGCGGGCTTCGACAAGCTCAGTCCACGGCACGGCTCCGCAGCGGGCTTCGACAAGCTCAGCCCACGGCCCGGCTCCGCGGGGGCTTCGTATGGTCAGACGGCGAATTTATTCGCTGGCTGGCGACTGTCAACACAACTTTATATTGAACGGTCGCGCAGCGGGTAAGTATGCAACCTCACCGTGCGTCGGGTTGCCCGTCGCTGCATGGTGGTTATAATCAGGCCCAACACATGTCTGAAGGAGCGTCTTATGAACACAACCGATGTCCTCACCCTGTTTCGTTACACCGATTGGGCCAACGCGCGCCTGCTGGACCAGGTGACGAAAACAACGCCAACACAGTACCTTGCCCCGGCCGATGTCCCCTTTGGCAGCCTGCGCGGCACGCTGGTGCATACGCTGGGCGCAGAGATTCACTGGCGACGGCGCTGGCAGGGCGAATCGCCTACTTCGTTTTTGGAGGAAGCCGACCTCCCCACTGTGGATGATCTGCTGGCGCGCTGGCAACAGGAAACGCAGGTGCGCCAAGCCTGGCTTGCGACGCTGAGCGAAGCCGACCTGCAACGCACCGTCCACTATGCCACGCTTACAGGGCAACCTATGCAAAACGTGCTGTGGCATCTCATGCTGCATCTGGTGAACCACGGCACGCAACACCGCAGCGAAGCCGCGATCTTGCTTACTCGCTACAGTTTTTCGCCGGGCAATCTCGATTTCATTGTTTTTGTGCGCGAGATGGCTCTATGACGACCCACCCCGACTACGAATACAGCGGTCTGATGGCCGAATTTTGGGATTTGCTGCGCGGTGACACCTCCCGCTGGGCCGACCGCTTCTTCTACCTGGATGTGATCGCACGCACCGGCCAACCGGTGCTGGATGTGGGGTGTGGTACAGGCCGCTTGCTGCTGGATTATCTGCAACAGGGCATTGACGTGGACGGCGTGGACAACTCGCCCGACATGCTGGCGCTGTTGCAGCAAAAAGCCGCCGCGCTGGGGCTGCACCCGCGCGTCGAGCTGCAAACGATGGAAACGCTGGCGCTGCCGCGGCGCTACCGCGTGATCCTCGTGCCCTCCAGTTCGTTCCAGTTGCTCACCGACCCTGCGGACGCCGCGGAGGCGCTGCACCGCTTCTACGCACACCTGGAGCCGGGCGGCGTGCTGGTGATGTCGCTCTACTTGCTGGGGCTGGACGAGCAGGCCCAGCCGATCCCCAGCGACGAAGGCACGCAAGAGGTGATCCGCCCCGCGGACGGCGCGCTTATCCGTCGCTGGTCGCGCTCCACCTTTGATCACATCAACCAGTTGGAGGATACCGAAGACCGCTACGAGGTAATCATTAACGGCCAGATTGTGGCGGTGGAAGAGCGGCAACGTGCCCGCGCCACGCGCGGCTATACCCAGCAGCAGGCTATTGCTTTGCTACAAGCCGCGGGATTCAGCGATGTCCACCTCACCAGCGGCTTCAGCTTCGCGCCTGCGCAGCCAGACGACACGCTGTTTTGCATTTTTGGCACCAAATCACCCGCTTAAAAGCGGCTTTCAGCAATCGGGGGGAGTGGGTTCGTTCCGGGCAGCCATCAGCGCGTCCAGTTGGGCGTCTTCACCCAGCACAATCAGAATGTCTGCCTCTTCCAGTGGCTTACCTAGCGAGGGATTGAAGCGCGCCTCATAGCGCGTCTGCCCGTCCTCGACGTAGCTTTCCAACATACCGATGACGTTCAGATTATAGCGGTTGCGCACGCGCAGATCCACTAGCGTCTTGCCGGCCCACTGCGGTGGCACGGGGATGCGGCGCACGCTGTAGCCGGGCAAAATCTGCCGCGCGGCGTAGGTTTCGCGCTGCGTGCGGTAGATGGTGTTGTTGTGGACCAGCAGCATGACGATAATCAGCACAAACAAACTGGGGATCATGTAAGCAGAGCCGAAAACTTCGACCGCAAACAGCACCGCGGCTAGCGGCACGTTGACCAGGCCGCCCAGGCTGGCAACCATTGCCGGGCCGATCAACACCATCGGCGGCATATCTACCAGGGGAGCCAGCGCGGCAGCGGCCAGCGCGCCGAAAAAGACCGCCGGGATCAGCAGGCCCGCAGACCCGCCCGATCCGACCGTCATCAGTGTCGCCAGCAATTTAGCGATCAGGGCCGTGATGGCGATCACGGTGGTCAGTTGTCCGGCCATCGCGGCATCAATCGTGCCGGTGCTGGTGCTGAGAACAAAGGTCAAATCCTGACCGGTCAGCCAGAAAGCTGCCAGCGCAATCGTGCCGGTCAACACCGCACCCAGCAAATGACGTTGCCAGGGATTGGGCGTATAACGCTGGAACCAGGTTTCAACGCGGCGGCGCAACTGCACGAAAACGATGCTGATCAGGGAAATTATCACAGCCAGCAGCAGCAGCACGGCATAGTAGCGGGCAATAATCGGGGGCCGATACTCCACTGGCGCTTCAAACAGCACGGGATGACCGGTAGCAAGGTTGCTCATAAAAAATGCCACCAGTGAAGCGATCAGTGCAAAGAGCAGCTTTTCGACAATCGGGCGGCGACGATACATTACCTCGACGGCGAAAAAGGCCGCGGCAAAGGGTGCGCCGAGCAGTGTGCCCACCGCAGCGGCAACACCGGCCAGTTGTGCGGTTTGCAGATCGTCCGGGTCAGACGGCAGCCACCAGCGCAAGATGCGCGCCAGCCAGGTGCGGTTGTGCAGATCGAAGGGCAGGCGTCGCGGCTTCATCAAGCCCGCGGCCAACCCCTCGCCTACCAGGGCGACGCTGGCTTCCAGGCCACCACTGCCGCCGCTGCCCAGCGTGAACAACGTCGCCATGAATTTGCGGATCGCCAGGCGGAAAGTCGGCAGTTCCCAACGGACGTCCACCCCTTCCCGCCCCAGCAGCGCCTGCTCCAAGGCAGGTTCCGAGGAAAAATACAACGCGATAGCGCGCTCCAGACCATCCCCTTCGACATCGTTTAGTTCATGCACCATGCCGGTGCGGTCGTGGTATTGAATCGTTACCGGGCGACGCAAGGCAATCCAGGTGGTGCCGATGGCTCCTAACAGCAAAGGCACAAAAATCAGCAGCGGTGTAGGCGAGGCTTCAATCAGCGTGACGGTTTCGTGAAACAGCCAGTGGACACTTTCTTTGAGCGCCGTTACCACCGCCCACACCACCAAGCCGATCACGGCGACCTGCACCACCATACGCCGTTCATCCGCGTTGAAATTCTTCAAAAAGGGGCTACCGAGCCAGTGAAACAAGCCGCGCGCTGCAGCGAACCACGATGCAAACATTGTCTGGTTAAATCGTGACATCATAGCGGAATTATGCCACAAGGTTATAGTCCCGACAATCCGTTTTTGTCTACCTAACTTCTTGACCGCTGCCCCTGCTGGTGTTACACTTACTTGTCTGACAGTGTTTTTTATCTCATTTCAAGATTGATCGAAGTATGCGCACACCCTCTTCTTCTTCACAACATACCTGGCGCACGCGCACCTGGCGCGGCCCGGGCGTTCGCTGGCTGCTCGCTGCCTCCCTGCTGGTGATCACTGGCTTGATTTTGCTGCTGATTGCCGCGGCCGCAGGCTTTAACCGCGGTCTGGCCGACCGGCAGCAGGCCGTTGATGATGCGGTCAAGCAACGGTTGGCGGTTGGCGTTGAGCATCTGCAAACGGGAAATACCCAGCTAGCCGCGGCCTATTTTCAGCAAGTCCTCCAGCTTGACCCGGAGAACAGTCAGGCACAAAGCTATCTGGATACCATCCAAACCGCCACGCCTGCAGCCACCCTGCCCGGCGCGCCGCTGATTCTGATTCCACCCGACACGACCACGCCGACGCCCACATTGGCCACCACCATCATTTCCAGCGCCAGCCTGCTGAGCCAGGCACAGGCTGCCCAGCGCAGCAAAGATTGGGAATTGATGACCGAAATTCTTGACGAATTGGCGCTGATTGATCCCGATTATGAAATCAAGAAGACGGACGAGATGCGCTTCGATGCGTTTGTGCAGCAAGGGCAGGCTGCCGTCAAGGATAGACGTCTCGAAGAAGCCGTGCGCTTTTTCGATCAGGCGCTAGTCATTGAGCCTGACAACACCGATATCGAGACGGTTCGTTCTGCGGTTGCGCTCTACGCCGATGCGCTCGGTAGTTGGCGGCTGGACTGGCCCGCAGTGATCAGCGACCTGCAAGCCATTCAAAAGCTCGAACCAGACTTTCTCGATGTCAGTTATCGCCTGCGCACCGCGTATGAGGCGTATGGCGACGCGCTGATTGCTGATGGCGAATGGTGCGATGCAGCCGACCAATATACTGTCTTGCTAAAGCTTGCCAAAAGCGATGCGCTGCAAGCCAAGCATACTCAAGCACAGGCTTTTTGCCTGAAGCCACCCTCGGTCACTGCGATGATTTCCGGAACAATCACGGCTCCAATTACAGGTACAGTGACTGCGGGAACACCAAGGCCGCTGCCGGTGGCAGGAACGCCTACAGTTGCGGCCAATCCGGCGGGCGGCGCAACCGGCAACCTGGTATTCGCCACGCTCGACACCCAAACCGGTAGCTGGAATATTTATCGCCAACCCGCGCGCGGCGGGCAAGTCCAGCTCGTGATGGGCGGCGCTTCGCAACCACAGGTATCGCCCAACGGCAGCAACATCGCGGCGCGCTCTGAACGCGGTGACCAAGGCGGCTTAACAGCCATGACGATCAATGGCAGTAATCAATACCGCGTGACAACTTATACCGAAGATGCTCATCCGCATTTTTCGCCCGATGGGGGTCAAGTCGTTTTTGAATCGCAGCGGGAGGCAGATCGCGGTTGGCGCGTCTACACGGTCAGCCTGGGCGGTGGCGAAGGCTTCTTCCTCGATTTTGGCCGTTGGCCTGCCTGGTCATCCGGCGGCGGCTCCATCGTTTATCAAGGCTGTCAGGCGGGTACAGGTCGGTGTGGCCTGTTGCTGATCGGCCCCGGTGGCGGCAACTCCAGCCAGCTCACCACCTTCCCAGGCGATGCGATGCCCGATTGGTCGCCCGATGGCACACGGCTGGTCTTTGCCTCGGCAGATCGCAGCGGCGGCTGGGATTTATACGTGCTGGATATGGCGACTGGTAACATTACTACGCTGGTTGCCAGTGCGGGCGTAGATGCGCATCCGGCTTGGTCGCCGGATGGCCGCCAGATCGCCTATATCTCGAATCAGGATGGTGTTTGGGCCACTTACATTGTCAATGCAGCGGGCGGGCAGTCACAGAAAGTCGCTCCCTTGCCCGGAACCATCCCGGACTGGTACGAAATGCAACTTGACTGGACTTGGTAAGTTGGATGCAAGCCGTTCAAACGAAAATTTGTATCGGTTTGCAAATTGACAGCGCGCGGCTTGCCGGTACAATGATAGTACCTGCTGTCAAGCGGTTATTTTATTCCCCAATGCAAGCGAGGTGTTCATGAGTAAGGGACGTATGGAAGCCTTCCCCGATGGCGTGCTGGCGATTATCATCACGATTATGGTGCTGGAGCTAAGGCCGCCGCATGAAGCAGATTGGAGAGCATTGCAGGAGCTATTGCCCACCATTCTCGGCTATATTTTAAGCTTTTTGTATGTGGGAATTTACTGGAACAATCACCATCACCTAATGCAGGCTGCTAAAACGGTCAATGGCCGTGTGTTATGGATGAATATGTTCATGCTGTTCTGGTTGTCGCTCATTCCGTTTGCTACATCCTGGATGGGTGAGACACATTTCCGTTCGCACCCGGTCACATTGTATGGACTGGTACTGCTCATGGCGGGTGTCTCGTACTATTTGTTGGAAATGGCTCTGGTCGCAATCCACGGTAAAGATTCGGTGTTGGGGCAAGCTGTGGGCGAAGACATCAAGGGGCGCATTTCGTTGGTTGTGTATATTGTTGCTGTTTTGGTTGCCCAGGTATCGCCGCTGGTGGCCTGCGCACTCTTCGTGCTGGTGGCGCTGATGTGGCTGATCCCCGATCAACGTATCGAAAAGGCGCTTACTGGCAAGTAAACCAGGAGCAACGGGACTTAAAAAGACGAGACACGCAGTGTCTCGTCTTTTTATTATACACTGGCTGGCCTGCTAGCCGGGCGATTGCACGTACACCCGATAGCTCCACGGGGCCAGCGCCAGGTGTGCGCTGGCATCCAGTTCAGCCGCTTCCTGCGTGAAGTATTCGACATAACGTCCGTGGTACAAACTGTCTTCAAACGTGACTGTCTGTGGTTCGGGTGACAGGTTGAAGACCGCGAAGATTTTGTCGTTGTCATCGCGGCGCACGAAGCTCAGCACCTTGCTCGGCGCACTGTTGGGCACATGCACCATGCGCGCGCCCCAGCGCGCGTTCCACAACGCCGTATGACCCTTTTTCAGGGCGATCAGGCGGCGATACAGCTCATTGTTTGGGTGGTCGCGCCAGATAATCGGGTCTTTCTCGAAAAAAGCCAGCCGCCGGTCATTGCCCGCTTCCTGGCCGTTGTAGATCAGCGGCATCCCCTCGCTGACCACCGACAGCACAATGGTTGCCTCCAGCGCATTGCCGAAACGTTCGAACTCCGTGCCCTCCCAGGCGTTGTGATCGTGGTTGCTGACGAACAACATGCGCATGATGTCGCGCGGATAGGCCTTCTCGTTCCACGAATAGTAGACATACAGCGCGTTCACGTCAGCCCGGCCCGCTGCAATGGCGTGCATCACCTCGTTCCAATTCCAGCCATAGGTCATATCAAAGGCTTCGGCATGCAGATCGCGTGCATCCCATTCTGCCAGCATGAAAACGGGTTTGATCGTCTCCAGCTCGCGGCGCGCGGTGTTCCAGAAATCAATCGGCACAAAGCCTGCCACGTCGCAGCGGTAGCCGTCCACATCTGCTTCGCGCACCCAATAGGCCATCGCTTCGGTCATGTAGCGGCGTACTTCCGGCAAATCATAGTCCAGGTCAATAATATCCGGCCAGTCCCACCACGGCGTCGGGCGGAAGTCGCCCTTCCAGTCGCGCGCGTACCACTCAGGCCGCTCATTCACCAGCGGATTGTCCCAGGCGGTGTGATTGGCAACCCAGTCGAGGATTACATACAGGCCAAGCGCGTGTGCGGCCTGCACAAACTGTTTCAGGTCGTCGAAAGTACCGAACTCTGGATTGACACCGTAATAATCGCGCACCGAGTACGGGCTGCCCAGCGTGCCTTTGCGGTTGACCGCGCCGATGGGGTGGACCGGCATCAGCCAGAGGATGTCCACGCCGAGCGCCTTGAGCCGCGGCAACTGTTGCTGCGCGGCAGCAAACGTGCCTTCCGGCGTAAACTGCCGCGTGTTGATCTGGTAAATGACGGCGTTTTTGCTCCATTCAGGGTGACGAATACGCACCGGTGGCATGGGGTGGTAGCGGCTTAGATCGTCCATTAGGCGGCGGTCTCTTTCTGTGAAGATGGAGCGGGCCAAGGCGCGCGCAGCCAGGCTTCGTACAGCGCCTTTTCGGCAGCGGTGGCGTCGGCCCGCGGGTGAATGTCCAGTCGGTTGTAAGGGCGTTTGCCTAACGTCACCGGCACATGGCGCAACTCGTCGCGGCGGAACACAGTCAGCGTCACCTGCTCGCCGGGATGACGCTCGGCCAGGCGGTCGCCCAGCGTTTCCTCACTGATGCGGTAGCCATCCAGCGCCACCAATTCATCGCCGGAAGAGAGATCGGCACTGTACGCGGGACCGTCAGCGAAAACGGTGTCAATCACGGTGCGGCCATTGCTTTGTCGTACGCGCACCCCCAGCCCGGCGCTGTGGTCGGCATCGCTGCCTTTCCAGCCATAGGACAGCACCAGCCCGGCGCGGCCCAGCAGCTCGTCGAAGGGTAGTTCGGCCACGCCGCGCACATAGTTGGCAAAGAAGGGTTGCAGACTGCCGCCGACAATCCGTTCGCAGATCGTTTGAAACTCGTCGTCGGGCACGCCCAGCCCTTGCAGCGTGTAGTCGTGATAGGTGGTAAGCAACACGTCGTCCAGCGAGCGTTGGTTGGCGGTGCGGCTGCGGATTTCCAGATCGAGCAGCAGGGCGATCAGGCTGCCCTTCAGATAATAAGAGACCGAAGAGTTCTGGCTGTTTTCGTCGGGGCGATAGAATTTGATCCACGCGTCGAAGCTGGCTTCTTCTGCGCTCTGAACGTGGCGGCCCGGCGTTTGCAGCAGGCGCAAAATTTGCTCGGCAAAGCTTTCCAGCGTGCGTTCTGGCGTCAAAAAGCCCGCCCGGCGCAGCAACAACGGCGTGTAGTAGGTGGTGAAACCCTCGAACACCCACAGCAAGCGGGTGTAGGTTTCCCAGCGGTACTCGAACTCGCGGAAGCTGGCCGGTTCGATGCGCTTGACATTCCAGACGTGGAAAAATTCGTGCGTCAGCAGGCTGATCACGTTTTCGTAATCGGCTGGCTTGCGGAAGCTCCAGCGTGTCACCGCGTTGCTGCTCGAGTTGCGATGTTCCAGCCCGCCGCGACCGCGCTCCGTCAAGTGCAGGATGAACAGGTAGTAATCGTAGGGCAGGCTGCCGAACAGATCGCGCGTGGCCTGCACCGCGGCTTGTGTGTCTAGCCGCAGCCGCTCTAAATCTTCATTGCCGTGGCCCCATAAGGCAATCTGGTGCAGCACGCCTTCCACCTCAAAGGAAAGCAGGCGGTGATCGCTGCATTCCACCGGGCAGTCAATCAGATGATCGTAGTCGTCAGCCTGAAAAGCGTACTGGCGTGGATCGCTGGTCGCATCATCGCCGCGGCGCGGCAGGCCGGTCGCGACTTTCCACTCGACATAAGGAACCTGCACGGTCAGCGTGACCGGATGCTTGCGCTGTCCGTCGAGGTACATAAACAGGTTGGCCCCGTTGAAATAGCCGTGACTGGTGTCGAGGTGGCTGGTGCGCACGGTCAGCTCGTTGGCATAGACCTTGTAGCGCAGCACCAACATGTCTTCGTGCGCGGGTGTGGCCACGCGCCAGGTGTTTTTGTTGTGCTTGTGCCACGTCAGCGCCGCGCCCGCGGCATCGAACGCCGCGAACTCCTGCACATGGCGCGCGAATTCGCGGATCATGTAGGAGCCGGGCGTCCACGAGGGGATGACGAAATCGTAGTGGTCCTGGCTAAAGCCGCGCACATGCAGCTCGACATCGTACAAATGCGTCTGCGGTTGCGGCATTGCAACAGTATAGTGAAGAGTAGGCATGGCAAGATCAACGGGGGGAAAGGAGCAGCACCAACAACACGCCAAGCACGCCGACGGTAACATATTCCAGCGCCACGCGGCGGTTGATGCGGCCAAACAGCGTTTGGCGGGTCAGTCCGATCAGCAGGTAGAACATCAGTAGTAACAACACGCTGGCGCTGATGGCCGGCAGGCCGGTGAGCAGTAAGCCCCACGACACCTGGGTGATGACTGCGCCGACGACAAAGGCGTATAGCGCCACGAGCGAGCCGCTGGCTTGCGTGCCGCGCAGCAGTTCCAGCGCCAGCAGCATGGCAACGCCGCCGAGCGTGAGCGCGCGACCAAAGGCAGGCCAGCCAGTGGGCAAGAGCAGGAACAACGCCATCGCCACGCCATACCCCACCAGGTTCAGAGTGGTGCGCGCGCGGCGATAGCCGGGGCCTCCCCAGTCGAGACTGAAATAGAGCGCGTATAACACAATGCTTAATACGCCCGCCATCGCGATGAGCAGCACAGCCCAGTACAGGATCGAGGGCGCGCGCGGCAGCAGTAGCGAGGCAATCAGCGTTACGGCCATGGGCAGCGCCCAGAAACGTATCAATAATCGCAGGCGGCCCTGCCGGTGCAGGGGGTGTGCCTGGATGACGGCTTGCGTTCCCGCGCCCGCGGCCAGCGCCAGCAGGATGGGCAACAGATTCGACGCAGCGAAGGGCAGGGCGATGGTGCGATCACCGACGAGGATGTTGGCCCCGCGGCCAGGCAGGCTGACTAGCGCGCTGGCCGCGAGCAGGATCGCCACGGCCCACACCGCGGTGCTGATACGGTCACGAAAGTCTGGGTTCATACGATGATTCTAACGGCAAGCGGGCTGCGTGTCAAAGCGACGACAGGCGCGGTGGGGTGGCGCGAGCCGGGAAAAATCCACCTGCCTGAGAACACAAAGTCCTTGCGGGGATCGCATTAACTTTAAGCCACGGATGCGGTGAAACCGGCTGTGGTCGGCAACGGGAAGGGGGCGGGGGCGGTGGTGCGGCCCAACCGGCGATCCAGCGCCCAGGCCAGCACGTGTTGGTCACGCCAGGGATGCTCAACGACGCCGAAACACATGGATTGTTCATGCCCTTTGCCGCATACAATGACGACATCACCCGGTGCGGCCATATCCACCGCCGCGGCAATGGCCGCACTGCGGTCGGGGATGCGCTGGAAGGTGCGCTCTTCGATGCCGCCCGCTCGCCGCGCGCCTTCAGCCATCTGTGCCAGAATCGTCTCCAGGGATTCAGTGCGTGGGTCTTCTGCGGTGAGGATGCTGAAATCAGCCAGCCGCGTGGAAATTTCGGGCATCAGGCCGCGTTTGGCGACATCGCGCAGGCCCGCGCTGCCAAAGACCGCGATCACTCGCCCGCGGGTCATGGGGCGCACGGCTTCCAGCGCGCGCTGCAAGGAAACCGGCGTGTGGGCAAAGTCTACGATGGCGACGAAATCCTGGCCACGCTCGATGCGTTCCATGCGGCCATCCACGCCGGGCATGGTGGCGAGGGCCGCGGTTAGTGTGTCTAGCGGCAGGTTCAGCGCCAGACCGGCACCGAGGGCCGCCAGCGCGTTGGCAACGTTGAAGGGGCCGGGCAGCGGCAATTCGATGGCTGTGGAACCGGCGGGCGTGTCTGCACGAAAGGTTGTGCGCGCGGGGGCGTAGACAACTTCACGAGCGTACAGGTCTGCGGAGGCGTCTTGCACGCTGTAAGTCAGGGTGCGCTGCGCGGGGATGAGGCGCAGGTGCGGGTAGGAGGCGTCGTCGGCGTTCAGCACGGCGACCTTGGGCTGCCAGCCGCCGGTTGCCAGCGGCTTGGGCGTAGACGTGGTCAAATTGCGAAACAGCAGGGCTTTGGCGTCAAGATAGGCTTGCCATGTGCCGTGGTAATCGAGATGTTCGTGGGTGATGTTGGTCACGACGGCTACATCGAAATCTACCGCGGCCACGCGACCTTGATGCAGGCCGTGTGAGGTGGTTTCTAGCACCGCAGCCTGACAGCCTGCCGCAACCATTTGGGCTAGATACCGTTGTACATCGGGCGCGTCGGGGGTGGTGACGTGCAGGCCAGTGTCGAGTTCTTCTTGGCCGATGCGCGCGCCGACGGTACTGACCATGCCGGGCTGCAAGCCAGCGGCGCTCAGCAGGTGGTAGATCAGGTTGCTGGTGGTGGTTTTGCCGTCGGTTCCTGTCACGCCGACCAAACGCAGTTTGCGGCTGGGGTGATCGTGCAGCGCGGCGGCCAGCGTTGCGAGCGCTTGACGGCTGTCGGGCACGCGCACGTAGGGCACGCGGTCCAGTGCGAGATCGGCTGTGCCGACAACGGCCACGGCCCCGCGCGCGAGGGCGTTGGGGATAAAATGGTGACCGTCAGACGCGCCGCCCTGTATGGCGACGAAGAGCGTGCCTGCGGTCACTTGCCGCGAATCGGCGGTGACCGCGGTGACGTCACGATGCAGCTCGGCCTGCTGAAGGCTGGCGCTGGGTAATGCTTGCAAAAGGGTTGCCAGTGATGTCATGGTAGTGGTTGTAAGCCCCGCTGGGCGGTGGGATGGGAGAATGGCAGGCATTATACGACGGGAGGGTGGTTTTACAAACTTCGAGGGGTGGCAACCTTGATCAGAAGTGCTGCGCGAGCAATCAATGCTGGCTGGCGAGTGTCTCAACTGCGGGCGGTTCAGGACGCGAAACAGCCGTATCCTTGTAGGGATACGGCTGTTGGGAGAGCGAAGGATGTCTGATTGGTTAAAACACGAGGAACTGGGTGGACTGGCTGGCCCACTCAATGACCATGCCGGGCAGGATGCCGAGGCCGAGCACGGCGAGCACAGTGACGGCTAGCACGATGCCGAGTGTGGGGGCGATCTTTAGGTGGGTATCTTCCTCGGCGGGCATGAAGAACATGTAACGCACGATGTTAAGATAGTAGCCCGCGGCAATGGCAGAATTGATGACGGCCACTGCCAGCAGAACGAAGAAGCGCACCTGCACAGCCGCACCGAAGACGAAGTATTTGCCCCAGAAGCCGAGTGTTGGGGGGATACCGGTCAGTGATAGCAGGAAGATCAGCATCAGCGAGGCTAGCCAGGGGGAGCGCGAGACCAAACCGGCGTAATCGCGCAGGTCTACCTTTTTAGTTTGGTTCTCGATGGCAACGATCACCGCGAAAACGCCCAGATTGGTGAAGATGTAACCGAATAGGTAGATCAGGATGCCGTTGATGCCGTTGAAGGTGAAATCACCGAAGGGGCGCAGTCCAAACTGGGCCTGCGGAATGCACACCAAACCCATCAGAATGTAGCCGGCCTGGGCGATGGAGGAGTAAGCGAACAGGCGCTTCATATTTGTCTGTCGCAGCGCCACCAGGTTGCCCAGGGTCATCGTGATCATGCTGACGCCAGCTAGCACGGTTAGCCAGTCAATGGCGAAGCCGGGTAAAGCCACCACGAACACGCGCACCATCAGGGCAAAGCCCGCGGCTTTGGAGGCGGTGGACAGGAAGCCGGTGATCGGGGTCGGCGCGCCTTCGTAGGTGTCCGGCGCCCACTGATGGAAGGGCACGAGGCTGGTCTTGAAGCCGAAGCCGACGATCAGCAGGATTACGGAGCTGAAAGCCAGCCAGCGCATGTTACCGGCCAGGGATTGACCCGCCAGCACGCCAGCGATTTCGTTCAGGTTGGTGGTGCCGGTGATGCCGAAGATCATGGACATGCCGTACAGCATGATCGCGGAGGCGACTGCACCGTACAGGAAGTACTTGATTGCGGCTTCGGTGGATTTTGAATCACCGCGCAGGAAACCGACCAAGATGTACGAGGTGATGGAAAGGAATTCCATGCCCAGGTAGACCATCAACAGGTCGTTGGCGCTGACGGCGACAACAATGGCGAGGGTGACCATCAGCAGCAACGCGTAGTATTCGCTGCGGTGTTCGCCATATGGCTTGATGTAGTCAATGGACAGCAGCACCACCAGCGCCATGCCGATGAAAACCGAGATCATCAGGAAGCTGGCAAAGCCGTCTTTAGCCAGCATGTACACGAGGGTGGTTGGCTCGGCGTCCTTCACCAGGTATGCGGCAACGGCAGCCAGCAGCAGGCCGATAATGCTCAGCCCGGCCAGCAAGGTATCGCTGGCGCGTCGTCGGGTGAACAAATCTACGGCCACGACAACAAGCGCGGTAACCAGTGGAATGATGCCCGGCAGGATCGCTTGGAGGGTAGTAGCGGTCAAATCTGGCCTCCTTGTGTCAGTGACGCCAGTTTAAAGCGCGCCGATGATGGACTTGGCCGCCTGGTTGAAGAATTCGACCAGTGGCGACGGGTACACGCCCAGCACGATAATCAGCAGCACCAACGGCCACAGGGTCAGCTTTTCGAAGCCGGCCATGTCGGTCGGATCGTGAACTTCCTGGCCCGTCTTCATGTCTGTCCAGTGGGCAACCTTGTGCGGGTCGTATTCGCCCAGGAAGACCGACTGGATGATACGGTACAGGATGTAGCCGGCGGTGGCAACGATGCCGATCACGCCGATGGCGGCCCAGATGGTGACGATGTCGAAAGCGCCGCGGAAGGTGAAAAATTCCGCCCAGAAGCCAGCCAGCCCCGGCAAGCCCAGCGAAGCAAAGGCAACCACCATCATGATGGCGTAGTAGTAGGGGATCTTGGCGCTGAGGCCGCCAAACATGCTGAGGTCACGGGTGTGGGCACGCTCGTAGATGACGCCGACGAGGAAGAATAAACCGCCGGTGATCAGGCCGTGGTTGAACATCTGCAAGGCTGCGCCATTGATTGCCATCGCCATGCTGTCAGCCATGCCAGGCTCGGCAACCTTGCTGATGCCCGCGGCGGCGGCGCCCAGGCCCAGCATCACGTAGCCCATGTGGCTGACGGAGGAGTAGGCGATCAGGCGTTTGAGGTCGTTTTGCGAGATACAGATAAATGCGCCGTAGACGATGCCGATTACGCCCAATGCCACGATGAAGATAGCCCAGCGGCTAAAGGCTTCGGGGAAGGTCGGCAGTACGATGCGGATAATGCCATACGCGCCCAGTTTCAGCAGCACGCCTGCCAGAATGACGGAGCCAGCGGTCGGCGCGGCGGTGTGGGCGTCGGGTAGCCAGGTGTGGAAGGGGAAGCTGGGCACCTTGATCATAAAGGCCAGCATGAAGCCCCAGAAGACCAGGCTTGCTATGGTGAGATTGCCTGCGAAAGGCTGGAGCCGGGCGGCTTCCAGGATGTCGAAGGTTTGCGTCTGGAAGTAGACTGCCAGAATCGCCAGCAACATCGCCACCGAACCCACCAGGGTGTAGATGAAGAACTTGATGGCGGCGTAGCGTGGCCGGTCTTTGGGCTGTCCCCAGATGCCGATCAGGAAGTACATCGGCACCAGACCAATTTCCCAGAAGACGTAGAACAGGATGTAGTCCAGCGCCACGAACACACCCATCATGCCCATTTCCAGCAACAGGAAGAGGAAGAAGAATTCCTTGACCCGCTTCTTGATGGTGAAGCTGGAATAATAGAGGCCCAGGGTGGACAGCAGCGAGGTGAGGAAGAGCAAAGGCACGCTGAGGCCATCGGCACCGAGGTGATAATACGAGCTTAACTGCGGAATCCACAGTTTCTTGATCTCGTATTGCATTCCACCGCCGTTGGGCAAATGGACGGTGAAATAGTCAACCATCAGGTAGATGGCTAACACCAACGGGACCAAGCTGACCGCAATTGACCAGAGCTTGATCAGTCGCTCATTCTCGCGCGGGATAAATAGCACCACAATCGCGGCGAACAGCGGTATGAAAACAAGGAGGCTGAGGATCCATTCGTTGAGAGATGCCATGTAACTTCTCCTAGCGAGTTATCAGTCACAGGACTGTTACCCGACGATGCCAATCCCTGTCATTTGAGCTGCGAACAGCCCCAGCAACAGGAGCACCGTCAGGAGAGCAACCAGTAGATAGGTTTGGCCTTGGCCGGTCTGTACCGTACGCAACATGCTGCCGGCCCGGTTGGCCAGAGAGCCGAAGCCGTTGACGATTCCATCAATAAACATACTATCAAAGCGGGCGAAAACGTAGGCCAGCCCATTGCCCAGGCGACCAACCGTGTCTACGACACCGTTGATGATGGTGCGGTCGAACCAGGCAGCGAAGCGCGAGAATGCCATAGCCGGGCGGATGATAATGGCGTTGTACAACTCGTCGAAGTAGAACTTGTTGCGCATGGCGTTGTACAGTCCGCCCAGCCCCATCTTGCGCATCGCGGCTTCCACCGGATCGAGCTGATCGTGCACTTGCCAGCCTTTGCCAGCCCGTCCATAGATGAGCCAGCCGAGGCCGAGGCCGCCGAGGGCGACGACCAACGAGAACAGCACCGGTATCCAGGAGAAGGGCACGGTGTGCGCTTCGATTTCCAACGTTTCAGCCAGCCCGCCAATAAAGTGGTGGAAGGGGTTGTCGCCGAGCAGCTGACCGAGGATGGGGAAGCCACCGTTGACGCCGACAAAGCCAAGCAGGATGGCAAATACGGCCAGGATCAGCAGCGGAATCACCATTGCCTTGCTGCTCTCCGACGCATGTTGAGCGGAGACGGTGCGCGGCTTGCCGAGGAAGGTCATGCTGATCTGCCGCCAGGTGTAGAAAGCGGTCAGGAAGGCCGCCAGCACCAGCATCACGAAGACATACACGGCCAGTCCCTGGTTCCATTCGCCGTGACTGATGGCATACCATGCTTCGGCCAGGATTTCGTCCTTGCTCCAGAAGCCTGCCGTGATGAAGGGGAAGCCGGCCAGCGCCAGACCACCCGCCAGGAAGGCGAGGAAGGTGGCGGGCATCTTTTTGCGCAGACCGCCCATGAAGCGCATGTCGTTGGCGTCGAAATTGGCGACTTCATGCTCGCCGTGCGCATGGGCGTGATGCTCGCCGTGCTCCATGCCGTGGATCACCGAGCCGGAGCTGAGGAAGAGCAGCGCCTTGAAGAAGGCGTGGGTGATCAGGTGGAAGGCGGCGGCCACGTACGCGCCGATGCCAAGTGCCGCAAACATAAAGCCAAGCTGCGAAATGGTGGAATAGGCCAGCACGCGCTTGATGTCGGTTTGGGCGACGGCGATGATACCGGCAAAGAGGGCGGTGAAGGCGCCAATAAAGCCGATGAAGGTTAGGGCGGGGGTCATGCCTGCAATCATCACTGGGTACATGCGGATGATCAGGTAAACACCGGCGGAAACCATTGTGGCCGCGTGGATCAACGCGCTGACCGGGGTGGGGCCTTCCATCGCGTCGGGCAACCAGACGTGCAGCGGGAACTGTGCTGACTTGCCGATTGCGCCGAAGAAAATGAGGATGGCAATTAGCGTTGCCAGGGAGCCGACCACGGGCAAGGTGACGTGTTGCAGGCCTTCCAGCACTTCTGGCTTGAACAGGGCGCTGAAGGTCAGGCCCGCTTCGCCCTTGGTGATCACCGCAGCCGCGGCGTACAGCAGCATCATGCCTGAGAACATGATCGCATCGCCGACGCGGGTGGTGAGGAATGCCTTGAGACCGGCTTGCATGGGTCGGATGCGCTTGGGATCGTCGTAGCGGCGGGCAAACCAGAAGCTGATCAGCAGGTATGAGCACAAGCCCATGATTTCCCAGAAGACGAAGAGCAAGAGCAGGTTGTCAGCCAGGATCAGCCCTAACATGCCGGTGGCAAAGAGCGAAACGTAGGCAAAGAAGCGGCTTGCCAGCGGGTCTACATTCTCCGGGCCGGCGGGCCAGCCACGCTCACCAGCGTGCTGCGCGGCCAGGTTGCCATGATCGTCGTGACTGTGCGCATCGTGCGTGTCGTGATCGCCATGCCCGCCCTTGTTCAGGAGCAGTTCCGGCTTGCCGACGCCCATGTAGCCCCAGGCGTAGATGAAGATCATCAAACACACGAAGGGAACCATGAACATCATGATAGCTGTGAGCGGATCCACGACGAAGCCGAGGTGCAGCGCCGATTCGCCGGTGGGAATGGCGATCAGCGGCAAATGAATGGGATGCTCGGCGAAGTGGTGGTTGCTCCACGCGGGGAAGAAAACCAGCCACGACACGATCCATGACAGGGCAATGCCGGTGATGGCTAGCAGGCCGCTGAGTTGCTTGCTGCGGTTGGCGAACAAGACAATGGCGACAAATGCCAGAAAGGGAAAAACAGGAATGAGATAGATGAGATTGGTCATTCAGCCACCTTCGGTGTCACGCAAGGAGGTGCAGGGCACGGGCGGGTGTCCAACGCTGCCGGGTTAGCTTCGAGGTCGTTTGAACAGCCGTGGATAAAGCGCCATGCTGATCATGAAACCGAGAATCATACCCAGAACTGCTACACCGATAAATACTAATTCGTTGGTGTTGCCCAGCAAGCGGGCGATGCCGATTGCCAGACTACCGCCAATCAAGCTACCAAAGAGGAGATTGCGTTGTTCGCGGCGGGCGTAGTTGGCCTGTGCCATGCGTTCCCGCACGTCACGAAAGCCCGGCAGCGCGTGCTCAATCTCTTTGTAGTAGTGATAAGCTGCTGTATAACGTCCTTCTTGCATCGCGTCCGCGGCCATGTCGTAGATTTGCGCGGCCTGTTCTTCGAGCGGGCCTGTAAGCAGAACCTTGGGCATGGCGGGGGCGCGGTGCCTAGCCTTTCATCTGGTCAATCTCTTCCAGATTGACCGTGTCGCGCAGGCGGTAGATGGCAATAATCAACGCCAAGCCGACCGCGGCTTCTGCTGCGGCAATTGCCAGCACGAAGATCGAAAAAATCTGGCCGGTGACTGTGAGTGGTACGATGTAGCGGTTGAAGGCCACCAGGTTGATGTTGACCGCGTTGAGGATCAACTCGATGCCCATCAACACCGCCACCGCGTTGCGGCGGGCCAGTGCACCGTAGATGCCGATGCTGAACAGCCCGGCACCTACCACCAAATACCAGCTTAACGGGATCGTTGGCATAGCGTTTAGTGCTCCCGTGCAATCATGATTGCGCCGACCAGCGCCACCGACAATAAGACCGCGATGACCTGGAAGGGAATGATGTAGGTGGTGACGAAGGCCTCGCCCATTTGCTCGATTGCGTTCGGGCTTGCGGCCTGCTGCACCACCGGCCAGTTGATTTTAAACAGCACGAATGCCAGCACGGCAAACAGCAGCACAGCCACCGCAGCTGAGATACCCGACTGGAAGTTGTTCATCCGGGTGCGTCCCAGCATCATGCCGCGGCTCAACATGATCGAAAAGACGATCAAGGTGGCGATGGCGCCGATGTAAACCATTACCTGGGCAATCGCGAGGTATTCAGCTTCCAGCATCCAGTACAAAGCTGCTACACCGGCGAAGGCACCGATCAGCCAAAGTGACGCGTGAAACAGGTTGCGGCTGATGACGACACCCAACCCACACGCCAGGGTGAAGCCTGCGATGACCAGAAAAACGACGTGAAGGAACGTAATTTCCATGCGAACTCCTCACCAGAGTGGAGGCCCTTAAACGCGGGCAGCGGTTTTGGCTGCTTGCAGAGCCGCCTGGCGGCTTTCAACACCATGGCGCAGGGACCGGCCCAGAAGGCCAATCGTGACCAGGAAGGCGACGATGTTGCCGGCGCTGATGATCAGAGCGTTGACATCGCGGCCAAAGGGCAGCTTCATGCCGATGGCGACGATCAGCACCACCACCAGCGTGGCGGGCACGAGTACCTTCCAGCAGAAGGCCATCATCTGGTCAATACGTAAACGGGGATAGGTGGCGCGCACCCACATCAGTCCAAACAGCACCAGCATGGCTTTGATGGTGAAATAGAGCAGGCCGAGCAGCGGGAAGCGATCTACAAAGGGGCCTTGCCAGCCGCCTAAAAAGACGGTGGTGAAAATGCCGCTCAGTAACAAGCTGTTGATGAAGAATTGCAGGTAGAACCAGGCAAACTTCATGCCGCTGTATTCGATGTTGGGGCCGGCGACAATCTCGCTTTCGGCTTCCAGCAGGTCGAACGGGGCACGCTCGCCTTCGGCCAGGGTGGCGATGAAGAAGAGCAGGGCGGCAAAGGGCAGCACGAGGATGTTCCAGGCGGGCAGAAAGCCGAACAGCTTTTCGCCTTGAGCCGCAGCCAGCGTGTCGGTTGCCATTGTGCCTGACCAGAGCACCGCGGCTAGTAGGGAAAAGGCCAGCGGGATTTCGTAGCTCATCAACTGCGCCACGACACGGAAGCCACCCAGTAGGGCGTATTTGTTGTTGGAGGCCCAGCCCGCGGTCAGCGCGCCGATGGAGGCGATGCCGCTCATGGCGATGAAGTAGAGCAGGCCGACCGAGAGGTTGGCGCCTACAACACCACTGGCAACCGGAATAATCGCGGCGACCATAACGATCTGCATCACCATCAACGCGGGGGCCAGGTTGTAGGATACGCGGTCAGCGCCATCGGGGGTGATGTCTTCCTTGGTCAGCAGCTTGACCACGTCGGCCAGGGTCTGCAACAGGCCGTAAGGTCCGGCGCGGTTGGGGCCGATGCGGTCTTGCAAACGGGCCGCGACTTTGCGCTCCAGCCAGATCAGGAAAATGGCCGAGTTGATCACCATCAAGACGATGATCAGCACGCCGATGATGTCACCGATCAGGTCCGCCACCCACGGCTGCATGCCTGTGCCCACCAGCCATTGGTGGAACCACGAGCCAATCTTGGATGGATCACGGATAAGCTCAAAGAAATTGGGCATTACTCCATCTCCTACGTCAATAGTCTGGCCGGAGCCAGACTATTGTAAAATTATTGCCATTTCAGCGCGCCGGTGCGCCACGCATAGATTAAACCATCGAACAACAGGAAGACGAAAATCAGGGCTTCAACCAGGGCATACATCCCCAGTTTGTTGTAGGCGACGGCCCACGGGAATAAAAATACTGCTTCGATGTCGAAGATCACGAAGATCAACGCGAACAGGTAGTACTGGGCCTTGAACTGTGCCCAGGCATCACCGTAGGTTTCGACACCGCACTCATAGGTGGATTTCTTCAGCTTGTTGGGCTTCTTGGGGCGGAGGAGCCAGGCCACGGCGAGGCCCGCAAATGGCAGCGCCAAGCCGACCAGCGCGAGAATCAGGATGAACTGAAAATTGGCTAGTACCATGCAATATCCTCCGAAGGGGATGGTAACACCGGCACCGCCTGGCCAAAATGGGACGAGCCAAGCGACGTGCTACTGTGCTGTTGGGCTGAAAAACCGGTGAAATTGTAGAAACGGGAACAAACGTCGAAATTATACCACAATGCCCTTGAGAACAAAAAGCCTCATTGCTTGCCGATAACTGCTTGAGCGTTCGCGTGGATGAGACTTTGGACTTGGGCTGCTGCCTTGCAGTGCTATGGTGGAACAAGACGCTTGTGAGCTATCTGTGAAAGGACTGTATGTCATTCACTCTGTGCATTGTAGCACATGTCCATGAAAACAAACAAACTTAAGGCGGGCGCAGACTGGTAAAGGGTAAATGGTTAGGAATTACGCAGTTCGCCATGCGATTGTCACTCCGAGGCACACCAGGGCCGAGGAATCTCTTGGTGAATGCACAGACTTCGTTCTCCCTACTTCCCTGACACTGCATCCTGCGCTATAATGCGCCGCATGACCACCTCCTACCACATGACCCCTGACGAATTCCGGCAGCATGGCCGCGCGGTTGTGGACTGGATCGCTGACTATATGGAACAGATTGAACGCTATCCGGTGCTGGCGCAGGTGCAGCCGGGCGAAATCCGCTCTGGCCTGCCCGCTGAGCCGCCGCAGCAGGGCGAACCGTTCGAGTCCATCCTGGCCGACATCGAGCCGCGCATCATGCCCGGTATCACTCACTGGCAATCGCCCAATTTCTTCGCCTTTTTCCCGGCCAACACCTCCGGCCCGGCCATCCTGGGCGAGATGCTGGCCGCGGGCCTGGGCGTTAACGGTATGTTGTGGGCCACCAGCCCGGCCGCCACCGAGCTGGAAACGCTGATGCTGGACTGGCTGGTGGAGATGCTGGGGCTGCCCGCGCATTTCAAGTCCACATCCACCGGCGGCGGGGTCATTCAGGACACCGCCAGCAGTGCGGTGTTGGCCGCGGTGCTGGCTGCCCGCGAGCGTGCGACCGCGTTTGCCAGCAACGTGCAGGGCGCAGCTGGCCGTCTGATCGCCTACACCTCCAGCCAGACCCATTCATCCGTGGAAAAAGCGGTCAAGATTGCCGGGCTGGGCAGTGCCCAGTTGCGGCTGATCGCGGTGGACGATGATTTTGCCATGCGTCCCGACGCGCTGGCCGCGCAGATCGCTGCCGATCGTGCCGTGGGCCTGACGCCCTGCTTCGTCTGCGCCAACGTCGGCACGACTTCGTCCAATGCGATGGACCCTGTGCGTGCGATTGGCGAGATTTGCCGCCGCGAGGGCCTCTGGCTGCATGTAGATGCCGCCATGAGCGGCTCGGCCATGCTGTGCCCCGAATTTCGCGGCCTGCAAGATGGCTTGGAACTGGCCGACAGCTATGCCTTTAACCCGCACAAGTGGCTGTTCACCAACTTCGATTGCAACTGTTTTTGGGTGGCCGACCGCGCCGAGCTGATCAAAACCCTCAGCATCCTGCCGGAATACCTCAAGAACCAGGCCAGCGAGTCCGGCGCGGTCTTTGATTACCGCGACTGGCATGTGCAGTTGGGGCGGCGCTTCCGGGCGCTGAAATTGTGGTTTGTGATCCGGCATTACGGTGTCGAGGGGTTACAGTATCATGTGCGTCGGCACGTCGAACTGGCCCAGCAGTTCGCCGGCTGGGTGCAGGCTGATCCCGCGTTTGAGCTGGCCGCGCCCGCGCCGCTTAATCTGGTCTGTTTTCGTCTGCGCGCAGATGACGACGCCAACCGCGCCCTGCTGGCCCGGCTCAATGCCAGTGGCGAGCTGTATCTGACGCATACGGTGCTGGATGGCCGCTTCACCCTGCGGCTGGTGGTCGGCCAGACCTACACCGAAGCGCGCCACGTTGAACGCGCGTGGAAGTTGATCAGTAGTCGGTGACCGGTTGTACGCATTGCCTATGCCCGTTGACTCTCCTCCTGCGCGGCCCCGCGTAAAGATCTGCGGTTTGACGACTCTGGCCGATGCCGAAGCTGCGGCCGAGGCAGGCGCGGACCTGCTGGGCTTCATTTTTTACGAAAAGTCACCGCGCGCGGTGGATGCCCGTACTGTGGCAGCCATCGTCGCCGCGCTCAAGGCCAGTAAGCCGTGGGCAGTATCCGGTACTCAGGTGGAATCTTGGCCATCTGCTACCAGCCCAGCCTCGAAACCGGCGAGAAAGGAACACCATCCACCTCTCTTCGTCGGGGTCTTTGTCAATGCCTCGCTGGAACAGGTCGTGCGCACGCTGAACTATTGTGACCTCGACCTGGCGCAGTTGCACGGCGAAGAGCCGCCGGAACTGCTGGCCGCGCTGCCAGCGCGCGCGTACAAGGCACTGCGGCCGCGCGATGCCCACGAAGCCAGCCAGCAAGCGGCGGCGTTTGGGCATTTCGGCCCTGTCCACGGCCCGCACCTGCTGGTGGATGCCTGGCACCCCGGCCTGCGCGGCGGTTCCGGTCAAACCGGCGACTGGAGGCTGGCCGCGGCATTGGCTGCACAGTATCCATTGCTGTTGGCTGGTGGATTGACACCCGACAACGTGGCCGCGGCTATCGCTCAAGTGCAGCCGTGGGGCGTGGACGTTGCCAGCGGTGTCGAGGCTGCGCCCGGCCGCAAAGATCACGCCAAGCTGCGGGCGTTTTTCCAAGCCGTGAACGATATTCGATAAATGGTATTCGGTAACCAGTTTACCCAGCTGTTTGTTTCTTTGTCAGGCTCCTAATCACCATGCGCATCGGACTCATCAGCGACACCCACATTCCCGACATGGCCACCCGGCTGCATCCGGCGGTGCCGGAGGTTTTCGACGGCGTGGATTTGATTTTGCACGCGGGTGACTTGATTGGCCCGGAGGCGCTGGAACGGCTGCGCGAGATTGCACCGGTCGAAGCTGTGCGCGGGGAACAGGACCGCTTGTTGGATTTCCTGCCCTTGCAGCGCGTAGTACAGGCGGGCAATCTGCGTATCGGTTTGGTCCACGGCCATCGTCCGCGCTGGATCGAATGGCCCGGCTTTGCCTGGAACATGTTCTTCGGCCAGCATTTTTTCCTCGCACCGCGTTTCTATGTGAATGTGGTGCGGCAATTCGCGGGCCAGCGCGTGGATTGTATCGTGTGTGGGCATCTGCATCGCCCCTATATCGGCCACGTCAACGGTGTGTTGGTGGTGAACCCCGGCAGCACGTATATCAATATCCTGGATCGCCGTACCCAGCCGGGCGATTACGTGTCTGTTGGCATCCTGGAAATCCAAGACGACACCCTGACGGCTTCGATTGTCCCCTTGCCGGAACCGTGGCAGGCGGTCGAGCGCGAGCATTTTCATCGAACGTGATACGTAACACGTAACGAGTAATACGTAACTCAGAATTGACATCCTTGGAGCCGAAATCCTGTAATCCGGGTTACGCATTACGGGTTACGAGTTATCTGCTCATCCCCATACCCACCTCCCACCAATCCGAAGTTATGGGTTAACAATCCTTCCCTATGGCAACTTCTCTCAATGACAAACCCCTCGGCGCTTCGCTCGGCTGGCACTTGCTCGGCACGACGCGACCCTACCAAAGCCGCTGGCACAACCTGCGCCGCGACGAAGTGCGCCTGCCAAGCGGCGAAGAGATCGTCTATACCTATCAGGAACACCCCGGCTTTGTGGCGATTGTGCCGCGCACGCGCGATGGCTGCATCGTGCTGATCCGCAGCTATCGCTACACCGTGGACGACTGGTGCTGGGAACTGCCGGCGGGTGGCCTGGGTGACAAGCCAGGCATGAGCAAGGCCGATGTGGCGCGGCAGGAACTGGCCGAGGAGACCGGCGGCGTTTGCACCGCACTGGACGAGATCACTTCGTTTTATGTGTCCAACGGCACCAGCAATGGCCGCTGCACTGTGTTTCTGGCGCATAACGTCGAGTTGACGCAACCTACGGCGTTGGAATCTACCGAGGTCAGCGAAGTGCATCTGGTGCCGATTGCCGAAGCGTTGCAAATGGCGCGCGATGGCCGTATGACGGACGGCGACAGCGCGCTGGCGTTGCTGCGCTGTGAGCCGCACCTGGTTAGCCCGCCCCGGCAGATCGAAATCGTTCCCTACGACCCGCACTGGCCGCAGCTATTTGCTGCTGAAGCTGCGCGGCTGCGCGAGGTCTTTGGCGCAGAGTTGCTGGCGCTGCATCATATCGGCAGCACTGCCGTGCCCGGCCTGGCAGCCAAGCCGATCATTGACATCCTGCCAGTTGTGCGCGATATTGCGCGCGTGGATGCGCTGAACACGGCCATGCGCGCGCTGGGGTATGTACCCAAGGGCGAATATGGCATCCCCGAACGGCGCTATTTTAGCCTGGACGCGGGCGGCCAGCGCCGGTTTCACGTCCACGTTTTCCCCGCAGGCAGCGCCGAGATCGCGCGTCACTGCGACTTCGTGGCACACCTGCGTGCCTATCCTGACACAGCCGCGGCCTATGCCGCGCTCAAGCTGGAACTGGCCGAACGCTATCGCGACGACCCTATCAGCTATACCGAGGGCAAAAGCGATTTCATCCGCAATGCGGTGCAACAGGCGCAAACTCGCTAACACCCCAATTCTTCATTGACCATTAACCGACCATTAACCATGTATCAAACTTCCTACCCCTGGCCCGACGAAACGGGACGTTTTGGCCCTTACGGTGGCCGTTTTGTGCCGGAAACCCTCATGCCCGCGCTGGACGAGCTGGAGCAGGCTTATCTGCAGGCGCGCAACGATCCCGCGTTTCAGGCTGAACTGCACCGCCTGCTGCGCACCTACGTCGGGCGGCCCACGCCCATCACGCACGCGCGGCGCTTGAGCGAGCACCTCGGCGGCGCGCAGATTTACCTCAAGCGCGAAGACCTCGCGCACAGTGGCGCGCATAAGATCAACAACGCGCTCGGTCAGGCGTTGCTGGTGCAGCGCATGGGGAAACAGCGTATTGTGGCCGAGACCGGCGCGGGTCAGCACGGCGTAGCCACGGCTACCGTAGCCGCGCTGCTGGGCATCGAGTGCGTAGTCTACATGGGCACGGTGGACATGGCGCGGCAAGCTCCCAATGTCTTTCGTATGAAGCTGCTCGGCGCGGAGGTGCGGGGCGTAGACAGCGGCAGCAAAACGCTGAAAGACGCCATCAACGAAGCCATTCGTGACTGGGTGACCAACGTTGCCACCACGCATTACTTGCTCGGCTCCGCGCTGGGGCCGCATCCCTATCCTGCCATCGTGCGCGATTTTCAGAGCGTGATCGGCACGGAGGCGCGCAGCCAAATGCTTGACCCCACGCTCGGCGGCCCTGGTCGCCTGCCGGATGCGGTGGTGGCGTGCGTGGGCGGCGGCAGCAATGCCATCGGCATCTTTCACCCCTTTCTGGCGGACACCTCCGTGCGCTTGATCGGCGTCGAGGCAGGCGGGCGGGGAATTGCCAGCGGTGAACACGCCGCCCGCTTCGCCGATCCGCGAGTTAGCCGATTGGGAGTGTTGCACGGCACGCGCAGCTATGTCATGCAGGACGCCGACGGTCAGATCGCGCTTACACATTCGGTTAGCGCCGGGCTTGATTATGCGTCGGTGGGGCCGGAACACGCCTGGCTGCGTGATCAAGGCCGCACTGAATACACTTATGCCACGGACGATGAGGCGCTGGCTGCGTTTCAGAAGCTTTGCCAGCAGGAGGGGATCATTCCTGCGCTGGAAAGTGCGCACGCGGTGGCTGAAGTGATCAAGCTCGCGCCGCGGCTGGGCCGCGATCAGGTTATCCTTGTCAATCTGAGTGGACGCGGGGACAAGGATTTGGATACGGTGATGCAGGAAGTGGGTAGGTAGAGACGGAAACAAAAAATCCCTTCTGCAACACAGAAGGGGTTTTTTTAGTGTGGCGACGGGTGGGCTCGAACCACCGACCTAGGGATTATGAAGCCCTCGCTCTGGCCGCCTGAGCTACGTCGCCTGGATATAAGATGGCTGACAGGAGTTCTGTCAGCCATCGTTTAGGTAGCGGGGGCAGGACTCGAACCTGCGGCCTTTGGGTTATGAGCCCAACGAGCTGCCTCTGCTCCACCCCGCAGCACTGTTGTGATTATACACACTTACCGAAGGTCTGTCAAAAAACGATTGCGGTGGTATTAGTGATCCAAAAAACGCTGCTGCCACAATTCCCAGTTGGGCGTGGTTGCTGCGGCTTTGTCATCATTCGACAGTGGCAAATCAGGTTCTTCGCCTACGACCTTGACTGGAATTTCGTTCGGGAAGGCCATGCCCAGTTCGGTGTGTGCTTTGTCTATGACGTATTTGTTGGAGCGGGTATAGGCGAGCCGTGCGCGGTTAGCTTCGACCCGCTGCTGCTCCAGCTTGACTTCCTGTTCCCACAACGTCACCTGACGCCGCAGCTCACTGCTGCGGATCAGACGATTGGTGTAGCCGAACAGGAAGACGAGTACTACCACAATTCCGGCTACCAACGCCATCTGTTTCAGGTTGACGGGCAAGGTGATCGGCTTTTTGATCATCACGAGCAGCTCCAGATGGAAAAGGCCACCTAACAAAAATCCCAGATGGGTAGCATCCGGGACTTTTGTCTGTGGTGCCGAAGGAGGGACTTGAACCCACACGGGCTAATGCCCACTACGCCCTGAACGTAGCGCGTCTGCCAATTCCGCCACTTCGGCCTGACAAAAGCAAGTGTACCACTAACGGGTAAAGTTGTCAAAAATAAGGACGTGGTAGACAAGCTTTGAGGTAAAGGACGGTTGTCTACCCGCGTGTCTTCTGAAGGCTTTGTCTGCCTCGTCTGGTTTACGGCTGATCTTCCACCGATACACTCTGCGAAGTGACATGCCACTGGTCGGCGGTTTGGAAGCGTTGCCAGGGCCAGTTGAGGCGTCCTACTTCTACGTCCTTGACGTTACCGCTGACGCCGAAGGTGTATACGTCGTAATAGAGCGGCAAGGCGGGCAATTCCTGGGCAAAGATCTGCTGGAACTGCTCGTAAATCTGGATGCGGCGTCCCGGATCGTTGATGGAGCGGCCTTTTTCCATCAATTGATCGGCTTCGCTGTTACTCCAGCCGGTGTAGTTTTGACCGTTTTCGACCTGTGTCGAGTGCCACAGCGGGTAAGGGTCAGGGTCGCCTACTAATTGCCAGTGTGTGACGGCAGCTTGATACGTGCGTGGACTGAGGTAATCTGCGGCCAGGCTAAGCAGCGTCACCAGGTGCGGGCGCGCTTCAACGCCGATTTGTCGCCATTGCTCTGCTAATGCTTGCAGCAGGGGGTCGTTGTCGCCAAGTAATTCAAAGGAAAGGTTGATGCCTTCGCGGTCGCGCACGCCGTCTCGGTCGCTGTCGGTCCAGCCTGCATCGGTCAGCATTTGTGCGGCGCGTTCGGGATCGGCGGCGTGCTGTTGCGGAGCGTAAGCCCAGGTGCCTGCCACGAGCGGACTGTCGGCGGGAATCCCTTGGCCGTTCAGCGCGCCGTCAATCAGCTTGTTTTGGTCGAGTGCCAAGTAGAGCGCCTGACGTACGGTTGTGTCGCTCAGGAAGGCCGCGTCGGTGCTGTTCAGGTTGAAATAAACAAACGTTTCTCCAGGTACGGGGGCGCTCAAAACCTGCATTTGCTTGCTTTGCTGGGCTTCGGCAATGTCTTGCGGTAAAATTTGGCGCACGCCATCCACTTCACCCTGTCGGAATGCGGCAAACGCGCTCGGATAATCTGGGTAAAAGCGAAAAACCAGTGCTTCGAGGAGGGGGGGGGCTTCGCTGGAATACGGATTCGGCTCAAGGCGAATTTCCTGGGCGTTCAGGTCAGCCACGCGCCAGCGGCCTGTGCCCACCGGCTGCAAGTTTAGTAGCGATGCTGTGAATTGTTCGTTGGGGACGCGGCCCCACAGGTGCGCGGGCAGGATGCCGACGGTGTTTTCGGCTAGAAAGGATGCGAGCGGCTGCTGCAAGCGGAAACGTACGGTATAGTCATCGAGCTGTTCGACAGTAACGTTGCGCCAGAGCTGCGACAGAAAGGTCGAGCCGGCCTGTCCTGAGTTGGCAAAAGCGTCCGATTGCAAGACGCCGACGGTGTAAACAACATCGGCCGCGGTGAAGGGCGCACCGTCGCTCCAGCGCACGCTGCGCCGCAGGTTGAAGGTGACTTCTTTTTCGTCCGCGTTGAATTGCCAGCTTTCAGCGAGTGCCGGCGCTGGTTCGGCGCGTTCGTTGAGTGTCACCAGGCCTTGAAAGATCAAGCCTGATAGATCGTTGTCCAGCTCGCTGCTCAAACTAAGCAGGGGATTGATGGCGCGTGGCGACCCCACCACAGCTTCGGTGTATACTCCGCCCTTGGCCGGTACAGCTATGTTGGTAAAATCGCGGGCGGTGGTGGTGAAAATGGCTGCCAGCAGCACGATGCCGAGGAAGGCGATGAGCGCCTGCCAGCGAATTGATCTGCCCAAAATGTTTTATCCTGATACAAAAGACGCCGCGTCGCACGAGGTGCAAACGCGGCGATCAAGGATTGACTTTGCTTGTGCGCAGGTTAAGAATACAGGACCACCGAAATGATGGATACAAGGAAGAATAACGCGCTGACGATAGCTGTGAGGTTGAACAGCGTCTTTTCGAAGCCGCGGCGAGTGGTGGTCAGGGTGTCAGAGCCGCCAAACAGCGCGCCTGTGCCTAGATTTTTGGCTTGTAACATCACCAGGCCGATTAGCAGAATGCCCAGGATAATTTGAACGATGAAAAAGACTGTTGACACGGTCGAATTGCCTCCGAAGTTTGAACTGCGGTGGATTATACCACGACGCAGCAGAGCCTGCAAAACAACCGCAAATCGTGATGATGGGCTTAGTCCTGCGCGGCTAGCCAGATAAACTGGTAGGGTTGCAGTGTCAACTCGCCTGTCAAGGGGATGGTTTCGTCGCTCACTAGATCGTTGTAGGTGTAGCTCAGGCCATAGACGCGGATTAAATCTGTGCGGATGGCTTGCGGCTGTTCGGAGAAGTTTGCCATGATGACGATGCGTTGGCCGGCGTGCTGCCGCAGATAGCCTAACACGTGCGGATTGCCGGTTTCGATCATCGTGGTATCATGCCCGGCTAGCGCATCGTGTGCCTTGCGCACAGCGATCAGCCGCTGCAAGCCGATAAACATGCGTCCTTCAACGGTGGTGGGGTCGAGACGCCGCGCATAGCGTTGCCAGTCGGTACGTGGGCGATGCACCCAGCGGCTGTCGCCTGCCTTGTCTGGCTGTTGGGCAAAGGTGTAATCGTTGCATGTGCCGATTTCGTCGCCCAGATAGATCAACGGGATGCCGCCGATGGACAGGATCACGCTGTGGATCAGCAAATCGCGGCGCAATGCCAGCTCCACGGCTTCGGCGTCCTGCGTGTGCAGCGCCATTTCCAGACCGGTCAGCGAGGCTGCTGTGCCGGAGATGCGCGCGTCGCCGGTTTTGGGGTTTTCCTGGAAGGGCAGGCCGCGGGCAAAGCTGCCAGAGAAGCGGCCGGTGTAGAACGCGTTGAGGAAGCGGCGGTGGCCGTAGCCATCAATCCCGACGCGGTTGGCATCGCCATCGTCGAAGGTCCAGCCGATGTCGTCGTGACAGCGCACGTAGTTCACCCAGGCGCAGTCAGACGCGATGCGGAAGCGGTCGCGCAGCGAGGCGTGCAGCAGTTTGACTTCGCGCGTGGCGAGTGTTTCCCAGAGCAGCGCCATCAGCAGGGGGTTATAGGAAAGCTGACATTCGGCGGGGGAAATGTAGCGCGCTACTTCGTCGGGGTGAACGATGGCTTCCGACTTGAAATACAAGGAGGGCGCGGCGATGCGCGCCAGCGCGTTGTAGGCGCGAATGATCATGTGGGCCTGGGGCAGGTTTTCGCAGACTGTGCCCATCTGCTTCCAGATGAACGCCACTGCATCTAGCCGCAAAATCTCTACCCCTTGATTGGCTAGAAAGAGCATTTCTTCGCCCATGCGCCGGAATACGACCGGATTACTGTAGTTGAGGTCCCATTGGAAGGAGTAAAAGGTTGTCCATACCCAGCGGTTGATGTCGGGACGATAGGTGAAGCTGCCCTGACGCACGTCGGGGAAGATCTCGCGCAGGGTACGCTCGTATGCGTCGGGCATGGTGCGGTCGGGAAAGATGAAGTAGTAGTCGGTGTATTCGGGGTCGCCTGCCTGGGCTTGCTGTGCCCAATTGTGCTCGTCGGAGGTGTGGTTGAAGACGAAATCCACCACCAAGCTGATGCCGTTGGTGCGCAGTTCGTCGGCCAGCTCGGCTAGTTGCTGCATGGTGCCGAGGCTGGGGCTGACTTTGCGATATGAGCTGACTGCGTAGCCGCCGTCGTTGTCGCCCGCGGGGCTGTCAAAGAGGGGCATCAGGTGCAGGTAGGTGAGGCCGAGTTCTTTGAAATAGGGGATTTGAGCGCGCAGGCCGCTCAGGTTGTCGGCGAACAGGTCTACATAACATACGCCACCGAGCATGTGTTGCGACTGGAACCACTGCGGATCGGCTTCGCGCGTGGCGTCCAGCGCCTTGAGCGCGACGGGGCGATCGAGCCAGGCGCGCGCTGCGCTGCCAAGGATTTCTTCGAGGTGAAAGAAGAAGTCATAGTGGCTGCCATAGAGCGTTACCAGTAATTCGAACAGGTCGGGGAAGTGTTGCTGTACCCGACGGACGAAAACGTCCCAATCGGCTGGATTGGCTTCAGCGGCGAAGCGGGCATGGAGGCGCGGCAGCAGCCGCTGCAGGGAGCGTTCAGCTTCGCGCGTTTGCCAGGAAATGTCGTTCATAACAAACCCTTTGTGTTGGTAAGGAAGTGATGAGGCAGGCAGGTTAAGGTCTGCCTGAAACACAAGAGCCAGCCCGCGGCAGGGGATAACCGGCGAGCTGGCTCTGACAGTGACAGTGCCTGACGGCGCAACGGGCAAGGGGTTGCCCGTGCTGGCCGAGCGATTTTGTACTTATCCCTTGACTGAGCCAGCCAACATGCCACGCACGAAGAAGCGCTGCAAGCTGAAGAAGACGACCAGCGGCAGTAGCATGGAGATAAACGCGCCGGCGGTGAGCAGGTGCCAGTCGTTGCCGCGCGAGCCGACCATTTCAGCGATGCGCTGGGTCAGTACTTGCACATCTGGCTTTGCGCCAATGAAGATCAACGCGATTAGGTAGTCATTCCAGACCCACAGGAACTGGAAGATGGCGAATGAAGCTAGCGCGGGCACGGACAGCGGCAGGATCAGCTTCATGAAAATGGTGAAGTGTGATGCGCCGTCAATGAAGGCTGATTCCAGGATGTCGCGTGGCAGCGTGCTGATGTAGTTGAAGAGTAGATAGGTGGCCAGCGGCAGGCCGAAGCCAGTGTGTGCCAGCCAGATGCCCAGAAAAGTACCGTTCAGTTGCAGGCGCACGTAGTCCTTGAGGATCGGCACCAGTGCGATCTGTAAGGGTACCACCAGCAAGGCGACGACCACGATGAACAGCACTTTGCGGCCGGGGAATTTCATCCAGGCGAAGCCATAGGCTGCAAAAGCCGCGATCAGGATGGGGATCAGGGTGGCGGGGATGGTGACGATGACACTGTTCAGGAATGCGCCGGTGAAGTTCGATCCCTGGACGGTTTGGACGGAACCGTCGGGTTGTTTGATTTCAAAGGTCTTGCCGCCGAGTACTTCGCCGTAGTTTTCCGTGGTGAACTGGGTGTTCATGGCCCATTTTTGGCCCTGAATTTGTACGTTGCCAATGCGTTTGTTGCCCACCCAGAGCACGCGCCGCCCGTCGGGGGCGGTGATACCTTCGCGGAACTGCTCGAACGTGCCCTGTGCGCCCGCGAGGGTCATTACGCCGTTGCGATCCACTTCGGGGCCGGGTTGGAATTCTTCGACCGTTGTCCATTCGCGGTGGGGTAGAATGGACCACCAGCCGGAGGTTTGGATGTCGAAGCGGGTGCGGAATGAAGAAACCAGCAAGCCGAGGGTGGGGATCGTCCAGAACAGCACTAGCAAGATCAGGGCCAGGTTGACGAAGACCTGTCCCCAAGAGATGCCGCGCTTTTTCTTAGGAGCTGTTTGTGCAGTCATCAGAACGCCTCCCTGTCATTGAATTGGCGCAGGTTATACAACATCACCGGAACCACAGCCAACAGCAGTACGATGGCGATGGCGGAGCCAAAGCCGGAGTTCTGGCTGGTGAAGTATTCGCGATAGAATTGGGTGGCGATCACCTGCGTGCCGAACTGCCCGCCGGTCATCACCTGTACGACGTCGAAGATTTTCAGTGTGAAGATGATGACGGTGGTCAGGGTAGTGATGATGGTTCCCTGGATGTAGGGCAGCATGATCTTGAAGAAGACCTGCGGCTCGGTGGCACCGTCCACGCGGGCGGCTTCCAGCAAGTCGCCGGGGATGCCCTTGATGGCTGCGGAGAAGAGGGTCATGGCAAAGCCGGTTTGCAGCCAGATCATCACAACGATCAGGAACAGGTTGTTCCAGGGAGCAATGTTGGCAGAGGCTGTCCAGGCGACGGGATCTTTGCCGGTGAGACCGGTGTACACCGCATTGAGCAAGCCGATGTTCGGGTTGACGTCGTAGATCATGTTCCAGATCACGCCTGCGCCTACCATCGAAATTGCCATCGGCATGAAAATCAGCGCCTTGGCAAAGCGTTCATAGCGGCTGCGGTCAGCCAGCACTGCCACGACCAGACCAAACAGCACGGTGAACAACGCACCGAAGGGGATCCACAACAGGATGTTGTTGCGGAAGGCGGTAAACATGTTGCGGTTGCTGAAAACCGCAGCGTAGTTTGCCAAACCGACGAATACTTCACCGTTGCGGTCGAACAAACTGAGGTAGAATGTGCGCAGGGCGGGGATGGCAAGATACCAGAACAGGATGGCTACGGCTGGCCCAACGAAAATGAAGGGTTGAATACGACCTCGCCATTTGTCGCCTAGCTTCTCTACCAACCAGTTAGAAACAAGGTAGAGCAAGGCCACACCACCAACGCCCCACACGATGGCGACGATGGCAATGATTCCTTTGGGGGCATCGCTTTTTTGCAGGAATCTGAAACCTGCAACAAGTACGATAAAGGTGACGACGGGCACAAAAAGCGAGGCGCCAATGCGGATGAAGTTAGTGAGTAGCCAATCGAACGGCCCTTTCGGCTTGACATCTTCCGATGCAAAATCAACAGGTTGCGGTTGGGAGTTGACAGGCTGTTGCATCGTTATCACTCCTCCTTATTTAGCTCGCTAAGTCTATCGGTATGGTTGAGCAGCGAGTTTGGCAACTGCGTTGTTGACCGATGATTTGGCGGTGTGAATGAGCCGAATGCTCGCGATGATTTTCGAGAAGGAGCGGTGTGTTTGCACACCGCTCCTTGTATTAATTTGGATCTGCCGGCCTTAACGGCTGGCAACGCCCTTGGTTAAGGCTTACTTTGGCCAGGAGGCGTCAATTTCCGTGAGGACGGTATCGAGGTCGGCAGCGCCGGAGAAGTAGTCGGTCATGCCCTTCCAGAAGGAGCCGGAGCCGACTTCGCCGGGCATGAGGTCAGAGCCATCGAAGCGGACAGAGGTGGCGTTGTTGACGAGGCCAGCGATGTCGCGTTCGAGTTCAGAGCCGTACCAATCGAGTTGGACGTCTTTCTGAGGGCCGAGAGCGCCGCCTGCGGCGAGCCAGCCCTTGACGCCTTCACCGGTGGAGAAGAATTGCATGACGGCGCGGACTTCGGGGCGGTCGGAGAAGGCGGCCATGATGTCGCCTGCGACCAGGAAGGGGCTGCCGTATTCAGCATCTACGCCGGGGAGGTAGAAGACACCGTAGTCAGTGCCGTACTTGGCATCCTTGGGG
>JBAQWV010000093.1:0-14412 GCA_049299095.1 Anaerolineae bacterium | reverse complement strand
GGCTAAGACATAAGACATCCGAAGTCTTAAAGCATCTTGAGAAACGGCCCCTGGTTGATGCGTTGGGACGAGGGTTCGTCCTCAACAGGCGGAGCGGCGTCACGGCTTGCCGGTCTGACGCTGCTTGAAGTATACTCCCATCACCGCAGCGCGCCCGTCTCTGGTGGTTTGCAGGACGAGGCTCCGCCCCGGCCAGATGGGGACCACCGGACGGGGCGGTACGGCGGGCATTTTCGGGCTTTTTCTACACCCGAACACGCGGCTACGCGGCACTCCTGCTCTCGGAGTTTTGTCCACCCCCCGTCCCCATCCGCCGCGCCGGTCATGTCCAACCGTTGGGTGCACATTGCTAAAGCAAAAGCATTTCTTATTCCAGAATATCTTTTCACAAACAACGATTCAAAACAGAAAAGGATCAGACAATGAGTGACCAATCTTCTCTTGTCAGCAATGCGTTTCAAACCTTTATGAAAGAAGCGCCCCAACACGCACAAACATGGGGAACGATGGTTCAGGGTTTGGCAAACTCCAACGCTTTAGATCAAAAGACGGCAGCGTTGGCATATTTGGCGGTACTGGCCGTATTACGCCTGGAAAGCGGAATTCCTTTTCATGTTCAGACAGCCAAGCAATTAGGTGCTTCACGGGAAGAAATTATTAGCGCAATCTTGGTTGGATTGCCTGCTGCTGGTCATAGTGTTACCCAGGTGTTACCAATCGCGATTACCGCCTACGACGCTAATTAAAAGAAACGATATTGTATTGTCAGGCAAGTACCCCTCGCGGCGGCGCTTGCCTCGCTCGCAAAGCAGCAACCACATCCCCGAGCCGTGCAGAAACGCCAAAAGCACGCAGGCCAACCAGCCTGCGTGCTTTTTTGTTCGTCAGGACGTGCCTACAGACATTCGCCCAGGTCGCACTTGCCGTTGCCGTTGTTGTCGGTGTAGCGGCGACAATGACCAGGATACGAGCAGCCCCGGTTGCAGCGCACGGTGCAGGCTACGGCTGCCACTGTCGGCACCGCCGTAGCGGTGGGAACCGCAGTCGCCGTGGGCACGCTCGTCGCGGTCGCTGTAGCCGCGGCGGTGGGCGTGTTGACGGGCGTACCCGTGCTGGTGACGGTAGCCGTGGGGGTTGCAGTGGCTGTGTTCGTAACTGTAGCAGTTGCCGTTGCGGTCGGAGTAACCGTCTTGGTGGGAGTGGGCGTCACGCTGCCGGTGAAGGCGGCCAGACTGGCGTCATCACCGCCCAACTGCCCAAGCAGGCTATTGACCACATTACCACCGGTGAAAAGCGCCACCACCCCAACCCCGCCCATCAGCCGCAGGAAATCGCGGCGTGCAGGCGTAGCCATTGCGGGCGCGGGGGCCAATTTGGCAGGAATTGGGGCTGGCCGCGTCGCCGGGAAGACACGCTTGCGCGCAGTGGTGACAATCCAACGCCAGTGCAGACCAACTTTCACCACCACCAGCAGCAGGGTTATCACCGATGCGATGATGTGGATCATCACCCAAGTGACATAGTTGATCAGCATGAGGTCCAGCCAGGTCGAGATCACCAGTCCGGTGCCAATAATGGCAACAAAGCCGACGGCCAGCGCCGCGTCCACCACATAGAACGTACGGGCCTGCTGGCTGGTGCGGCCAAAAAAGCGCTGCGTGACCGCGGTGACCCAACGCCAGTGTGCAGCCAGATGGTAGATCGCCAGCGCGCCAATGCCAACACCCAGCCACTGGTGCACGCCCAGCCCGGTCAGGTCGAGCCACAACGCTGCCAAAAAACCAGCAAACAAGATCACACCTATCAACCAATTGGTTTTTTGATCAGTTTTCATGGGATAAGCTCCATTAAAATTCGGGGATACTGGCAGCCGCAAGTCTGTTGCACCGTGCTGCCTTGTGCCTAGTATCACACAAGAATGTTTAGAGGATGTTAACCCGCCATAGGGAGATTGTTAGGAACGCCGGGCAAACAAAAAATTCGACCGGGGAATTCAGAAATGACGGCTGCGGGTAACAGTTCCAACAAAAAGGCCGGCTCCTCGTAGGAGAAACCGGCCTTTTCTGCCCAGCATGCTTGCTGGATGCGTTACTGGGCAGCCAAAAATTGATCCACCGCGTCCGCCTGGCTGCGGATGCGCGTCACCAGTTGCTCCACCGCGGTCGCGAAGGTCGTCGCGTCGCTTTCAGCGGCCATGGCCGGGCCGATCAGCTCGGTCAGGGCTTGCACGCGAGCTTCCAGCGCGTCCGGATCGAACGCCGTTTCCCGCACCGAGCGCAGCGCCTCCACGTAGCGCGCAGAATAAACCGGATCATCAAGCAGGTAACGGGTCAACGGCCAGGCATCGGTCACTTCCGCGAAATCGAGCGATGTGGTGCGTTGCCTGCCGCGACCGCCCGGCCCACCCGGCCCGCCCGCGCTCAGAGTTTCGTTCAAATCCCAGGCAATCCAGGTCAGTTGATCGGTTGCCGGATCGTGGTACAGGTAAAAATTGTGGCCGTAGATGTCCCAATTGGCGGTGATGGCGTTGAAAGCCATCGTGCGCAGGTAGGTATCCACATCAAAGACCGCTTCCAGCCCGGCGCGCCAGGCCGCAGGGTCGCTCGTGCGCGTATCCGCGTGCAGCGCCGTGTACACGGCTTCAACATCACTCCAGTCGGCTTCCTTTTCGTTGTTCTCTTTCTCGAAGCTCTCGGTAATTTGATCCAGACTGCCTGCAGGCAGGCCCGCGGCCTCCCCTTCCGGCTTGTAGATATTGCCGTCATCGCTGCCAAAGAAGCGGTCAATCACAGTGTCGTCGGTTTCTTCCACAGCCACGTACAGGCCCAGCGCCACCGGCCCCTCGCCATAGTCGAGTGTCACCTGGTAATAGGCCGTTTCCGACGCGGCCAGCCCGGCGTCAGCCAGCACATCGGTCATCAGCATGTCGCGCATGGCGCTGCCATCCTTCAGACTGTTGGCAAATGACAAAGTATCGAAGCCGTAGAAACGCTGGTTTTTGATCTGCGGATACTCATCCTCGAAGTAGTCAAAGTTGAGCTTGAACGGCAGCTTGAGCGAGCCGCTCTTCCAGGCCATTTGCAGCGACGAGTTGCCCTTGTAACGCAGACCGACGTTTTCCCAGGTTTCGCCGTTGAAGGTGATCGTAGCAGTCACCCAGATCGGGTTTTCATCCATAAAGTCGCCCATAATCATCATGCCACCCTCCGCGCCCGGTGGGGCATTCGGCGGCTGTTGGCCCGTCGGCGGCTGTTGGCCCGTCGGCGGTTGTTGGCCGCCTGGACCAAAGCTGCCCTGCCCGGCTTCACCAAACAGCTCAGTCATGTCAGCCTGCATGGTGGCCCAACTGGTCGGGTCAAGCGTGATCGTGATGGTGTTGATCTGGTCTTGTGGAAAGACCACAGCATAATCGGGTTCGCTGTCGTTGCTATGGCTGGCCGCGCTCATATCATCGGAAGCAGCGTCACTGGCCGTTGTTGCAGGCGTTGGCGTGTCTGCGTCTGGGCTAGCCGCGGCTGCGGGCATTGGGATGGCAGTTGTCACGCTGGTCGTTGTTGCAGACGTTGCTGTGACTGTGCTGACCGCGGCTTCCGGTGCAGCCGGTGTGGTGACAGACTGGGCGGGTGAAGCGGCTGTGCAGGCGTTGAGCAGTAAAACCGCAGCCAGCAGCAGGCTGATCAACATGTGTTTCGAGTAAAAAGGGTGTGTCATCAAGGGTTTCTCGCTCGCGGCTCAGGCCGCGTCGTGCATACGGCGAACGCCGTTGGGTTGGATTTGGTCGTAGTAAACGGTGATTTCGGCGGTATCACGCGAGAAATCAATGCGTCCTACCGCGGCCCGCTTGATCGGCAGGCCGGTGCGCTCCCGCAGATCAGCCAGCAAGGCCTCGCTGTTGGCTGGCGTAATCAGTTCGATACGCTCATACGTGAGCTTCTTGCTGACCTCATAGCGGAAGCCCCAGCCGCGTTCCAGCACATACAACACAGCCGCGATAAACGTATTGGCGGCGATCATAACCGGAATGGCATCGTTGACCGCCAGCAGCGAATTCATCACCGGCAGCGCGATAATCACAAACAGATAAGTCATCTCGCGGATCGGGATTTCGTCGGTACGGTAGCGCAGCACCGAGAAAATCGCAAACAAGCCAAAGCCTACACCAACGCTGAGTGTTGCGTTGGTCAGCAGCGCCAACACGAAATAAATGACTGTGTTAAAGGCCAAAAAGGTGAAAACGTAATTTTTGTTCTGTGTGCCGGGATAATAGATGAAGCGGACAATCACCAGCGCAATCAGCAGATTCAAGACCGCGCCGACGAGCAATTCAGTGAGTTCCAGAAGCATAGGATGAGCCTCCTGTTAGTTTTTCGACCAGTAAAAGCGTATCTTTGAAGTTATTGCGCTTGATCGCGGGATAAAGCAGCGCCGCGCCGATGCAATATTTGCTGAAGCCGTTGTCGCGCAGCCCCAACGCCCGCATCTGGCGCATGAAAACCGACTGGCGATTGACGCCGTCCTGTTTTACTTCGGCAATGGCCAGCCCCGGCAGGCCAATACTTTGGCGACCGTTGGCAAAGCTCAATTCAAGATCAAGGGTCAGCCGTTCAGTGGCCTGGGTGTTCACCAGCGTCATGCGCAGGAAGTGGTTCCACAGCTTCGGCTCCAGCGCATCGGTCAGCGGCATGTGACTGCCAACGAATTGGTTGATTTCCGGCGTGAGCTGCGTCACCAGCGCGCCGGTTTCGATGCGCTGCTTTTGCGTGCGCGCGTGGTTGTCCTTCATCTTGACTTCGAGAAAGGCGCGCTGCGTGTCCACGTATTCGCGGCTGCGCACCTTGAAGCGTTGCTGGCGGCCAGCGTGATGGCGCATATACATGGCGAAGCCATCGGTGTCGAAATACAAGGTACGGTAGGGGTGCAGGCGCACCTGGGCAATCTCCAGCACGCGATAGTCATGGCGCAGTGCGGCCAGCGCCGTGTAAAGCTGGCTGGCACGCAGCACGTACTTGGTGTCGGTGCGATTCATCAGCGCCACCGTGTCCATCTCGCCCAGACCGATTGGCGCAAACTGCGCCAGCAGGTGTTCGAAATCAGTCGCGCCGGGGAAGTCAGCCATTGGTGTGGGTGTTACAGCAGAAATTGAATGTTGCATAAGGACCATCCTTGATCTTTCTGTGATTAGTATAAGGAAAAATTGTTCAGATACTATGAAGACTTGATTGGTATTAGGTAATTTGCGATCTTTTACACAGATCAAATACGCTGCTTTGCCCCCTTCGACAGGCTCAGGGTGCGTTGTCAGCCGATAGCGCCGCTTTGCCCCCTTCACCCTTCGACAGGTTCAGGGTGCGTTGTCAGCCGATAGCGCCGCTTTGCCCCCTCTCCCCTTCGACAGGCTCAGGGTGCGTTGTCAGCCGATAGCGCGGCTTTGCCCCCTTTCACCCTTCGACAGGCTCACGGTACGTTGTCAGCCGATAATGCGCCGCGCACTTGTCGGCCCGCCAGATCGGACTATAATCACACAAACAAGACACAGTAGCAGGACATGCCCATGACCCCCTATGACCAAGCCGTTGCCAAACGGCTGAATGAAGTCTTCAACAGCGCGGTGATTGACGAAGGCCGCGAGGTGGATGCGCTGCGTCTAGTGGTGCTGTCCGACCTGCACAAGGGCCAGCGCGATGGCGCGGACGATTTCGCCGCTTGCGAACGCACCTACCTGGCCGCGACAGAACAGTACTGGCAGGACGATTTTGAGCTGCTGCTGCTCGGCGACATCGAGGAGTTATGGGAAAACTGGCCGCACGAAGTGCTGCCTCATTACACCAGTGTACTCAACCAAGAGCGGCTATTTGCCGAAACCAGCTTGCCGCGGCGCTATCGTCGCTTCGTTGGCAACCACGACGATTTGTGGTATGATTCAGCCGCCGTGCAGCAAAATCTTGCGCCATATCTCGCGGGCCAGCCCGTGCTGGAAAGTCTGCGCATCCTGGTACAGGAAGACGGCCACCCGCTCGGCCAGTTGTTTTTGATCCACGGCCACCAGGGATCGCCCCTGAACGAAACGCTGGCCGGACTGTCGGCCTGGGTGGTGCGCCATGTGTGGCGACCGATCCAGCGTCTGCTGAACATTCGCACCAGCACCCCCAGCACCAACTTCGCACTGCGGCAGCAGCACGAGTTGGCAATGTTCAACTTCGCGGCCAGCCGCCGCGGGATGGTCTTGATCGCTGGGCACACGCATCACCCCGTCTGGCAAGGCTTGGGGCTGCGGCAGGCGCTGGAGCAAGCGCCCGGGCACGCGCCGCTGACGCAGCTTGATCCGGCCTGGTTGGGCGAGCAAGTGCAAGGCTCCGTGGCCCTGCCCGGCAGCAAGCCCAGCTATTTCAACAGTGGGTGCTGCTGTTACAGCGACGGCTCGATCACCGGTCTGGAGTTGGCCGATGGCGAAATCCGGCTGGTGCGTTGGACGGCAACGCCCGCGCCCCTCCGTGCAGTCCTTTTCAGCGCTCCATTGCGCAGCGTCTTTGCGACTGTTGCATCATAAACGCGTATCTTTACCTTTCATCACCCAGGCAGCTTGATTTGGAGGCCACCTCATGAGCGAACAAGAGACTTCCGACACCGGCTCACAAAGCGCAATGGCAGAACGCCTGCGCAAGGCCAAGGATTTAACCACTATGACCGTGCAAGGCGCGGTATCCACCGCGGGCAGCACCGCGCAAATGGCTGAAAGCGAAGCCAGCGCTACCGCTGAAGCCGCCACCGAATTGACGCAGGGCCTGGCTGACACGCTGGGCAATGCCACCGGCCACGCGGTGCAGGGGGTCGCCCGTTCCACCGGCGCGATGGTTGGTGGCGCCAAAGGCACGGCAGGCGGCCTGCTGATGGCCGCGCAGATCCTCGGCGGGGCTACGGTGGATGCGGCCAAGAGCCTGGCTAGCAGCACGGCTAAAGCCGCCAACAGTATGGCCGAAGGTTTTGCCACAGCCCTCGACGATCAGGAGCAGGGCGCGGAGCAGGTGAAAAGCGCGGCCAAGACCTTTGCCCAGGAAGCGTTCGACGCCACTGCCGGCGCAGCTTTTGGCGCGCTGGGTGGCGCGGCCACAGCCACCGGCGCGGTGATGGGCGGCGTCAAGGGCGCAGCCACCGGCGCGGTCGAGGGAGCCAAGGATGTGGCCGACGCCAGCGCAGATGTGGCGTATTCGGTGAGCAAGGAAGCCAGCAAAGGCAGCGCAGAGGTGGCGCGCCGTGTGCTGCGCCGCCCCGAAAACGAACTGTAGTCGCCGCTGATTGCAACAAAAAAGCCTCCGCGCGTCGGAGGCTTTTTGCGTTGCAAGTGAAACTATGTCATTTCGCACGAAGTGAGAAGGCCCCAGCGGGGATTGCTCAGGCCATTTGACCCACGGAAGGAGGGAGTGAATGGCTACAGCCCGCTGGCAAGGAAACGCGCCACAGCGTCTTCCATGCTGATCTCGCCCGCCAGCACCGCGCTTTGGTAGAGGTTGGCGAAGGTAAAAAGTTGTGAGCGTGCTTGCTCCAGCTCGACCTGCATCAGCCGCGTCAGAGGGCCGCCCTCGGCCAAAAATCCCGTTTCGCGATAATCGCGCAGGGTGCGTGCCAGATCGTAGGGGAGGCGCACGATCCTGGCCTGCCAGCCGCGCCGCGTCCACGTCATGCGCCCATAGCTGGCGCGCGGGTCGCCGTCAAAAGGCACGCCGACCGCGCCGACATTCACCACGAGCGTCTTGTCCACGCGGCGGATCAATGGCAGGTGGGTGTGGCCGACCACGAAGAGCGCCGGGGCTGGGGAGCCTATTTGTTCGCGCACGACCGCATCCGGCGTCACGGTGAAAATGCCGTCGCGCGTGCTACGCATGGAGGAATGGGCGGCGCGCGCGTGGCTGCCATCGGGTGCGGTGAGGCTTTGCGCGAAGGGCAAGGCTGTCAGCACCGGCATCAGCTCATCCAGTTGGCGGTAGGTCCAGTAGGAACTGCGGTATAGCTCGGCTTCGGGGCCGTGGCGCGGCGTGGTGGGTTCAGCCTGGTACAGCACGTATTCTTCGTGATTGCCGAGCAACAGCCGCCAGCCCGTTGCGCGTGCGCGTGCGAGCATCAATTCCAGGCAGGCCCGCGGTTGTGGCCCGCGGTTAACGATGTCACCCGCCACGATGACAGCATCCGGTTGCCAGGTGTCTATATCCGCGAGAACACTCTCCAGCGCGGCCAGATTGGCGTGAATATCAGCAAGAACAGCCAGTTTCATCCGTTTTTCTCAATAAAAAACGGGCGACCTGCCGAGGTCGCCCGCCGCAGAAAGCCATGACTATCGGCTGACTACTATAGCGTGCTTCGTTTACGCTGTCAAATGATTTGGCAGCGGTGGCCTGCATGGAGTTGAGCCTCCGCAGGCTCGTTGCTCAGTTGCTGGAAAGCTTGTTTACCTGATTGAACGGATTGGAAAACAGGGGGTTATTAATGAAATTCTCGTCAGTCAGGCTTTCCAGAAAAGCAACAAGATCTGCAATCTCTTGATCCGTCAGTTCAAACCCTGAGACGAGGCCATTCTTGTGCGGATTGCGTCGTCCGTCGCCGGCTAATGGCCCTTCCTCGATGATGCGACCGCCAGCCATGTAATGGCGTACAACTTCCTCCAACGTGGCAATGCTTCCATCGTGCATGTAGGGCGCGGTCAATGCGATGTTTCGAAGCGTTGGTGGGCGAAAACGCCCCATGTCATCCGATTTTCCCGTGATCTCATAGACACCACGGTTGCCGAGCGGATAAGCCCCTTCGCCGTCCAAGTTATACAAGCCGTTGTTTTGAAATACAGCCGCTGAAAATGTGCTGTTGGCATGAATGGTAGACGACGAAAAGTTAAAACCGGTGTGGCAGTGATGACATTCCAACTCCTCGCCAAAAAAGAGTTCCATGCCTCGCTGGGCTGATACAGACAGTGCGCTTTTGTGGCCCGCTACGTAGTGATCATAAGGTGAGTTGCCCGAGATCAACGAACGGATGAATGAAGAGAGTGCCTGAATAACGTTGTGTATGTTGATGGGTTCGGGGTCATCGGGAAAAGCCGTTGCAAAGAATTGTTGATAGCGCTTGTCTGAACGTAAGCGGTTCAGCACCTCCTCTTGACGCCCCGTCATGCCCATTTCTACTGGAAATTCGGCGAACATCGGCACCAGCACTTGACGCTCCACTTCGGTAAGGGTCGGATTTGCCCAGGTAAGTGTTGCATTGTAGGCCACGTTCACGAGGGCCGGACTATTGCGTTCCAGCATTTGCCCGGTTGATCCCACTGGGGTGCGCTTACCGTCGCTGAACGCCAGCTTCTGAAGGTGACAACTCTCGCACGACTGCGTGCCATTGCCAGAGAGACGTTTATCATAGAACAGGTAACGCCCCAACTCCACCTTTTCGGCGCTCATCGAGTTATCTTCTGGCACGCGCGGCAGAGGAAAGCCGTGTGGCAACCTCCAGTCATAGGCAGTGTTTCCGTTGGTAACGGGGCTGGTCTGGACGGCGCGCAGTTCGGTCAACATCTGCCGTGTCGGCCAGCCGCTGCTGGCGCTGAGCAAAGGCAGGCGCGCCTGCACGCCAATAGCGGAAAGCCACAGCAGCATTCCTGATACGATCGCAGCCATCGTAACCCCTGCAACGCTCGCTCGCCACCGCCCGCCTGTCCGATCCGTAACGTGACCATAGGCAGCGATCAGCGATGCCCCTGCCACCCCTTCCAGCAACTTGGTAGCAATCAGTATCGCATCGAATTGCCGGACATGTGAGGCAAGGTGTCCAGCCAAGGTAGTAGGCGTTCCATAAAGCAACGCCCACAAGAGTATCAGCCCAACTGACAAGGCAATCCCTATCAGCATGGTGATCCGCGTCCACCAGCGCCACGCGATTGCAACCCACGCCACTTGTAACACGCCGAAAACCAACAACGCCAGACCGTGCACGGTCATGTGCGCCATGTGTTGTGGTGCTGCGATGAGGTGAAGAACACTAGCAGCAGCCATTGCCAACAGAGAACTATTACGCAGGGATTTCAGCATGGATAGATTACCTGACCTGTTGAGCAGTCTGGAGTGACTGAGAAGCTCAAGCCTCTTGGGAATGGATCAAACAACATGTGCCAGGAGGCGGTGGCTTCCTGGCACATGTTGAGGGTATTCCTGTTATCTTATTTGACGGAGAAGAATTGCTGCGTCGGACACCCAGCTTCCAGACAGGCACCGGTAGCGATGTCCAAACCGAAGCCGCTTGTGAACAGGGCCGCGCAATCAGGGTCATCTGCCCCAGACATGCAACCTGCTGGCTGCGGGGTTGATTCGCTGAGGTTCACGGTGGCCAGCAAGCTGGCAATGTCAGCTACGATCACATTGTCTGCCGGGTCAAAGCCATCCAGTCGAATGGCTACTACGTTCGGCTTTCCACAAGGTGCAGTCGGTGGGGTGTTTTTGTCCGCAGCTTGACAGGCCGTGCTGCCAAGATGAATGAACCATGCACCTTCAGTGGCTGCAGCATCGGTTTTTAGGTCAATACGCACGAACTTGTAGCCGCCCTGCCAGCTCCACCACATCGCAGGAATATTGAGCGGCGACGGCGCTACCGACACGTCAAGATGATTCAGCGCAAAGGGCACGCCCAGATCGAACAGGATTGCTGTCGGTGCACAGTCAGGACAGACAAAGGTCTGTTCGGGTACTGAACCACGAATACTGGTATTGATTTCGGGTGTGCCGCTGTCAGCGCAGCCCGCACTGGCATCTTCAAAATCAAGCAACGCCACACCTTCCACCTGCCACAGGCCATCCTGGTCAAGCGTAACTGGTGTTTCTTCGCCCTTGCCGTTCACCAGTCGCACATTAGAGACATAAAAGCGCATGTCGTTGATTTCAACAGGGCTGCCTGATGTACCCAGCTCGCCATAACTTTTACCGCAGGCGGCATCCTGGTCACCGACCTTCATGGCAAAATTAATTGTGATCGGCTGCGGCATACTCGCGGCTGCAGGCACTTCAGTGGCTGCCGGAGCTTCAGTAGCAGCAACTGCTGCTGGTACTTCAGTAGTGACGGTAACTGCGATGGGTTCAGCACCGCAAGCTGCCAAGAGCACCGATGCGATTACGAGCAAAGCAATTGCGATAGGCCAATTTCTTTGGAACATAAGTTTCCTCTGGGTATGGAATTACAAGGATTGGTTATGGCTCGCGCACCGGTACTTCGAGTTGCATGGACTTGCCGTTGGCAAAGTCGAGGGTCAGTTGGAATTTATCGCCCACGTTGAGGTCTTTGGTCAGGCCGATCAGCATGACGTGGTAACTGCCGGGCTTCAGCTCGACCTGGCCCTTGGCCGGGATTTCGAGGCCACCCTGCACGGGCTGCATCTTCATCACATCCCCTTCCATGATCGTCTCATGGACTTCGACAGTTCCGGCCACATCAGTATGTGCGGCAACCAAACGGTCAGCGGTGTCACCGCCGTTCTTCAACATCATGTAAACGGCGCTGTTGGCACCGCCGTGGCCCATGCCGGCCATATCGCCCATGCCGCCGCCCATATCGCTGGCAGGGGTGGCTTCGGCGTTGTGGTCCATCGTGTCCATTGCCATCATCTTGGCGGGACGCGCCCAGACGTTTTCGGCGGTGATCCCTTTAGTTGCGCTGCCAGAGGTGCAGGCAACCGCGGCCAGCACCAGGGCGAGTAGGGTCAAAACAAGGGCGAGGCTGCGCAGTGAGCGCATGGTTCGAAACGACATAGCTTTTTCTCCTCTACAAATGCATGGATGTGTGGATGAAGTGGATGGCCTCATCCAGGTTAAATAGCTGGCCGCCAAAGCCGGTTTGGAAACGCTGGGCATCGTGCGTATCCTCAAAGGCCAAAACGGTGGGCATACAGCAAATGGAAAGATCGGGTGCTGTGAGGTAGGTGGCTGAGCGGGCGTTCACAGCGCGTCCATGCAGGAAGTCTGTGACCAATACACCCGTTACAGCGTCAGCACGCCCCAGCAGCATCATGCCGCAGTGTGGGCAGCAGGCGCGGCGTTGGCTACCATCGGCCATGTGCAGCACCACTTGCGTGCGCGGGTTGAGCGGCGCATAGCAGGCCGCGCAGATGGAGGCTTCAGCTTCGGGCTGCGTTTCGAGCGGGGCCGCGCCACCGCGTACTTTGCGCAACATGCCGGCGCGCTCCAGCTCGTCCAGATCGCGGTGGACGGTCATGGCTGATACGCCAAAAGCAGCAGTCAATTCTTGAATGCGAACGAAGCTTTGCTCGGCAAGTGTGTGTAAGATTTGTTGTTGGCGAAGGGTTATAGTCATGATATGTTACAAAATGTTATATTTGCTATATTTATCACAAATGATAACTGATTTAACAGGAATAGTCAAATTCAGCAGCAGCAACGAGACGCGTTTGCACGCCTGTATGCAGACGGCGCGTTTGAAAACACCAGCCTGCTCGCATCGCCAGATGCAAACTCCCCGCACCAAAATCAACCCGATTTCGCACACACTGTCAAATTCAGCAAGGGAAATAAAAGGCTGCGACATCATGTCACAGCCTTTAAGCAACGTTCACCCCCTGCGGCCAGCGCCGCACGCAGTTAACGCGTCAGTGGGATACCACACATAACGGGAGGCATAGCATCGAGCGTGTCGGTGGTTCGCAGAGGCGTCATGCGCGGTTTGAGCATGAGATGATCGTCGTCAGCTAAGGGCTGGGTGTGTTCAAAGCCTGAAGTTTCGCGCACGAAATCCCAGAAAGCCACCAGTGCGGGCGAATGTGACCGGCGCGTATTGCTGACCAGATACAGCCAACGCTTCATCGCGATACCCGTGACGGGAATTACTTTAAGCGTATTCATGGCGAGGTGACGTTGTACAGTAACTTTGGGAACAAAGCCCAGGCCGATGCCCTCTTCAACAGCCATTACAATCGCTTCAGAGTTGTCCAGCACCAGCACGGTTTCCAGTTGATCACTGTTCAGCCCTGCGTTCTCTAGCGTTTCAACCAAAGTCATCTGCGTGCCAGAGGATGTCTCGCGCAGTACAAAACGCTCTTGCATCAGTTCGTGGGGTTGAACAGCAGAGCGTGTGGCCCAGGGATGGTCAGACGGGGCGATCAGCACAATCTCGTCCTCAAAGAAACGGTAAAAATGCAAGCCAGCTCGCTGTACGCGGTCACTGGTCACGGCCACGTCCACGATGCCTGACAACAGCCAATCCACGGCCTGTGCGCGCGGGCCGACCTTCACCGCAGCCCGCACCGCAGGATAGCGTTCGCGGTAGCGTGCCAGAATTCTGGGTACCAAGTACTTGCCTGACGAGGTGGAACAGCCCAGCGTGATGTGACCGGCGATCTCGCCCGCCAGCGAGCGAGCCGCGTCCTCCACCTGTTGTGCTGTACGCAGTAAATCATTCACGAGCGGCAGCAACGCTTCACCCGCCGGGCTGAGTGTGACACGACGCCCGTTACGCTCAAACAGTTGCACGCTGAGATACTGTTCCAGATTCTGGATATGCTGGCTCACGGCTGGCTGGCTGATGTGCAGGCGGCGCGCGGTCATCGTGAAATTGCCGGTTTCCGCGGCTATCTGAAAGATATGCAGACTTTCAAAATCGAGCATAATTAAGTCCCGGTGATAAATTTCTCAAATAAAAGTATATCAGAGAGTATGATTAGTAAACATGATCTAAATCATAAGGATGACTTAGGAAGTTTGATATGATAAGCTAGTTGAATATTTCACGCACGGTTTCTCAAGGAGGAGACCATGAAACGTACCGCTATTCTTTTCTTGCTATTTATCGTTGTGCTGGCTGGCTGCGCTCAGCCCGCGGCTGAGCCAACTGCCGTCCCGGCCACAGCGACCCCCGTCCCGCCAACAGCAACCCCTGTGCCCCCGACCGCGACCCCCGTTCCTGCCACTGCTACGCCCGAACCGACAGCCACGCCGGAACCGGTAGCCGTGGGCAACGACATGCAGGAAGCCGTTGCCAGCTATTTTGCGACTGGCTTGAAGACGATCACGGCAGATGCGCTGTATGAAAACCTGAACGACGGCGACGACACCAACAACCCGACGATCATCTCCGTGCGTAAGGCCGAAGACGATGCCGTGGGCCATATTCCCGGCGCTATCAACGTGACACCCGCGGAATTGTTCGATGCCGATGTGCTGGCGACGATCCCGCAGGACAAGCCGGTAGTGGTGTATTGCTACACCGGCCAGACCGCTGCGCAGGTGGTGCCGGTGCTGAACCTGATGGGCTACGATGCTAGCAGCCTGCTGTGGGGCATGAGCGGCTGGACCACCGATCCCGCGGTGGCTGTGAACCGCTTTGACCCGGCCAAAGCCCACGATTACGCAACAACCACCGATGAATTCAAGGCTGAAG
>JBAQWV010000092.1:0-35587 GCA_049299095.1 Anaerolineae bacterium | reverse complement strand
GTGTGATGCTTATGGCCAGATGAGGAGTTGAACCCGGTTCGCATCCTCGGATGTGAACTCCGCAACTGCTTTTTCCGCGTTACCAGCGCAACGACTTGGGGTAATGGTTCTTCACGACATCACCGCTGCGCTTGCCCCATCCCACCGCAAAGCCCTCTACCGCGACGAGCACCCAGCCATCCGGGCCGGGCGCGTCCAGCGTTTCCCCGCGCATAAAGCGTGCCACCACCTCGCTGCCAATCGGCTCATCCAGACATTGTTGCACCTCGTCCGCGTGCAGGCCCATCGCCAGCGCGTGGCTCGGCTCGAAGCGCCCTTTGCGCAGCGTGCCCAGGCGCCAGCCCGCGCGCGCGGTACGCAATCCGCTTGTGTCGGGCGCATCGGGCGGCAACGCCAGCACCTCAGCGATCTGCGGTTCGATGGGACGCAGGAACAGGCGTTCCGGCAACGGACGGTTGATGAGCGGCTCCCAAAAGGCTTGCAGCGTGGTTTTCTCTGCCGCGGACAGGCGCGAAGGCTGTGCCGGCTGCCAGGCTGCGGGTGCAGCCTCGCCAGCACGTTGCAACACCGCGACAAAATGCCCTTCGCCTTGCAGCTTGTGCGGCCACAGCCGGACGGTGCGCGCCAACGACGACGCAGCAGCTTCTGCATTGTCCTGCGTTGCCATCAGCGGCCAGTCGGCCCAATCGGGGCGTCCCGCCGCGAAGCCGGGGAACCATGTCGGCTCCACCAGCGTGAAATCGGGGTGGCTGCGCAGAAAGCGGGCGATTATGCCTTCGTCTTCTTCCGGCGCAAAGGTACAGGTGGCGTAGACCAGCCGCCCGCCGGGCCGCACCAGCTCCGCCGCGTTGGTGATGATGTCGGTTTGGCGCAGCGCACAGCCCGCGACATGGGCTTCGTTCCAGTGGAAGCGCGCTTCTTCGTTTTTGCGGAACATGCCCTCGCCGGAACAGGGCGCATCCACCACCACGCGGTCGAACGCTGCGGGCCAACGGGCAGCCAGCCGCTCTGGGCGCTCGTTCAGCACCAGGGCATTGGTTGCGCCCCAGCGTTCCAGGTTACGGCGCAGCACCTCCGTGCGCGTGCGATCAATTTCGTTGGCGACCAGTACACCCTGCCCGGCCAACAGGCTGGCGATGTGGGTGGATTTGCCACCGGGCGACGCGCACAGATCGAGAATGCGCTCGCCGGGTTGCGGGTCAAGCAGGGCGGCCACGGCCATCGCGCTGGCGTCTTGCAGGTAATAGAGTGCGATGTCATGGTAGGTGTGCGTGCCCGCGTTGGCTTTGCGGTCGAGGGTAAAGCCTTGCGGACACCAGGGAACTGGCGTCAGCGACCACGGGCTAAGCTTGCTGAAGCGTTCCACCGGCAGCTTGAGCGTGTTGACGCGTAGCGCGGGGATCGGTTTTTGGTTCAGCACGGCCAAAAACGGGGGGAATTCTTCGTCCAGTAGCTCGGCCATGCGCGCCATGAAAGCCAGCGGTAATGCAGTTTCTTTCGCCATGCCCACAGTATAAAACAGGTTACGGGCCGCGGCAAGCTGCCGCCTAGGTGCGGCTTGCCCAGCTTCCCTGCGCGGGCTATAATAGACGCGCATCGCCACGCGACGAGGATAGCCTTGAATCTGCCAAATTCTATCTCCACTAAATCAACCCCCCGGATTTCATTGCTGTTGTTTAGCGTGATCCTGCTGGCCGCCCTGCTGGCGCTGGTGCTGTTTTATCAGCGCCCGGCTCTGGTCGGTGCAGTCCTTGGCTTGGCCGCGGCGGGCGTACTTGCTGTGGTCGTTGCCTGGCGTTGGCCGCTGGTGCTGCTGGGTGCGCTGTTGATAGCGATGCCGCTGTACGATGGCCTGGTGCGTTACCTGACTTATATCGCGGAATGGCCCGCTGGGCGGCTGCAACTGCTGTCGCTGTGGAAAGAGGGGGGGCTGGCGCTGCTTGTGGCCGTGCTGCTCGTTCAGCACCTCGCTGGCCGGCGACGCATCGTGTGGCGCTGGTATGCGTTCGATCTGTGGTTGGCGGCTCTGTTGGCGTTGGGGGTGTTGTACATCGCTGTGGCCGCGCGGCCCGGCATTGGCATCTATGGCCTGCGCAATTACCTGGTGCCGTGGGTGCTGTTCCTCTTGGCGCGACTACTGCCGTACAGTCGGCGGCAGTTGACCGTGTTGATGGTGGTGATGTTGATCGTGGGGGCTGGCGTGGCGGCCTTCGGCATCTACCAGGCGCGCGCGCTGGATTTCCGGGCCATGATGGCGTTGGGCTATCAGGACGGTACGGGCACGATCCCCTACGCCTTTCGCACCGCGCTGCGCGACGGCTTCCCCATCCCGCGTGCGGTGTCAACTACCACCGGCCCCAACCAATTCGCAGTTTATCTCAATCTCCTGATCCTGGTGTGCCTGTTCGGGGTGATGTATCTGCGCACGCTGTGGCAACGCCTCGCGCTGGCCGCGCTGGCCGCGCTGTACCTGGCGACGTTGCTGCTGACGCTGAGCCGCGGCGGCTTACTGGCGTTGCTGGTGGCGTTGATGACTTGGGCGGCGCTGCTGGTGCTGCACCACGGCGTGCGCCGCACCTGGTACGAACTGCGCCATAATCGGCTGCTGATGGCTGGGCTGGTGGCGTTGGTCGTGCTGGGCAGCGCGGGCGTGGTTAAGTCGGGCTTTGCCACGCGTGTGGTACGCGGCTTGACTGGTCGCGACCCGGCGGCGGATGCCCATCAAAGCTCCATGGCCTACTCAGTGGAGTTTATCGCTCATAATCCGCTCGGCATCGGCATGGGCATGGTGGGCGAACGTGCCCTGCAATTCGCCAACGAGGCGCACATCGAGCACACCGAAAGCACCTTCTTCCAGATTGCGATGGAACTGGGCGTGTTCGGTATGCTGCTGCTGCTGGTTGCGTTGGCTGCACTGCTGCTGGCTTTGTGGCGCATTCGGCAAGGGATGCTGGCGCGCGGCGATTTGTACGGCCGCCTCGTAGTTGAAATCGCATTGGTGTTCTGGGTCGGTGCGCTGGCTGACTTTGTCTTCACGCCGCTTCTGCAAAATCTGCTGGCCGCGGGCTATTTGTGGTGGGCCGCCGGAGTCGCGCTGCATCAGGACGCCTACGAGCGGAGCGCATGAACGTCCCTGCGTTTTCGATCATCGTGGTCAGTTGGAACACGCGCGAACTGCTGCGCGCATGTTTGCAGTCCATCGTAGACGAGCCAGATGTAGTCGTTGTGTCCGACGCGCAAACACCTGTGCCGGCTGGCCTGTTGCCGGTTGAGGTGTTGGTGGTGGACAATGCTTCAGACGACGGCAGCGCCGCGATGGTGCGCACTGATTTTTCGCAGATGCGTCTGTTCGCCAATACGGAAAACATCGGCTTTGCCGCGGCCAACAACCAGGCGATTGTCCAGGCGCGCGGCGCGGTGTTGTTCCTGCTGAACCCGGACGCATATCTCCTGCCGGGTGCGCTTGTTGCGCTGCACCGCTTCCTACATGCCCATCCCGAAGCCGCGGCCGTTGGGCCGAACGTGCTGAACCCCGACGGATCATGGCAGGCCGCGTCTTTTCGGTTCGCCACCTTGTGGGATTTGTTTTGCGAAGCGGTATTTCTGAGCGTGCTTTGGCCGCGCAGTCCGCTCTTTGCCCGCCGCGAGCTGGGTGGCTTTAACCGTGACGCCGTGCGCGAGGTGGATTGGATACAGGGCTGTGCGTTGATCATTCGTCGTTCCGTGTGGGATGCAGTTGGTCCCTTTGACGAAGGCTACTGGATGTACGTGGAGGAGCTGGATTGGAGCCGCCGCGCCCATTTGCTTGGCTATCGCATTTTCTTCACGCCGGATGCGCAGGTGGTACACTATGGCAAGCGTTCCGTGGCGCGGGCGCGGGCGCGCGTCTTACCGCTCGGCTATCGCTCGCATTTTCGCTATTACCGCAAATTCGACGGTCCGCGTTACGAAGCCGCGGTGCGCGGCATGGCTGTGCTGCAAATGAGCTTGCGCGCAGCCATTAGCGCGGCCATGATCGTTGGCACGCGCGGCGAGCAGCGCATACGTTGGCGCGAAAACTGGCGCGCCTACACTGGCGTCTTGCGTGAGGCGCTGGGCAAGCAGGCAGTAAACAGGTAGATAAGTAAACAAGTAGACAAGTAGACAAGTAGACAAGTGCACCTATCTACCCGTGTACTCGGTTATCTACCTATCTCTCCTTCCATACCCAACCCATGTATATCGCTATTGACGCCCATATGGTGGGCGAACGGGAAACCGGTAACGAAACTTATATCCTGAATCTGGCGGCGGCGTTGCTCCGTCTGGCGGAACGTGATGCCAAGGGTTTTTCCTGGGATGCAACTGGCCCGACCAACGCCACACAGTCGCTGTCAACTCAACGGATGCAGCAGCGGCGCTTTGGGGATGCGCCGCGCTTCGACCTGCTGGCGACGCATCCCAATCGCCTGCGCGCGGCCCTGCCCGCGGCAACCTCCAGCCCACTGGCGCGCGTGACTGCGCTACGTCCCACCAATTCGTTGCTGCGTATACCCTTCGGCCTCCCCTGGGTGGCCCTGCGCGGCGGCTACGATCTACTGCACGTCACCTACAATGCCCCGCCACTCAGCCCCTGCCCGACGGTCGTCACCATTCACGACATCTCCTTCGAGCATTATCCCGAATTCTTCTCACCGCGCGATTTGCTGATCCTGAAAACGCTGGTGCCGCTCAGTGCGCGGCGGGCCGCACACATCATCACCGTCAGCGAGCATGCACGCCGCGAGATCATTGATCGCTATCACGTCCCCGCGTCTAGGATCAGCGTGACGTATGAAGCTGCGGGCGCGCAGTATCAGCCGGTGGAGGACCCCGCTGCGCTGGCGGCTGTACGCATGAAATACAGCATCGGCCCGCGGCCTTACGTGTTGGCACTGGGAAATTTGCAGCCGCGCAAGAACATGGCGCGACTGGTGCAAGCGTTTTTGCAGGCTGCGGGCCATGCAGACGACGAAAGCGTGCTGGTGCTGGCTGGCAAGGCCCAATGGCGGGAGAGCGATATCTTTCGGGCCGTGCAGCAGGCCGGGCTGGCCGGTCGCGTGCTGTTTCCCGGTTATGTGGACGACGCAGATTTGCCTGCTTTGTACAGTGCAGCGACTGTTTTCGTATATCCATCGCTCTATGAGGGCTTTGGCTTGCCACCGCTGGAAGCGATGGCCTGTGGCACGCCAGTGATTTCTACCAATGCCGCGTCGCTGCCAGAGGTAGTGGGGGATGCCGCCTTGACGATTACCCCGACCGATACCGAGGCGCTGGCCGCGGCGTTGCGGGCTGTGCTGGCTGATGCGGCGCTGCGCACCGACCTGCGCACGCGCGGGCTGGCGCGCGCGGCGCAATTTTCCTGGGATCGTTGTGCGCGCGACACCATGCAGGTTTATGCCGCGGTCGCGCGCGCGAGGAGGCGCTGATGACGCGGCATCGTTTTTCGGGGGTGTTCTGGCAAGCCTTGCCGTGGCTGGTTCTGCTGGGGCTGGTGGCGCTGAACCTGCTACGTGCGGTCAAACAAGGCCCAAACGACGACGCGTTTATTACATTTCGCGTAGCAAGGAACCTGGCGAGTGGGTCAGGGCCGGTGTTTAACCCCGGTGAACGGGTGTTGAGCATTACCACGCCGGGCTACATGCTGCTGCTGGCCGCGTCTGCACTGTTTACCCATGACTTTATTACACTGGGGTTGATCTGGAACGGGCTTGGCCTGCTGGCCGCGGGCGCACTACTGATCTTTTTCAACCGGCCGCGCGGTGAACAAATGAATGATGCGGTGGCAGCGTTGGCGGCAACGGTGACAGTGGCGTTGACCTTCAGCAATTTGTTACTGACGGTGGCTGTGGGTATGGAGACGCCGTTGTATCTAGCCGCACTGCTGGCCGTGTTCGCCAGCTATGGGCAGGCTTTGCGCCAGCCAGCGCCGACATCGCGTTGGCTGGTGATGACGGCATTGGCCGCGGCGGTGGCGTTCATGCTGCGTCCAGATGGCATCTTGGCGGGCCTGGTGGTGGGTCTTCATTGGCTGGCAACGCGGCGACGCGTGCCGTGGCGTGCGCTGGTGGTCGGCTTGGCGGTCAGCTTGCCCTGGGTGTTGTTCGCCTGGGTTTATTATGGGTCTCCCATTCCCAACACACTGGCCGCAAAGATCACGCAGGGCTTGCCCGATCAGGCCAGCCAGTGGGGTGCGCAGTGGCTGGCGACCGTGCAGCAGTGGGCGCGGGCGAACCCGCTAGCGGCTGTGTTGAGTTTGGTGGGGTTGGCCGGAGTGTGGAGCGGTGGCCGCGCCGCGCCGCCGGAGCAGGTAGCGCGGCGGTTGTTGACGGCGTGGGCCGCGCTGTATATGGCGCTGCATGGGCTGTCGGGTGTGCGCGGCTATTTTTGGTACTACGTGCCGCTGCTGGTTTGGCTGGCCTTGCTGGCCGGTGAGGGTAGCGCGTTGCTGCTCCGTTGGCTGGCGGGTCGCTTAGGCCCAGCCCGCCGTACTGTCTGCCTGGCTGCGGCGTTCGTGCTGCTGCTGGGCCTGTTGGTGTCGGTAGTGGGCGATGTACAGCGCCTGGTGTTTGTATCCCACACGATTCCGCAACGTGAAACCGCGTACGCGCATACGGCTGCGCTACTCCATGACTATTGTCAACAGCCAGGTCATGAACCGGTTGGCATGGCTGAAATTGGTGTATTGGGATATTACAGCGACTGTCGCATCCTCGATTTTGCGGGGCTACTTCAGCGAGATATTGCCCACCTGCGCGCGTCTCCATCCGATAAAATCACTTGGGCTATCAAAGCGTACAACCCGCCGACATTGGTGTTGGCAGGCAGCGACGGGTTTCCTCACGCGGTAGCAGGCACTTCCTGGCTGCGCACACGCTATGAGCCATACGATATTCAGGACGAGGGTGGTTTTCAAAGTGTCATCTATCGCCGCGCGCCGGGCCCGGCTGACCAACGGGCGCTTGGCGCGCATGGCTATGATGGGGTACTTACGCCGGTGACGACGACCCTTTTCTTTCCGCTGCAAGTCACGCCGGCGATCACGCTGCATGTCTTTTTGCCGGCTGACAGCAGCCTGACCGTGACCGCTAACGATCAACTACTGATGACGCTGGCTGGCAGCACATCAGCCTGGCAAGATGTGCGCTTGTCCGCAGTCCCCACACGGGATAACGCGGTCACGCTGACGCTGACCGGCACGGCGGGCGACCAGGCCGCCGCCGCCAGCTGGTTGACCAGCAATGCCCTGCCTGCGCTGCATTATTTCAACGGGTTCGTGGAAGCTGCTGCGCAGCCACGGCCTAATCTGCAACTGGACCAGGGCGACACGGTGCAGACGATGTTGGCGCGGCCCGCAGCTGCCGATGTGGTCCTTGACATCGGCTACCGCGACCGCCCCGGCGTGCAGATGGAAGTATTAGTGGACGGCGAGGCGCTGGGCGTGGTCGGTGGTACGTCCGATCGCTGGCAGGTAGCCCGTTTTACCTTGCCGCCTGCGCTGGCTGGCAAAGCCACGGTGCAGGTTGAACTGCGCAGCTTGGCGCAACAGTTCGTTCGCGTGTATTATGCGGCTTTGGTTGATCCAGAAATCCCGGCGTATACGCCTTAGAAGACGAAAAATGCCATGAAGATTGCCATGCTCGGTACGCGCGGCGTGCCTGCCAGCTACAGCGGTTTTGAAACGTGTGTCGAAGAATTGGGGAGCCGTTTGGTGCAGCGCGGCCACGAAGTGACGGTGTATTGCCGCAGCCATCACATCACCTACGATCAGCCGACCTACAAGGGGATGCGCCTGGTCAAGCTGCCGACCATTACTAACAAGTACCTGGACACCATTGTCCATAGCTTCATCTCCAGCCTGCACGCGCTGACACAGGGCTACGATATCGCGCTGTATTTCATTGCAGGAAACAGCCTGGTGACATGGATGCCACGCCTGGTCGGCCAGCGTTCCCTGCTGAACGTGGATGGGTTGGACTGGAAGCGCGCCAAGTGGCCGCCACTCGCCAAGCGTTATATTCAGTTTGCCGAGCGCATGAGCACTGTGCTGCCCAACGCCATTATTACGGATAGCTACGTGGTACAGCACTATTATCGCGAGGCTTACAACGCCGATTCCACGTACATCGCCTACGGTTCTGATCTGCCGCGGCGCGCGGCCGCGGAGACGCTGGCGCGCTTTGGGCTGACGCCCGGCGAATACGTGCTGTTCGTGGGACGGCTCGTGCCGGAAAACTGTGCGCATCATCTGGTGGCGGCCTGGCGGCAACTTGATACGCCGCTGAAATGCGTGATCGTGGGCGATGCGCCCTATGCCGAGGAGTACAAGGCTGAGCTGCATCGGTTGGCAGGTGACGATCCGCGCATTATCTTCACCGGATATGTATTCGGTGAAGGGTATTGGGAACTGGGCAGCAACGCTTACGCGTTTGTCGAAACCAGCGGCGTCGGCGGTACGCATCCCGCGCTGGTAGAGGCGATGTCCTTTGGCAACTGCGTTGTGGTGCATAATACGCCGGAAAACCTGGAAACCATCGGCCATGCCGGGCTGTGGTACGAGGGCGCAGCAGGTGAAGCGTCGCTTGCGCGGGTGTTGCGCACCCTGCTCGACACGCCCTTGCTGGTCAAAACCTATCAGGCCGCGGCCGCCGAGCGCGCGGCCAGTGTGTACAGTTGGGCAGCGGTTACGGACGCCTATGAGGCGCTCTTTCGCCACGTGCTGCAAGCATGAGTTTTGTATTCGTTAGAATGAGGCGGGATGCGTGATATAACCTGGAAGAAGCTACCTTTCCTTTTAGCCCGGCTGATGACCTTGGTGATCAGTTGGTTATTGATAGTACCAGCCATTTTATACGGTAGGGCTGTCGGTGGACTTGATCCATCCTGGTTTATCGGCTTGCAGTTGGCCATACAGGATCATTTTGTTTTTGGCCGCGATATAATTTTTAACTACGGTCCCTTGGGGTATTTTGCTACGCGGCTGCCGATCGGCGTAGCTATGTGGCAATATCTGCTTTTCGATCTGTTCATGGCTACGTTGCTGGCCGGAGCTTTAATTTATCTTATTCGGAGGATGAAAACAGCCTGGCAGCTGGTGCTATTATTGATCGTGACCTTGATTTTACAAGGATATATGCTGGATTATCCCTCAGGAATTACGACGTTGCTATTCCTGTTATTGATTTTCCTGCTCCTGAGTTATTTGCGTACATCGTCCGTTTTGCTGTTTGGCCTCGCTGGGTTGGTGAGTATTGTTTTATTCTTTCTCAAGCTCAATACCGGCTTGCCTGCTGTGTTACTCATGGTGAGCGTGCTGGGATATGAAGCCCTTTTCCGTCGCCAACAACGCTGGTGGCAACTCGCTGCCGGTAGTATTGTGCTTTTGCTTGCTCTTGTGGTAAGCGCTAAATGGTTGCATACCGACTTAGGCGCTTATTTGGGAAACAGTTGGCATATTATCAATGGTCACAACGATGCGCTTTATCTCAACCCGCTGACATATCCTGGCGGCGCACAGAAGTTGACCATGGCTGTTGCACTGCTGGCATTGTTCGCTCTGGCCAGCAGTGCGGCTTTGTGGTCTCAACGACGACAGGCAGCAGCCTGGTTCGCTTATGGCTTCGCGGCATTGTTCTTGTTCGAAATATTCAAGCATGGGTTTGTGCGCGGAGACGAAGGTCACATGCGCATTTTCTTCATTTTTGCACCGGCTTTATTGGGGCTGCTGTCCATGTCCCCCTGGTCTCGTCGAAGCATTTCTCTTGTCTTCCTCGTTGCGATTGTTTTTTCCTGGCTTGCTCTTGGATCGCAAGAATTGCTTCATGCGCCAACTGCTAAACTCCAGCATTTACACACTTATACCGACTTGGCGCTTAAGCCAATGGACCGCAGTGTGCCGCTCGAACTGCAGCAAAGCCATGCGCTGCCTGTCGAAATTCATGATCGCATCGGACAGGCAGGAACAGACATTATTCCTTGGGAAATTGCGACGATTTATGCTAATGGGTTGACATATAATCCGCGCCCCGTGATTCAGTCATATCTTGTAACCGACAGTTTTCTCGATACGAAAAACGCCGCCAAGTATGTATCAGCTACCGCGCCGGAATACATTTTATACTCCCAAGGCGAGGTTGACAATCGGCTGCCCTTTTCAACCGAAGCCCAAACTCACTTAACCTTGTTAACTTACTATCAGCCACAGATGCGTTTCGATGAAAATTTACTGCTGGCCCGGCGGGCAACACCGCTTGATTTGCAGGAACTTGGCATAACACCAGGCGCAGGCGCTTTGGGTCAAACTATTTCGCTTGCAGGAAGTCAAGATATACAAATTCTACAGGCCGATATCAGCTACACACTGGCTGGAAGGGCAATTAGTCTGCTGTATCAGCCGCCCCCGCTGAATGCAACGCTTCTGTTTTCTGATGGGAGCAGCAGTTCCTATCGTGCAGTCAAAAGTCTTGTAAACGGTGGAATCATAGTCAATCCTTTTGTCAGCGATATCGGGCAAGCCCATCTATTCTTTGCCCTTGGACAGTCCCGGCAAGTAACCGGCATCCGCTTTGAATCTCCAGCAGCATGGGCTTATAAAACAAGCTTTTCTTACACAGTGCGTCGCATAGCTTTGGATAATCCATCCCCTATTGAGTTGCCTATGACCCCTGTTGTTCCTCCCGTCACTATGCCTATTCGAGATGCAAGCTTGTTACCTGATAGCTGGTATGCTGCCGACTCGGCAGATTCTGTGACCTGTCGCTGGTCACAGGGAAACAGTGCGCGTGTCTACTTTGCGCTTGATCTGCCAACGGAAGAAGCTGCCACATCACGCACTATAACGATTAACACCGGAACATTCCATCAGCAAAAGATCAGCGTTAAATTGAACGGCAATCCCGTTGGCGTGATTGATAGTTTAATAGACTGGCAGCCGGCTGATTATACGTTTGCTGTGGGGGCCGATGTTTTGTATGCCCTTAATTCAACATCCCGCGTGAATGAACTGGAATTTATCATACCTCAGGCTGCCAGCCCTGCTGCATTTGATCCTGCCAGCCAGGATAAACGGATTTTGGGCATGTGTTTGTGGAGTGTGACCATCCATTAGCCCTTCTGTGCTCCCGCCAGCCATTTGCGCAGATGAGGGCGACACCTCTATAATGACGCTGCCCATCGTCAACGTACTATTGCCCACCATGTTTAGTCAAGATTGCAGGAGCCACTATGATCACCCCGATTGCCGACCAACTGGACACCCTGGCGCAGGATGCCGCTACCCTGGTTAAGAATTTGCATTACTACTGGGAGGATGAAGGAGTATCGGAACTCGGTATTTTCATTGATCCCGACCTGTTCCAATATCTCGACCGGTTATATCACGAGTCATTGGCTCTGGCCGAGCGCTGCCAGAAGCTGGACAGCCTGGCCGCGCAGCTGCGCGCAAGCTGATTATGGACATTTACCAAATCCTTATCATCCTGGTCTTGCTGATCGGTGCGTTGCTCTTTGCTTTTCTCGGCTTAATCTGGGCCATCTTTCGTCGCCCGCTGCCCCAGCTTAACGGCGACATCACCCTGGGCGACCTCAACGGTGACGCAGAGATCATGCGCGACCGTTGGGGCGTGCCGCACATCTACGCCGATGCCGCGGCTGAACTATGGTTCGCTCAGGGATTTGTGCACGCGCAGGATCGTCTCTTCCAGATGGAATACACACGCCGCCTGGCGCATGGCACACTGGCTGAAGTCTTCGGCGCGGCCGCGCTGGACGCCGACCGCTGGAGCCGCGTCCTCGGCTTCAGCCGCGCAGTGCAGACCGATCTGGCTGCGCTGACCCCCGAAGACCGCATCGCCCTTGAACGCTATGCCGCGGGCGTCAACGCCTGCATAGCCGGACAACGTTACGCCATGCCCGCTGAGTTTGCCATTTTTAACTTCAAGCCAGAACCGTGGCAACCAGCAGACACGTTGGGCGTGCTGAAAATCCTGGGATGGGCGCTCAGCCAGAATTGGGAAGGCGAGCTGCTGCGCCTGCAACTACTGACCCAATTCGGCCCGCAACGCGCCGCAGAACTCGACCCCTTCTATCCCGCCAACAGCCCGCTGATCCTCCCTGCCTACGGCGAAAACGACCCCGCCGCGCTGGCCGCTGCGCTGGGCCGTCTGAGCGCAGCCTATCAGCAAGTTGCCGGCTGGTTTGGGCAGAGCGCATTGGCCGGCAGCAACAACTGGGTGGTCAGTCCGGCCCGTACAGCCACGCGCCGCCCCTTGTTGGCGAACGACCCGCATCTCAGCGTCGCCATGCCCACTTTGTGGTACGAAAATCACCTCGTTGCCCGCGATGGCAGCTTGCAAGTGACGGGCGCAACCATCCCCGGCTTGCCCGGTGTCGTCGTTGGTCACAATGCCCGCATCGCCTGGGGCCTGACCGCGGGCCGCGCCGACACACAGGATTTGTACGTCGAACAGCCGCACCCTGGTGAGCCGCACCAATTCCGCTTTGCGGATGGCTGGGAAGGCGCGACCGTGCTGCATGAGCGCATCACCGTGCGCGGGCAAGCAGAACCATCCAGCCAGGAAGTCGTCATCACGCGACACGGCCCACTTGTCAATACCCTGCTGCCCGCCGAGCAGCAGGCCGGCTTGCCGCCACTGGCCTTGCGCTGGAGCGGCCACCTGCCCGGTACCAGCCTGCATGGCCTGCTAGCTTTGCAGACTGCCCACGACTGGCCCAGCTTCCGCGCGGCGCTGTCGGCCATCAGCGACCCTTCGCAGAACGTCGTCTACGCCGACGTGGACGGTAACATCGGCTATCAATACATGGCACGGGTTCCGCAGCGGCGCAGCGGATATGGTCTATTACCCAGTCGCGGCTGGACCGACGAAGGGGAATGGGATGGCTGGGTACCCTTTGACGAGCTGCCGCACGCATTTAACCCCTCGCAGGGCTACGCACTGTCGGCGAACAACAAGCCTGTGGCCGACGATTTCCCGCACTTTCTCGGCGCAGACTGGTATCCCGGCTATCGTGCAGCGCGCATTGACCGGCTGCTGCAAGGCAAGCCCCGCTTCACCGTGCGCGATTTTCAGCAAATGCAAATGGATGTGTACTCGGTACAGGCCGAGTCTTTGCAACCGATCATGATTATGGCTGAAGGCACGACGCCACTGGAGCAACGCATTGTACGCGAGCTGGCGACGTGGAACCTGCACCTGGAAGTGGACAGCTTCGCAGCCGCGGCCTATGAAGTGATGCGCATTCACCTGCTTGATCTGGTGTTTGGCGACAAGCTGGGCACGCTGCACCCGCAATACAAGGGCATTTCTCTCAATCCGACCTTCTCCGCCTCTACCTTTACCAGCAAGGCAACGTTGACACTGGTCAAACAATTGGAGCAGGACGAAAGCTGGTGGTTCCGCGATGCGTCCACCGGTCAGCCGCGCACGCGCGAGGAGATTTTGAACCTCGCCTTGCAGCGTACCGCCGTCACCTTGAACGACCTGATCGGTAAGGATCCGCGCAAATGGGCGTGGGGCAAGGTGCATCAGATCGAATTCGAACACTTGCTGGGGCGTACCCGCTTCCTGCGCACCATGTTTAACCGCGGGCAGTATCCCATCGGCGGCGACGAGGAAACGATCTGGATGACCGCCAGCGAGCTGCAAATGCCCTTTGGCCTGGTGAAAACCAGCGCCACCTACCGTCAAGTGCTGGACGTGGGCGATTGGGATCGTTGCAGCGCAGTGCTATCCACCGGCCAATCGGGCCAGCCCACCAGCGAACACTACGCGGACATGATTGACCTCTGGCGCGAGGGTCAACAGCACCCCATGCTGTGGACGCGCGACGCGGTGGAAGTGGAAGCCAAGTCAACGCTGTGGCTGCGCCGCGAAGGCACGCCGCGCTAACTCATGTCCACATCACGCAGCATTGATATGCGCCGCTCTTGGAACCAGATCAGCGCGGGCTATCAGGGCTTTCACCAACTGCCCACCGACGCCGCGCACTACGGCCCTTTCCTGCCAAGCGAGGCCGAGCTGCGCTTGCTGGGCGATGTGCGCGGTCAGCGCATTCTCGAACTGGGCTGCGGGGGCGGCCAATGCAGCATCGCCTTCGCGCGCGCCGGCGCACACGCGGTTGGTCTGGACCTGAGTGATGCCCAGGTGGACTTTGCCCGGCAGCTAGCCGCGGCCGAGCGCCTGCCTGTCGAGTTTGTGCAGGGGGACGCGGCCGATCTGCGTCCTTTCGCCGACGCCAGCTTCGACCTGGTCTTTTCTGCCTACGCATTGCAGTACGTCGAACCCGTGGCGCATTGTCTGGCCGAAGTCGCGCGTGTGCTGCGCGCGGGGGGAAGGCTGGTGTTTAGCCTCGATCATCCACTGCGCTCGGTGTTTTGGGATGACACCGCGGATGAAGATACGCTGCTGGCAGTGCGCAGCTATTGGCAGCGCGGCGCGATGGACTGGCAGTGGCATGGCAGCACAACCTGGATGCGCTCCTTTCACCATACCGTCGGCGATTGGGTAGACTTGCTGCACGCAGCCGGGCTGGCCTTGCAGCGCATTGTCGAACCGGAACCAGCATTAAACGAGGCCGAAGCGATCAGTTGGGCTGAAAGCTACGACCTCGAAATGGTGCGTCTGATCCCCCAGACGATTATCTTTGTGGCGGGCAAGGCCGCGTAGCTACGGCGCGCTGACCATCGTCAGCGGGTTGATCAGATAGCCGAAATCGCGGATCTCAAAATGCAGGTGCGGGCCGGTTGAGTTGCCAGTCGAACCGACATATCCGACGATCTGCCCCTCGCGAACGAGGTCGCCCGCCTGCACAATGCTCTGCGACAGGTGCGCGTACAACGTGACATAATCATTCTGGTGGTCAATAATCACACGACCGCCATAACCGTCCGTGCCGTACTCCGACTTCAACACCACCCCATTGTCTGCTGCATATACCGGCGTGCCAATCGGCGCGCCGACATCAATTGCACGGTGGCCGGTGCGGAAGCCCTGCGTCAACACACCGCCCGCCAACGGCCAAATAAATTGTCCGTCGCCATAGGCCATGTCTTGCGGGGCGGGGGTTGGCAGCGGTGTCGCGGTGGGTTCCGTCGTCAGTGTCAGCGTCGTCGTCGGGGTTTGGCTGGCGCGCAACACGGCCAGATCAGGGCGCACACCGTTGAAGATCAACAACCGTTGCCCCGGCTCCAGCGGCTCGTTCGAAGCAGTCAGCATGTTCCACGGCTGTTGCAGGAGCGTCGGTACTGTCACGCCGTAGTCGTCGGCAATCTGCGCCAGCGTTTCGTTCATTTGCACCGTGTGGCAGCGGTAATGCGGGTCGGGGATCATCAGGATTTGCCCCGGATGCAGATCGGCCAGCGATTCCCGCCCGGAACGGGTGACGCAGTTGATGGCCTCGCTGTCCACACCCCATTCCACCGCCAACAGCGCCAGATCGTCACCTTCTGCCAGCCGATAGGTGAAATCCACCACATCAATTTGTTCCTGGGTAGCCGCGCGGGCAATCAGCGGGAAGAAAACCTTCGGCTCCTCCGGCGGTGTATAGTCGGGGGTGTCCCCTTCCGCGGCCCACGTCACCGTGGCAAACAGCCCGAGGAGGACGATGCTGAGTGTGCATAGCAAAAAGCGCAGCGAAATTCGCCGCGCGGCTAAGGATGTGCTATGCTGTTGCGATGAGGACTGCTTAGGCTGCGCAAAAATCATTGTGCCGATTGTATCCGCTGATGCGCGCGCCGTCAAAAAAAGCACACCAGCTAGCATATTCATTCGAGATAAAGACGTCAGCTTTTTACCTTAAGTTCCCTGCAAAGTAACTTTTATGGCTCCATCTTCTGACCGCTGGCAACAAGCTCTCTGGCGCATCTACAACCGTCCCGCTCCTGCCGTGCCCTGGCGCGACGGGGCCAATCTGCCCTGGGATGATCCCGACTTCAGCGAGCGCATGTTACGCGAACATCTCGACCAAAACCACGGCGCAGCCAGCCGCCAGCAGCCCGAATTGCTGCGCCAGGTGGATTGGCTGTGGGACAAGCTTGCCCTGCGCGCAGGCGCGCGCGTGTTGGACATCACCTGCGGCCCCGGCTTGTACGCCGTTGAGTTAGCCCGCCGCGACGTGCATGTTGTGGGCATTGACTTCAGCCCGGCCAGCATCCGCTACGCGCGCACACTGGCCGCGGCGCAGGGCGTGGCCGACCGCTGCCAGTTCATTCAGGCTGACGTGCGCACCGAGTTGCCGCGTCACGTCGGCGCCGGCTACGACGCCGCGCTCTTCCTCTACGGTCAGTTGGCCGTGTTCACCCGCACCGAAGCGCAGGACTTGCTTCAGGCTGCCAGCGCGGCTTTGAAATCAGGTGGCGGGCTGGCGCTGGAGCTGCTGGACTACGACCACATTGACAAGGCCGACAGCACCTGGTGGTTCACCGACGACAGCGGTCTATGGGGCGATGCCCCCTTTCTCAACCTCGGTGAGCGCATCTGGGATGCCGGTCAGCGCGCGTCCATTGACCGCTTTTTTGTGATAGACTTGTCAAGCGGTGCATTGCAAGAAATCGGCCTGTCCGATAACGGCTACGAAACCGCCGAAATGCTGGCTTTGCTACATCAAGCTGGTTTCAGTCGCGCCCGTGCCTTCCCTGCCTGGGACGGTCTCCAGATGTACGATGCCGACGAGTGGGTGACCTATGTGGCAGAACGCTGAACACCGCATCCATCAGCCGGAGCGGTTGCCATGACTGCCACATGGCAAGCTGTGCGCGTGCTGGTGCTGGCCGACGATCCGCTGATGCGGGCCGGGCTGGCCGCACTGCTTGCGCAGCAAACCGGTTGCGAGGTGACCGGACAAGCTGCGCCGGGCGACGATCTCCTGGCCGAAGTCGCCGCCGCACAGGCCGATCTTGTCATTGCTGATCTCGGCTGGCAGCCGGCTGCTGCGTTGGCCCAGCTTACGCCGCAGGTCGCGGCGCTCCCGCCGACACTGCTGCTGTTACCATCGAACACCAACACCGCCGCGTTGGCCGCGTCTGCCTGGCAAGCGGGTATTCGCGGCCTGGTGTGGCGTCACGCTGCACCGGAAGCGATTCTGGCGGCAGCACACAGCCTGCTGCACGAACAAGTCGTGTTGGCCGCAGAGCTGGCCGAAGATTTGTTGTTGCCCGCCGCACCGCCGGGCAGCGCCGCAACCCTGACGGAACCACTTACCACACGCGAAGACGAAGTGCTGCAACTGCTGGCCGAAGGCATGACCAACCGCGCCATCGCCCAGCGCCTTGCCATCAGCGAGCACACCGTCAAGTTTCACGTCAACGCCATTCTCGGCAAGCTGGGCGCACAAAGCCGCGCCGACGCAGTCATGCGCGCCACACGCCTGGGGTTGATCCTGCTGTAACGGGGAGCCTGGCGGGGCCTCTCGAAGCCCACGTCAATGGGGCAAGGTTTTAACCACCGATCCTACCCATTCTTCCAGGTAGATGCCAGCCATTCGGGGGATGCTGGCTGGTGCTCCATGTGTTATGCTATAGAAAGGTCTGACGCAAAACTGCGCAGACAAGTCTTTTCCCTCGTTTTGTGTTAGACAGGAGATTTTTTGATGACTATGACTTTGGCAGATTTTTCCAACGGCCTAGCCGACGCGGTCGCGACGGCTGGTAAAAGCGTCGTGCGGGTTGACGGACGCCACCGCATCCCTGCCACCGGCATCGCCTGGGCCGCAGACCTGGTCGTGACCGCACACCACGTTGTCGAGCGCGACGATGCCATCGGCATCAGCCTGTCCAATGGCCGCGATCTGACCGCCACCCTGGTGGGCCGCGACCCCACCACCGACCTCGCCCTGCTGCGGCTAGATCATGCCGCGCTGGATTTGGCTCCCGCCACCTGGCTTAGTGACGCCGATCTGCGCGTCGGTCACATGGTTCTGGCGCTGGGCCGGCCCGGGCGCACCGTGCAAGCCACGTTGGGCGTCGTCAGCGCCCTGGGTGATGGCTGGCGCACCGGCGCGGGCGGCCAGGTGGATCGTTACCTGCAAACGGATGTGGTGATGTACCCCGGCTTCTCTGGCGGCCCGCTGGTTGACGTGTCTGGTCGCGTGGCCGGGTTGAACAGCTCCGCGCTAGCGCGTGGGGCGAGTGTCTCCCTGCCCGCAGCCACAGTGCGCCGCGTGGTGGAAACCCTGCTGGCACACGGCAAGATGCGTCGCGGCTATCTCGGCGTCAGCACGCAACGCATTCGCCTGCCCGCCTCGCTGGCTGAACAAACCGGCCAGACCACCGGCCTGCTCATCAATCAGGTAATTGAAGGCGGGCCGGCAGAGCAGGGCGGCCTGTTCCTCGGCGATACTATCATCGCCATCGCGGGCGAGCCAGTACGCCAGCATGATGACCTGATGGCGCGCTTGAGCAGTGACCGCGTGGGCACGGCGGTTCCGCTGCGCGTACTGCGCGGCGGCCAGGTGCTGGATGTGGATGTGGTGATCGGCGAGCGTGCCTGAGCCAATCGCGTGATTAAACAAAAAGGAGTGCGTTTTCTGCGCACTCCTTTTTGTATTCCTCCGTCAGTCCTATGGCTCAACCCCCAATGCCAGCAGGCCAAGCCTTGCCACGTCAAGTTCGGGATTCAGCGCGAGTGCCTTTCGATACGCGGCAATTGCTGCCTCCTCCTCTCCTTGTCCGGCATACAGCTCGCCCAGCCGCGCGTGATAGGTCGCATTGTTCGGGCTGAGCGTAATTGCCTGCTGCCAGGCATTGATCGCGGGTTGCACCTGCCCGTCGCCATGATAAGCCTCGGCCAACCACTCGAAGGTCTGCGCCACATCCGCGCGACGCCCCGCGGCCGTGGAGAGTGTCGTGATTGCCTGCCCGTAATCGCCCAGGTCGAGATAGATGCGTCCCAGTTCCAGCAACGGCCAAAAAGCCCGCGGTGACTGCGCTGCGGCCTGTTCCAGCAGCTTGATCGCTTCCGGCAAACGGCCCAGGCGGCTGAGTGTGGTACCAAGCAGGGTCACGGCGTCGCTGTTCTCCGGCTGCAAGCGCACAGCCGTTTCCAGAGCCGTTGCGGCATCCTCCAACCGGTCTTCGTCCACTGCGATGCGTGCCTCGGCCAGCGCCTGAAAGAAGGGGCTTAGCCCGCCAATTGCCAGCGCCTTGCGATACATTTCCAATGACTTGGCGCGATCCGTTCCCCAGTAAAAGCCCCCCAGGGCATGATAAGCGTTGGCGTTCTGGGGGTCTATCGCAACCGCTTGCAGCAACAGAGTTTCACCTTGCGCACGATTGCCCTCTTTGGCCGCCGCGGCTCCGATGCGGTACAGTTGTAAGGTGAGCGCCCGCTCGGCCTGAATGGGCTGCCAGACTGCGCGCGCCGCATCCACCTGGCCCTGTGCGTCCAGCACATTGCCCAGCGCCAGCGTAGCGAACAGGTTGTCCGGCGGCACGTTGCGCAGCGTGGTTTCCGCCTGGACATAATCACCGAGGCTGCCCTGGGCAATGCCCAGCAGCCATTCGGCTCCGACTACACTCGTCAACTGCGTGCTGGCCGTTTGCAAAGTATGCAGCACCTCGGCGCGGCGCGGGGCAACTGCCGAGGTGTCCGCTGCGCGTGCCAGCCCATAGATACCGGGCGCACCCGCGCCGCCGGGCAGGTCGCCAGATTGCGCACGCAACAACAGCGCCGCGGCCAGAGTTTGTCCTGCCTGGCTGCGCTTCAGTTGATTCACGATTGCTGGCCCGCGCGTGATGAGTAGCAGCAGCACGGCCAACAGACCCGCGGCCAGTGGTAGCGAGCGTCTCCAGTGGTGAGCGGGCGAATGAGCAGGATGAGAGGATGTCATGGGGTGGGAGTTCCTCCGGCGCGCAGCGCATCCAGCGCGGTGCGCGCGGCTTCGCGCGTGGGATCGAGCTGCAAGCCTGTTTCATAGGCCGCAACCGCCTCAGGAATCATGCCACGCTTGCGGTACACCGATGCCAGGGTCAGCACGGCATCGGCGCTGTTCGGCGCAGCCTGCACTGCGGCTTGATACGCGGCCAGCGCGGCATCAGCCTCGCCCAGCTCGTCCAGCAGCTCTCCTTGCTTGATATAAGCAAAAGGATAGCTGGGCAGCAGGCGGTTAATGTGTTGATACTGCGCCAGCGCCCGGTCAGGCCGGTTCAGTTGTCGGTACGCGTTAGCAAGGGTCATTTGTATGCCCAGGTTGGTTGGGTTGGCGATGGCGGCGCGCTGATATTCCTGCATGGCTGCCGCCGCGTTGTCCGCCGCCGCCAGGGCATCGGCCAGCTTTAGCCGCAGCGTGCTGTCATCGGCGTTGCCGGCGCGGCTCGCCAGCGCAGCGCGGTAAGCCTTGGCAGCGTCGGCGGGGCGCTCCAGCGCGGTGTACAGATCGCCCTGGGTAACGTAGGCCGCGGTGGCGTTCGGGTCCAGTCCCAGCGCCGTGCGCAAAGCCTGCTCGGCCCATTCCAGGCGCAGCGCGCGCAGATCGGGCAGTTGTGCGATGTGAGCACGCGCGAGGCCGATGTAGGCATCCACTGTGCGCGGCTGGCTTTGGGTGAGCGCCTCGTACAACGTCTGTGCATCTGCCGCGCGGCCCTGTTGCAGCGTCAAGTCCGCCTGCCGCAGTTGTAGCGCCAGCGTATCTTCGGCCTGCGCGATGCCTTCAGTGTAGGCTGCCAGCGCGCCTGTAGCATCGTTCTGCGCCTCGCGCACGCTGCCCAGCAGCAAATAACCGCGTGCCAGCGTGGGCGCGTCGGCAATCTGCGTTTCTGCCAGCTTCAGCGCGGCGTCGGCATTGCCCTGCTGCAAATACGCCTTGCCGAGTTGATCCACTGCCTGCGCGGTAATTTCGCCGTCGCTGGTGTGTTCCAGCGCCTGTTCATAGCTGGGAATCGCCTGCTGAGGCAGTCCTTGCGCTAGATAGACATCACCCAGCGCAATCAGCGCCACTGGATCATCCGGCGTTTTGGTCAGTACCTGGCGATAGACCGTTTCCGCGTCGCCATAGCGCCCCAGTAGCCGGTAAATGCGCGCCAGTCCTAGCTGCGCAGTGCGGTCTTCCGGCGCGAGCGTCAGGCGGCGCTGTTGTTCCTGCAAAGCGGCTTCGGTTTGACTGGCCGCCAGCAGCGCGTTGACCAGGCTTTGACTAGCCGTGGCATTATCCGGCTGCGCGGCTGTCACGGCACTGTATTGGGTCACCGCGTCGCTGTAACGCCCATAGGCCACGTACAAATCGCCCAGCGCCAGCGTGACCTCGGCGTTCTGCGGCGCCGCCTCAGCCGCTCGCTTGAGCCGGGTTTCAGCGTTGGTGAAATCAGTTTGATCCACGCCCGCGCCGCGCTGCGCGTAGGCTTGCGCGCTCCCCAGCAGCGCGTCCACATCGCCGGGATTGATCAGCAAAGCCGGTTCATAGGCCGCCAGCGCCTTGTCCGGCTCGTTCATGCGCAGATAGAGCGTCCCCTTGCGCGTCAGTGGAACCAGCGCCGAACCGAGGTTGGCCGCCTGGTCGTAGGCCGCCAGCGCCTCATCATTGCGTTGCAGTGCCCGCAAAATGTCGCCGCTTTGCAACGAAAACGCAGCCAGATCGGGACGCAACGCCTCGCCCGCTTGAACTGTCTTCAACGCGTTCTCGAAATCACCGATTTGCTGTTGAGCACGCGCCAGCCCAATCCACGCCTGCCACAGGGCCACGTCTGTTGTATCCGCGGCGTCGGTGGTGCGCACCTCGTCCAGCCGATTGGCCTGTTCCAGGCCAGCGATGACCTCTTCGAAAATCGTTGCGGCGCGCTCAGCCTGTTGCTGGCCGAGCAGAAAGTTGCCGTACAGAATGCGCGGCGGCCAGGCATCACCTCCCGCACGGATAGCCTGTTGATAGGTTGCATCGGCCTGCTCACTACGCCCCGCAGTAGCCAGCCCCTGCGCCAGCGCCAGCAAGCCATCCAGCCGGTCGGGGTTGGCCGCGGCGAACTGTTCGAGTTGCTCCACGCCCGCGTCCAGTTGCCCAGCGGTCAGCAGTGCTTGCCCCATCACCAGCGCCTGCGTGGCGGGGTCGGTCGCCAGGCGGGCGCGGTACAGGGCCAACCCGTCGTCAATGCGCCCCGCGGCCAGATACGCGTCGGCCAGCGTCTGCGCGATGTCTGTATTATCCGGTTGCTGGACAGCCAGCGGCTCCAGCGTGGCAAGCGCCTCTTCGGCACGGCCCGCGCGCAGCAGCACGTTGCCCAGCGTGGCGGTCGCGCTGATATTGGCGGGGTTGGCGCGCAGCGCACGACGCAGGTTGCTTTCCGCTTCCTCCAGTCGGCCCCGCGCCAGATACACGCGGCTGAGGCCAATCAGGGCCGTGTTACTGCGCGGCTCCAGTGTCAACGCGGTCGCGTAGGCTGAACCGGCATCGTCCAGTCGGCCTGCGGCCAGGTAGGTGTCACCAATCAGCACCAGTGCCGCGCCGTTGGTGGGCGCAAGGCTTTCAGCCTGTCGCAAGTTGGCAAGCGCCGTAGCAGCATCGTCCTGTTCCAAGGCAATGCGCGCGGCCAGCAGGTGCGGTTGATAGGCGGAAGGGCTGGCTGCCAGCATGGCCTGTGTCAGCAGACTGGCTTGCTCAAGCTGCCCGACACGCAGCCAGGTACGGCCCAACTGGAAAGCGGTGGCAAGGTCGTTGGGATCGGCCTCGACGATTTGTTGATATTGGGCAATGGCTGCATCTAGCCGCTCGCTAGACAGGTATAGGTCGCCCAGCGCCTTGCGCACGGTGTTGTTTTCCGGCGCGGCCGCCAGCATCGTAGTGTATGTTTGTTCGGCTTCTGCCACTTGGCCCAGACTGCGCTGCGCAGCGGCTTGAGCCAATAGCCAGCGATCGCGTTCTTCCGGCGTAGCTGCCGCGTCAGCCGCGGCCTGATAGCTGGCTATCGCCTGCTCGCCCTGACCAGTCGCCAGCAAAGCGCGTGCCAGACCTTCGATGGCCGAAGCATTGTCGGGAGCTTGCAGCAAAATTGCCTGGTAGACCTCGGCTGCGGCGCTGTAGTTGCCCTGCGTGGCGAGGACATCGGCGCGCAACAACTGCGTGGCTGCGCTGGCATCTGGTTGCAGGGCCAGCGCGGTATCGAGGAGGCTTTGCGTGCGGGACAGAATGGCTGTTTGTTCCGGGGTGAGCACTGTTCCCGCATCGGCATTGACCCGGCGATCCAGCACGCGCGCCAGCCCCAGCAACGCGTCTACGCTGCTGGCGTTGCCGGCCAGCGCACCTTCGTAGGCAGTTTGGGCATCGGCCAGATTGTCACTTTGCAGCAACAGGTCGCCCACGCGTGTTTGCGCGGCGGTGTTGCCCGGCTCCAGCTCCAGCGCACGTTGATAGAATTTCAACGCCTGGGGTGTATCACCCTGATAGCGGCTCAAATTACCCGCGGCCAGGTAAACCGCGGCCGCGGTCGGCTGGTTGGTGAGCGCCTGCTTGACCACCGCGCCCGCGTCGTCGCCGCGATCCTGGTTGATCAGCAACTGGATCAGGTCGGTGTAGGCTTGCGGCACGTTGCCGGTCAGACCAATGGCTTGCTGCGGGTCTTGGTCTTGCTGGATGAGTGCACGGTAGAGCGTTTCCGCGTCCTCGTTGCGACCAAGGCTGGCAAGCGTGCGTGCCTGTGCCAATTGCGGCTGCACCCAGCCAGTGACCGCGCTGAGTTCAGCCGCGCGGCGGTAGGCTGTTAATGCCTGTTCGGGCTGGCCGAGCTGGGTAAACAGGCTGCCTTGTGCCATCAGCGCATCCACATTGTTGCGGTGCTGTGCCAGGAACAGGTCGAAGGCTTCAATGGCGGTCTGCGGTTGTCCCGCGGCCACCGCGGCGTCGGACAGAGCACGCAGCGCGGCCACGTTGCCTGGCTTGTCGCTCAACACTTGACGGAAGAAGGTCAACGCATCTTCGTTGCGATTGGCGCGGCGATATAACGCGGACAAGCGGGCAATAGCCTGCCCGGCCTGGGCTGGATCGCTGGTAACTGCAGCCTGATACGCACTGATCGCCTCATCGGCGCGCCCATAAGCCGCGTACAGGTCGCCCAGCGCGGTCTGTGCTGCGACGTGGGTGGGCTGGACGTCCAGCACGGTTTGCAACGCGCTGCGTGCCAGCTCAAACCGATTGGCATCAGTAGCCACGGCTGAGACGGCATTGGCGGTTGCGGCTTCACGCTGGGCAAGTTGCGTGTACAGCCGCGCCAACCCCACGCGGGCCGCAGCATCGTCTGTCTGGCTGGTTAGCGCACGCTGGAAACTTTGCTCGGCGGCAGCGAAACTGCCCGTGGCTAGTTGCAGTTCGCCCAATGCGGTCGCTAGCTGTGCTTGCTGGGCTGCGGGGATACCGGCGAGGTCGAGCGCCGCGCGGTAGGCAGCGATGGCGTCTTGTCGTCGGCCCGTGGCGGCCAGTGCCTCGCCGCGCAGGGCTTGCAGTGACGCTTCCTGTGGCCAGCGTTGCGCGGCAGCCTCCACCTGAACCAGTGCTGCGCTGGCGCGCCCTTGCGTCAGGTAAAGCTGCGCCAAATGCGCCGAAGCCAGCCAGTAAGCGGGGTTGATTTGCTGCGCGGCTTCGTAAGCTTGCACGGCCTGGGCTGTGCGTTCGACGTTCAACCCCTCTGCCACCAGCAAATCGGCCTGCGCGGTGAGCAATTCGGCGTGGCCGCCGGGCAAGGCCAGGCCCTCTTCCAGCATGGCGCGCGCCGCATCCGTTTGTCCCAACGCGTCCAACGTTTGCGCTAATCGGACACGCAGCACTGCGTCCTGTGGCTGCAAAGCGAGCGCGGCGCGATAGGTGGTGGCGGCTTCTTCCAGGCGTTGCTGACCGCGCAGCGCGTCCCCCTGCAAGGCGAGCGCCGCGGCGGATTGGGGATAAGTTGTCGCCAGCGATGCGGCCAGCTTGTCGGCCTGGGTTGCCTCGCCGTTGGCACGCAACGCAGCAATCCAGTGATCATAAATTTCAATCACGGCGTCGTCGTTGCCTTTGGCTCGTTGCGCGGCTTCTGCGTAACGGTCTAGTGCCGTTTTGAGATCGCCCTGCGCAGCCAGCGCATCGGCCCACGCCAGCAACGGGGCAGGATCGTCGGGCGCGGCCTGCTGTGCTTGCTGGAATTGCTCCTGCGCCTGGACGGTGTCGCCGCGCGCTCGTTGCGTTTCGGCCAGCGCGAGGTAGGTTTCGTAGCGGCTAGGATCGAGGCGCCGGGCTGCGGCCAGCGCGGTGGTGGCATCGCCATATTGGCCGCGCTGTGCGTAAAATTGACCTTGGCGCAGGCGCGCGATGTAGTCGTCCGGTGCTTGCTGCACAGCCTGCGTGAGCGCGGCTTCGGCCTGCGGCCAGTCGGCCAGCGCCTCGTAGGCCGCGGCCAGCTTCAGGAAGCCCGCAGCGTCGCCGGTTAGGGCAATGGCGGCCTGGTACTGCTCAGCCGCGGCCTGCGGGCGGCCATAGGCCAGGTACGCGTCGCCGAGGGCGATGCGGGCGATGCGGTCTTGCGGGTTGCGTGCGACCATCTCCTCGCGCAGCGCGAGCGCGCGCACGGGGTCGTTGGCTTGTTCCAGCACCTGGCTGAGGGCCGCGGTGGCCGCTGCCGAGTTGGGCGTGACGCTGAGAATATGCTCCAGCGCGGCTGCTTGTTCGAGCGGGTCCAGGTTGGCCAGAGGCGGCTGCACCCGACGTAGCAAGGCGGCCGCGCTGCCATCGGGCAGGGGGAAGGTTTCCACCTGCCGAAACCGTTCGTTGAGTGGCGCGTCCGTCAGTCCGGTTGCCACAGTGGCGCGGCGGCTGTCTTCGCTAGCGCAGGGGAGGGCGCTGTCGGCCAGCAGCACAAAATCGCTGTCCCACAGGTCAAAATAATAGTTGTCGTCGGTGGCGAGGCCAGCGAAGCGCAGATGATCCCCCAACTGGGCCTGGGTTAGGAATAAATTGAGAGCTGCCGTGCTCAAGGCAGGTTGACAGGCCAGCACCACGGTGCGGCAGGATGCTTGTGCGCCGCACAGACGGTTGATGGCCTGGCCGATGGTCGCGGTTTGCGCCTTTTCTTTCTGCGGCGGCCAGCGATGATACAAGGCATGGCCGGGCGCGAACAAAGAGGCATTGGCGCTGGCGGCAAAGGGCTGTAGCGCGTTGACCGCAGGCGCGCGCAGCGCAGTTACCAGCGCAGCAGGCGCACCCCAACCGGTGATCGCTGCGTTTAGCGCGACGGCAACAGCCAGCACAGCCGCGGCGAGTTGGCCTACTGTTTTGACGCGGCCCTGCGGCGCGGCCAGCAGATCGGCCAGCCAGCCGACGGTTAACAGCGCGGCCGCGGGCAACAGAGGCAGCCAGGGGAGGGCTTGCGAGCTGCGGGTCAGCAACACGATTAGCGGCGCCCCCACAGCCAGCCAGACTAACGGCCAGCCAAAAGCACGGCGCTGGGCGGGGGTGCGCGGGCGCGTTACCTGCCACACGGCGTACAGCAGGCCGATCAGTAGGGCGATCAACCCGGCGCGGCCGGTGGCGTCGTCCAGCGTGCCAAGCTGCATACCCGGCTGAGGTTGTCCGTTGGCCGGTGTGGCGGGATAGAGGGCCCGGTAGAGCAGGAATAACCCGCCGAGCAGCACCATGACGAGAAGCAGGGTCAGTTGCGGGTCGGCCAGCCCGATACGCCGCGCCCAGCGTTGCAGCGGGTGACGGCTGGAGGTGTGCCGTGAGCCGGCAGCGGGGCGGGGGGTGGTCAGTGCCTGGCTGGTGGCGAGCAATGCCGGTCCGAGAACATATGCCCAAAAATGCGCGTCGGCGGTGAGGCCGAGCGCGGTCACGCCGGCAAAGGCGAGCGCGGCGCGTAGGTGTTGCAGGCCGTCTGATGCCAGCAGTAGATAAACGGCGAGCGCGACCAGGGCCGCGACAGGCAACGCAGTTTGGTGGGTGCGGGTGGCCGCGACGCTGAGGGGGTACAGGCTGACCAGCGCGGCCGCAGCGAGGGCTGGCAGGTGAATGTGCCGCGTGGTGGGCCAGAGTGAGCGGGCAATGGCGAAGACGCTGACCAGCAACAGCCCAAGCCAGAGCGCGTTGCTGGCTGCCAGCGTGTCGGCTCCGCGACCAAAGAGCCAGATCAACGGAGTAGCAAGTAGCGCCAGCAGGGGCGGTTGACCGGCGTTGACCGCAGCGACGCGCGCGAGGGTATCCGCGCCTGGTTGGGCGAGCGCGTCCGCGGTGCGTAGCACGGCGGTGAGTTGTGTGGCTGCATCCGCGACTGGAAAGCGGTTGTCGAGGCGCAGCCAGAGCAACAGCGCGATGGTTTGCACCAGCCAGATCGCGGTCAACCACAGCCAGTTGCGATCCCAGCGCACAGCGGCCGGGCCGGATTGTCGTTCGTTGAAACTGAATTGCGTCGGCTCACCAGAAAATGTCATGGCGTGTCCTGTCGAAAAGGGTCAGGGTGCGTGCTGGGTGGCCCAACATTCAGCCGCGGCCAGCACATCCCACAGATCAATGCGGCCATCAACTCGTAAATCGAGGGCGGTGGACGCGGGGGGGACGGCGCTGCCGAAGGCGTGGGCCACGGTTTGCACGTCGGCGATGTCCACCGTACTGCTGCTGTTGACGTCGCACTGCAAGGCGTTGATGATGATGCGGTTGCTGAAAGCCAACGGCTGATTAGTGGCGCTCCACAGTTCCACACGGACTTGGCTGGGCTGGCTGACGTCAAGCATGACCGGCTGGCTGGGATCCACCACGGCGTGATCCACCAGATAGGTGAGTTCGGTGCCGGGCTGCAAAAGCTGCTGTACGAGCTTGACTTGCGCGCCCGCGGGTAGCGGGTTAATGGTGATCTGGAGCGGCTGCATCCCGTTGGTAAGCGGGTATACGCTGCCCATCGGCGTTGTGCCGAGGTGGAGGTCAACGACGCCGTCGTACAGGTTCAGGTCGCCGAAGAAGACGCGGCAAGCGCGCATACCTGCCAGCAGATCGTCCTGACTGGATGTGGGGGCGTTGATCCAGGCGACTTTGGCGTGGTTGAGCGTGAAGGGGCCGCCGTGCGCATCGCTGGTCATGGTGGCGCACAGTTGAATGCCATTGACGCCGAGCAAGTCCCACAAGCGCAGGTGGTGTTGCAAGTCTATCCGACCGCGCAGCGGGTAAATCTCCAGCATGTCCATGTCCCAAGCGTTGACAGGGAGCAAGGTGCTGAGCGCACTTTGCACGCGCACTTCCTGATCAGCCGCGGGCAGCGCCGTGCCGTAGCCTGCACCGAAGGGATGATTTAACATAACGAGGCCGTCGTAGCTGTGAATGAGCGGCACAAATTGCTGGACGGGAATATCATTGAGACCGGGCAACAACGCGGCGTCGGAAGGGAGGTAGGGATTGAGATGCCGTTCGGCGGAGAATTGTTCCCAGGAACTAACTTCCTGGACGCCATAGGTCAGGCTGTTGCGGGCGGCAGTGTCTTTGAGGGCCTGTACCAGGTGGGCTGTGGCGGGAGTGCGGCTGTGGATGGTGAAATTACCCAATTCCATGCAGCTTCGTGCGCCGGCGCGCGCGCCCACGGTGAAGAACATCTCCTGAATGGCGTTGTCGTCGCCGTCAGGCAGAAGCCCGGCGTGTTCCAGCAGGGGCAAATCAACGTGATTACTGGTCAGCGGTACGGTCACGGTGACGCGCGTGCTGCTGGCAATAATAGCGGCGGGCTGATTGGCTGGCACCAGCCGGTAGACGAGGCTTTGCGCGGCGGCCTCCCCATAGTTGTGCCACGACAGCGCCACGCGCACCTGGGCGTAGGCGTCTGCGCCGGCGGTGTCGCAACGGGTCGCGTCAAAGCTGAGTACCGGATCGCTTGCCAGGGGCCGCGTGAAGCTCAAGCCTTGAATGCGCAAATCATCGGTGGTGAGGGTTTGATACTCGAAGCGGTCAAAGGTTTGATCCGCGTTGGCTTGCATTTCCATGCGCAACAGGTCATTGTTCAAACTGGCCGCGGCCTGGCCCGCGCTGACTGTTGCTTTGAGCTTGGTGACAAAATTGTACACGGCCCAGGCGGGGGTGTTGAGCGGCAAGGGAATGGTGACGTTCAGCGTAGTTTGTTCTATCGTCGCCTGGCTGAAGCTGGTAGTTGCGTCGGCGTTTTGTGTGAAGGCAGGGTTGTGATCGGTCCACCAAATGACATCCAGGCCAGCATTAGCCGCCCAGTTAGAATGTAACTGCACCGATCCCGGCTGGGTGAAGCCGTTGTGGTTGCTCCAGCTATGCACATGCAACTGAGCGGAATACCATTGGTCGGTGGTGTCGGGCGCTGGGTGCGGCCCGACCAGCCGAGGCGCACCGTTTTGGTTACTTGCCGGCCAGGTTGGCACTTCTTGCGCCTGGCTGACTGGTGTCAAGAGGTGAAGCGTCAGCAGCGCGACACTGAAAGCAAGGCTTATACGATGAGAAGGAAGACACAACGCCATGCTATCCTCCGAAGGAAGTTTGGGGCAATGCCCACTGCGACGCATCATACCTTAGCGCCAACCTGCGACAAAATGCGGGCGCGGGCGGCAAAAAGAAACCGAGGAAGGCCCATGCCTTGCTCGGTTTGCTTTGAACTGTCAGGTGCCCCCGGTCCGACTCGAACGGACACGCCCGACCGGGCACAGGCCCTCAACCTGCCGTGTATGCCAATTCCACCACGGGGGCAACGATCTTCAAAATTATAACGCAAAAGCCGGGAAGCGCAAATCGGCGCGGGGCTGATGCAGGCGCACCTGTTGACACGTCAGGGGGGCGGGTGGCGCAGTTGATTTTTTAGCGGGCGTGTGGCATGATGCCGCCAACGGCAGCTTCTAGCAGACTGACCGGCATCCGGCTGCCCCGCAGCCCCCTTTGGAGAGGTTTTATGGCTGACTTCGACCGCTTTGCCCGCTTTTACGATCTGGACTACGAGCCGTTTCAGGACGACGTTGCCTTGTACCTTGGCTTTGCCGAGCACATGGGCGGCCCGCTGCTGGAACTGGGCTGTGGCACGGGGCGGCTGCTGTTGCCGCTGGCGCGCGCCGGATTTGAGATTACCGGTGTGGACATGTCGCCGCGCATGTTGGATGTGGCGCGCGCGAAGGTCGAAGCTGCGCGGCTGATGGAGCAGGTGACGCTGGTGGAGGGGGATATGCGCCGGTTGACGCTTGAGGGACAATACCAACTGGCTTTTATTGCTATCAATTCGTTTATGCACTTGACCACGCTCGCCGACCAGCTCAGCGCGCTGCGTTCATGGCGAAAATTGCTGGCTCCCGGCGGCCTGTTGGTGATTGACGTGGATAACCCCGACCCGCGGCATTTGCTGGAAGCAGATGGCCGTATTGACCTGACCAGCCAGTGGTTCGATCCCGAAACGGGTGCTACCGTGCTGAAACAGATGTCGCGCACGCTGGATGCCGCGCGGCAACTGCAAAACGTGCTGTTTATCTACGACGAAATCTTTCCCGACGGCCAGGCGCGGCGCACGCTGGCTCCCTTCCAGGCGCGCTATCTGTATCGGTACGAAGGGGAATTGTTGCTGGACAAGGCGGGGTTCACGCCGGAGAACGTCTACGGATCGTATGACCTCGATCCATACAGCAGCGAGAGCGAGCGCATGATCTTTGTGGCGCGCCGGCGCAGCAAAGGGGACGCGTAGACTACGGCTGTAGCTGCTGGAGGAAATTCTGGACACGCGGGGTGAATTCACCCGCTTTGTCCAGCTCCATTGTGGTGTTGAACTCGCGGATTGCATCCTGCGTGCGGCCCTGCGCCATGTACACCTGCGCCAGCACGAAGTGGGTGCGCACCTCCTGCGGATCGAGTTCAATCCCCTTGACGTAGGCCGCGCTGGCCTCTTCCAACCGTTTACACTCAAACAGAATGTCGCCCAGCACGGTGTAGGTTCCGTTGATGGGGAGAAGCTGGGTCGCGAGGGCCTGGTGTTCGGCGGCGCTGTCGCAGTTGCCCAATGCAAACAGCGTGCGCCCCAGCCCTTGCTGCGCGTCAGCGATCTTGGGGTCGGCGTCCACCACCTGCTGAAAAACCGGCAGCGCCTCCTCGTAGCGTTTTTCGTCGAAAAGCTGCTTGCCGAGCCGTACTTGATTTTGCAGCGTCGCCCGGTTCAAATCCCCGGCCACGCCTGCGTTTTGCACCGTGCCCCCTGCGGCTGCCAGCTCGTCGCCGATTGCAGTGACTTCTGCGGCCTGGGGCGCGCCGCCGGTGCGCTGGTAAATCAACGCCTGGCTGCCGTCGGGCAGGCCAAACCGTCCAATTTGCTGATGGGTGGTGTAAAAGGTGCTGGTTGGTTGTTGTAGTACTTTGCTGACGAGCGTGGCGTTGCGATCTTCCAGCGTGCGCGGCGGGTCTTCGGCCACACGCCCCGTCTTCACGACCACAAAATCAGCGTCAAGCAGCGTCGGCACGGGGTCGCTCCAACGCAGCACGGTCAGGGTGGGGGCAGCTATGCGCGCATAATAGGCCATCGGCGGCTCGGCCAGCTCCGGCACTGCGGAAACAACGCCGACCGCAGTGATCTTGTCCGCGGGCGCGAGGGGATGAATCGTCGCGATAATTGCCGCGTTGGGCCAGCTTTCCAGCACGGGCGCGCTGGCCGTCAGCCCCAGCCGGTTGGCGAGCGAGGCAGGGAGCGGCCGCGCCCATGAAATTTGCCACCAACTCAGCACGGCCAGCCCCAGCAGCAGCGCACCCGCGGCCCATTGCAAGCCGCGACTGGGCCGGGTGACGCGCCACAGCGTGGCCGCGAGGATCAGAATCAGCGCGGGATAGAGCGCGGCGATGTAGGAGAAGCCCTTGCTGGCGGTGAGCGAAAGCGCCAGATAGGGCACGACCACCCAAGCCAGCAGGATGCCCGCCACCGCGGGCAGTTGCCGCCGCACCAGCAGAAAGATGAAGCCGATCAGGCTGGCGAGGAAGAGCAGGTGCAGCGGCCAGGAAACGCTGGCATACAGGTTGGCCGCGTACCAGAACAAGGATTGCAGCGAGGCGCTGTTTTCCACCGGCGCAAAGCTGCCTGCTTCCTGAAAGCCGGTGATGTAATCGAGCATTTGACCACCGTAGCGCGCATAAAAGGGCAGATCAATCAGCAGCACCGGCAGCAAAAACAGCCCCAGCCCCGGCAGGAAGCGTCGGGTGAGGCGGGTCGTGAGCGTTTCCCCGGCTTGGCGCTCCGCCAGCAGCGCGCCGATGAACACATAGGCCAGCGGCCCGGCCAGGAAGATCAGCGGGAAAAGCGGTCGCTGCATCATGCCCAGCCCCAGCACGATGCCGGCCAGCAGCACCGGCGCGCGATGGCGTAAAAATTCGCTGCGCAGCAGCCAATATACCCCCAGGCTGGCCGTTGCCACCACCCCCAGCTCCGGCCAGTAGATGCGCGACAGGCGGATCAGCTCCGGGTTGAGCGCCGCCAGCAGCGCGGCCAGCAGACCGACCCCGACGCCAAACAGCCGTTTACCGATGCCGTACACGCTGAACACGATCACGGCCAGAAAAAGCCACTGTGTCCACAGCGTGGCAGTATCTTCGGAAATCCCCAGCAGCAGGTAGAAGGGCAGTGTTGGCAACACCATGCCCAGCGAGGGGCGCACGGTGTTGCGCACGAAATAGAGGTCACGCAGGTGCGCGAGCGAGGGCGCACGCACGAAGTCGAACGCCTCCACGCTGTTGACCAGATAGCGCGCGGCGTCCCAGGCGGGCGATGAGCGATCCAGTTGCAGCCAGCGCGCGTTACCGATCAAGATCAGCAGCAGGGCCACGCTCAGCAAGATCAGTGCGCGGCGCTGCGTCAGACCGCGCGGGCGGGATGTCGTCGCGTCGGATTTCGGTCGCGGCCAGATCGTGCGCATAGCAGGTTTCCTTATCATCAAACCGTCTGGGATGTTGCAGGATCGCTGCGGGTCAACTGCCGGAACTGCACACCTTCGCGCCAGAGGCAGAGCAGGCCCACACCTACCATCACCAGATAGACCGCGGCGTGCACTATCAGCGCAAAAGTTGCAGATGGCTGGTCGGCCACTTGCCACGGCAGCAGCGCCTCGCGCGCCAGCCAGTGCACCAGGCCGACCCCGCCGGGGGTGGAGGGCAGCGCCGCGCCCAGATTGATGAACACCAGCACCATCAACGAGGCGCTCCACGGCAGATCGAGGTGACAGGCGCGCAGTACCAGCCAAATATACCCCAGCGAGGCCAGCCACGCAAGCACGGTGTACCAACCGACGCTCCAGAGCAGGCGCGGTGACTGCACCGCGCGCAACCCGCTGAAAAAGGATTGTGCCATCTGCCACAGCCGACGCAGCAGGCCGGTGAGGTTCACCCCCAGCAGGTGACGATCTTGTGGCGGGTGCAGCGCGCGCGTTTCAGCCCGGCGCAGCCAGGTGGCTGCGCGTCCACCGCGCCCGCGCGCGGCCAGCCATGCCAGCAGCCACAGTCCCAGCAGCGCCACCGCGCTCACGCCGCCCAGCAGCAGCGCCGCCTGTTTGATTTCGCGCGGAATGGGCATCACCGCCAGCAGCAGCAACGCCAGCAGCGCCAGCGCCAGCACGTCGAAGATGCGTTCCACCACCACCGTGGCAAAGAGCGCACTTTTGGAGAGCGCCCGCTTCTCGCCCAGCAGCGTGGCGCGGATCACCTCGCCTGCGCGCAGCGGCAGCAGGGCGTTCGCCAGCGCGCCGATGCTCAGATAGCTGAACGCGTCGGCGCTGGACACGCGGCCCACCGGTTGCAGCAGCACGCGCCAGCGCAGGCCGCGCACGATCTGGTCGAACAGCGCCACCAGCATGGCCAGCCCCAGCAGGCCCCAGTCAACTGCACGCACGGAGTGCAGCAGCTCGCGGCCGTTAACGTTGCGAAAGGTGAGCCACAGCCCGGCCACGCTGACGGCCAGACCCAACCAGAAGCGCACGTCGCGATACCACGGCCTACTGCGGGCAGGAGAAGAAGAAGCGTTCATCTGGTTATCCATTCAGGCTGCGCTGCAACGCCAGCAGTTGCTTGAAGCTGTCTACGATGGTGCGCCAGTTGTTGACTTTGGACTCGCCGCTCAGGCGCGGGCGCAGGGCGGTGGGCACGCTGCGGATGCGGTAGCCGGCGCGCTGCGTGCGCAAAATCAGCTCCATCAGCACGGTCCAGGCGCGGCCGGTGGAGGTGAGCGGGATGGCCGCCAGCAGCTCGCGGCGGAACATCAACACGCCCTGAAAGCGCGGCAGCGCGCCGAACAGCAGGCGGTAGAGCAGGCGCTCACCCCAGGCCAGCAGGCGTGCCGCCGCGGGCAGGTCTGGCTGGTGGAGATAGCCCAGCACCATGTCGGCATCGGCCATCAGCGGCAGAAATTGCGCCAGAATGGTGGCGGGGAACTCGCCGTCCGCGGGGAAAAAGGTGAGGTAATCGCCGCGCGCGGTGGCAAAGCCGCTGCGATACACGCCGCCCAGCCCCTGGTTCACAGCGTGATGCAGCACGCGCACGCCGGGCAGGGCCGCGGCCAGCGCATCCGCGCGCGGGCCAGTGGCGTCGCTGCTGCCGTCGTTGATGATCACCAGCTCCCAGCCCACGCCGAGGCCGCGCAGCGTGGCGGTCAGCTCGTGGACGACCGGCGTCACGTTGTCGGCCTCGTTGTAGGCCATCACCAGCACAGAGAGGGTGGGGGTAGTCATGGGCGTGGGGTGGGGGGTAAAAAATTCGCGCGTGGCGCAGGCTGCAACCAAATCTTTGTCTATGGTTCTAAAGCCGCGTACCCAGCGTCAGAGTACCAGAGGCCAGAGGCCAGAGTAGCCAGAGGTCAGCGTCATGAATTCAGGGAGACCAAAGAATATTCCTAGTTCCTTGCGGAAATCCACCTGGCCCAGCAAATCCGGCTCGTAGCCCGCGGCGCGGAACTCCGCGGCCAGCCACTCCAGGTCAAGCTCTGCATCGGGTCGCGGGTCAACGATCTGTGACAGCTCGCCGGCTACGGCGTCGCGGCTCAGCCATTCGTCGAACAGGGTGAGGTAGTGCTCCTGCGCGGGCGCGTCATCCGTCAGCTCGCTCACGGTGCGCAGCAGGGCCTCGGCCATGGCGTGGTTGAGCGCGGCCTGCTGCGGCGCTGGTTGCAGGCGTTTGCGCACCTGGTAGTTGGCCTGGCTTAGCAGACTGTCCACTACACTGGCGGCCAAACCGCCGCTGAAGTCGCTGGCCGCGCCGATTAGAATCGAGCGCAATGGTTCGGGAATGGTGTTGAAGTCCATAGCTGTGCCTCGTCTTCGGTGATGCGTGAGGCGGAGCTACCTCGCCGCTTATTATCCCTGTTTTTCTCTTGCGTCACAATTCGCCGCGGGACGAAGGGGCGGGGAATGAAGTTCCCCGCCTACAAAACAGCGCCAGCTGAAGCGGGCTTAGCGGATGCTTAGCGCCTGCAGCAAGCCCCGCTGCGGGTGGGGCGCCGTGTTGTAGCACGGCGATTGATCGCCGTGCGGATGCGCCGCGAGGTCATCGCGGGATGAAGGGGCGGGGAATAAAGTTCCCAGCCTACAAAACAGCGCCCGCTGAAGCGGGCTTAGCGGATGCAGCAAGCCCCGCTGCGGGCGGGGCGCTGTGTTGTAGCACGGCGATTGAT
>JBAQWV010000091.1:0-2634 GCA_049299095.1 Anaerolineae bacterium | reverse complement strand
TGCAACGACTCCCTGACGGCTCCGCTGTTGATGTCGGTGTAGTTGTTGGCTGGCTCCATTTTGACCGGCAGAACTTCTTTGTACCTGTCCAGGATTGCGCCAGGTGAACAGTTCCAGTACGTTGGCGTCGCTACACCAATGGGCCGCTTGATGTAGAACGGCACATCGTACTTCATGCCGTTGAAGCCGTAGCCGATGTTCGGGTTGCCGTAGTTGCCAATGCCGGGAAACGTGCCAGCGCCATCAAACCAGTTGCAGCGCAGTCGTTCGTCTGGAATGGCCGCCGTCAGCAGATACACCGGCTTGTTCGGGAATGCGTCATGGGCCGCCGTCAAGGCCGCCCTGACAAACAAGTCGTAATTCCCGCCTGAATAGGTTTGGATATAGTCGTCAACCACACTCTGCCCCAAGCCGCAATAGCTGGCGTCCAGGTTCGTCTCGTTGTTGTAGCCAAGCGACAGGAACACGCCAGCTAACCGGCTATCCCCATCGTACCTCTCACCAAGCAGCTTGAGCGTTTGCGTGTAGGCGTCACGCATGGCCGCCGTGTCGAATGGCGGCACCACTTCCGGGTGGGGGGTGCCAGTAACCGGCACCACTGTCGGCGCATGGGGTGTGGGGATGTAGGAAGGCAGGTCATTGGCGCATGTGTACCCGATGCTTGGGTGCTGCGTCCAAAAGACCGGAAGGCTTACCCATAGCTTGCGTGGCTGCGTGATGCCATTCACGTAGTTGATGCTCTCCGTTATCAGGGCATCAAGTGCGTCGTCAATCCTCTGGTAATCCATACAGCCCGGCGTCGGTGTCCCAAACCCACAGTCTGACAGGTTGATGTCATCCCAATAGATGTCAAGGTGGCTGTTTAGTTCAACGTTAGCCACTCCCCGCAGGTTGGTTGTGTAGTCATCCCGGTCAACATGGGCATAGGCAAATGCCACATCGGGGATCAGCGTAGACAGCCCTCGCACATCGGGCGGCGTTGGCAATGGCGGCCCGCCGCAGGCCCACATAACGGCCAGCAGGCCGATACCTATCAGAATCACGGCAACTGTAAGCCGTCCGTTGGTTGATTTCATTCTGGCCTCTTGAAGACGGTGACATAGAGCGTACCGCTGCTGATCGTTAGCGTTTCGCCCGCCTTGTTGAGAATTAGCACCAAAACGGTATTGGTGCTCTGGACATAGGCTGAAATGATAAAGTTGTCTCCGCCCAACTCCGTGTGGGACGCAATCACCTGATCGGTATTGGCTGCTCCGGTGACGGTTATCGTAGTCGTTGCCACAGCGCCATCACCGATATCGCCTGGCGCCCATGTTTTGTTTGCTCTCAGTACCGGCGCAATCTGTGACCCGGCGATGCGCACCCCATTCGTTCTGTCCCATTCAATCCTGTGCTGCGTCGGATGCCCAAACACGCCCGATTCTGCGCCCGTCTCTGGGTTGCCCTCGGCGCGGAAGAACGGCACGCCGTCAACGCCTCGCACCTCAAGCAGGCGACTTAGCACGCCGGTCTCTAGCGTTTGCTGAAACTGATTTGCTGGCAGGCCGCTGGTCACAGACGCCAGATAGCGTAATGCGTCGGTCAGGTCGGCGAACATTTCGTCATTCGTGCGCGGCCAGCGCCCGTAATCCACCGCCTGCACGGCCACCGTGTGCAATCCGCTGGCGTCCAGGAGCACCGTGGCCTCCAGAACGAACAGCACGGCATTCCACAGGTTAAGCTCCTCTACGCCGTCTGTGATTGCCCGGTATTGCACCGGGAGTAGTGCCCCTGGTAGCAAATCGCCCTTTGCGCCGGCCAGGCCAATGCTGACGGTCGTCTGACCGTTGATCCGCTGCCTGAGCCATTCGCAGGCGGCCAGGGCCAGTTGCTTGCTGCAGGTCATGATCTCATCGGCGCTAAAACCGTCAACCGGCTTGATCTCTGACCACGACTGGTATCGTTCAATCCGTCCTATGCTGGCCTCGGTCGCCGCGTGGAAAATGTAGTATCGCCTGGTCAGGGTTTCATCAAGATCGAATTCCATTGTAAAGCCGGCCGGCAACGTAAAAGCGCCAGCCAGATATTCCCGGTAGGCGTCCTCAAGCGTCAATTGCCCGCTGATCGTCAGCCACGGCTCCCCGTCCGGCCCATAGTTCGTGGCGCTAAACGTACCGCCGATGGCGTAGCACCTGCCACACTGTTCATAGGTGTCGGTCTCATAGCTGATCGAGGTGATATGCGCCGTGCCGGCATCGTGCGCGGCCCACGTGGCCCGCTGTTGAATCGCCCGGAAGGGTGGGGTGAGCACGTGCTTTCGCAGCCATCGCACCTTGCGCCCGGCGCCGAGGATGAAATACTCACCGGTCAGGTCGCTGACTTTCGCCAGTGCGCCCAGGGCGGTCTCGTTGTTCAGCGGATGATAAACTTCCCGCTCCGTGGTGATGTAGCTGTGTTCGCTGGTTGTGTCATACGTCCAGCCGGGCGGGAAGGCTTTGGTTTTGATCTGGTTTAGGCCGTTCGTGGTCGCGACCCTGTAGCCGCCGATGGTCAGTTTGCCAACCGTGCGGTAAGTCAACTCTCTCAGCAGGTCGCCTCCCTCCACAGACAGCACCCGCTCGCCGCCCGTGTCCCTGTGACCTATCCGGTCAATGA
>JBAQWV010000090.1:0-7394 GCA_049299095.1 Anaerolineae bacterium | reverse complement strand
AGCAGTGCGGACTGATTGAGTAACCAGGAACGGGGTGTGGCAAGCGCTGCACCCCGTTCAGCATCTTAAAAATCAGGGCTTGGCCATTTCAGAGGGTGCTGATCAGGCAGTGATTGCCGATCCTGAGGTGCACAGGCAATTGTGCTGCCAGTGTGCAAAGATGCTTCTCATAGTAATCGGGCGAAAAAATGGCAAAAAGACTTAAAAAACACACAACTATACGAAAAATAAGGTTGTTTTAAGGTTTCGCAGCTTAAAAGTTGCTTGCTCCCGCGCGCGCGGGCATGATAAAATGTGGTGTAATCTTAAATTATTTCAACGGCGTTTTATCTTGATCTTGTTGGGTGTTTTTGCATCAACCCGGAAGGATGAACTCATGAGTAAGCAAGCGAATAAACTGCGCTTCTTGGCAGTGGCCTTGATCCTGGTGATGGGGATTAGTCTGATCCCCTCCGGTTCAGCGCCGATGGCTGCCCAGGGCGATGTGCTGGTGAACGGTGGTTTTGAAAACGGCTTTGCGGCCAACTGTGGCGGCATGGTCGGCGCGGGCTGGGGCTGTTTCAACAACGACGGCATGGCGGCCTATGGGTATTACGATGATACGTGGGCGCGCACGGTCTATGCCGGCCAACATTCGCAGCTGATCGAGATCAACACCCTGGCAAAGGGTGGCGATAACGACCGTAACTCAGGCATCTATCAAACAGCCCGTGTCATGCCTGGCGCCACCTATGAGTTGTCCTTGAAGGGGATGATCCGCTCGAAGGATAACGGCGGCGATGCCTGGCGCTATCGTGTTTATGTCGGCTTTGATTACAGCGGCGGCACGAATTGGCAAGCAGTGAGCGATTGGCGCGAGTTGCCGTGGGACACCTTCTATAGTCGCACCGAGCCGGGCGCGTTCAGCAGCTACAGCACCAAGGTTGTGCCATCGGGCGCAGCCATGACCGTGTTTGTGCGCACGCAGCGCCGTTGGGGTACCTGGTACGAGGAAACCGATTTTAACCTTGACGCCATCAGCCTGTTTGGCCCAACCAGCCAGACGCCCCCTTCATCCGAAATTCCGAAGCCTGCCCAGCCCGCTACCGGTGGCGCTGGTTATTATGCGCCGCCTGCGCAGCCTGGTGACAGCGCGGTGGTGGCGGCTCCGGCAGCGCCCGCGGCTCCGGCCGCGACAACCGGTGGCTACTACGCACCGCCTTCACAGCCTGGCGACAGTGCCGTGGCCGCAGCTCCGGCAGCGCCCGCGGCTCCGGCTCCGGCAGTTTGCTCTGGGCCAAATCTGATTGCTAATGGCAGCTTTGAGGATCGTTTTGCCAACGGTGTGGGCTTCTACTGGGCGAACTTTACCAATGGTGGCCGCGCGAATTACGGCATCTACGATGAACAATGGTCCGCAGTGGTGTCGAATGGCAGCCACAGCCAGTTATTGGAGATCAACTCCAAGGGGCTGGGTGGCGCAGATGCCGACCGTATCAACGGTATTTTGCAGCGGGTGCAACTCAAAGCGGGCGCAACCTATGAGCTTTCTTTTGATGCAGCAATGCGCGAAGCGCCCGTCGTGTCTGGCGAAGATCCTTACCGCTACATGGTGGAATGGGGCTATTCCACCACCGGCACGACTAATCCCGCGCAGATGCTCTTCCGCACCAGCGTGCCGCTGACGATCAAGGACCGCACCAACCCCGGCGCGAAAGCGATGCAGAATTACACGACGCGCTTTGTGGCTCCCGCTGGTGGCAACACCACAATTGCCATCTGGGCGCTGAAGAAATGGGCAACGCTGGATCGCGAGCTGGATGTGAACATTGACAACGTCGTGTTGCGCATGTGCGGCGCTGCACCAGTGACACCGGTGACGCCGCCCGTCGTCAAGCCTACGCCTGTGCCGTCCAAACCGCCGGTGAAGCCGGAACCTCCGAAGCCGCCAATGCCGCATCCGACCACCAAGCAGGTGTGCTTCATCGTGCAGTCGGGCGATACACTGTCCGGGCTGGCTTACGCCAACGGCACAACGGTGGCCGCGCTGATGCAGCAGAACAACATCTGGGATGCCAACACGATCTACGCCGGTCAGAAACTGTGCGTCACGGTCGCTCATCACGCTGCACCGGCCGCGCCAGTGGTCGTGAAGCCGGTTCCCCAGCCGCCCGCCCCCGTTGCCACAACCTACCAGGTGCAGGCGGGTGACACCCTGAGCGGCATCGCGGTGCGCTATGGCATATCGGTGTCCGCGCTGATGCAGTTGAACAATATCTGGGACGCCAACACGATCTATGCCGGTCAGGTGTTGCGCGTATCATAAGTAATGTGCGTATCACAGCGGGGCCAGCGCGCTCCGCTGTGTTTCCGCAGATTACCGGTCGTCGAAACCTTATCGGTAGCCGGTAGTTCCGCAGCGGAAGCGGGGAGCCTATGCTGGAGGCTTCCCGCTTCTGTTTTGCGCCGGTTGCCAGGTAAAAAGACCGCACCTGTTCAGGTGCGGTCTTTTTTTGTGAAGGGAAAGGCGATGGCAGGCAGCGTCGCGCGTTAGTTCGGGTGGTCGCTGGGTAGGTCGTTCAGCGTGTTTTCGTAGGGCATCAGGCTGATACTGCCCAGGTCCAGGCCCGGGCGTTGGTTAGCCAGTCGGCCCTGCATCGAATATGGCCCGGCCCAGGTGACGAAAACATCAGCCAGCCGGCCGCGCCAGTCGGCTTCATCGCTGAAGAAAACCAGCTTGTTTTGACGGGTGCGACCCCGCCACTTGCCCTTGTGTAGCTCTTCCACCAGCACCTCGACCGTCTCGCCGACGAAACGCCGGTTGATTTCGCCCTGTATCTGGGCCTGCAAATCCTCCAGCGCCTTGTGCCGCGCCACCTTGTCCGCGTCGGGCACGTCATCGGCCATGCGCCGCGCGCTGACGGTGCCGGGCCGCGGCGAGTAGCGCGCCAGGTGCGCCTTGTCGAGCTTCAACTCAGCCAGCACCTCGTAGGTGCGCTGGAACTGGGCATCGGTTTCGCCGGGAAAGCCCACGATAATGTCGGTATGCACCGACGCGGTGGGTAGCACGTCGCGGATGTGTTGCACGAGGCGGCGGTAGTCGTCCGCGGTGTAGCCGCGGCGCATAGCTTCCAGCACGGCATCATCGCCCGCTTGAATCGGTACTTCGACGTGTTCGCACACCTTGGGTAAGTCGCGCATGGCGTGCAGAATGCGGTCGCTCATGTAGTTGGGGTGCGAGGTGAGGAAACGGATACGCCATAAACCCTCAATATCATGGATTGCGCGTAGTAAATCAGCCAGATCGGGGCGTTGGCCTGGCAAATCGTAGCCGTAGCGATCCACAATCTGTCCCAGCAGCGTGACTTCTCGCACTCCCTGCGCGACCAAATCCTGCACCTCGGCCACGATCTCGGTCAGTGGGCGGCTGCGTTCGATGCCGCGGCGGAAGGGGATGATGCAGAAGGCACAGGCGTGCGAACAGCCGTAGACAATCGGTACATGCGCGGCAATCGGCGTTTGACCGCCGCTTTCCTGTGTCAAATGGCGCACCGATTGCAGCACTGACTGGCTGCGGCCCGGCAGCAGGCGCGTGTCGTCAGCGTCTTGCAGCGCATAGCGCGCCAGCACGGCGCTTTCCTCAATCGCGCGGCCTTCGCGTGCCAGCTCCCGTTCCATTAGATGACCGACGAGCGGGCCAGGCTCCGACGGCGGCATGAAGACATCCACCCAGGGGTAGCGTTCAGCCAGCGCGGGGTTGGGCTTCACCCCCACCATGCAGCCCATCAGGCCGATCACCGTGCCGGGCTTGCGCCGTTTGATTGGCAACAGCGCGCCCAGCTTGCCGATGGCCTTGTCCTCGGCACTCTGGCGCACCACGCAGGTGTTGACGACGATCACGTCCGCGGCTTGAGGGGTCAGTACCGGCTGATAGCCCAGCGCCTCCAACTGCGCAGCCACATGGCCGCTGTCCGCGACGTTCATTTGACAGCCAAAGGTGTGAATGTGATAGGTTTTGGTCAAAAAAAGCCTCCGTGGCGTTGCCGAACGGAGGAAACGAAAACAAGCGCACGGCTGCGCTGTCCTCCGTCGTCGGTCCCTGGTACAAGGGGGCAACGGGTTAGGTTGAGTGGCCCGCGGGCCGACTATGTTTCAAAGGGTTACGATAGCTAAACGCAGGGCCTGGGCGAGCGGTGGTAAGTCATGTCTCACGGTTTCCCAAAGAATGTCCAGGTTTATATCAAAGTAAGCATGAACTAACCGGTGACGCATACTGATAATATCTTGCCAAGGAATATCTGAGAAGCGTTCTTGGGTCTTTTCCGTGATTTGATAAGCGGCTTCGCCGATGATTTCGATCTCTTTTATCAATGCCAGTACGAGTATGCGATCCCTACTAAGATCAACGCGCTCATGATCTTGTATGAACCGCAGTGCTTCTTCTGTGGCGTCCAGCATGTGATGAAGTCGAGTTGCGTCATCTTTGAACATACTGTGCCTTGGCTTCTTGCAGCACTCGATGTCGGAAATAGTGGCTCAAGTCTTGCGGCGTGCGCAAATCAACTTTCCTGCCGCCCAGCAACGCTGATAGCTCGCGCTCCATGCGTGCAATCGCAAATAAACCTGGTATGTGATCGGGTTCGAATTCCACTAAAATGTCTATGTCGCTGTGCTGATCGAAATCAGCGCGCAGCGCAGAGCCATAAACAGCCAGGTACCTGATGTGATGCCGCTGTGAGTATTCGGCAAGAACTTCTTGCGAAAGTGAGATGGATGTCGTCATTGTGAGATGATTGTATCGCACTTCGGGCCGCCGCGCAACCTGCGGCAAGGGTCAATACGCACAGGGTTTGCCGGTTGTCGGCGCTTTGCATAAACCCTGCACCGCTTTCATTGGTTGCAGCGATCCTGCAGGATTGCGCTTACAGCGTGTTGATGTTCATGTCAACATCTTTGATGCTGCTGTTGTTGGCTTCAATGCGCTGGTGACCGGAGCCGCTGAGTCTCATGGTAATGTTGCTGATTGTGGCCTCGTTGTGCGCGATGATCTCCTGCATGGCCGGCTTTGCCAGCAATTGGCGCATCTCGCCAGCCCAGTCAGGATGCTGGGCCAGCGTGACAGTGAGCAACCTGGCCAGCGCTTCCTGGAAGGTGGCAGGGTTTTTCTCGAACAAAGCTAGCGTGGCCTGCGCTTCTTCGTTCTTGTCCTGATGAAAACGCTCACGCACGCGGGTCAACACTGTTTTAGCCTGGTTGAAGGTGTCCTGGCCTACCTGCCTGGCGATGCCCTGCACAAAGGGCACCGCCAGCAAGGAGACGATTTGTGCGGCAAGGGCGGTTTGGTTGGGATCGGCGGGTGTCATGGCGAAGATCTCCTTGTCTTGATCTTGAGTTGGCGGATCGGTTTTCGTTGTGGCGGGGGAGCGACGTTGAAATACGGCTGGAACCTTGATTCTGCTTCCGTCGCGAAAAGCAACTGAGGTTCCCCGGGCTGGTCTCCCAGACGCAGGCGCAAAGCCTGCAAGGGCAGGTTGTACTGCGCGGCCACAGCGCTATCGGTACGCTGATAGGCTTGGTCTGCCCAGGTCAACAGCCAGCGCGCCAGAGTTTCGGCGGCCTGGTCAAGGGCCGCTTTGGCGTTGATTAGGGCAAAGCGTAGTGCCTCCTGCGGCAAACCAATGGCCAGATAAAGCTCAAAGGCTTGTTGGAAGAACACGCGCGCGTCGTCGGTGCGATCCTGCCTGAGGGCGGCCTCGCCCAGACCGAGCCAGGCGTTGGCCTCGCCCCGGCGATCGCCGCTTGTGCTGGCTAGCTCGCGGGCCTGTTGGAAGCAGCGCACGGCGTCGTCGGTGCGATTCTGCATGAGGGCGGCATCGCCCAGACCGATCAAGGCGTTGGCCTCGCCCCGGCGATAGCCGCTTGTGCTGGCTAGCTCGCGGGCCTGTTGGTAGCAGCGCACGGCGTCGTCGGTGCGATCCTGCATGAGGGCGGCATCGCCCAGACCGCGCCAGGCGTCGGCCTCGGCCAGGCGATAGCCGCTTGTGCTGGCTAGCTGGCGGGCCTGTTGGAAGCAGCGCACGGCGTCGTCGGTGCGATCCTGCCTGAGGGCGGCATCGCCCAGACCGCGCCAGGCGTCGGCCTCGCCCCGGCGATCGCCGCTTGTGCTGGCTAGCTCGCGGGCCTGTTCGAAGCAGCGCACGGCGTCGTCGGTGCGATCCTGCATGAGGGCGGCATCGCCCAGACCGATCCAGGCGTTGGCCTCGACCAGGCGATCGCCGCTTGTGCTGGCTAGCTCGCGGGCCTGTTGGAAGCAGCGCACGACGTCGTCGGTGCGATCCTGCCTGAGGGCGGCATCGCCCAGACCGATCAAGGCGTCGGCCTCGACCAGGGGCGCTGCGTTGGCGCGCGCCCACCATAGCATCAGGGAGAGCACCGTGTCCCTATCTGTCAGCATCGCTGCCTCGACTGCCGGCGAGAAATTGAACCAGTCCTGCAGCTTGGTGGACAGCCGTTCAGCCAGCGTTGCAGGCAGCTCAGGCTGTTCGGTCACCTGCAGCAGGCGTTGTTTCGCCAGCGAGCGGTTGCCCTCGCCCCAGGCTAACTCAGCCTTGAACAGAGTAAGCCAGGCCTGATCGTCCGGCGCAAGCGCCATGTCGGTGGTTGTCCCGATGATTGCCTGTGCCTGCGGCCAATTTTGTGCATCCAGCGCGGCGCGCAGGCGCGTGTGTAGCTCTCCGATGGCGGCAGGGTAATCGGCATGCAGCGCGTGGTAGAGCGCCTCGGCTTCGTCCTGTTCGGCCTGCCACCAGGCCGCGGCGCGCTGGTGCAGATCGCACCAGCGCTGTTTGTTGTCAGCCTTGAGGTGGTTCAGCAAGCCGGTGCGGATCACCTCGTGATAGACCAAGCCCTGTCCGGCTTCTTCGTGCAGAAAAGATTCATGGCTCAAGCGGTTCCACAGCGCGCGATAGTCGCTATTCGCGTGGTAGCCACTCCCAGGCAGGTTTTGCCAAAGTGCGGCCAGCAACCCCTCGTTGGGAATACGCCGCGGCACGGCATTATAGAGCAGCAGGCGATAACGCTGTGCTTGCTCTTCGTCGCCGTGGGCTTGGTCAGCCAACCGCTCGATATAATGCTCAATTACATAGTTGATGCGTGCCTGCTGGGCGGCTGGGATGGGGATGGCCGGCGCTGCCAGGGGACGGTCCGCTGCCTGCGCGGCCAGTTCGGCCAGCAACTGCAACAGCAATGGGATGCCGGCTGCCATCTCCAGAATGGTGCGTCGGGTGGGGGTGTCCTCGCGCAGCTTGTGCTGCACAGCGACATGGGCAAAGCGTTTGTCTATCGTCTGCTGGTGAATGAAATAGCTGCGCAGAAACTCACTGCTCTCGGTATTGTTAAGGGGTGGCAGCTCGCGC
>JBAQWV010000089.1:0-7459 GCA_049299095.1 Anaerolineae bacterium | reverse complement strand
TGGCTGTTTCCCGCGGCGCTAACCGTGGAACCGCAGCCGTTGACGCAGGCCGAACATGACTGGCTGACGGGTGATGGCGCAGAAGCCGCGCAACGCTGGCGATTTCAGTGGCGCGGCCTGGGCGGCTCGATGATTTTAGTGACCAGCAGCACCTGGCGCGCACATCATCAGCCGGAGCGCTGTTTCGAGGTATACGGCTTGTCGCTGGATCAATCAAGTACGCACCTGGTGGATGGGGAATTTCCGCTGCGTTTTGTGCAACTGGGTCGCGCACAGGGGCAGGCGTTGAGCGCCAGCTACTGGTTTCAATCTGCCGACCGCGTGACTGATGACTACGGCACGCGCATTTGGGCCGACCTGTCACCCAAGCGCGCCCGCTGGGTGCTAGTGTCGGTGCTGTTCGACCGCACAGTGACCCCCGACGATCCCGATGTGGCCGCGCTATATCACATTTTGAAGGATACAATCGCCGATAGACTGGTCAATGGGTAGGTTGATCTTTGCATTGACCCTGTTTTTCGTTGACCCGCCGAAGGAGTAGCCATGACAACTTCTCAAAAAGCTCGTTTTTCTCAGCCGCTTCGTTTGTTTAACCCGGATACTTGGGGCTATGTCTTGTTTTGGGCATGGAATTTGATCTTTCTCGCGTTTATGGGACTGGGTTTTGCGCCGCAAATTCTGCCGAACATGGTGAACGCGGTCAAGATGAGCCAGGTTCCAGCCGAATTCCTGATCCTGGCGCTGCTGATTACGCTCGTTCCGCTGGCGGCGGTGGTGCTTGGCGCCACAGTGCTGCAGCGCGCGCCGCGCAAACTGCTGGCACTGGGCTACGGGGTGGAAGGCCCGCTGCTGTTGTTGCTGTTGCTGCGCTTTCTGGTCGTGCGCCAAGCTACGCCCGCGGTAAGCGCGATGTTGGTGATGGCTGTGTTGGGGGTGCTCACCCTGTTATGGCATCTGCTCGATCGGCGCATTGACCAGCGCGGCGCGCTGCCGGCCTTGCTGCGGTTAATCGGTGCCAGCCTGATGCTGCTGGCCGGATTGTACGCGGCGGCGTGGATTTTGTTTTATGCCCTGCCTGTGGCTGCCACCATTCTTGACACGTTCGGCTCGTTTCTACGTGGAATCGGCGCGCTGCTCAGCGAGCTTTGGCGTAACTTGACTGACCCCACCTGGTGGCGAGTGTTGTTGCGAGACGCCGCCTTCCTGCCTTTTTCCATCTTCGGCTTTCTCTTACTGGGGTTTTCGGCCACGTTGTTCGTCGGTATGCCGCTGGCGATTGTGCTAATCTACACCCGCACCTGGCTGGCTGCGCTGCGCGCGGCTGCGACGCGCCTGGGGCAACCGCTGGCCGCAGGCATTGCTGTGACTGTTGTCGCGGGCGGCCTCGTGCTGGTGACCTGGCTCGACCAGCAGCCGCAAGCTGATGCCTTCGCCTTGCTACAAGCGCCCCCCACTTCACCCGCGGAAGCCCAGCAGTTACTTGATCAGCAGGATACCCTACGTGTTGGTTTGCTTAACGCGTACCTGGCTTCTAATCGCTACATGAGCGCCGTGGGGGACGTGCAACACATCCGCGATATGTACGAGGGGACGGTTGGCATGTCACGCGCCAACGCCGAGCAGGTGCAGAACGCCTACGAACATCTCACGCGGCCGCTGCTCTATCGCCCGGTCGAACCCAACACCAACCCCACCAACTGGGAAAATCAGGCGTTTCGCCGTGAGCCGCGCGAGGCGGCCACGCTCTACGAACAATTTTTCGATCAATCTATTGTAGACGGCGAACATGACACCGTGGTGCGTGCGGTGCGCTCCACCTGGAACGTTGAGCAGTCGTTGTCGGCGTGGCAGGCCGTGGATGACCGCGAAGTCCATCTGCTGACGCAGGCTGTCACAGTGACCCCCGCTGGCGACTGGGCGGATGTCGAGTTGTACGAGGTTTACCAAAACATCACCGGCGTGCGGCAGGAAGTGGTATACTACTTCAACTTGCCGGAAAGCGCGGTGATCACCGGGCTGTGGCTCGGCCCCAACGCCGACCGCGACCAACGCTTCGCCTTTCGCATTTCCCCGCGCGGCGCGGCCCAGGCTACCTATCGCAACGAACTGCGCCGCCAGGTGGACCCCGCGTTGATAGAGCAGGTCGGCCCGCGACAATATCGCCTGCGCGCGTTTCCAGTCGAACCGCAACGTTTGGAATGGGAAAACAGCAATGGCCTCGGCCCTTCAACGATCACCCCAGGCGCGCCGCTGCACCTGTGGTTGACCTACCGCGTGCTGGTGCAGGATAATGCCTGGCCGCTGCCGCAATTGGCCGAAAAGGTCAACGTCTATTGGGACAAGACCACGATGCGCACGCTGAACGGCGCGCCGATGAGCTTCGGTGACGCAGATCCGGCAGAGACATGGCTGCCCGTCAGCGTGCCTGCCGCAGGTGAGATCGTGCCGCAAATTCACACCGTGGATTTCCCCGGCGGCCAGACGGTGATTGTGCGCCCTGTGAACGCGACAGAAACGTCGGGGCTGGCGGGCGAACTGCGCCTGGCTGTTGTGCTTGACCGTTCACGCAGCATGGCCGACCAGCAGGCCGCGGTGCAGGCCAGCTTTGAGCGTTTACAGGCGCTGACCGCCAGCGGCGCGCAGGTGGATGTTTACCTGACTGCCTCGCCTTACCGCGGGGAACAACCCTCGCTGGTGCGGCTGGCCGACTTCGATCCCGCGGCGGTGCTCTATTTCGGTGGACAAAATGCCGCCGAGCTGCTGGCACAGTATGCCGCGCTGCGTGGCGACCGCAGCTACGACGCGGTGCTGGTGCTGACGGATGGCAGCGGCTACGGGGTGGGCGAAACAGACGTGCCAGTGACCGCTTCGCCTGCGCCGATTTGGTTGATCCATCTCGGCGGCTTTCCGATGGGCTACGACGACCCGACACTGGATGCGGTACAGGCCAGCGGGGGTGGCGCGGCGGCCACGGTGGACGAGGCGCTGGGCAGACTGGCGGCACATCTAACGGATGCAGCGGACGGCGTGACCAGCGATGTGGTAGACGGTTATCAGTGGCTGACGCTACCGACCGAGCAAGCGCGCACCCTCAGTTCCGTGCCCCCTGCTGCAGCCGATGATGCCGCGCAGTTCGCCCCCTTTGCTGCCCGCCGCCTGATCCTGGCGGAAATGCAGCAGCGCCGCGGGGAGATGAACGATCTGACGTTGCTGGACCGACTGCACGCGCTTGCAGGTAACTACGGCTTAGTGACACCGCTCTCTTCGATGATTGTGCTGGTGAACACGCAGCAGCAGCAATTGCTGGACAAGCTGGAGCAGCAGGATGACCGTTTCCAGCGCGAGCACGAAGATGTGGGTGAAACGGTGGGGACGCCGCCGGTGGCTGGCGTGCCGGAGCCGGAGGAATGGCTGTTGCTGGCGCTGGCCGCGGCAATGCTGGGCTGGTATGTGCGCAGCAATCGCCGTGCGGCAGCCCGCCAGCTCGCTTGAAGTATTGATAAAAAGCCTGTTTTCGAGTGAACAAAGCGGCGCGCCGCAGCGTATAATGGGTGTGGCGACCGGCGAGGTTGCTGTCGAAACTACCAACCTGAATGATAGGAGATGTTGTATAACCATGTATCGTAAAGTTTTCACTGCTGCTGCGCTGATTGCAGCGTTGGCTGTTGTTGTGTCCAGTGCGGTTGCCTTTGGCCCATCCCGCAGCGCCGCGGCTCAGGCCCAGCCGCCCGTAACCAGCGTGGCTACACAGCCGCGCACCATCACGGTGTTGGGCGATGGGACGGTGTCGGTGCAGCCCAATATCGCACAGATCCAGGTGGGCATTGAAGTAACCGGCGAGAATGCACAGGAAGCCAGCGCCGAGTCTAGCAGCACGATGAAGGATATTTTGGCTGCATTCAGCAAGCTGGGCATCGCCAAGAAGGACCTGCAGACCTCCGGTTACAATATCTACGTGGAACGACCTGTTGGCCCAGACGGCATTGCCACCGGCAAGGTGATTTACCACGTTGGCAACAGTGTCAGCGTGACCGTGCGTGACCTGACCAAGGTGGGCGATGTGCTGGATGCCGCAATTGCCGCAGGTGCCAACAGCATCTACGGGGTGAATTTCAGCGTGGACAAGCCAGAGCAGTTGATGGGCGAAGCCCGCAAGAAGGCCGCAGCAGACGCGCTGGCCCGTGCGCAGGAACTGGCCGCGTTGCACGGCGTGACGCTGGGCGAAGTGGTGAGCATCAGCGAGGTGACTGGCGGCATGGGACCGATGCTGGCGAACGCCAATTACAGCATGGCACAGCAGGCCAACACGGGCGACCAAATCCTGCCGGGCGAGCTGCAAATGTCCACCCAATTGCAGGTGACGTACGCGATTGCCGGTGCGGCTGGTGAGTAATGCGTAGTCCGATGCAAGTATTCGCTGCCTGAACTAAAAACCGGCGCGGACCAAATGGTCTGTGCCGGTTTTTGTTTGGTTTGTATGGGCGCATCCCTCCCCCAGCGGGCTTTCTCAATATGCGTTACCTGTAACCTCTCGCTTGTCCGGTGCATCAGTTTAAGAGAAGCACATTGCGACAAACCCTATTCAGGCATTGATTGTCTTCATCCCCTGTTAGTTCCTCTTTTGTACGCAATCCTCCTTCCGGCTTGCCTACAAAGGCATTTGCGGGTATTCTATAGGCTATTACCACCGTGCCGGACGCCCGGCAGTAGGGCCGTCTGCTAATTCGCTCCTTTCACAGCAATGAGGCTATGCCATGCAAAATGAATCATTAACTTTCCTTGACAATCGCACGGGGAAATCTTATGATCTGCCGCTGACCGACGGAACTATTCGCGGCATGGACTTGCGTCAGATCAAAAAAGATGAGAATGACGTAGGCTTGAAGTCCTACGATGCAGCTTTTTTGAACACGGCCTCCTGTCGCAGCAAAATCACCTTTATTGATGGCGATAAGGGGATTTTACGTTACAGTGGCTATCCTATTGAGCAACTGGCCGAACGATCTACCTTTTTGGAAACGGCTTACTTGTTGCTCCATAACGAATTACCCACCCAGGCGCAACTTGGCCAATGGGAAGAAGATGTCAAGAGCAAAGCGATGCTGCACGAAAACATCCGCCATTTTCTGGATGCTTTTCGCTATGACGCGCACCCGATGGGCACGCTGGTCGGCACAGTGGCGGCGCTTTCCACCTTTTACCCCGACGCGCACAACGTGGACGATCCGGCCGTTGTAGACCTGCATACCACGCGGCTGGTGGCGATGATGCCCACGCTGGCTGCGTTTGCTTATCGCCACTCGATGGGCTTCCGCTACATTTACCCCAACAGCGATCTGAGCTATACAGGTAACTTCCTGAGCATGATGTTCAAAATGCAGCAGGAAGAGTACCGCCCTAATCCGGTGCTGGAACGTGCGCTGGATTTGCTGTTCATCCTGCACGCCGACCACGAACAGAACTGTTCCACCAGCACGATGCGCGTCGTTGGCAGTACCTCGGCTGATCCTTATGCAGCCGTTGCGGCGGCAGCGTCGGCACTGTTTGGTCCGTTGCACGGCGGAGCCAATGAAGCGGTGCTGCGCATGTTGAATGAAATCGGCGATGCGTCCAAGGTGTCGGATTTCATGCAGAGCGTGAAGCGCGGTGACCGGCGATTGATGGGCTTCGGCCATCGCGTGTACAAGAACTATGACCCGCGCGCCAGCATCATCAAACGCGCAGCTTATGAAGTGTTTGAGGTGACAGGCCGTAATCCATTGCTTGATATTGCTACCGAACTGGAAACCATCGCGCTGAACGATGAGTATTTCATCGAGCGCAAACTATATCCCAACGTGGACTTCTACAGCGGTATCATCTATCAGGCGCTCGGCTTGCCCACCAGTATGTTTACGGTGATGTTCGCTATCCCGCGCACAGTGGGTTGGCTGGCCCAGTGGCGCGAGGGGCTGAAAGACGCTGAGCAGCGCATTTCACGGCCGCGCGAGTACTATGTCGGCCCAGCCAAGCGCGATTATGTGCCGATGGCGGAGCGCAAGGTTGAAGCCAAGCCGGCTTTGCCAGAAGCAGGCATGCAGGAAGGGACGTTGACTGTCACCGACAACCGCACTGCCAAAGTGTACGAGATCGGCATCGCCGATGGTTCGATCAAGGCTCCCGACTTGCGCAAGATCAAGGTGAACGCCGATGACTTCGGCGTGATGAGCTACGATCCAGCTTTCTTCAACACAGCCTCTTGCCGCAGCAGCATCACTGAAATTGACGGTGAAAAGGGCATCCTGCGCCATCGTGGCTACCCGATTGAGCAGTTAGCCGAGAAATCCACCTTCCTGGAGACGGCGTATTTGCTGATTTATGGCGAGTTGCCGACGCAAGACCAGCTTGATGCGTGGGTATACGATATCAAACATCACACGCTACTGCACGAAAATATCTTGCAGTTCCTGGATGGTTTTCGCTACGATGCCGACCCGATTGGTATCATGATCGGTGTCATCTCGGCGCTCTCTACCTTCTACAAAGATGCTCGCGATGTCGCGGATCCCGAGTCGGTAGAACTGCAAACGCGCCGCCTGATTGCCAAGATGCCAACCATTGCTGCCTTTGCGCATCGCCATTCCACGGGGCGACCCTACGTTTATCCCGCGGATGATACCACCTATACCGGCGATTTTCTGCGCATGATGTTCAAGCGCATGGAAAGAAGCTATACGCCCGATCCACTGCTGGAGCGCGCGCTGGACATTCTCTTTATCTTGCATGCCGATCATGGCCAGTCTACCTCGGCAACCACGATCCGCATGGTGGGCAGCTCGCGCGCGGATCCGTTTGTAGCGATGGCAGCGGCTATTGCTGCGCTGCGCGGTCCCAAACATGGCGGCGCGACCAGCCGGGTCCTTTATATGTTGGAGGAAATCGGCGATCCGAGCAATGTGTCCTCCTTCCTGGAGCGGGTCAAACAGAACAAGCATCGCGTCATGGGCTTTGGGCATCGCGTCTATAAGACACATGATCCGCGCTCTGGGCTGGTGCGCAAACTGACACATCAGGTGGTGGATGCCACCGGCAGCAGCAAGCGGCTGGACGTGGCGATGGAAATCGAGCGGCAGGCGTTGCAAGATGACTACTTCATGGAGCACAAGCTGTATCCCAACGTGGATTTCTACACGGGCGTGATTTACAGCGCGATCGGCCTGCCCGACAACATGTTCACGGTGATGTTTGCGATCCCGCGCACGGTCGGCTGGCTGGCGCAGTGGCGCGAGCTGATCAACGATTCGGAGCAGAAGATCGCACGGCCGCGGCAGATTTACGATGGTGTGATGCTGCGCGACTACGTGCCGATTGACGAACGCGGCTAGCCGGCTGGGCTTGTTGCAGACAGTGTACATCGAAAGTAACAAAAAAGAGCGGCGACCTGGCATGTCCAGATCGCCGCTCTTTTGAAATGACACCA
>JBAQWV010000088.1:0-29321 GCA_049299095.1 Anaerolineae bacterium | reverse complement strand
ATGCGGGGCAGACGGTGCAGTTCCGCTTCCGCATCGGCTCGGACAGCTCGGTGAGCGACACGGGCTGGGACGTGGACGATGTGATGGTGCAGAGCTGTGTGGCCCCGACAGCGGTAACGCTGGGAGCCGTGGAGGCGACATCTGCGCCGCTGACCACGCTGCCGTGGAGCCTGTTGCTGCTGGCGGCGGGTGCGGCGATGGCGGGTGCGGCTGGGCTGCACCGTCGCCGCGCATAAGCATTCTTCGGCGACTTTGGAAGTGACAAAAGGCTCGCTTCCAAAGTCCATCAAAAACCAAAGGCCCGCAGGTCGAAACACCTGCGGGCCTTGTTGTTACTTTGCCAGTACGGTGTCGGCGTAGTGTGCCATAGCCGCTTGCATGAATTCCGCCATACCAGGGCGATATTTTTCGTAGAACGCACGGAATTCGGGGTGTTCCGTGTACATCTGGCCGAGACCGCGGTACAGCTCTGCGGGAGCTTCGTAGAAGTTTTCGATCCAGGCATGGTGCTTGGCAATGGCGGCCTGCACCACCGGGCTGTCTGGAGCTTCGTCCATCAGGCTGGCAAGCAGTTGCGTGGCTTCTTCGCCTTGCTGGCCGACAGCCGCCCATTGCTGCTTTGACATCTTGCGCGCCCGCTGCTCACTGGCCTCGACGCGTGCTTCGCCCCATTGCTCGCGTGCTTCGCGGCGATAGCGTTGGGCATCTTCTTTGCTAAAACCGGCATACAGTTCTTCGTCGGTCAACATCGTTTCCTCCGTCAAGTGAATAAGGGTATAGTTAATCGTGTCGAGCAACGTTTTCAGGCGTGCAATGCGGTGGCGCAGCGTGTCGCGATGTTCGTGTAGTGCCTGTACCAAGTCAAATTCGTCATCGTCCAGAATATCCCTGATCTGTTCCAGGGGGATATCCAGCTCACGATACAGCAGGATTTGTTGCAAGCGCAATAAATCCTTGTGGCTGTACAACCGATAGCCCGCCGCGGTTCGTGCGCTCGGTGTCAGCAGACCCATTTGATCGTAGTGGTGCAGGGTGCGCACGGTGACGCCAGCCAGCTCGGCCAGTTGGCTCACCGTGTAGCCGGAAACGGTGCTCTTCACATTCATGTCGTAAGCATACACCATAACGTTACGTGAGAGTCAAGAGGGGAAACCTTAAATTATCGCGCGCGCTGGCGAAAGTGACGCAAAAAGCCACAATTGCCACGATGATTTATTGGCTATTCAGCGCGTCCGTACTATAATTGACGACTCTGTTCACTTGGCAACCGATGTTTCACCGCTCATCATTGACCGTATCGGAGGGTCTCATGCGCATGATTACCTGGCAGGATCAGGCGACGCGTTTCACCAATCGCGTGGCCGGTGTGGCTGTGGAGAATGGTCGTGTGTTGTTGCATCGTGCGGAGACAGATAATTTTTGGGTGTTGCCGGGCGGCCGCGCGGAATTGATGGAGACTGCCGCGGATACGCTGCGCCGCGAGATGCGCGAGGAACTGGAAATCAATGTGGAGGTCGTGCGTCTGTTGTGGTTGGTCGAGAACTTTTTTCATTATGAGGGGATGGATCATCACGAGATCGGCCTGTACTTTCTGATGCAGACACCGGAAACCTGGCCCTTCCACGATCATGTTGGCCCGTTTCGTGGTTATGAGGGCACTATCCCACTCGTTTTTCAATGGTTCCCCTTGGTCGAAGTGGCCGCGTTGAAGGTCTACCCCAACTTCTTGCCGTCCGGCTTGCAGCAGTTGCCAGTCGGCGTGCAACACATCGTCCACCGCGACGAATAAACGCGGCGGCTTTCATAATGGATAGGATTTTGTTGAGGGCATAGCCACCATGAAGGCACAAAGCGAAAAACTTTGTGCCTTCATGGTTAATCTGAGTTTATTGTGGGAAACTTATAGCCCCAGATACGAGGCGCGCACGGCCTCATCCTGTTCGATCACCGCGGACGGGCCGTGCATCTCCACCTTGCCTTCGCTCAATACGTAGGCGTAATCGCTCACCTTGAGCGCCATGCGCACGTTTTGCTCCACCAGCAGAATCGTGATCCCCTCCGCGCGCAGCTTGCGCAGCGATTGGAACAGATCAAGCGTCAGTACCGGCGCGAGACCGAGTGACAGTTCGTCAATCATCAACACTTGGGGATCGGACATGATGCCGCGCGCCACCGCCAGCATTTGCTGTTCGCCGCCGCTCAGCGTGCCGGCTTTCTGTGTGGCGCGTTCTTTCAGGCGCGGGAACAGTGTGAAGCAACGTTCCAGGTTGGCATCCATCTTGCCACGGCCGCGCCGCGGGGTTGCGCCCATCTCCATGTTTTCACGCACACTCATTTCGGTGAAAAGCTGGCGGCCTTCGGGAACCATGATCAATCCCATTTCGGCCTTTTGGTACGAGGGCAAGCGGCTAACATCCTGGCCGTTGAACAGCACCTGGCCTTGCCGCGGCTTGATCTGCCCGACCACCGTGCGTAGCAGGGTGGTTTTGCCCGCGCCATTAGACCCGACCAGCGCGGTGAGCTGGCCTTGTTCGACCGCCAGATTGGCGTTCCATACGATTTGCAGTTCGCCGTAACCGGAGGAAAGGTCGCGTAGTTCTAAAAGTGCCATTATGCCCGCTCCTCTTCCAACAGCCGCTCTGCCAATTCCGGATCGCCAAGATATGCCTGGATCACTTCTTCGTCTTGCGATACTTCTGCCGGTGCGCCTTCAGCGATCAGCCGCCCGTAGTTCAGCACGATAATGCGGTCGGACAGGTTCATGATGGCGTGCATGATGTGTTCGATCATGATGATCGAAATGCCCTGATCGCGGATCTTGCGGATCGTCGCCACCATGCTTTGCACCTCAGAGGGATTGAGACCGGCCAGTACTTCATCCAGCAGCAGTAGATAAGGCTGGGCACACAGCGCGCGCGCCAGCTCCAGCCGCTTTTTCTGCGCCACGTTCAGCTTGCCCGCCAGCATGTCGGCGCGCGGGGCAAGGCCGACGAATTCCAGCACCTCGTCGGCGATCTGCGTGGCCGCGCGCAGGGTGTGATTATGCTGGCCGAAGCACGCGCCCACCACAGTGTTTTCGCGCACAGTTAATTCGTTCAGGGGACGCACGATCTGATGGGTGCGCGCCATGCCGAGGCGCGCCACTTCGTAGGTTTTCAAACCGTTGATCTGCTTGCCGCGAAACGTGACCGTGCCATTGCTCAGCGTGTACACGCTGTTGATGCAGTTGAACAGGGTGGTTTTGCCCGCGCCGTTCGGGCCGATCAAGCCGAGGATTTGGCCTTCTTGCAGGTCGAAGCTGACATCATTGACCGCTGTCAGCCCGCCGAAATTCTTGGTGACATTGCGTACTTCCAGAATCATTCGAGCACCCTCCGCAAGAAGCTTGAGCGGGCGCGCAGCCAGCCAATCGCGCCGGCCGGGATGAACAGCACAATTAGCAGCAAAAGCAGGCCGGCTACCGCGAGCTGGACGTCGCGGATGCGCAAACCCGCCAGTTGTAGATCGCTGGTGAGCAGACTGACGCGCAGCAATTGGTACGCGCCTGCGCCCAGGATCGGGCCAAGCACCGTTCCCGCGCCGCCCAGCATCACCATCACTAGCAATTCAATGGACATGTGCAGCCGGAACGCGCTGCCGGGTTCGATCACACCCTGTTTGAAGAAGAAAAGCGTGCCCAACATGCCTGGCAGAATGGCTGATAAGACGTAGGCGTAGGTTTTGACTCGCGGGGCCACCACGCCCATGACTTCGGCCGCGTCCTCATCTTCACGAATTGCCATCAAGCCCAAGCCGAACTTGGATTTTTTGACGAAAAAGCTCAGGACAATGGCAACCGCGGCAATCGCGGCCACGGTCCAGTAGACTAGCCACAGCATTTGTCCCGCGCCGCCGTATTGGCGATAGACCTGGAAGTTCAGTTCCATGCCGGTTGGCCCGCCAAAGAAGTCCAGGTTGATTACCAGCGCCTTCATCGCCTCCAGAATACCGATGGTGGCTAGGGCAAAATAGGCCCCGCGCAGGCGCAGAATGGCTAGGCCGAGCAGAAAAGCCAGCACTCCGGCTGCCAAACCGCCGACCAGCAAGGCCGGAAACAGGTTCCAGCCTGCCACGTCAATCAGGAAGAAGCCGACATAACCGCCCAGGCCAAAGAAGACGATATGGCCGAAGCTGACGTAGCCGGTGTAGCCCAGCAGGATGTTCAGGCTGGACGCGAGACCGATGGATAACAGAATATTGAAGATCGTTTCGCGGGTACTCGCGCTGCCAGTCAGCACCGGATAGGCGGCCAGCAGGGCCAGGATGATCAACGGGATCCATAATCCCAGATTACGCCATGCTTTCATCGCCGCGCTCCCAGCAAGCCTTGCGGCCTCACCAGCAGGATCAGCACGAACAGCACGTATTCCAGCACGGGAACCCAGGTTGTTTTCATGAATACGGGGACGACGCCCTCGATCAGCCCCAGCAGCAGGCCACCCACTAACGCGCCCACGGGATTACCCAGCCCGCCCAGCACGACGATCACAAAGCTTTTCAGCTCATAGGTGCTGCCGGACAAGATGGTGAAGGGCAGGGAGATGGCGATCAGACCGCCGGCAATGGTTGCCAGCGCACTGCCCAGGCCGAAGCTAAAAGCCAGCACGCGCGTGGAGGGAATGCCCACCAGGCCCGCGGAGGTGCGGTTATTGGCCACTGCCCGCACGTACTTGCCCAGCCGCGTTTTCTGCAAAAAGAGGTACAGCGCACCGGTGACGATCAATGCGGCCACGGCTGACACCACGCGCGTGACCGGCACGGCGATGCTGCCAAGCGTCCAGGTGCCGAGGCTGAAGTCTACGTTGCGAAAGGTGGTGGTGAACAGTGCCGTGCCCAGGCCGATGATGATCATGTTGACCGAAAAGGTGGCGAGCAGGCTGGACAGGTGCGGTGCATCAATTACCCGATTGACCGCCACGAAGTAGATGACGATACCCAGAATTAAGCCGAAAAAGCCAACGGGGATTAATGCCACATACGGGTTGAGGCCCAAACTACTGAACAGCAGATATACTCCGAACATTCCCAGTGCGATGATCGGACCGTGAGCCAGGTTGATGACATTCATCACCCCGAAGATCAGCGTTAGGCCCATCGCGGCAATGCCATACACCACGCCGATCAATAGCCCATCGGCAAGAGAAGCCAGCAGGGTTTCAAGCATGAGGTTGCTCCCGATGTCAGAACAGTCTGAAGTAAGGGGATGGGTAAAGAGCAAGGAACTGGCTGGAAAGCCGATATTCAGAATTCGGAAGTGGCAGATCACGAGCCACTTCCGAATTCGCTGCACTCCTTACCGCTTACTTCTGACTAAGGACAGGTCAGCGTGTGATCAGCTCAGCCGATGCGGCTTCAGTCGGCCAGACGATCTGCTTAACGAGGTTGCCGCTGGCATCCTTTTGCCACTGCACGTAAACCATGTCGTGGCCTTCCTGCAGGCCATGCGCTTCTGCGGTCGTGTTGAACTTGATATGACCAAAGAAGGTCATCACATCGGTGGCGTCCAGCGCCTTCTTGACGGCTTCCGCATCGGTGGAACCGGCGCGCTCAATAGCGTTTTGCAGGATCAAGCCCGCGGCATAGCCGCCGGCTGCGTGGTACGAAGGATCCTCGTTGAACGCGGCCTTGTAGGCATCAATAAATTCCTGCACGGTCGGGCCGTAGTAAGTCAGCCCGGCGGCTTTGGCCGCGTCCACGTTGTAAGCCGCTTGCGGTTCCCACTGGCTGGGGCCGATCACGCCCACGGCCGCATCGCCCAACTCGGCGAATTTCGGCTCCGGCGGGGCAACCAGCAGACCCACATAGGGCACAGCCATGCCCTTCTCCGACAACTGACGGGCAAAGGTGCTGCCATCCTGGAAGTGACCACCGCCCAGAATAGCTTGCGGCGCGGCCTGCTGAATCTTGTTGATGAAGGGGGCGAAGTCGGTGGTGCCGGAATCGTAGCCTTCAAACAACGCCACTTCAAAGCCGTTGGCTTCGGCATACTCTTTCAGCGCGGTAGCAACGTCGGTGGAGAACTTGTCGTTCTCGTGGACGACGGCGATCTTCTTGGTGTCGGGGGACTTGGCCATCAGCAGGTCAATCGCGCCGGTGAGATAGTTGCTGGCGGGTGTGTAGGCTTGATATACCAGCGTATAGCCCTGCTTGTAGTTGCTGTCGGACGCTGCGCCAGTAGTAATCATGGGTTTGCCGTATTGCTCGGCAATTACCGAAGCAGAGGCAGCCAGGCCGCTGGAATACGGGCTGATCAGAAAATCGGCCTTGTCGTCGGTTGCCAGCTTGGTGTACAGTTCCTGAATACGGTCGTTGTTCGATTCGTCGTCGTAGGACTTGGTATCGAACTTCAGCATCGAGCCGTCGGCCAGCTTGACGCCGCCCGCAGCGTTGACTTGCTGAATCCACAAATCGAGGCCATTCTTCTGGCGCACCGATTCCACCTGGAGCTTGCCGGTGTTGGAAGCGGTATAGCCGATGACTGCGGTTTTGCTTTCGCCGCTGGCCGCCGCGGGTTGATCCGCCGCGGGAGCCACCTGATCGGCCGCGGGTGCGGGTTCAGCCGCGGGTGCAGCCGTCTGCGCGCCGCAAGCTGCGACCAAACTCATAAGTACAAAGATTGTCAAGATGAGGGAAAGGCGTTTCATCAGAGCATCCTCCTGGGAAAAGCGGGAAACACAAAAATCGCCTTGACGGCGTATCAATCCAGCGAGGTGTGAATCAATGCATTGGCGCTACCTCCCAAATCTGTTGATATCGACTGGCAATAACAGCCGATACGGTGGTGCTCCAAAGCAGGCAGAGCGTCTACGATCTGCGAAGAATGTTTAGTTAAACGGTCAGACAGAATAGGGAAAGCCGGCTCAAAGCCAGGTTTTACGTTAAAAACACAGCCATTATTGAATAAAAATGCGGAGTAAGGACGGGGAAAATCGTTAGCCCCATTATAACCGGCTGTGATGATTTAGCAAATGCCGTGCGAGTAGTACCCGAACACAGGGCGAATAACAGATCATCACAGGATATATGATGGACAAAGAGGGTTATAAAAAGGAGGCAGGCGGTGTTCTGGCCTGCCTCCCGGGTTAGCTGCGTGCTACGGATTGCTATGTCGCAGCAGCGGCAGGTAGAGTTGTCGGATCTCTGGCGTGGCTGTGAGAGTGGGCGTTGCGGTTGCCGTTGGTGTCGGCGAAGCGGTGGCTGTTGCCGTTGGTGTCGTGGTCGGCGTACTCGTTGGTGTGCCGGTTGGGGTTGCGGTTGCCGTTGGTGTTCTGGTGGGTGTTGCTGTAGCTGTGGTGGTAGGCAAAACCCCACTAACCGACGCGACACGTCCTCGTCCGGTATCAGCAACAAACAGCTTACCTTGACTGTTTACCGCAGCAACACGGGGAAAGACAAACCTATCCGTATGAGGTGGATCGGGCTGTCTGTACTCGGCAAGAACAGCACCGCTTTGTGAATCCACTATTTCAATAACTTCGTTATTTGTATAGGTAACGATCAACCATCGGTCCCCGTAGGTACTCAGACCGGTCGGACTTCTCCTTTGTGTATCGAAACTGCTGACATAGGTGAAATCATAGCCGTCGAAGTTATATATTTGAATGCGGTAGTTTTCTGAATCAGCCACATAAACGCGGCCGCGATTATCTACCGCAAGACCCCGAGGCCTGGAGAATTGGTTGTTTCCATTCCCCTCTTCACCAAAAACCTTAACCAGGTTGCCCAGCCAATCAAAGACTTGCAAACGATTATTGCCACTGTCAGCAACGATCATTCGGTAGGTGCAACTATCGCTGTTGCCAAGCCTCTGCGTGGCGCTGACGCGAAATTCGTCAAATACACCTAGTGATTGCGCCGATCCTGTTGAGTTCATACCAATGAACAGGTTGTTTCCAAGAGACGGAAGGTAAGGCGAATTCTCTTTAGTTTCGCCAACCAGTTTATCATTGACATAGAGGCGCAAATCGCCATTAAACTGCCAGTTCATGGTAACATGATACCATTGTCCTGCTCGCCAGGTGGGCATATAGCCAGAAACCCATTGCTCCATAGAAAAATTTCCAAACTTACCAACAAGAATTGTAACAGGATCGAGGAAATTTTCGTCGTTATAAGTCATAATCAGACTGATAGGTGGAGGCGAACCGGGAATGGAAGATGTGACTTCGAACAAGGTAGCATCGACTGCCCGGGAGCCATCAACCGACGGCTTATACCAAAACTCTATGGATACCTCCTGCGCCTGAAGAGCGGTTGGACTCGGGTAAGAAAGAATTGACGAATCTGATACCTGAACGCCCTGATTAAACCGCCCCGGCGCAAAGGTGATATGCGTGCCTTGCCCTGGCGTGCCGTTAGTTGCCTGCAACGAGTTGTCGAAATGTGCCAGCAGCGCCGTGGCAGGATCATCTGCATACGGCCCATAATTGCACTTTCCTCCCCATCCCGTGACGCCTTCGGGCTTGTCGAATTGGCCGGGGTCAGAACCCACATTCCCTATGGTGCGAATCAAGTTTCCTTCTGGATCCATTACCAGCACACTGCTTACGGTATTATTTATGTTATTCCCTCTACTTATCAGTAAATTACCATAGCTGTCAGTTCCTATGGCGTTGTTGAAGTTAAGCGCTGTATGTTGAGAGGAAAGGGTATCAAGCGCAATACCGTTTGTAGTATGAACTGAGGTGGATAGTTTATAGTCTGCAAAAAGGTCCAGTACAACCCATTCAGTGTCTACTGTGATAAGACCGACAGGTCGTTCAGTTGGCAACACCCAGGCGATGTTGCTAAACCCGCTTTCCTGTCTTTGTAATGTCGTTGCTGTCACCACATAAACAGAGGCCTGGTCCAGATAATCAACATCGGTAAAAGTGGTCGTGACTAAAAGAGACTTGATTTGCTGAAACTGGTAATCTGGAGCAATCGCGCGATAGACATTGTAATAGCGCGCAGTCGGAGAGGTACTTGCATTCCAACTCAGGATTCTTTTACTATCTTCCGATTTCCAGACTAGCCCCGTTGGTGCAGCAATCGCTGCTGAAACAGGAATATGCGACGCAAAAGTCAGCGTAGTTTGTCCTGTCAGGGCAATCTTGCTGAACGCGGTGGCATCAGTCCACAGGTATTCCTGATGTGTATCTTTTGTCAGCTCGATCAGCAAATTGTGATTAAAGCCAACTACATCGAGTTGCCCCAGCGGATTGGGTCTTTGCATAAAGCCGGTGTGGGTAGGCACTGATGCACCGACGGGACGGTTTGGTAAGGTAGCCATCCCGAAGTTGTCAGTCACTACTGTGATTTCCGGTGTATCATCAATTGTTCCAGCCAGACTTCCATTCAAGGCCGGATGCAGACCGCGTTGGAAGAGCTTCACGGTAACGCCGACAGCGGGGTTTCCAGCTGCGTTGAGAACACGCACATACGTGGTGGGCGGCGATGCAAAGATTCCTTCTCCATAGTAGCCACGGCGATAGCCGGTGGTGCTATTCAAGTAAAGAACGGAGTATTCCTCATAGGTTCCGGCAGGGATACCAGGATTATTCATCATTTTTACGTCAGGATACCTGTATTGAAGCTGTATGGGTTGTCCGTCTCTGTCACTCACTTGTGAAACTTCGGTAGGTACGTCCAGCCAGTATAAATCGGTCAGGCCTAACTGGTGGCTCAATTCATGCACCAAGGCGCCGCTCACATCCTTGTCGGCCAGATAATAGGAATTGCCGAAGCGATCATCGTTATTCATATAAAAGCCACCATCGAGAGAAAAGTCTGTTGGTGGCGGATCAGCAACGGCCACTATTTGATCCATTCGCACGCGCATGCGCGCACCGTTAGGCGCAGATGAATATACCGAATCGGCAAAACCCTGATTCATGGCCGCGATTTGCTTTTGCAGCCAATCTTCTGCCGAGAAAGGCCACCGAGCGTCAATAGGAGTTTCAAGAGCTTGATACAATTCCGGGGTGACGGCCAGTATCAGGCTCATGGCATCTGTGCGATCAGCCAACCCATTGTTGCTCTCATAGGTTTCAGCGATCTGGTTGGCGGGGTCCACGACGAATTGTACGGTGTGCTGCCCTAGCAGCCGTTCACCCTCCAGTGTATGCCCCCAGGGCCACTGAAAACTGACGGTTGTACTGGCATTGGCGGCCAGGGCTGGCAGCATCCCTGATGTTTGAACAACGTTATCAATCAACCAGCGGTAGGCGAACATGGGACTGCCAACCGTTCCTTTGTTGGTGATGTGCGCTGTGAACGTCACAATCTCGCCCGGATCAGGCCAACGTTTCAGATTTTCTGTGCCCGGCGCTAGATAGGGAATACCCTTGCTGTACAACACTGTATAGCGATTATAAAGTGGTGTACGGCTGATAAAGGTCACATCCAGATCAACCCCTGCCCGCTTTTTAATCGTTGCCTCGAGGCGAGACGGATCGGGCGTTGCGCCGCCGCCATAAATGGGCAGCGTTTTGTGGATGATAAAAGGGTTGTAAGGTGGATTCGGCGGAACGGAAGGCAAAATAGGCTTAGCAGCTTCAGCGGCCAGAAAAGCTTCGAGCGGAGATGGCGGCGCTTCCTGGGCGACGCTGACCGGAGCCAGCGAGGCCTGGTTTGCCGTCAGAACGATAATGATCAAAACAACAGCCCGCCAGATTTTGAATGTACGCTTCAGATTCGTTTTTCCAAGACTCATGGATAGACCCCTTTCTTAACTTACTCGAATTGCAAATAAAAATACGTTTTCCCTGCCAGTAATTATCAACCATTCATTGCTTGCTCCTTTATCATCTCATCATCAACGGTAAGAACATACGCACGGGCGGTGTGACTGGCAATGCCCCGCGCACAGTGACCACGCGCGCGTTGCCGGTGTCGGCCACGATCAGCGTGCCTGCGGCGTCGCCCACGGCGCTGCGCGGCCGGCTGAACTCTCCGCTGAATTCGTCATTTGGCGTGCTGAACTCGGCCAGCAGCGCACCCGTTGCCAGATCGAAGACCTTGATGCGGCTGTTGCCGGTGTCCGCCACGATCACCTGGTTCTCGCCCCACAGGCTGATGCCGGTCGGTTGGTTCAGGTCAGCGTGGATGCTGGCAAGGTAGGCGAAGGAGTGGCCGTCGAACTGGAACACCTGCAAGCGCTGGTTACCCGCGTCCACCACGACTACACGGCCATCCGCTGTGAGCGCCACCCCCTGCGGATTGTTGAACTGCTGGTTGCCGCTGCCCGTGGAGCCGAACAGCGTCCACAGGTTGCCGAACCAGTCGAAGGTCTCCAGGCGGTTGTTGCCACTGTCGGCCACGATCAGGCGGTAGGGGCAGGTATCGGTATCGCCCAGACGCGCCACCTTGCTGATGCGCAGCTCGTCCACAACCCCGCGCACCTGGTTCGTGCCCGTGGCGCTCATACCAATAAACATGCGCTCGGCCAGGTCACCCCCATAGGCGAGCGGGTACGCGGTCTCGGCAATCTTCGCGCCGTTGACGTACAGACGCAGCTTGTCGTTGGCGCGCCACACCATGCCGATGTGATACCACTCACCCGCCTGCCAGGTGGGGGTCCAGCCACCCACCCAGACGCTGGTCTCGTTGTTGGCGACATTCGCCATCAGATTGTTGCCGAGGCTGAGAAAGTCGTTGCTGTCGTAGTTCAGCAGCAAAACCGCCTGCGCGGGCAGCTCAGGGTCGGCGTTCAACAGCTCGAAGAACACCGGCCAATCCGCCTCGGAGCCGTCCCAATCAGGCTTGAACCAAAATTCCAGCGCGCCTTCGCGCGCGTTGAAGTGCCCCTGCGGTGGATACGACAGCCGCGCCTCCGTGCCGATGCGCACCCCCTGACCGGTATGGCCCGGCACAAAGCTGATGTTTTCTCCCTCCCCCGGCGTGCCGTCCACACCTTGCAGCGAGCCATCGAAGTGCAGCAGCAAGGCCGTGCGCGCGTCATTGACATAAGGGCCGCCATAGGTACAGGAATCGCCCCACGCTGCAATGCCAGCAGGCACGCTGAACTCACCCGGCCAAAAACCGGTGGAGCCGATCTCCTGGATCAGCCGCGCGCGGCCGTCCGTTACCAGCAACGCATTGCGCTCGCCGTCGGGATCGTCTATGCGCGTGAACAATAACTTCCCCGTGGCGTCACGGGCCAGGTAGCGGGCGCGATCCAGCGGCAGATCAAAGCTGCCCAGCGTGTCGAGATACGTGCCATTCGCGGCCTGCACCATCAGCGAATAGGGCGATTGCGGATCAAGTACCAGCCGATCAGCGCCAGCCAGCGTTACCGAGCTGGGGTTGAGGAGGCGCAGCGCCCACACCAGCTCGCTAAAGCCGCTTTCGTCACCCGTGTCCGTTACCGCGGTGACCGCGTACACCGACGCGCGGCTGTTGTAGCCAATCGGCCCGCGGTCGGTGTAGTGCAGATCGGTGATGCCCTCCACCGCCAGGCTCAATTCATAGTTGGGGGCCACGCCGCGGTAGAGGTTATAGGAGCGCACGGACGGGTTGGGGCTGGCCTGCCAGCTCAGCTTGGCTTCATGCTTTTCCAGCAAAGCCGCGAGCTGCGCGGGCGGCTGTGGGCTGACGGCCGGGGGAATATGCGAAGCCAGCGTCAGAGTAGATTGGCCTTGCAGCGCCAGCAGGGTGAAGCGGGTGGCGTCACTCCACAAATATTCCTGATGCGAGCCTTTGGTCAGTTCGATCAGGACGTTGTAGCTGAAACCCACCACATCAAGTTGGCCGAAGGGGTTGGGGCGCTGCGTAAAGCCGGTGTGTGTGGTGATGTCCGGCCCGGCTGCGCGGTTGGGCAGCACCGCAATGCCGTCGCTGTGCGTCAACGCAGTGGCCTCCGGCGTGTTGTCAATCACGCCGTGCAGGCTGCCGTTCAGCAAAGGCCGCTGGCCGCGCTGAAAGATGCGCACCGTGACGCCGGGCGCGGGATTGCCGGCGCTGTCCAGTACACGTACATAGCTGGTGCGCGGCATGGTGAAGATCATTTCGCCGTAGTAGCCGCGGCGATACCCGCGCGTCTGGTTGAGATACTGCACCGAGTATTCTTCGTAGCGGATGGGCGGGTCGGTGATGCCCGACATCATGCCGCGCGGCAGGTAGTTGTGTTCCATCTGCACGGGATGGCCGTTTTTGTCCACCACCTGCGGCGTTTCCAGCGGCACATCAAGGTTGTACAGGTCAATCAGCCCCAGTTGATGCCCCAATTCGTGGATCAGCGCCAGACTAACGTCGCTGTCGCGCTGGTAATAGCCGTTGTTAATGCGATCATCTGCGGTCATGTAGAAGCCGCCATCGAGCGCGGTATCGGCTGCCGGTGGCTGCGCGGCGACCTCGATGCGATCCAGCCGCACCCGCATCTCCACGCCATTGGGCGCGGAGGGGTAAACCGACTGCGCGAACAGCGCATTCATCGCGGCAATCTGCTTTTGCAGCCAGTCCTCGGCAGAGAAGGGCCAGCGCGGGTCAATCGGTGTTTCCAGGGCGCGGTACAACCTGGGGGTGACGGCCAGCACCAGGCTCATGGCGTCGGTGCGGTCAGCAAGTGCGTTGTTGCTCTCGTAGGTTTCAGCGATCTGGTTGGCGGGGTCCACGACAAATTGTACAGTGTGTTGCCCCAGGAGCCGTTCGTCCTCCAGCATATGCCCCCACGGCCAGGCAAAGTCTACTGTGGCAGTGGCGTCCGCGTCCAGTGCGCTGCTCTCGCCGCTGGCTTGCTGCACACCGTCTATCAGCCAACGCCAGGCAAAGGGCGGACTGGGTAGCGTGCCCTTGTTGGCAATGTGCGCGGTGAAGGTGATCACCTCGCCCGGCTGCGGCCAGCGTGGCAGCGTTTCGGTGTCTGGCGCAAGCACAGGCGTCCCTTGGTCGTACACCACCTCGTAGCGGTGATACAAGGGCGTGCGGCTGATAAAGGTCACGTCCAGGTCTACGCCCTCTGGCTTGCGCAGCGCGGACGAGGGCATTGCTGGCTCTGCGCCTCCCGCGTAGACCGGCAGCGTTGCCCATTGCCGGTAAGGATTGTAGGGCGCGTTGGGCGGCAGCGAGGGTTGCAAAACTGGCGCTGGCTGGGAAAATGAGGCGGGCGGTGTGGTAGAGCCGGGGGAGGATTGCGCGGCCGCGGGCTGGGGTGTCGTCGAACCCAGCAAGGTCAGAATTTCCACCCACAGCAACAGGACGCGAACCGTTCGTTTGAGACGTCGAGCAATCATCAGCTTCCTCCGGTCTGAACAAAACATTCATGCAGTCAATTACGAAAAAGATGTGGCCGATAGCTTGCGTTGGCGTCTTATTGTACTGCCAAATACTTCGCCTGTACAACTGGGCGCAGACTACGATAGTGTGCGCCTTTCGGTTGCATTACAAGAGCCGGACAATCAACGATTCCGGCTCAGAGAACGCAGCGCCCTCAGGCGCTCTCCGAAAGACCCGGCAGGGGTTTCGTGGCTTGAGACACCGAATTCGATTCGGTGGCAACACATTTCAACCGAAATCCATACACAACCCAGACTGCGCGGCCCTGTCAACAAAAACGCGGTAGCGACCGTGTGGTCTGCTACCGCGTTGAGCGTGCGCTTTCTGCCGAGAATGCTTACCGCAGCCAGTACGACTTGCCGCTGTAGGCTTCCAGCCGCACATGCAGCCCGCGATCAGTTGTCAAGTCGCTTTCAGCTTCGTCAGTCAGCATGTTGACTGCAACACCTGCGCTGGCTGCGGCCAGCGATACGATTTCGTCTACCGGTGTCGCAGCAAAGTTCAGCACAGTGACCTGAGTGCCGAGGTCGTCGGGCAGCGCATGAACCAGCACCAGCAGCCCGGGCGCGGCGGGAACCGGCACTTCCAGAAGCCGCGCCGCGTAGAGTTTATACGTCTGGCGCACATGCAGCAGGCGTTTCAACTGGCTGGCAAAGGAAGCAGGCTGTGTCAGTTGCTCTGGTAGCGGGCCATATAACGCTACCGCGCGCGGCAGCCCGGCTTGTGATGTGGGCGCGTCCGGTGCAATGCCCAGCAAATCGTAGGCGCCGCGGTTGATCCAGCGCGTGTCGCCGTCGTGCATCAGCGCTGCCACCTGCCCGGCGGGCAGCGGCAGCGCGCCCACCAAATCCCAGCCGGACAGGGCAAAGACGCCGGGCTGGAATGCGTTGTACATCGCCAGCAGCAGATGTAACTGCTGGATGTGCTGCACCTGGGCCGCGTCGAGCTGGCTGAGATCGTGGATGCCCAGCGCGGCCGCGGCTACGCTGGGCATGGTGCAGGCTACGCCGTTGGTCACGAAGCGCAAATTGTAGGGGGCTGCGTCGCCGCACAGCCGCGCGTACATCAGGCTGCGCACGCGCTCGCGCAGCGCCAGCCCGCTCAGCTTTTCGCCCTGGAAGGTGTATTCGTCGTCCGCGTGCAGCGTCCAGAAGTGCACCAGTTCCAGCGTCAATTCGTCGTGGTTTTGCAACGCGTGGATCAGATACGCTGGTTCCACGTCGGCCTTGCTCAACTCACCGAACATCAGGCGCAAGAATTCGGTGTCGCCCGTCACCAGCGCGTGCTGGCAGGCCGGTCGGGTGACGAAGTCGTAGGCCAGGTCTGCGCCGCCGCGGCTCATGGCCGCAATATCATCCACAGTCAGGTTTAGCTCTTGGAAGCTGAAACCGCCCAGCTTGCGCACCGTGCCCGCGATCAGTTGATTGCCGGTCAGTGACAGGGGGTGCCCCTCTGACCAGGCGGGCGCGCCGGGGCGCATTTCCACGCCCAGGAAGCCGTTGGCGTCCAGCCGTAGGCCGCGTGCGCCCAGCACGAGCATCGAATGCAGCGCGTCACCGATTACCAGTCGCTGCGCAGCAAAGCTGGGGTCGAGCCAATTCAGGCTGGGCTGGCCTTCTTTGAAGTAGTGCAAATAGACCCAGCGCCGGACGATGCCGTCCGCGCCGGTAACGTTGTCGGTGGCGCTCCAGTTGCTTTCCTTGATGCCCGGTTCGTAGAAGATTACACGCTGCAATTCGCCGACAATATAGCCTTTTTCGGCCAGCCGCGCGACCGCGTCCTGCGCGAGATTGATTGAATCGGCACCCGCTGGCACGTCCGGCAGCAGCCCCCAGTCCTCCGGTGCGATCTCGACCATGTGGAACAGGCCGGGGTAGTCGTCCACTGCCCGCTCGGCCAGCCGAAAGTCGGGGCCTTTGCCCAGGTGCGCGGGGATGATGTCATCAATCACCGCGGCGCCCGCGGCGTTGGCGGTCTGGCTCATGGCGATGTATTCCGTCACAGTGCCAAACTGCGGGTCAATGTCAATGCCGATACGGTCGAAATGGCCGTCAATCGTGGGGGTGAATTCTGTGCCGGTCAGCCCGCCTGCCCGTTTCATAGGGCCGGTGTGGATGGCCTGAATGCCGATGTCGGTGAGCGCGGCCCAGAGAGCGGGATCACCCAACGTAGCCAGCACCGATTGGCTGGGTGGTGTGATGATGGCGCTGGGATAGGCGGTGAACCAGACGGACGCGATGGTCGAGGCTGCGCGTGGCTGGGCTTCGGCGTAGGGGTGTTGCCATTGCAGGCCGTGGCCAGAGATACGGCGCGCCAATGGGCGTATGGCAGCCAGCATGGAATGTTCTTGCAACCAGGCGATGGAGGAATCGGGTGATTGGATCATAGGATTAACCCTGGGTGATGGTGGGTGGAAACCGCAAAAGGGTTTGTGCGTTGCCGCACTTTGTGCTATAAAACTGCCAGTATTATACCATGCAATCGGCGGCTGTGGGTGAATTTGTGATCATGTGGCGGAGGGATATGCTATGCCATTCTGGCGGACGTTCTATCATTTGGTTTGGGCTACGAAAAATCGCGAACCGTGGATTACTCCTGACCTGGAACCTCGCTTGTATACTTATATCGTCAGAAAAGCGGCAGAACGGGATGTCCGTGTGTATGCAATCAATGGCTGGACAGATCATCTCCATCTCGTTGTAGCCATTCCGCCACATGTTGCAGTCGCTGATTTGGTCAAACTCGTGAAGGGTGCTTCTTCGCATGATCTTAACCACCAGTATCTCGGTTTTCGTTTCGCCTGGCAACGCGGCTACGGCGTTTTGACTTTGGGGCAACGTCAAAAACCGGATGCCGTTGCCTATGTGGAAGGTCAAAAGGAACATCACGATAAGAATACCATTATTCCCTGGTTGGAACATTGCGCTGAATATGACGAAGGCCCTGATGATCACAAACCGGTCACGGCATCTTCTGTGCCAGCCATTCGGAAAACCCGTGAATGAATTCACGGACTGAAAAGGCAACCTGCTTAAGCAGGTTTAGTCCCGATCAGAGCCGAATTCATTCGGCGGAAAGCTTTGGCCTGGATGTGGACGCCGCGGCGACGCGCGGCTCTGCTGGCGTTGGTTGTCATCATCCTCGCCAACGCCGTCAACTGGTTTGTGATTTACCTTCCCCTGCTCGTTGCGTAAAGGGATTATGGGCCGGTGGTTACCGGCTTGCCCACCAGAATCAGCCGCCCCACATCCGTCCAGGTGGGGTGACAAGTGACCAACGTAATCCGCTCATCGGGGTATTGTTCGATCCAGCGGCGGTTATAATCACGCTGGCTTTGCGTAGTCAGGATTTGGCGGAAAGTGACGCGCTCCGTCACTTCGTACAGATGCGCTTCGTCGCCGACGTACACGGTGAAGCGGTCGCCGATTTTTAACTTCCACAAGTCCTTGAACACGCGTGTACCGCGTGAGTTGTTATGCCCTGACAGCACCGTGTTGCCCAGGTGTCCCGGTGTGGCGCTCAAATTGTGCCAGCCCACCTTGTCCCACAACGTGCCCCATTCAAAGCCGTCGCCAACCTTGTGTAGGCCAACCGGCTCAATAGGCGTGTCAACGCGGATTTTGGGGATTACCAAGCGCGTAGGAACTGCCACGTCGCCATGCGGTCCACTGCCGGCCTGTACCGGCAGTGGACCTGCAACGAAGCTCACGAACACGATCAGCAGCGCCAGCCAACGCAGCGCGCGTGCCAAAGTCATGAGCTATAAACCTGCTTACGCGCGCTTGCGCAGGCGGCGCACCGTCAACACGCCACCGCTAGCACCTGCCAGACCCAAGAGCGCCATCACTTCCGGCGCCAGGAGGCCACCCGTCGGCGGCACATCCGGCGGCACCGTGCCCGGCTTGGGGAAGATGCCCATATCCTGATTGCCGCTTGCGCCCACTTCCACCGCCCGTACGCCGTACGGGATCAGCAGGGTCAGCGTCTGGCTGGTCTGGTTCGTCACCTTCAACGTGCCTTCGCCGATGAAGAAATAATCGGGAGGCGAGATGTTGGTGTAATCATCAATGGTGGCCGTTACCAACCCCTGATCCAGCGCGTCGGTTAACAGCATAGCCGTTGAGCCTGCTTCCGGCATGTCTGGACCGCTTTCCACAAAGGCGATAATTTCCTCGGCAACCGGACCATACTCATCGTTTACCTGCTGTCCTTCGATGAAATACCAGACAGCGAGCTGAGTTTGCCACGGCTCTGTGGTCACGTAACCCTTCTGCACCGCATACGCAATTGCCTGGCGCACCTTGAACGGGGCCAGCACCGTCGGGTTCATGGTATGACCCGGGAAGGGTAGACCATAGTTTAGGCAGAACCCGTTGATCGGGATTTCCACGGTACTGTTAGCTGCCACCTGGGTGACAAAGGGCGGGGCCATCTGCGGATCCGCCTGAGCCAATGCCAATCCAGGCATTGTCCCCAGCACCAGCGCCAAGGCCAATAACACTGCGAGGGCTACGGCTCGGCTACTCTTCATGTTCCACATGGATAACACTCCTTTCCAAAGATAAAAGCAAGAGGCTGCAAGGGCAGCAATGAACTCGCTTAAACGCGACTTGTAAAAAACTTTGGCGCAGAGCCAAATGCTTAATCACCCAATTTTTCTGTCAACAAGGTGCGCACCAGATCGGGTTGCGCCTGACCGCGCGTCTCCTTCATCACTTGCCCCATAAACCAGCCCAGCAGGCTGGTCTTGCCGGCGCGATATTTCTCCACCTCGCCCGGATTAGCGGCCAGCAGAGCATCCACCATCTGCGCCAGCCCGCCTGCGTCCGACACCTGCGCCAGCCCTTGCGCTTCCACAATGGCAGCAGGCGGCTCGCCGGTACGGGCCATTTGTTCCAGCACTTTCTTACCCGTGTTGCGGTTGATTATACCTTGATCCACCAATTCAATCAAGGCGGCCAGATCAGCGGGATGGAAGGGCAGGCTGGTCAGATCGTCGGCCTCTTGCCCCGCTCGTTCTTCTGTGCGGGCGCGCAGCGCAAACACCGAACCGGTGATCCAGTTTGCTACTTCCTGCGCCGACCCGGCATAGGCGCGCACCGCCTGCTCGAACCATTCAGCCACCGCGCGTTCAGCGGTCAGCACCGCTGCGTCGCGCGGCGTCAAGCCATACACGGCCACGAAGCGCTCGGCGCGCGCGTCTGGCAGCTCTGGCAGCGCGGCCCGCAGTTGCTCTACCCATGGCGCGCTCAAGGCTAGCGGCGGCAGGTCAGGCTCCGGAAAATAGCGGTAATCCTCCGAGCTTTCTTTGCTACGCTGCACCACCGTACAGCGGCGGGCTTCGTCCCAGCCCATCGTCACTTGCTGGATGCGTTCGCCGCGGGCCAGCAGCAGGCTTTGCCGCTGGATTTCGTAGGCAATCGAATCGCGCACAGCCTTGAACGAATTGAGGTTCTTCACCTCAACCTTGACGCCGTACTCGCCGCGCTCTGCTTGCTCCGCGGTGCGCAGGCTCAGGTTCACCTCACAGCGCATTGCGCCTTTTTCCATGTCGCCGGAGTTGACGCCCAGATAGCGCAGGATGGTGCGCAGCTTGACCAGATAGTGATAAGCTTCGTCCGCGCTGTTCATATCGGCTTCAGTGACGATTTCCAGCAGTGGCACCCCCGCGCGGTTCAGGTCAATCAGGCTGGCCCCGTCTGCGTGAATGGACTTGCCGGTGTCTTCTTCCAGGTGGGCGCGGCGGATGCCGATGCGTTTGGGCTGGCCGTCCTCGCCTTCGATCATGATCCAACCGTCATGGCAGAGCGGCAGCTCGTACTGGCTGATCTGATAGCCCTTGGGCAGGTCGGGGTAGTTGTAGTTCTTGCGTGCAAACACGCTCCACGGCGCAATCTGGCAGTTCAGCGCCAGCCCCGTGCGCACAGTTTGCTCCACCGCGTGCGCGTTGATCACCGGCAGCACGCCGGGCATCGCCAGGCACACGGGGCAAACGTGGCTGTTGGGCGGCGCTTCCCAGTAATCCGCGTCGCAGGCGCAGAACATCTTGGACTTGGTTTGCAGTTGGGCATGGAGTTCCATGCCAATGACGGCGTTGTACATGAATTAGGAATTAGAAATTGAGAATTGATCGGAAACAGATAAGGTCGAAGGGTCGGCAACTTCAACGGTTTCAATGATCTGGAAGCCGCGGCGGCGGGCATGGGCCACAAAGGTAGCCGCGGGTACCGCGATTTCCAGGGGGGCCGCGCCGGGAGCGATCTCGCCGCGTGCCAGCATGGCCGCAACGATGGCCAGATGCCAGCCGGTGGTGCGTTCCATCGAGGTGAAGCCGGTGGCCTCGTCGTAGTGATCCACCAGGTCTACGCGGGCCTGCGCGGTGCGGCTGGTGTGCGTACCGCGCGCCACCGCCCGGATCAGGCACACATCGCGCATCACGGGCTGGCGCACTTGCGGCTCAAACAACACCTGGAACAGGTCGCGCGGGCGTATGGCGCTGCCGCGCACGTCTACCGGCTGCGGACTGAACAGGCCGAGGTCGGAAAAGGCTTTGAGCTGGGCAAAGGTGCCGGGGTAGCGACATACCTTCAAATCGTAGCTTGCCAGGCGGTTCTGGAAAGTCCAGGGTGCGGTCGAAACTCCACCAGCCAGCACAAAGGCTTCCAGATGCCCGACGCCGGGCACGTGGATCGTTTCCAACTCGGTGAAGCAGGGCAAATGCACCAGCTCGCCCTCGCGCAGCACGGTCATGCCGTCGTGGTACTCGTTGATCAGCCCTTCGATGTTGAAGGTGGCGAGGTAGTTCCAGGGCGGTTCTGGTGCTTGGGGCAAGCCCGCGTCGTAGATGCGCACATGCTGCGGGTTGTCGAGCAACTCCATGGCGTAGACGGCCAGGGTGTTGCCCATACCTGGCCCCATGCCGCAATCGGGGACAATCGCCACGCCTGCGGCGCGCGCGTCCGCGTCAAGGGCATGTTGGGCGCGTACAATGTCGGTGTTGCCGCCGAGGTCGCAGAAAGAAACGCCCGCGACGATGGCGGCTTGTGTCAGCGGCAGGTTGAAGTAATACGGCACGGCACTGAGGGCCACATTCTGCCCGCGCAGCGCGTCCGCAACCGCATCCCCATCGTTGACATCCAGCGCGATGGCACGGATGGCGGTGAAGCCGGTGAGCTGTGTGATGCGATCTGCGGCTGCCTGGGCGCGTGCGATGTCTGCATCGGCCAGCGTGAGGCTGGCAGCCTCACCGAAGCGTGCCAAGTCGTAGGCCGCGGCTGTGCCTTGCCGCCCGGCGCCGAGAAGGAGATAGTGAAAAGAGTTGGGCATAAGTGAGTGTATTGCCGAGAGTAATGTTATTGGGAGGCAGCATCGCGGCGGGTGATATTCGGAGCTTGCCGCGGCCGCTTCATTCTCTCGCAATGATCGGAAACGCCGCTGCCATTGCGAGACCTGTGGTATGCAGTTCCCTGCACGTCTTGCGCTAGTCCTTCTTGCCACCACCGAACAATTCGTCGAATTTGCGGCGACGGCGAGCTTCGTCCTCGGCCAGACGGCGGCTCAACTCATCGGTATCCAGCACGCGGCCAGCTTCTTTTTGCACTTGCGCAAAGGCATCGGCCAGCTTTTTCGGCTGGGTACGGGAAACCTGCAACACTTTGCCATCCCACAGCAGATGCACCGCTTCGCCCGGAGCAAGGGGCACGCCTTCCGGCAATTGCAAGCGGCGCTTTTCGTCCACAGTCAAGACAAAACGCATTTCGGTCATAGAAGGGCCTTTCCAAGAGGGCAAATAGCCAATACAGGCTTAGCCATGCCGACGCAGGAAGTTTTGCATACGCCCCAGCGCCTCTTCGATTTTCTCATACGAGGTGGCATAGCAGCAACGCACAAAGCCTTTACCCGCTGCGCCAAAGGCTGTGCCCGGCACCACGGCCACTTTTTCCTCTTCCAGCAGCGTCCAGGCAAAGGTATCTTCGTCCATGCCGCTGATTTCGACGTTGGGGAAGGCGTAAAACGCGCCTTGCGGCTCGAAGGTGGTCAAGCCAAGGTTGTTGAACCCATCCACGATCAGCCGGCGGCGGCGGTCGTAGCTGGCGATCATGGCCTGCACTGCTTCTTCCGCCTGGGGATCGGTCAGCGCCACCGTAGCCGCAACCTGGCCCGTTGTTGGCGCTGACATGATCGTGTACTGGTGAATTTTGCGCATCGCTTCCAGAATTTCGGCGGGCGCGCACACATAGCCGATGCGCCAGCCGGTCATGGCGTAGTCCTTGCTGAAGCCGCCCAGGTGGATCGTGCGCTCTTTCATGCCGGGCAGGCTGGCAAAGCAGACGTGTTGATGGTTGCCGTAGACCAGACGGTCATAAATTTCATCCGACAGCACGATCAGATTGTGCTTTTCAGCCACGCGTGCGATCTCTTCCAGTCGGTGACGCGGCAACACCGCGCCGGTGGGGTTGTTGGGATAGCCGATCAGCAGCGCGCGGGTGCGCGGGGTGATGGCCGCCTCGATTTCCGCACCTGTCACCTCGAAATCGTTGGCGAACTGGGTCGGGATCGTCACCGCCTTCCCACCCGCAAACACGACCTCCGCGGTATAGGCCACGAAGCAGGGTTCCGGCACGATCACTTCGTCGCCGGGGTCGAGCAGCGCAGTCATCGCCAGGTACAAGGCTTCGCTGACGCCCACCGTCACTAGGATTTCCCGCTCCGGGTCGTAGTGGACGCCGTACAGCGCGGCCAGCTTCTGACTGATTGCGCGGCGCAGCTCGATTGTGCCTGAATTGGAGGTGTAGCGTGTTTCCCCGCGACGCAGGCTGGCAATGCCTGCTTGCAGGATCACGTCCGGCGTAACAAAGTCCGGCTCGCCAATGCCCAGACTGATCACGTCATCCATTGTGGCAGCGATGTCGAAGAACTTGCGAATGCCGGACGGCGGCACGGAAGCGACGCGTTGTGAAATGCGGTATGGCATGGGAGGCTCCTTGCGGGGGGCGGATTGCGTGCTAGGAATTATGCGTTTCGGTGACGAACGAATCGTCGCCGATGTTCAGGCTGCCGTAATAATCCTTGACTTCGGCGCGCTCGCCGACCATTGCATCGTACAATTGGCTGTCCTGGATGATGCTGTCAGCCATGACTATGGTATCGGTCAGCTCGCTGTTGATCACGCGGCTGCCGCGCTCCAGCACCACGTATGGCCCGACGGTGGCATCGTGGATCACACAGTCATCGGCGATGTTGACGGGTGGAATCAGTGTGCTGTTGGTGAGGGTGGCGCGAGTGGTGGCACTGTTGTCCGCGCCATGCTCCAGCAGCCAGCGATTGGTTGCCAGATGAAAGGCTGGCACGCCGCAGTCCTGCCACACGGTCATGGTTTGAGTGGTGAAGCGCGCGCCGCGCTCGATCATCAGGTTGAACGCGTCGGCCAGGAAAAATTCGCCCTTGAGCGTTTGGTTGCGTGCCATCTGTTCTTCGATAGCTGCCAGCAGATCGCGGCCTTCGCGCACGAAGTAGACGCCCATGATCGCCAGCCGGTGTTCATCGGTGGTGGGCTTTTCCACACAGCGTTCCACCGTGCCGTCGGCGCGGGTGAACGCGATGCCAAAACGCCGCGGGTCCTCGACTTCCCACACGCCCAGCACGGCGTCTGCGTCGGCGTTGATCATCGCCTGCAAGTCCACGCGCGCGATCGTGTCTGCAAAAACGATGAAGCAGGGGCCGCTGATGTATTCGCGCGCCAGCCAGATGGCATGGCTTTGCCCGGCTAGCTCCTCCTGCACCACGAACTGCGCGCCGAACTGCGGGTAGTTCTCCGCGACATATGGCTTGATCTGGTCGCCCAGCCAGCCGGTGATGTAGATAACTTCGTTAATGCCAATATCGGAAAACTGATCTAACACATGGCCGAGCATCGGCTTACCCGCCACGTCAATCAACACCTTGGGCCGCGACCAGGTATGGGGTCGCATACGTTTGCCATAGCCCGCAACGGGCAAAATCAATTTCACGGGTAGACGTCCTTGTCTAGAAGTTGAAAAGCAGATAAGTGAACAAGTAACTGGTAGATTGGTGGCTTTGTACGAGCCAATTTACCCGCCGAAGACGTATCGCAACGGCTACTGTTTACTGCTTACTGACAAGCGGGCTTCCGCATGTGCCACTGCGTTGCCTGTTCGTAGGCGTAGGCGGCGCGCAGAATGGCGCTTTCGCCAAAGGCAGGGCCAATCAGTTGCAGGCCGATGGGCAGGCCCTGCTGATCGAAGCCGCATGGCACGCTCAAGCCGCAGTTGCCCGCCAGATTGAGCGACAGGGTAAAGACATCGGCCAGGTACATGCTCAAGGGGTCGTCGGCCTTTTCACCCACCTTAAAGGCGGTGGTCGGGCTGACAGGCGCGGCAATGATATCTACCTGTTCAAAAGCCAGGTCGAAATCGCGCTTGAGCAGGGTGCGTACTTGCTGCGCTTTCAGATAGTAGGCATCATAATAGCCCGCGCTGAGCGCGTATGCACCCAGCATGATGCGCCGTTTCACTTCGGGGCCAAAGCCACGCGCGCGTGAAAGCTCGAAGCCTTCCCACATGGTTTGCGCTTCAGGCACGCGCAGGCCATAGCGCACACCGTCGTAGCGCGCCAGGTTGGCGCTGGCCTCCGCAGGCGCGATCAGATAGTAGACGGGCAAGGCGTATTGCGTGTGCGGCAGGCTGACCGGCAGCACCGTTGCGCCCAGCGCGGCCAGTGTGTCAATCGCCGCGCGCACGCTCTCTTCCACCTCTGGCTGCATCCCCTCGATAAAATATTCCTGCGGCACGCCGACGCGCAGTCCACGCAGTGGTTGGCTGCTGTCAGCGGTCAGTGCCGCGGCATAGGCAGGCACAGGCACATCCATGCTGGTGGCGTCGCGCGGGTCATAGCCGCTGATCGCTTGCAGCAGTAGGGCCGCGTCGGTAACGTCTTTGCCGAAAGTACCGATCTGGTCAAGGCTGGAGGCAAAAGCGACCAAGCCGTAGCGGCTGACGCGGCCATAAGTTGGCTTGATGCCGACGACGCCACAGAGCGATGCGGGTTGGCGCACGCTGCCGCCGGTGTCACTGCCCAGCGCGCCTAAACATTCGTCGGCGGCCACGGCTGCCGCGCTGCCGCCGCTGGAGCCGCCCGGCACGCGGGTGAGGTCCCACGGGTTGCGCGTGGTGACATAGGCCGAGTTTTCGGTAGAGGAACCCATCGCGAATTCGTCGGTGTTGGTCTTGCCGAGCAGCACTGCCCCGGCCGCGCGCAAATTGCTGATCGCAGTGGCTTCAAATGGGGGAACGAAGTCCTGCAACATGCGTGAACCGCAAGTGGCCGGTGCGTTCTCCACCAGGATCACATCCTTGATCGCCAAGGGAATGCCCAGCAGCGGCGATAACGCTGCGGGGTCTTCGCTGCGCGCCAGAAGGCGATCAGCCGCGGCGGCCCGTTCCAGCGCAACCTCCGGCATGATGTGCAAATAGGCACGGACCGCTGGGTCTACCGCTTGGATGCGATTCAATACAGCCTGCGTCAGCTCGACGGAGGAAAACTCGCGCCGCCGCAACAACGCCGCCGCTTCATGGATGGTCAAGCGAAACAGTTCTGCCAATCTACCTCTTCCTTGTCTACTCTTCTCCAAACACCGCCCGCACCCGAAAGAAGCCGTCGAACGGATCGGGCGCGTTGGCGAGTGCGTCTTCGTTGGATAGACCCGGCTGCACCGCGTCCGCGCGCATGACGGTGCGCAGGGGCAGCACGCTGGCAGTGGGTGGCACACTGGATGTGTCCACTTGCTTGAGCGTTTCGAAATGTTCCAGAATCGCAGAAAGCTGCTGACGGTACTGTTCGATCTCGACAGGCGTCAGGGCCAGCTTCGCCAGCTCGGCAATGTGTTCGACGTCGGTAGTGGATAGGGACATGGTTGGTGTAATCGTGGAATGGCGCTGCGGTGCAGGCCGCGAATTCGCGCGCCGGAATAGTTATCGTAAGTTGGGCAATTTTACCACATCTTCCGAGGATTGCGGCAATCAGCGGCAGCTTGGGAAAGCACCGGACAAGCGGGTTTTACTGGTTGTACAAAATACGCATGACGGCGTTTGTCGCCGCGGGTAAGCGGTGTTATACTTTTTCATACTGACTATTTCCTGTGAAGATGATCGAACAGGGTGAACGTTGTGCCGATGCGTCTACGTATTTTCTTCGTCTTGTTGCTTGTGGTTGTCCAGCTTGCTGGCTGTACTAATTTGCGCCCGGAACCGGTTGACCCGTGGGCGGCTTATCGCGTGGCGTTGGCCCCCGGCCAGCAACAGATGCTGGATGAGTTGCCAGCCCTGCCCGATTATCGCCTCGATGTGCAGCTCGATTCGGCGCGGCCGCTGCTGATGGGCCGCATGACGGTAACCATCCCCGCTGAACCGGATGGCACGATCTTGCCAGAGTACTATTTTCGCCTATATCCCAATTTGAGCTATTACGGCGGCAGTATGAGCATCAATCTGGTGACAGTCAACGGCGCGGGTGCTCCCTTTGATTACGCGGCGGATGATACCGCGGTGCGGGTGGTTACGCGTCCAGACACGGTAAAGCCGAACGAGCCGGTGACGATCCAGATGCAATGGCGTTTGAAGCCGCCTGTCTGGGAGGATACGCTCTATCATTTGATCGGGGCAAGCAACGGCGTGCTGGCCTTGCCTGCGTTCTATCCCATGCTGGCTGTGCGCGATCCACAAGCGGAGAATGGTTGGCGGTTGGATGTTAGCATGTTGCAGGGCGATTCGACCTTTTCCGTTGCGGCGACTTATCAAATGACGATGACCGCACCGGTGGACACGGTGATCGTAGCCAGCGGCGTGACTGTCAATACCCAGCCAGCCGCCGCGCCTGCTTTCGATAATGCGAATTCGTCATCGGATAGCCGTGAATGGCGCTCCTGGCGCATCGTAACCGGCCCGGCGCGTGAAATGGCGCTGTTTGCCAGCAATCAATACCGGTTGGCGGAAACCACCGCGGGCGCGGTGCGCATCCGTTCCTGGTATCTGCCTGGCCAGGAAGCCGCGGGGCGTGCGACTGCCGATTACGCGGCCGCGGCTATGCGCGTGTACAGCGAGTTGTTTGGCCCTTATCCTGACGCAGAACTGGATGTGGTGGCCGGGCCGCTGGAGTTTCGCGGTATGGAGTATACCGGTCTGATCGAGTTGGGTTTCGATCTGTACAACAAAAATGCCGACGAACTGGAGTACCGGGTGGCGCACGAAGTAGCGCATCAGTGGTGGTACAATCTCGTCGGCAACGATGCGGTCAACACTCCCTGGTTGGATGAGGGGTTGGCGGAGTTTTCAACTTACTTTTACGTGCAACGGGTGAATGGGCAGGCTGCGGCGGAGCGGCTGGTGGAGCGGCGCTGGCAATTGCCGTATCAATTGGCTGTAACGAATGGCCTGGACGATGCGGTCAATCAGCCGGTGTCTGCGTTTAGTGGCAATTATGAAACGCTGGTGTACGGCAAGGCCGCGCTCTTCCATTACGCGCTGATGCAGCAGTTGGGCGAAGAACGCTATCTGGCGTTGTTACAGGAGTACGTCGTTAAATATCGTTATGGCATCGCCACGCCGGATGATTTTCTGACAATGGCGGTGGCTGCGGGCGGCACGCCGGTAGAGGCGCTTTACAGACAGTGGATTTTGGGGGAATAGTCTGATCTGTGTCCAGATCAGTGACTGTAAACTGGGGAAGTACCCTGGCTAGGAGCTGAGGAAAGAATCGGGGATTTGTACCGCGATCACTTCGCCGCGCACACATTCTTCCCCCTCGGCGTATAGGCTGATCTGCACCACCACCTTGCGCCCCTTGACCTCCATGATACGGCCGCGCAGCACCAGCGGCGGGCCAAGCGGCGTCGGCTTGAGATAATCTACTTTGAGCGAGGCGGTGACGTAGCGCAGCGGGGGCAGCGTGTCCATGTCACGGCTTTCGGCGCGGTAGCCCGCGGCCGCGGCGCTGCCTGTGCCGTGGCAATCAATCAGCGAGGCGAGCAGGCCGCCATAGACAAAGCCGGGCACGGCGGTGTGATAGGGGCGCGGGGTGTAGGTGGCAACGGTCTCGTCGCCGTCCCATGTGCTTTTGATCTGCAAGCCGTGTTCGTTTAGCCGCCCACAGCCGTAGCAGTGGCTCCATGCGTCGGGGTAATAGTCCTGGAAGGGGAGCATGTTGGTACCTGGATAGTAAACTGTTTACTGCTTGCTTGTTCGCAAGATAGCCATCGTCAGGCGGGAGATGCACACGAGGCGATCCTGTTCGTCGGTGATGCGGATTTCCCAGATGTGCGTCGAGTTGCCGAGGTGGACGGGGCGTGCTACGCCGAAGACAAACCCGCTGCGCACTGAACGGATGTGATTGGCGTTGATCTCCAGACCCACGCAGCTGGTGTTGGCTGGATCGGTACATAGGTACGAAGCGACACTGCCCAGCGTCTCAGCCAACGCGACCGATGCGCCGCCGTGCAGCAGGCCAGCCGGCTGGATCGTGCGTGCGTCCACGGGCATGCGGGCGCGCAGGAAATCGTCGCCGACTTCGATAAATTCAATGCCGAGATGCCCCACCATGGTGTTGTGGGCGGTCACGGCCAGGGCTTGGGGGGTTACGTCGGGAAAGTGCCAGATGGTCATAGAGTGGTAGAGTGGGGAATGATATCCGACTGGTGTCAAGTTTCGAATGAAGTTGACATAAAATGATGATTACTGCTTATTGGCCTTGGCCGTTGGTTATCTGACCTGGTGGCTAACACCAGCATAACCCGACACCGGGCCGGCAAGACACACTTCACCTAAAAGCGTCTTTGCTGGCGCATGACCTTTGAAAAATAGAGCGGTAGGGAGTCAGCTGCATGCGTTCGTTAGAGACTGTTTGAAAAGTGGTAACTGTCGGGCAAATCGTGGTATGAATCGTCGTTGTGAACCAACGAAACTACCCAAGCGACATGACCGACAGTCAGTGGAACATTATCCAGGAATTTGTTCCAC